>NZ_CP046606.1:1200000-1800000 GCF_030408355.1 Corynebacterium afermentans subsp. afermentans
ACAACTGTCGTGGGTGAAAATGGCATGAAAGAACCGGCCCAAGGCCTGTGGAGATAGGCTCTGGGCCGGTTTGGATCGTCGTCGGCGAAACGCCAGGGGAGGACGAAGGGTTACTTCTCGTTGTCCAGCTCAGGTCCCTCGAGCTGCCCCTCGGTCACCGCCAGGTTGTGGCGGGTGCGCGAGAACGCGTTGATGGTCCACTCGGTGGCGGCCACAAGACGGTTGCGGGTGCCAGTGAGGAAGGACAGGTGCACGCCCAGCCACATCAGCCAGCCGATGAAGCCGGTGATTTCCACCTTGCCCATCTTCACAACCGCGTTGAAGCGGTTGATGATGGCCATAGAGCCCTTGTCGAAGTACTCGAACGGGTCGCGGTTTTCCGGAGCGACGTCGTGTTCGACCTGCTCCTTGATGATCTTGCCCACGTAAGCACCGGACTGGATAGCTACCTGCGCAACGCCCGGGAGGCGGTCGCGGTTCATCATGTCGCCGACGATGAACAGGTTCGGCTCGTCGCCCACGGACAGGTCGGCGTTGACCGCAACCTTGCCGGCGCGGTCGGCCTCGACACCGAGCTGATCGGCAATCTGCTTGCCCAGCGGGGAAGCGGCAACACCGGCGGACCAAATCTTGGTCGGGGTGCTGATGGTGGTCTCCTGCTCGGTCTTCATGTCCTTGTAGGTCACGGAATCCGCGTCCACGTTGGTCACCATCGCGTTGAGGATGACGGTCACGCCCGCCTTCTCCAGCTCGCGCTGCGCCTTCTTGCCCAGGCGCTTGCCAAACGGTGGCAGGACCTGTGGCGCGCCGTCCAGCAGGTAGATCTTGGACTGCTCGGTGCTAAAGGAGTAGCGGCCGGAGGTGAATGCGCGGTGCGCCATCTCGGCCACCTGGCCGGCCAGCTCCACACCGGTCGGGCCTGCGCCGACGATGACGAAGGTCAGCTCACGCTCGCGCTCTTCCGGCGTTTGCGCCAGCTCAGCGCGCTCGAAGGCTGCGATGAGGCGGGCGCGGATCTCAAACGCGTGGTCCAACGTCTTCAGACCCGGAGCGAACTGCGCAAAGTGGTCGTTGCCAAAGTACGACTGGCCAGCACCGGCGGCGACGATGAGCGAGTCGTAGGAGAAGGTGGTCTCCTTGTCGCCCTCGACGGAGGTGACGGTCTTCGCCGGAACATCGACGGTCTCCACGGTGCCGCGAACAACGCGGACGTTCTGTTGACTGCCGAACATCTGGCGCACATCGCCGGTGATTTCGCCGGAGGACATCAGGCCGGTTGCCACCTGGTAAAGCAGCGGCGGGAAGAGGTGGTGGTTGGTGTTGTTGATCAGCGTGATGTCGACATCTGCGTCTGCGAGTTCTTTCGCCGCATTCACGCCGCCAAAACCTGCGCCCACGATGACAACGTGGTGGCGACTACCTTCGGGGCGGTACACCTGAGAGGCCATGAGTGATATCTCCTCGGGATAATGACGTTATTGATGGAACGGCATACATAGTACGCGCCCGCCGATAAACTGCGCGGGCAGGCTCCGCCGTGGCACCTCATATCTCAGCGCTGCGCGCACTAGCATTCGAGGAATGGCCGAGAGCACTCCCGCGAACATCCCCGCGCACCTTCAACCAGTTGATGCAGACGCGTGGCCGGGGGTGGCCGATATCCCGAAGCCGGGCAGGTTGCGAACGAGGCTCGCGGAGGCCGGCTTCGCTCGTGCTTGTGCGAAAGCGGGCCTGTCGTTCGAAGGAGACGGCGCAGATATAGCGGTTGAGCGCGCTGAGGTGTTTCAACGCGTCGCGGCGAGCGGGTGGGTTGGGCTCGCGGAGGGCTACATGGCGGGAGAGTGGTCGACGGGGGGTTCGCAGCAGCTTGTCGACGTCCTGACGGCCCTCCTACGTACCGGCTACTGCCCGCGCACCCGCCGCGTGGACGCAGTGCGGCCAGCAACGCCAGGGGAGTTGCCGCCGGATCTAGTAGCGCACTTTTCGGGCGATGGACTCAGCGCGTTCCAGGGGCATTTCGCCACCGGAGTGGCCACCACGCAACGGGTGCGGATGAAGTCGCACACTAAAGGCGCAGGCAGAAGTCGTGAGCCCCGCGACCATTTCGTAGACGTGACGGAAATTGGGGCGCCCATGGAGTCCGACAGGGCGGATCTGCAGGACGCTCAAAACCGCAGCGTAGAAGCCATTTTAGAGAGCCTGAACGTGGCATCTGGCACGCACCTGTTGGAGTATCCGTCCGGAGGCGGCGCTTTAGCGTTCGAGGCCGCTGCGCGCGGGGTGACTGTCGATGCCGTGACCCGCGATTCGCGTCTGTACGCCGCGATGCGCGAGCGGCTGATTCTCGCGGGCACAGACGGATCCGTCACCGTGGACCGCATCGCGGAGGGCCCGGCAGCCGTAGCCAAGCAACGAAGCGGTGCTTACGACGCGGTCGCGAGCATGGAGGTGTTTGAAACCATGCCGCAACGCCAGCAGAGAAAGTACCTGCTTGCCGTGGACGCGCTGCTTGGTCAGGGAGGGCGAGCAGCCATGCAAACGATGGTGCGCACGCAGGCGTACAACCGCACGGCGGATCTCGCGCTGGAGTCGCTGCGGGCATATATCTGGCCGGGACTGTATTTTTCGACGGTTACGGAGATTGGCAAGACAGTCGATCGCGAGACCGACCTGCGCGTCGTGGCGCAGACGTCGGCGCCGGAGCACCTCGCAGCGTCGCTGCGTCTGCAGCGCGTCACGTTCGACGGCAAGCTGCGCGACGCGGCGGCCGACGGCTACGATGCCGTGTTCCGCCGCCTGTGGGTGTGGCAGTTCGCGTTGCGTGAGGCGATGGCGCGGCTGGGGATGATCGATCTGGCGCAGATCACGTTCGCGCGGAGAAACAGGAGAGGACGCCGCTAGTAGGTGGTCGCGGCCATCGGAACGTTACTTGACATAATGTACATTATCGGACAGTTATATACGAATAAACAGTAGAAGGGCGCCGCACGCTCCTTGCGTCCGGCGGCCTTCCATATATCCCTGTTAACGTAACGTTACGTAAAGGAGTCCATCTACTTGGTCATGTTGATCCGCACGTTCACTTCGCCCTCCTCGGCGATTTTCGCCGCGACGAGCTCCGGGGTCTCAACGCCATAGTCCAGGCGGTTGATCGGAATATCGCCGGCGACGATCAAACGGTCGCCCGAACGCGCAACGTCGAACTCGTGCGTCACCTCGTTCGTCGTGCCGTGGATGGTTAGCTCGCCGGTGAGTTCTACGGTGCCCACGCTGCCGTCCTCCGGCACGGCGGACACATCAGCCGGTTGCGTCACCTTGAACGTAGCCTCCGGATACTCGTCCGTGTGGAAGATGCGGCGCCGCACCGACGAGTCGCGCTTGTCGCTGTCGGACGACAAGTGCTGCATGTCAACGGTAATCTCGCCGGCGGACAGCGTGCCTTCGGTAATCGTGGCAAAGCCTGTGACCGCGCGCGTGGAAGCCGATGTGCTGCGGCGCTCGCCCGGCAGCACCTCTTCAAATGTGAAGCCGGCGGATGTGACGTTGTCGCCCGGGCGGTTAGTTACCGTCCATTCGCCGTCAAGCTCTGTGGAGGCTGCGGACACGTTGTCGGCGTCAATCCCCTCTGTCTTCACGCCGCCGCCCTTAAACAGGGTCATAAACAGCGGAATCATGGCCACGAGCACCGCCACGACGATGAAAATGGAAACGACAACGATTAAGGTTGTGCGCGTCTTTGCGCTGGTTGCCGCGCGTTTTTCCACTTGGAAATCACCTCAGCCTTTCAAGTTGCTGAGCCAATTCTACTAATTCGTCACAAAGCGGTGCCAAATCGTCAGGGCCTGCCCCTTCCGCTGCTGCCGTGCGGATATCCTCCGCGGCGCACCGCAGTGCGTACAGGCGATCGCGGTATTCTGTGACCTTGTTGCGGTTGAGGATGACCGCGTCCTCCTCAACGGACGTACCGGCAAGCATGGTGCGCTGCTCGTAGGCGCGCTGCTTGCAGGAGGGTCCGCAGTACTTGCGCTTTCGGCCACGGCCTCGGTTTACCGGGATCTCCTTGCCGCACCAGGCGCATGTGGCTGTCTTCTTGGTCAGGGCACGTAGCTTATCCGTCACAGCTACCTAGTCTATTACATGTGTCGATTACGCGAAAGTGGCCGGGAACAATTCCCAGAACTGCACCGTTATACTGGAGCGACTGAAAGACAAACGGGTTGAAAAGGATGGTGAATGCCATGGCTGATCGAGTTCTTCGCGGAAGCCGCATGGGCGCAGTCAGCTACGAAACGGACCGCGACCACGATCTCGCGCCACGCCGGATGGCAAAGTACCGCACCCCCAACGGTGAAGTGTTCGAGGTGCCGTTTGCGGACGACGCCGAAATTCCCGAGGAATGGATGTGCAAGAACGGCCAGGTAGGCACCCTCATGGAGGGCGAAGGCGTGGAATCCAAGCCCGCCAAACCACCGCGCACCCACTGGGACATGCTGCGAGAGCGTCGCAGCATCGAAGAGCTCGACGTCCTGCTTGAGGAGCGCCTTGAGCAGCTGCGTAAGCGCCGCCGCACCGCCGCCCGCATTGCGAAGGAACAGCAGCAGGCCAACGAGAGCTAACGCCGCGTCAGGACGGCGTAACGCACGTGCCCGCCCCCGCGAAACGAATTCGCGGCGGCGGGCACTTGCCTATGTGCTGTCGTTAATGCTTCCGCTTGCCGTCGAAGCCGAGCGCGTAAAGCGCCTGGCGGACGGTTTCCTCGCCCAAGTGGATCGCGGTGTTGACGCGGCGGGCGGCGTTTGACTGGAGCTTGCCCAGGTTGGCGTTGTCAATCTCGTGCTTAGCCACGGCTCCGAACTCGCCGAGCGCGTTGACAATCTGCTCGGGAGCGTCGGCGGCCGTGCGGCGGACGTCGGAAAGCTTCGAGTGCTCCACGGCGTAGACGAGCTGGCGCACAGTCTCGGAGGTCAGATCCTTGACAAAGGTTGCCTTCTCCGAAACACCCCACTTGGTGACCTCGGCCAGCGATGCGGTGGCGAAGCTGGCGTCCAATTTGGACTCGCCGAGCTTACGGTCCTCAAACGTGATCGGCACCTCGCGTATGTCGAAGCCGAGCTTGTCCACCTTGTGGGCGATCTCTACCTGGAAGATGTATCCCTTGGTAGACAGGGAATCCAAGTCTAACTCCTCCAGCACCTCGCGCTTGAAGGCGCGGTAACCGGCGGTCATATCGGCCACGTCCGTGCCGAGGGCGAGAGAGACGTACTGGTTGCCCAGCTTGGACAGCAGGAAACGGTTCTTCGGCCAGTTCACCACTTCCCCGCCCTCGATGTAGCGGGAGCCGATGGCCAGGTCCGCGCCGTTATCCAACGCGTCGAGCAGCCTGTGCAGCTCCTCCGGTGCGTGCGAGCCGTCGGCGTCCATCTGCACCAGCACCTGGTAGTCGCGCTCCAGGCCCCAGTTGAAACCGGCGCGGTAGGCGGCCAGCAGGCCGTCCTTGCCGGTGCGGTGCAGCACGTTGACCTCGTCATGGGCCGCGGCGAGCTCGTCGGCCTTCGCACCGGTGCCGTCCGGCGAGGTGTCGTCAACGACGAGGATGTCCACGGCATCCTTCGTAGCCAGTACGCGCTCGACGATAAGCGGGAGGTTCTCCACCTCGTTGTAGGTCGGAATGATCACCAGGGTCTGGTTGGCCACGGCGCTAGTTCTCCTCGGTTTTACGCTGTTGTTCTCCGGTAGGAGCATACCCGCGCCCACGTTGGCGCGCGGACACGGCTGCGGCAATCATCAGCGCCACACCGGTGGCGACCATCAGCCACTCCAAAACCTGCCCGAACCGCACCGCGGGAGTAGTACCGGTACGCAGCGGAAGCGTCTCGATCAGATGCGCGGGTTCGAAGATCTCCGTCTGCTGGGACACTCGTCCATCCGGGTGCACGATCGCCGAGACACCCGAGGTGGCAACGACCACCACTGCCCTGTCGGTTTCGATCGCGCGCATCCGGCTCATCGCCAGCTGCTGATACGTCATGTCCGTGAACCCGAAGGTGGCGTTGTTCGTCGGCGTGGACAGGATCTGCGCGCCGCCGCGCACCGCCATGCGGTACGCCTCGTCTTCCGCCACCTCGTAACAGGTGGCAACGCCAACTGGAATGCCGCCCATGTGGACTACACCGTTGTCGTCGCCAGGCTTGAAGTCGCCCGCCAAGTCCACCAGATCCGAGAAGTTGCGGAAGAAATCGCGCATGGGCATGTATTCGCCGAACGGCTGCAGGAAGCGCTTGTCGTGGCGCTCGCCTGGCCCTGTCTCCGGGTCGAAGACCACCATGGTGTTGCGGGCGCCGACATCGTCGCGGGTGAGCGTGCCCACCAGCAACGGCGCATCCACGCCGCGCACTGCCGCACCCACCAGGGCCTCGGCCTGCGTGTCGACGAACGGGTTGACGTCGGAGGCATTTTCCGGCCAGAACACCATGTCCAACTTGTCGCCGGAGTCCTTGGCGTCATCCGCGAGCCGCAGGGTCTCGTTGACGTGGTTGCTTAGTACCGCCCGGCGCTGCTCATTGAAATCCAGACCCAAACGCGGCACGTTGCCTTGCACGGCCCCCACCCGTGCCTGGTCGACGGTGGAGCTGTCCTTTCCCACGCCGATATTGGCGATCAAGCCGGCAGCCAGCGGCAGGATGATGGCAGCAACGGCTGCGCGGCGCGAAGCGGCGTCGAGAAGCGAGACGCACCCGACCGCCACGAGCACGGTGGCGACGGTGACCAGCGCGGGCCCACCCCACGCCGATAGTGCCGCGAGCGGGCCGTTGATCTGCCCCCACGCCAGGCGCACCCACGCAAAGCCACCGAAGGGCCACGAGGAACGCACGAACTCGACCGCCAGGTAGACCAGCGGGAACGTGAACGCACCGTAGCGCCAGCGGGCCACCAACACGCCGAACGCGCCGGTGGCCAGCGCGTAGAGCGCCATCGTGATGGCCAGTGCGATGTATGGCATGACGCCGACAAACTCGCCGACCCACGGCAGCAGGAACAGGTAGCAAAACAAGCCGTGCGTGAACCCGATCAGCGCACCGAAGCGGGCGGAAGGACGCGCCTGCGCCTCCCCCGCCATGCCCAGAGCAGCGGTGGCGCGCCTGGGCCACGGCATGAGTGTGAGCCACAGCAGCGCGATGCCGAGCACGGCAGCCCACCAGCGGCCGATAGGTTCGTACGAGAGATAGACCAGCCAGCCGGAAACGGCGGCGAGTCCGAAACGGAGAAACGCCGGCATTTAGCGCGCCCCGCCGGCGCTGCCGCCGCCACCGTCCGGGTCCTGCGGGCGCTCAGGGCTGTCCATGCGGTACCACTGCTCTAGCTCGTCGGCGTCGATGACCGACTCCTGCGGCTGCGTGTCGCCTTGCTGCTTGAAGGATCCGTAGCTGGTTTGGAACTGCCCCATCGGCGTGGCGTCGTAGACACGCACACCGAGGTTTTCCACGGCGGCGCGCGCCCGCTTGGTCATGGTCTTGCGGATCAGCGCGCGCGTCGGGCCAAACACCAGCGGCAGGCCGATCAGCGAAGTGACGAAGCCGGGGATGACGGAGAGCGTCCAGCCCCCGATGAGCAGCGCGGAATCACCCGCGAGCTTGCCCACGCTGGAGCGGCCGTGTGCGGCCTGCAGCAGCGAGTTGCGCAGTGCCATGCTGGCTGCGGCGCCGCCGGCAATCATGAGCACGAAAATCGCCAAAAGCGCCCAGCCAACACCGATGGCTTTGGCAACCAGGAAAAACGCGAGCGCTTCGACGACAAAGTATGCGAGAAGAGGAATCGGCATGGCCACGAGGGTACCTGGCTCGGCGGCTACCTCGGCATGTGCCTCCACACCGGCCGCGGCACCACGCGCATGACGGCTGCGAGGACGGCCAGGCGTCGCGGGATCCACACCGTGGCACTCTTGCCCCGCGCCGCGGCGTCCACCACCGCGTCTGCGACAACATCCGGGGTCACCGACATCACCGCAGGCTTCATCCCTTCAGTCATGGATCCGATGACGAAGCCCGGTCGCGCCAGGATGAGGCTGAGGTCTGTGCCGTGCAGCCGGTCCATCAGGCCTTGGCAAAACGCGTCCAGGCCCGCCTTGGTGGAGCCGTAGACGTAGTTGGCGCGGCGTGCCCGCCACCCGGCGATGGAGGAGAAGGCAAAGATCTCCCCGCGTGCCATCTCGTCAGCAAGCACCGTAAGCATGCTCACCTGCGCAAGGTAGTCCACAGTGGCGATGCGCGCGGCCTCGCGCTCGTCGCGCTCTGCGAGCTCCTGGTCGCCGAGGATGCCGAATGCCACGATCGCGGTGGTGACATCGCCCGCCTCGCGCACGATGCGGCGGTGCGCGTCTAAGTCGGTGGCGTCGAAATCGAACGTTCGCACCGCTGTGGCACCCGCGGCGAACAATCGCTTCTCGACGTCCGCCAGGCCCCCACTCCCCCTGGCCGCCAACACGACCTCACGGCCCTGGCAGACGCGTGCCGCGATCTCGCCGCCGATGTCGCTGCGCGCCCCGAGCAGGAGCACTGCGCCCTGACCAGCAGCGCTAGGCATCGTTTACTCCTAGCGTGCGGCGGGTGTGGTTGAGCGTTTCAATGCCGTTCGCGGTCATGCGCACGATGTCCTCGATGCGCATGCCCCACTTGCCTGGCACGTAGATGCCCGGCTCGATGGAAAATGCCATGCCCTCGCGCAGCACCACGTCGGAGCCGGCGATAATGAACGGCTGCTCGTGGCCGGAAAGGCCGATGCCGTGGCCCAGGCGGTGCGTGAAGTATTCGCCGTAACCGGCGTCTGCGATGACCTCGCGCGCGGCGGCGTCGAGCTCGCCGGCAGTGATGCCGGGCTTGGCGGCAGCGCACGCGGCGTCGAACGCGCGCTCAAGCACTGCGTAGGCCTCCAGGAAGTCCTTCGGTGCCTTGGCAGTCTCGCCTACCACGTGGGTGCGGGTGCAATCGGACTGGTAGCCGGACGGCAGCGCGCCACCCAGGTCCACCACCACGGGGTCCCCCTCTTCGAGGACACGGTCGGAAAAGTCGTGGTGCGGGTCGGAACCATTAGGCCCGGAGCCGACGATGACGAAGGAGACGGATTCGTGCTCCTCCAGGATCAGCGCGTGCAGCTCGTCCGCGATCTCGCGCTCCGTGCGACCGGGCTGGAGCAGATCAGCGGCGCGCTCGTGCACGCGGTCGATGGCTGCGCCGGCCTTTGCCAGCTCGACGGCCTCCTCGTCGTCTTTGACCATGAACAGCTCCGCCACCGCGTCGGAGGCAAGCTCGGTTGCAGGCAGCAGCGCCTGGAGGGCGAAGACGTGGTCCGCGGTCAGCGACGACCCGAGGCCCACGGTGCCGTCTTCAAGCGTGTCCGCTACCAGCTTGTACGGGTTTTCCCCGTCGCGCCAGCCAATCACTTCGACGTCTGTGGCGCCCTCCAGTCCCAGCGACTGAATGTCGGTCACCGGTGCCACCACGGTGGTGCCGCCAGGCGCGATCACCAGCGCGGTGAGCCGCTCGTGCGAGGAAGTCCAGGAACCGGTGAGGTAGGCGAACTCGGCGCCGGTGCCGATGACCAGCCCACCCAGACCGCGCTGTTTGACCAACTCGACGGCTTCCTGGCGGCGTGCGGTGTACGTATCAGAGTCGAATGCAGTCATGTGCGCCATGGTAGAGCGCTAGCATCGTGACCGTGTTGCCTGCCCTGAACCGCTCCGTCGCCCGCCTCAGCGCTCCGGGTGGCGGCTACTGCTCGGGTGCGCTCATCGCCCCCGACATCGTGCTCACATGCGCGCATTTCTTCCGTGAACGCCTGCATACAGGGGCGCGGGTGCGTATCGACGGCTCCGTGTTCCCCGTCGACAGTCTCAATATTCTGGCCGGCACGGATGTCGCACTCGTCCGGCTGCCGGATCGAGTTGAGGCTACTCCGTTCGAGCTCGGGCCGTCGCCGCGCTTGTTCGCCCGTACGCTCACTCTCGGATACGGCGGTCAGGCTCGCAGCGTCCAGGCGCGGCCGGGTGTCTACCTGGGCACGCTTCCGGTGTCCTGGTCCAGGAAGCGTGTGACAAGGGTGCGTCCGGCCGGAGTGGTCTACGCCAACCCACCTGCAGTGAAGGGCGACTCCGGCGGTCCTGTGCTGGTCGGGGGAAAGGTCGTTGGCGTGCAATCCCTCATCCTGGATCCGGGCGGCACGAACCTGCGCATCGCCACCGTGTCGCTGTGGCCGCGGGGGCTGGCGCGGTCGCTGCGGGGGCTCTAGTTGCCGATCGCCACCACGCCGCGACGGATCGCGTCAACAGCCCGGTTGGCGTTGTCCCGGATCTGGTCCGAATAGCCGGTCTTTTTGATCTGTTCCAACAGGTCGATCGCCTGGCGGCACCAGCGCACGAAGTCCCCGGGAGTAAGTTCGGCGCCCGATTCCGCCGCCGCGGCCAGTGCGTAGCCCAGCGGCGCACCGGCGGTCCACTGATGGATGGACAGACAGAACCCGGGGTCCGGCAGACGGGTCGCGGGCAGGCTGTGGCGCTGCTCGTCGGCAACCAGCTCGCCGTAGATGCGCATCGTCTCGTTCATCGCGTCAGCCATGGCGTCGGTCGCGGCTTCGGGGCTGCCGCCGGTGGCACGCCGGTTTTCAAAAACCACCATGGAGGCCACACCGGCGAGTTCGGCCGGGTCCAGGTTGTCCCAAATGCCGCGCTTGAGGCACTGCGCGACCAAAAGATCTGAGACGTTGTGGATGCGGGAGAGGCGCTCGCCTTCGTCGGTGACCTGCGGTTCACCGTCGAGAAGCTCAACGTAATCCATCTCCGTGAGCAACCCGATGATGCGCTCGAACGTGCGGCCCAGCGAATCGGTGGAGGTATCCACGCGCCGCTCCAGCTTTGCAAGCGTGCGCTCCTCGCGCACGATTTCCTCGGCGGTGCGCGCCAGAATCTCCCTATCCGCCGCCGGCCAGTCGTGCACCGGGTGGTTGCGGATGGCCTCACGCAGCGCGTTGACCTTCTTGTTCGGCCGCACCCGGGACTGCTCACGCAGGCGTTTCGGTGCGTTGAAGTGGCCCCGGTGCAGAAGTGACGCGACCTTGCGGGCGTGGCGGCGCGGCTGGTCCTGCATGTGTCGCGGCACCTTGATGCGGCCCACAACAAGTGGCGGGTTCTTGAACGCAGCGGCGTCGATGCGCCCGGACCAGCCGCGCTCCGTGGTCACCCACGGGCGCGGGTCGTGCGGCTTGCCCGCGGGTTGCACCACGGCGGCAAGCTCCGGCTTGCGCTTGCTGGGCAGCGCGATGACCTGACCCACCTGCAGCGAGCCGAGGATCTTGATGGTTTCGGTGTGGCGGCTGTCCAGGTGGTCGCGGCGGGCTTGCTTTTCCTCCTCCGACAGATCTCGACGCAGCTGGGAGTACTCGACCAGCTCGGCGGCCGCGTCGTCGCTCGGCGGAGCGAAGGCGGAGATGTCACGCTCGAGCTTGGAGCGCAGCGAGCGCACTTTCTGCTGGAGACGCTCGATGTCGCGCACCTCGCCGACGACGGAGCGGTCCGTTTGGAACTGGGCGAAGGACTGCTCGATCAGGCGGATGGAATCGTCGAAGCCATTCATGGCCAACATGTTGATGGCCATGTTGTAGCCGGGCTGGAACTGGGAAATCAGCGGATACGTGCGTGTGGACGCCAACCCCGCCACCTGGTGCGGGTCCATCGCGGGCGCCCACTGCACCACGGCGTTGCCGATGTGGTCGATGCCGCGCCGGCCAGCGCGCCCCGTGAGCTGGGTGTACTGGCCCGGGGTGAGGTCCACGTGCGCTTCGCCGTTGAACTTGACCATCTTCTCCAACACAACGGTGCGCGCCGGCATATTGATGCCCAGCGCCAGGGTCTCGGTGGCGAAAACGACCCTGACTAAGCCGCGAACGAACAGTTGCTCCACGATGTGCTTGAACGCGGGCAACAGGCCAGCGTGGTGCGCGGCGAACCCACGCATCCAGGCGGTGCGCACCTGGCGGAAGTTCAGCACCTCCAAGTCCTCTTCGGGGATGCCTTCCACGCCGTCGTCGATGATCTGCTCGATCTCCGCGCGCTCCTCAGGCGTGGTCAGCTCCTTGCGGGAGCGCAAACACTGAAACAATGCTCCGTCGCAGCCCGCGCGGGAGAAGATGAACACGATCGCCGGCAGCATGTCCTGGCCTTGCAGCGCGGAGACGACCTCGGGCCGGCCGACGGGGCGCACTTTGTCCTGGCCGCGCGAGCGTCCGCTGCGCGAGCGCGAGCGAAAGCCCCTCCCCTCCTCGAAGTCGCGGCGGCCCTCGTCGGAGGAGCCCGCCTCTATGCGCTCGATGGCGTGCTCGAGGCGGCGGTTGACCCGCCCGCCGGTGCCAGGCTCGAACAGCGGGAACATCTTGCGGCCGACCATCATGTACTGGCTCAGCGGCACCGGACGGTGCTCGGAAACGATGACCTCAGTGTCACCGCGCACCGCGTCGAGCCACTCGCCGAATTCCTCGGAGTTGGACACGGTGGCGGACAGGCCGATCAGGCTCACGGAATCGTCGAGGTTGAGGATGATTTCCTCCCACACAGCACCCCGGTCCCGGTCCGCAAGGTAGTGGATCTCGTCCATCACCACGTGCGTGAGCCGATCCAGCTGCGGAGACTCCGCGTACAGCATGTTGCGCAGCACCTCGGTGGTCATCACCACGATCTCGGCGGAGCCGTTGATGCTGGTATCGCCAGTCAGCAGGCCCACCGCGTCCTCGCCGTGCTCTGCGACGAGGTCGTGGTACTTCTGATTGCTCAGCGCCTTAATCGGCGTGGTGTAGAAGCACTTCGTGCCGCGGTGCAGGGCGAGTGCGACGGCAAACTCGCCAACGACGGTTTTGCCCGAACCGGTGGGCGCGCACAGCAGCACGCCGCGGTCCTGCTCCACCGCCTGGCAGGCCTGAAGCTGAAAGTCGTCGAGTGCAAACGGCTTCGCGTCGGCGAATTCCCGCAAAAACGATGTACCAGGATCGGGGGAAAGCATGCCCCCTACAGTACGTCCCTAAAATCTGCTCCGCCCGCGTAGCCCCGCGGCGAGGAGTTGCGCTGGCGCTCCGGTGCGCGCTGCACCTGTGCCGGGCGCTCAACCGCCTCCGCCCCGATGCTGCTTGCGGGGCCGACGGATGTCGGCGCCTCAATCGGGCCGGAGGCTTCCTCGTCGTCCAGATCCATCCAGTCGGGGCGCTCGCGCTTTTGCTTGCGGTCGTTCCAGCGGCAGAACTGGAAGGCCATCTCCACCAGCAGACAGATGGAGATCGCCAGCGCCACCATGGAAAACGGATCCTGGCCCGGCGTCATCACCGCGGCGAAGGCGAAGATGCCCACGATGATCAGGCGGCGCTTGTCCTTGACGTGCTCGTAGCGCAGGATGCCCAACATGTTGAGCATGATGATGATCAGCGGCACCTCGAAGCTGACGCCGAAGATGACGACGAGCGCGAGGAGGAAGTTGTAGTACTCCCCACCTGTCAGTGCGGCGACCTGGACCTCGCTGCCCATGGTAATCAGCACGTACAGGCCCTTATCCAGCACGAAGTACGCGAGCAACGCACCGGAGACGAACAGCAGCACCGCAATGGTGATGAAGCTGAACGTGTAGCGGCGCTCGTTTTTGTGCAGGCCCGGGGTGATGAAGTTCCAGATCTGCAAGAGCCACACCGGCGATGAAAGGACCAGCCCAGCGAGAGCGCCCACTTTAAGGCGCAGCATAAACATCTCAAACGGGTTGGTAGCGAGCAGGCGGCATTCGCCGTCGCCAGTGAAATCCGCCCGGACATTCGACGGCAGGTTGCAGTAGGGTCCGCGGATGATCTCGCCCAGCGGCATCATACGCGGCGGGGCGGCCTGGTACCAGATGAAGCCGATGATGGTGCCGACGACGATCGCGGCCAGCGAAATTATCACTCGCCGCCGGAGCTCCTGGAGGTGCTCCACCAGCGACATCTCACCGGCCGGGTTCTTCGCTCGCTTCGGCTTCTTGGGAGTTTTCGTGCGTGCCATCAGGCGGAACTAGCGCGGATTGTTCTCCGGACGCTCCCAGAAATCCGCCTCCTGGGCAGCGCTGCGGGTCTCCTGTGCCGGCGCAGCGTCGATCTGACGCTGCTGTGCCGGGGTGTCCGCCTCGTCTTCGTTGCGCATCTCGTTGACCTCAGACTTGAAGATGCGTGCGGAGCGACCCATGGAACGCGCCAGGTCCGGCAGCTTTTTTGCGCCGAACAACAGCAGCACGAGGAAGATGACGATGATGAGCTCGGTCCATCCAATACTTGGCATGGGTTGTCCTTTCCAAAGACGGTGTAACGCGCAGATTAGTCTAACGCGTCAAGTGCACGTTGCGCGCGCGACATAGCTTCTGCGGCAAGACCTGCAGGTTCGACGATGCGAACCCGGTCAGCTTGGCTGAGGCTGAAGCGAACCAGCCAGCTGTCGCTGCCGTAGCGCATGGTCGCCGGGAGCCATGCGCCCTGCGCTTGCGGATCTTCCAGATTGATGTCCCAGTAGTCCGCAAGCCACGTGGCCTCTTTATGGATCAGCAGTTTGGCTTGCGGCTGCTCGGCCATGCCGAACGGGTCCGCCGGGTCGAAGTCTGTGCCGGGGGTCTCCGAAGGAACGTCGAGAAGCTCAGCATGCTGGATCCTGTCCAGGCGGAACGTCTTCGTCTCCCCGCTGTCCGTGGCGCGAAGGTAGGTAGCGCCGGACTGGTGGAACAGGCTCGCGGGGTCCACCTCGCGCTCGGAGACGGTGTCCGAGGATGCCGAGTAGTAGGTGATGCGCAGCTTGCGCTTGGCGGCGAGCGCCTCCGCCACGGTGCCAGCGACGCCGGCTTCAGCGGTGTGCTCCGCGTCGCCGACCGCCTGCGACGTCGTCACCGCGCGGATCTTCTCCGCGGCGGAGCGCACCGCGCGGCCGTCCACAAGTCCCGGCATGGTTTCCAGGGAATCCAGCAGGATGAGCAGGGCGCTCGCCTCCGCCGGGGAAAGACGCAGCGGGGTGGTCATCCCCTGGTCGTCTATGATGTCGACGCCCTTCCAGGAGTACTCCAGGTCGATCATCTCGCCGGGGCCGGTACCCACGCCGGAAAGAAACAGCAGCTCGAAATCGTCGCGCACCTGCATCGGGTCCGCGCCCAGGTCGCGGGCGATCTCCATCGGCGTCAGCCCCGGGTGGTTCGACGAGTACGCCAGCAGGTTCAGCAGGCGCACCACGCGCTCCTGGCGCTTGAAGTCCACGGCCATTAGTCGCTCCCCTCTACAGCGGTGCGCAGCAGCTTAACGACGTCCTGTCGGACCTGCACCGGCTCCACCGCGACCACGCTCCCGGCGAGGCTGGCGATGGTCCGCACAGCCCAGTCGCGGTCCACGTCGCGCAGCGTGATGGTGTCATGGTCTTGCCCACCCGTCTCGACTTTGGAGGCGCGGGTGCCGCGCTGGGCGAGTTCCTCGCCGCTGCCGCGGGTGACGGTGACGGTGGCGCTGATGAGGTCGCCGCGCAGCGTCTCCTCTACCAGCGCCTGCAGGTCGCCTGCGCGCTCGTGGAACGCGTCGCTGTGGCGCACCTTCTTCAGCCCCGAGATCTTTTTCAGGCGGAACACGCGCACGTCTTCACGCTCGATGTCGTAGCCGACGAAGTAGGCGCGGTTGTTCAGAGACACCACGCCCCACGGATCCACCACGCGGCGCTCCGGGTCCTTGCCTGGGGCGCGGACGAAGTCGAAGGAGATGCGCTGCTTCGCCTGCACACACTTCACAATCGCGCGCAGGGTGTCGGGACGCAGCTGGAAGATGTCGTTGGACACGCTCATCAGCGCCGGCGCGTCCATGGAGCGCGTCGCGCCCGAGGCTGCGAGCTTGGTCCAGCCGGAACGGGCAAACTCGCCGAGCGAGCCCGGCTTGCTCAAATCCGCGGCAAGGCCAACCACGGACGCTTCCTCGGCGGTCAGGTCCACGGCGGGCAGCTCGTAGAGGTCCTTGACCACCCAGACTTCGCCGTCCTGGTAGCGCGCGGGCACGCCGAGGTCGCGCAGCTCGCGCACGTCGCGCTCAATGAGGTGGGTGGCGGCGTCGCGGGTGCGTCCCCCGTAGCCGTCCACATTCGTCTGCACCCAGGCCACGTCGCGTTTTGCGGGCGAGGCCAGCAACGCAAACGTGAGCCCGACTTGGCGCACGACCATGTCTTTGTCGTTGGCCACCGCGACCTACCCTTCTGCTGCTTCTTGCGCCCGCACCCAGCTAATCAGGTCGGCTGCGGCATCGTCCGCGTTGGCGAACGGGTCCTGCAGCTCCACGGTGCGGGGTTCCGGGCGGTTGACCTTCAAGTGCACCCAGTCGACATTATGCGCAAGGCCCCGCTCGCGCACGGCGGTGAGAAACTCACCGCGGACAGCTGCTCGCGTTGTCGCCGGCGGGTTGTCCACCGCCTGCTCGATGGCGGCATCCTCGATCCACCGCGACGCGAGCCCCTTACGCTCCAGCAGGTAGAACAGCCCGCGCTCGGGGTTGATGTCGTGGTACGTCAAATCAATCTGGGCGAGCTTTGGGTGGTCCCAGCCGCAGCCGAGCCGGTTCTTGAACTGGGTGAGCAGTTTGCGCTTGATCACCCAATCGATCTCCGTGTCCACGCCGGAGAAGTCCTGCGTGGCAATGGCATCGAGCACGCGGGCCCACAGGTCCACCACCCGCGCCATCTCCTCATTCGGCGTGCCCTCATCCGGGCGCTGCTCAAGCCAGCGCTTCGCCGCCTCGAGGGTGCGCTGCTGCACCTCGAGCGCGGTGACGGTGCCGCCCGCTGCAAGGGTGAGTTCGATAGCACCTGTGGGGTCGGCGGCGATGTCGCGGATGTGCGCAATCGGATCCGCCAGTTCCATGTCCGGCAGGTCGAAGCCGGCCTCCAGCATCTCGATAACCAGCAGCATCGAGCCGACCTTCAGGGCGAAGGTGGGCTCGGACATGTTGGAATCGCCCACGATCACGTGCATGCGGCGGTACCGGTGGGAATCACCGTGAGGTTCATCGCGAGTGTTGATGATCGGCCTGGTCCGCGTGGTGGCGGACGAAACGCCCTCCCACACCTGGTCTGCGCGCTGGGAGATGACGAACTTGTCCCCCGCGATCTTGCCCGCGCCGCAGATCAGCTGGCGAGTGATCAGAAACGGCAACAACTGTTGGCCGAAGGACTTCAGCGCGAGCTCGCGGCTGATCAGGTAGTTCTCGTGCGCACCGTAGGAGTTCCCACGCGAATCCACGTTGTTTTTGAACAGGTAGGTCGAACCTGCGAAGCCGTCGTTACGCAGCGCCTCATCGCACTGCTGCGACAACTGGTGGAAGATCCGCTCCCCCGCCTTGTCGTAGGCGAGCAGTTGGCTCAGCGAATCGCACTCCGCGGTCGCGTACTCAGGGTGCGAGCCCACATCCAGGTACAGGCGCGAAGCGTTTGAGGTGAACACGTTGGAGCTGCGGTGCTGCGCGACCACCGGGCGAAACAGGTAGCGCGCGACCTCTTCGGGCGTGAGCACCTGACGTGAGCCGTCGTAGGCGGCCACGCCGAACTCCGTTTCCACGCCCATGACTCGGCGCGGGTAGCTGGTGGTCAGCTTACTGCCCGCCCTTCTGCACAAACGACTTCACAAACTCCTCCGCGTTTGTGTCCAACAGCGCGTCAATTTCGTCGAGCAGGTCGTCGGTGCCGGAGGTGTTGATCTGGGCCTGGCCGGCCGATTCCGCGGCGACGTCCTCGCCGTGGTTGTCCCCGCCGCCGGAAGCGTGTGTCTGTTGCGTAGCCATAGATGCAACCTTAGCGTTCTGGGGGCAGCCCCAGGCCGGACAACAGCTCGCGTGTTGTCGCGGAGTTTTCGATTAACTCCCCCACGTCCGCTTTCGTGTGGCTGCCCAGCAGGTCCAGCGGTACCCGGTAGAGCTGCCCGTCCACCGTAAACAGCATGGACTGCCAGTTCGACGCCGTTAGGTCCTCGGCGAACTTCTCGCCGGCGCGTCCCCGAAAGTAGGCGCGGGTGTCCTCCGGCGGGTGCACCGCGGCACGCGCGATCTCCTCAGCGCTAACCATCGTGCGCATCGCTCCCTTGCGCACCAGCGCGTGGTACAGGGACGTCTTTGGATCGATGTCCGCGTACTGCAAATCAATCGCCTGCAGCTTCGCCTGGGTTGCGCCGCGCTGCTCAAACCTGCGCACCAGCGCCCACTTCGCCGTCCAATCCAGCCGGTCGGCGGTGGACAGCGGGTCGCGCTCGAGATCGTCGAGGACCTCGCCCCACATCTTGAGCACTTGCTTATCGACGTCACTGCGCCCCTCGCAGCCAGCCCTGTATTCACGGAGGATGGAGATCGCTGACAACCTCTGGCCGTCGACAAGCTCAAGCTCGTATTGCAGCGTGGGGTCGTGGCTGACTGCCTTGATGTCCCCCACCGGGTCTTTCAGGCGCAGGTGCGAAAAATCCACGCCAGACTCAATCGCGTCGAGCACAAGCGAGGTCATGCCGAGTTTGAGGAAGTTTGAGAACTGGCTCATGTTCGCATCGCCCACGATGACGTGCAGGCGGCGGAATTCCTCCTCGGGTGCGTGTGGCTCGTCGCGCGTGTTGACGATGCCGCGGTTGAGCGTGGTCTCCAGCGAAACTTCCTGCTCGAAGTAGTCCGCGCGCTGGGAGATTTGGAAGCCCGGCTTCTCCGACGCTTGACCGATGCCGACGCGGCCCGCACCGATGATGACCTGGCGGGCGACGAAGAACGGGATCAGCGCCTGGGTGAGGTTTTCAAAGTTGGTGTGGCGCGAATACAGGTAGTTTTCGTGGCTGCCGTAGGAGCGGCCCTTGCCGTCGACGTTATTTTTGTAGAACTTCAGCGGCGGGCACGGCTCGTGCTTGGCCAGCACGGAGACCTGCTGCTCCCACAGCTCGCGTATGCAGGCGGCGGCGTCGTTGAGGACGATGTCGCCGGCGGCATCAAAGACCATGGCGTCGAAGGCGTTCGAGCATTCCGGGCTGGAGTATTCCGGGTGCCCGTGGTCGACGTAGTAGCGCGCGCCGTTGGTGGTGACCACGTTGGCCACCCCGATCGCGTTCGCGTCCACAACCGGCACGCTTCGGTAGCGCTGCAGGTCGAAGCCGCGGGCGTCTTTCAGCGGGGCTTCTTCCGCATAGTCCCAGCGGGTGCGGGCCTGAGTGCGCAGCGCCGCGTAGGCAACCACCGCGTGCGTGGAGGTAACCAGCGGGCTGATCTGCGGATTGTCCGGGCAGGTGATGCCGTACTCCGTCTCGGTTCCCAAGTAACGCGTCATAGGTAACGAGCCTACAGGCGTGTCCGTGTTTGGAAAATAATACGATGCGACGTATTTTATTTGAGTATGACTTCCGTAACACAGCCCGGTGCGGCCGTGCCGCAGACCGAGCGCAAATTCTTTGGCCAGCCCTGGGGGCTGGCCAACCTCTTCGGCATTGAGCTGTGGGAGCGCTTCAGTTTCTACGGCATGCAGGCGCTGCTGGCCTACTACATGTACTACTCGGCAACCGAGGGTGGTCTCGGCATCGACGAGCCCACCGCGCTGAGCCTGGTTGGCGCATACGGCGGCTTCGTCTACATGATGGCGCTGCTCGCCTCCTTCGTGGGCGACCGCATCCTCGGCGCCGAGCGCACCCTGTTCTACTCGGCGATCCTGGTCATGATCGGCCACGTCGTGCTCGCCCTCGTTCCGGGCGCCACGGGACTCGCCATCGGCCTGGTGTGCATCGGCATCGGTTCCGGCGGCGTGAAGACGGCGACCCAGGTGGTGCTCGGCGACCTGTACACCCGCGAGGACCCGCGCCGCGACGCAGGCTTTTCCATCTTCTACATGTCCGTCAACATCGGCGGCCTGCTCGGCCCTTGGCTTACGGGCTTAGTGTGGGGGAAGGCTGGCTTCCAGTGGGGCTTCGGCCTGGCCGCCATCGGTATGGCTATCGGCCTGGTGCAGTACATGCTCATGCGCAAATCCACCATCGGCGCCGCCGGCTCCGAGGTGCCCAACCCGCTGCCGCGCTCGAAATGGGCACCCGTAGGTTTCGGCGCGCTTGCCGTTGCCGCGATCGTGGTCGGTCTGCTCACCACGGGCATCCTGCCGCTGGACTTGCTGAGCTGGGTTGTCTTCGCCATCGCCCTTGCTGCGACGGTCATTCTGCTGTGGGAGATGTTCGCCTCCGACAAGGTCACCGCCCACGAGAAGTCGCGCCTGACCGGCTACATCCCGCTGCTCGCCGGCTCTGTCGCGTTTTTCGCCATCTTCCAGTCGCAGTTCACTGTAGTGGCGCTGTACACGGATCAGCGAGCCAATTTGGACTTCTTCTGGACTGAACTCGAGCCCTCACAGGTGCAGTCCTTCAACCCGCTGTTCATCATCATCTTCGCCCCGATATTCGCCGCCATGTGGACGAAACTGGGCGAGCGCCAGTGGGCTTCTGCCACGAAGTTCGGCGTGGCCAACATCATCATCGGCCTGTCGCTGTTCATCTTCCTGCCGTATGTGGGCAAGGGCGGAAACTCCACCCCGCTTGCTGTACTGGTGCTGATCCTGTTCCTGTTCACCATGGGCGAGTTGCTGCTCTCCCCTGTCGGTAACTCGCTGGCCACCAAGGTCGCCCCGGTGGCGTTCAAGTCGCGCCTGTTCGCGGTGTGGCTGATGTCCGTATCCATGGGTACCGCGCTATCCGGCGTGCTTGGCTCGCTGTATAACCCAGACGACGCCACCGCGGAGCGCACCTTCTTCCTCACTCTGTCCGCGATCACCATCGCACTCGGCGTGGCGCTTATCGCCATCAGCCGTTGGGTCGTGCGCAAGTTTGGGGACGTGCGCTAGGCGGAGCTTGCGTCGCTAAGCAAAAGCTCGTTACTCGCACATCGTTTATCGCCTCTCAGAGGGCAATAACGAGGTGCAGGTAACGAGCTTTACGCGTTTCGAGGCCTACCATCCGCGCTCAGCCAGGCGGTGCGGCGCCGGGAGGTCGGCGACGTTAATGCCCACCATCGCCTCGCCCAGTCCGCGGGACGCCTCGGTCACGGCGGCGATGTCGTTCCAGTTCTGGGTCGCCTTGACCACGGCCTTGGCGCGGGCCTCCGGGTTGCCGGACTTGAAGATGCCGGAGCCGACGAACACGCCGTCAGCGCCGAGGTGCATCATCAGCGCCGCGTCGGCCGGGGTGGAAACGCCGCCGGCAACCAGCAGCGGCACCGGGAGCTTGCCGTGCACAGCCACGTAGGCCACCAGCTGGTACGGCGCCTGCAGCTCCTTCGCCGCGACGAAGAGCTCGTCGTGGTTGCTGTTCCAGATCGCCTGCAGTGACGCAATTTCACCCTTGATGGTGCGGATGTGCTTGGTGGCTTCCGAAACGTCTCCGGTGCCGGCCTCACCCTTGGAGCGGATCATCTGCGCACCCTCGTTGATGCGGCGCAGCGCCTCGCCCAGGTTGGTGGCGCCGCACACGAACGGCACCGAGAAATCCGTTTTGTCGATGTGGTTGACGTAGTCGGCCGGGCTGAGCACCTCGGATTCGTCGATGTAGTCCACGCCGAGGTGCTCGAGGATCTTCGCCTCCACCACGTGGCCGATGCGGGCCTTGGCCATCACCGGGATGTCGACGGTGTCGATGATGCCCTCGATGAGATCCGGGTCAGACATGCGGGCCACACCACCCTGGGCGCGGATATCGGCAGGCACGCGCTCCAGCGCCATGACGGCGGACGCGCCTGCATCCTCGGCGATCTTGGCCTGCTCGGGCGTGACCACGTCCATGATCACGCCGCCGATGAATTTCTGGTTCAGCTGTTCTACATCAGACATACCGCTTAGTCTGCCCCGCCAACTGGTAGATTCCAAGTGCCAGTTCTATTTAATTTCTTTGGACCAGTTGATGCTGCTGCATGTCTCCCTCGACCACCCAACGCCCATCCCCGCGCAGATCGCCGCGGGCATTCGCGACGCCGTTGCCACAGGCGCACTTTCGCCTAACGACGCCATCCCGTCCACCCGCGCGCTCGCCGAACAACTCGGCGTCTCCCGCGGCAGTGTGGTGACCGCCTACGACCAGCTCGAGGGCGAGGGCTACCTTCTGACCAGCCAGGGCGCACCGACGCGGATCCACCCAGACCTCACCGTCGTCACGCCTCTGCCCGAGCCCATCGCCGACACGCCTGCCCGCACAACCCCGAAGGCCCGAATCTCCCTAAAGCCCTCGCCCGGCAGCGCGGGCACGATCCGCCCTGCAACGTGGCGAAAGGCGTGGCGCGAGGCAGCCGCGGAACCCGGCAACACCGTGGACAAGTCCGGCGAGCCCGAGCTGCGCCACGCCGTGGCCGAGCACCTCCGCCTCGCCCGAAGCATGCGCGTGTCCCCGGACCAGATCGTGGCCACCGGCGGCTCACGCGAGGGGCTCATGTGCATCCTGACTGCTCTCGGCCCTAACCTGCGGGTCGGCGTGGAAGACCCCGGGCATCCTGGCCTGCGTCGCGTGATCCCGCTTGCCGGCCACGAGGTCGTGGAATGCGTAACTGACTCCGACGGCATGGTGGTCAACGAACTCCCCGACTCCCTCGACGCCTTGCTGGTCACCCCGTCGCACCTTTACCCTTTCGGCGGCGCTATGCCCGCCGCCCGCCGTGTGGAGTTGCTCGAGTGGGCCGCGCGCACCAGCACCGTGGTAATCGAGGACGACTTCAACACTGAACTGCGTTACCGTATCTCCCCGCAGCCTGCGCTGTCCTCGCTGGCCACCCGCGCGGACGTGCTCACCCTCGGCACGTTTTCAACGCTGCTGTCGCGAGAGCTCGCCGCGGGCTACGTCGTCGCCTCGCCAGCGACCGCCGAGGCTTTGCGCGAGGTCCGCAGCGTACTGGGCATGCCGGTCTCCTCCGTCACCCAGCGGGCCATCGCGCACTTGCTTAACGACGGCGTCGCCCGCCGCGCATCCCGCGCCGTCCACCGTGGATTAGCGCAGCGACGCGAGGTCTTGAACGAGCGACTAGTCCCACTGTTCAAGGGCGCCCGACTCGCACCCGGCGACGGCGCGGACCTCACGGTTCGTTTCGGCACCCGAGAAGAGCGGGACGAGTTTGAAACGCGTCTGCTTGAGGCCGGCATCGCGTCCGGGCACGAATCCACCTTGTGGACCAACAGCGGCGACGGTTTGGTGCTGAGCTTTGCACACCTCAGCGCCGGCGATTTCGATGTCGCTGTCGACACAGTTGCTCAGACGCTCGCTACCCTGGGCAGAGCCCAGACGTGAAGCGAAAGAGGAAACGGGTATGGACGAGACCAGCTACCTACTGAACTCACCTGCAAATGCACGGGCGCTGCGCGAGCGTCTCGTTCGTCTTGAAGGCAACGTCGCCGAGAGCAAGGAACTCGCATCCGACGCAACAAGCTTTGCGAGTCAACACTTTGACGTCGTTGTCGTCGGTGGCGGATTCGCCGGGACCGCGGCAGCGATCAATCTCGCGCGAGCGAACAGGAAGGTATGCCTCGTGGACGCGGGTACGCCTAGGAACCGCAATAGTGAGCACATGCACGGCGTGATCGGTCTCGACGCAGCGAATCCCTCCGCACTGCTTGCCCGCGGCCACGCCGAGTTCGTGTCGTACGAGGGCCTTCTCATCGATGGACGCGTAGAAGCCCTGGAGCACCTGGACACGGGTGATTGGTTGGTGAAGCTTGCGTCAGGCGAGGCATCCACGGCTTCGCAAGTGCTGGTTGCAACCGGAATCACGGATGTGCTTCCCGAAGTGCCTGGGTTGAGCGAGATGTGGGGAACCCGTGTCTTTCACTGCCCCTACTGCCACGGCTACGAAGTCAACGGCAAGAACCTCGGTGTCGTAGGAGGCAAGAACCCGGGGTTCACCACCAGGATCGCAACGCTGCTGACCAAGTGGGCCTCCAGCGTCACGCTTTACGCCAACGGGATGGACCTGAGCCCAGAACAGCGCGAACGCCTTGAACAATGCGGGGTAGCTCTCGTCGTCGATGACGTATTGCGAGTTTCACCAGCCACTGACGACGACCACGCCGTCGAGATCACCACTGGCTCAGAGTCGGTTCATTATGAAGCCTGCTTCACTGGTCCGGAGTTCAAGCCGAACGACGAACTCCTCCGGGGAGCTGGCTGCAGTGTTGCAGATGGCTGGGTCCAGGTGGAAGGAGGAAAGACCTCACAGCCTGGACTGTGGGCGGTCGGCAACGTAGTTAGCTCGCCGGATCAGGTCTCTCAAGCGCTTGGATCGGGTGCCGCCGTGGCTATCGCCATCGACCAGCATCTCTTCGACCAGAACTAGACGACGGAAAGCGATCCGCTACCCGATGACCTCCGCGGCGACGACGCGCTTGCCGTGGCGACCAGTGATCCGCGCCCACTCGTCCGGGTTGGCGGTGTTCGGCATGTCCTCGCTCTCGTCCTGCTCGGCGCGGACAGCCTGGCGCAGGTGCTCCTCGGTCAGGCCCGCGGTAGATACGCCGGAGAGGTGGTCCTTGATGGCCAGCTTCTTGGAGCGGTCCACCACGTTGGCGATCATCGCGCCGGAGACGAAGTGGTGGTAGTGCAGGGTTTCGGCGGAGCCGTCGACAAGCTCTAAGCGCACATAGGGGCGCGGGGCGAACATGGCGTCGGCGGTGGCGTCGATAAGCACCTCGCGCGGGGACGCAAGTGGAACCTCGTCGGTGATGTAGCGGGCGAGGATGTCCTTGGCTTCGTCTTTGTTGGGGCGCGAGACGCGGATTTTGATGTCCAGGCGGCCTGGGCGCAGGATGGCCGGGTCGATGAGTTCCTCGCGGTTGGTCGCGCCGATGACGATGACGTTGGCGATGTCCTCCACGCCGTCGATCTCGGTGAGCAGCTGCGGCACCACCGTGGTCTCCATGTCGGAGGACACGCCGGAGCCGCGGGTGCGGAAGATGGACTCCATCTCGTCGAAAAAGACGATCACCGGGTTGCCTCCGGCGGCCAGTTCTCGGGCGCGCTCGAAGATCAGGCGGATGCGGCGCTCGGTTTCGCCGACAAATTTGTTCAGCAGCTCAGGGCCCTTGACGTTGATAAAGTGCGCCTGTCCCCCGTCGCCGATGCGCTGCGACAGCGAATTCGCCACCGCCTTGGCGATGAGCGTCTTGCCGCAGCCGGGCGGGCCGTACAGCAAAAGCCCCTTCGGCGGGCGCAGGTCGTAGGCATGGTAAAGCTCCGGGTGGGAAAACGGCAGCTCCACGGAATCCTGGATGGTCTCGATCTGCGAGGCCAAACCGCCGATATCGGCGTAGGTGACATCCGGGACCTCGTCCAACGACAGCTGGTTGACCTCCGTTTTCGCGATGCGCTCAAACGCGTAGCCGGCGGAGGCGTTGACCAGCACCGTGTCGCCGGCGCGGGCGGATTCGCGCAGCGGCCCGGCGAGCATGACGATCGATTCGGCGCCCTGCTGGTCCGTCACAATCGCTCGGTCCGCGCCGACGCGCTCGACCATGGTGGCCAACTGACCGGTGGGGTCGAACCCGCAGGTTTCCACCACAATCGTGCCCTCGCCCAGCCGCACCAGCGTGCCGGGAACCAGCTTGGAGGGATCCACCAGCGGCGAGACCTTCAGCCGCATGCGCCGGCCGGTGGTGTGCACCTCCGCCTCCGCGTCGCGCGGGGCGGGTGCGAGGTAAATCCCGTACGTCGATGCCGGCTCGTTGAGCTCCTCGACCTTCGCGTACAGGTCATTGAGCTTGTCGCGGCTGACTTTCAGCAGCTCAGCGAGCTTCTCGTTGCGCGACCCGAGATCGCGGTTCTTGCGCTTAAGTTCGCGCAGCTCCGGTCCGAAGGCATCGTCGTGGATTTCAGGCATGCGTTCGAGCCTACATAGGAGCGGGCTGCTTATCGACGAGCTTTGCGCTGCGGCCGTGGCGGCGTCACCCCGTCGGCAAGCCTGCGGGTCCACACGAGGAATGCCGTGTGCGCGTTCATGCGGTGCTCCGGGCGCGTGGCAAGGCCATCCACCTTCCACTCACGCAGCAGAGTCTCCCACGCGCGCGGCTCGGTGAAGCACTTCGCCTCGCGGATAGCCTCCATGATGTTCATCAACTGCGGCACGGTGGCCACGTACGTCATGAACACACCACCGGGGATGAGGACGTTTTTCACCGTGTCGATGAAGTGCCACGGCTCCACCATGTCCAAGATGACGCGGTCGACCTGGCCGTCCAAGTCTTCCGGGGTGACCTCGCCGAAGTCGCCGAGGCGCGGGGTCCACCACTCGGGCTCGCCACCGAAGTAGTCGGCGACGTTGTCTTTAGCGAACGCCAGGTGGTCGTCGCGGATCTCGTAGGAGTACACGTGGCCTTCCGGGCCCACAGCGCGCAGCAGCGACATGGTTAGCGCGCCGGAGCCGGCGCCCGCCTCGAGCACGCGCGCGCCCATGAAGATGTCGCCCTCGACCAGGATCTGGGCGGCGTCCTTCGGGTAGATCACCGCGGCGCCGCGGGGCATGGACAGCACGTGGTCCACCAGCAGGTGGCGGAAGCACAGGTAGTCGGAGCCGAGCGTGGACTTCACCACGGTGCCCTCGTCGGCGCCGATGATGTCGTCGTGGCTGACTATGCCTTTGTGCGAGTGGAACTGCCCGCCCTCTTTCAGTTCGATGGTGAAGTGGCGGCGCTTCGCGTCGGTGAGCTGCACCTTGTCGCCTGGCTGGAACGGTCCCGAATACATGGCGGTAAGTATGCCTTACTGCGCCGCCGCATAAAAAGCCGTCAGCGCGCGCACGAAGTAGTCCATATCGTCCACACCGCACAGCTCTCGAGCGGAGTGCATGGACAAAAGCGGCACGCCGACGTCCACCGTGGGAAGGCCCAAGCGCGTCGCCGAAATCGGGCCGATGGTGGATCCGCACGGCACGGCGTTGTTACCCACGAACGTTTGGTGCGGCACGCCCGCCGCGCGGCAGGCCAGGATCCACTCCGTCTCCGTGGCGGCGTTGGAGGCGTAGCGCTGGTTCGCGTTGATCTTGAGCACCGGGCCCTTGTTCACCAGCGGGTGGTGGGTGGGGTCGTGCTTGCCCGGGTAGTTCGGGTGCACGGCGTGGGCCGCGTCGGCGGAGATCTGGATGGAATCCGCGATGATCTCGGCCGGGTCGCCGAAGCCTGCCGCAACCTTGGCCAGCACCCGCTCCAGCAGCGGCCCGCCGGCGCCCGCGGTGGATGCGGAACCGACCTCCTCGTGGTTGAAGGCGGCCAGCACCAGGATGTCCTCGGCGTCGTCTTTGGCTGCGAGCATTGCCTCAAGGGACGCCCACACGCTGGTCAGGTTGTCCAGGCGGCCGGCGGCCAGCAGGTCGCCTAAAACCTCGCCGCGCTGCGCGTCCGCGGTGATCAGCTCGTGTGCCACAATGTCCTCGGCGTTAAGCCCCGCAGACTTTGCCGCTAGCTCCAGCAGCGGTCGGTCCACGCCCAGGATTGGCTGGGTGTGCACCTGGCGGTCGATCTCCGGCATGTCGCCGCGGTAGAGGTGGATGGCCAGGTTGGGCACTCGCGCGACCGGGCCGGTGTTGACCAGGTGCTCGGTGCGGTCCGCGGTGACCACACGGCCCGCAAACATCAGGTCGCGGTCGAACCAGCTGGCCAGAATCGGCCCGCCGTAGACCTCCACCGCAGCCTGGTGGAAGCCCTCGCGCACCACGTCAGGGTCCGGCTTGGCCATCAGTCCCGGCGAATCTGTGTGGGAGCCGACCACCCTGAACCGTGGGCGGGCTTTTTCGGGCACCCACCAGGCGACCACAGCGCCGTCGCGCTCAATGAGGTGGCCGCCGGGGGCGTGTGCGCCGTCGTCAAGCGAAATGCTCCGTGTAAACCCCGCGGCCTGAAGCCTTTCGGCGACGGCCGCGCTCGCATGGAACGCGGAGGGGCTTTGGGCGATGAAATCGATGAACGGCTGTGTCATGGCTCCACTCTATGATGTTGGGCACCATGTCTGATGCCAGCACTCCCCCACGCCCAATTGCCATCTCACCGTCGCGCGCCTCCGACTACAAACGCTGCCCGCTGCAGTACAGGCTGCGCGCCATTGACAAGATCCCGGAACCGTCCACGGAGGCGCAGGTCAAAGGCACACTGGTGCACGCCGTGCTGGAAGAAATGTTCGCCTGGCCCCGCGAGGAACGCACGTACCCGGCGGCGGTCAAACGGCTCAAGCCGAACTGGGAGAAGATGCGCGAAGCCGACCCCGCTTGCGCCGAGCCGGTCGCGGACGAGTACCAGTTGCTTGTCGACGCCCGCACGTTGCTGCGCGGCTACTTCACCATGGAAAACCCCTTGGGTTTCGACGCGCAAGCCCAAGAGTTGCCGGTGGACTTCACGCTGCCCAACGGGGTACCGGTGCGCGGGTTCATCGACCGTGTGGACATTGCTCCCACCGGCGAGGTGCGCGTGGTCGACTACAAAACCGGCAAAAAACCGCTGCCCCGCTACTCCCAGGACGCGCAGTTCCAGATGCGCTTCTACGCGCTGGTGTACTGGCGCATGTTCGGGGTGGTGCCCACGCAGCTGAAGCTGATGTATCTGAAGGTGATGGACTCGATGATCCTCGCCCCGTCACGCGAGGAACTGGAGTACTTCGAACGAGACCTAGCGGAGCTGTGGTTCAAGATCGAGGCCGACGGCAAGGCCGGCACGTTCCGCCCGCAGCAGTCTAAGCTGTGCGGATGGTGCGCCTTCCAGCACCTGTGCCCGGTCTTCGGCGGCACTCCCCCTGAATACCCCGGGTGGCCGGGGTCGCGGGCGGAGGCGCTTAGCGACGGCGCCGCGCCCGGGGATGGGACTGAGGCCTAGAACAGGCCGGAAACCACGCCGTCGGCGTCGACATCGATGTTGTTGGCGGCCGGCTGCTTGGGCAGGCCCGGCATGGTCATCACGTCGCCGGTGAGCACGAGCACGAAACCGGCGCCGGTGCGCGGAACGATGTTGCGCACGTGCAGCGTGTGGCCCTCCGGTGCGCCGAGCTGTGTCGGGTCGTCCGAGAAGGAGTACTGCGTCTTGGAGATGCACACCGGCAGGTTGTCAAAGCCGTTGTCCTTGAGGGTCTGCAGGTCCTTCCGCGCTGCGGCGGAGTACTGCACATCGGCGGCGCGGTAGATCTCCTTCGCGATGGTCTCGATGGACGCCTCCACACCTTCGGCGGGGTCGTAGAGCGGGTGCGAAGTGCCCTCGGTGAGGTTGTCCAGCAGGGTCTGCGCAAGCTCGAGCGCGCCGTCGCCGCCCTTCGCCCACACATCCGCCTCAGCCAGCGCGATGTCCTTGGCCTGCGCCCAGTTCTTCAGGAATTCGAGCTCGGCCTCGGAATCCGTGGCGAAGCGGTTGAGCGCAACCACAGGGGTCACACCGAACTTGCGAACGTTTTCCACGTGGCGCTCAAGGTTGACAATTCCTTCCTCCAGAGCGCCGACGTTCTCCGCCGACAGGTCCGCCTTGGCCACGCCCGCGTTGTATTTGATGGAGCGGATCGTGGCCACAATGACGGCACCGGCGACATCGAGGTCCCCGTAGCGCGCCTTAATGTCGAAGAACTTCTCCGCGCCCAGGTCGGAGCCGAAGCCGGCCTCCGTGAGCACGATGTCCGCGTACTGCTGGGCGGTGCGGGTGGCGATCAGGGTGTTGCAGCCGTGGGCGATGTTGGCAAACGGGCCGCCGTGGATGAACGCCGGCGTCCCGCCGAGAGTCTGCACCAGGTTCGGGTTGACCGCATCCTTGAGCAGCGCGGCCATCGCGCCCTGGGCACCGAGGTCGCCGGCTGTGATCGGCTTCTTATCGTAGGTCAGCCCGATGGTGATGTTGGCCAGGCGCTGCTTCAGATCCTCCAGGTCCGTGGCCAGACCCAGAATCGCCATGATCTCGGAGGCGGCGGTGATGGTGAAGCCGGTCTCCGCCGGCACGCCGTGGGCCGGCCCGCCCAGGCCGGTGACGACGTTGCGCAGCGCGCGGTCGTTGACATCCACACAGCGCTGCCAGGTCACACGGCGCGGATCGATGCCCAGCGCATTGCCCTGGTGGATGTGGTTGTCAATGAGCGCGGCCAGCGTGTTGTTGGCACTGGTGATCGCGTGGAAATCGCCGGTGAAGTGCAGGTTGATCTGTTCCATCGGGACCACCTGGGAGTAACCGCCGCCGGCGGCGCCGCCCTTGATGCCCATCACGGGGCCGAGCGACGGCTCACGCAGGGCCACCATGGCGTTCTTGCCCAGCTTCGCCAGCGCGTCCGTCAGACCGATCAGCGTAGTGGACTTGCCCTCGCCCGCAGGGGTTGGCGAAACACCGGTGACCACGACGAGCTTGCCGGGGGCGTTCCCCGGGCTCTGGGTGATGTCCACCTTGGCCATGTGCTTGCCGTACGGGATCAGCGCATCGTCGGACACCCCAGCCTTCTCAGCGATCTCCGCAATCGGAGCGAGTGTGTGGGCCTGAGCAATTTCGACGTCAGTCAACGGTTGTGCAGTCATGCACCTCACACTACAACGGCACCAATGGCATAACCCAGAATTACGCTGACAAAGATGCACACCACACCCGGAACAAGGAACGGGTGGTTAAACACGTATTTACCGATGCGGGTGGAGCCGGTGTCGTCCATCTCCACCGCGGCGAGCAACGTCGGGTACGTCGGCAGCACGAACAGCGCCGAGACTGCGGGGAAGGCGGCCAGCGCAGTCAGCGGGCTCACCCCAATCGCAAGCGCCGCCGGAATGAGCGCCTTCGCCGTCGCCGCCTGGGAGTACAGCAGCGATGCGGCGACAAAGAGCACGACCGCGAGCAGCCACGGCTGTGCGGTGAGCACGTCGCCGGCGATGTTTTGGATGTCCTCGATGTAGTAGTTGATAAACGTCGTGCCCAGCCAGGCCACACCGAGCACGCACACGCAGGCGGACATGCCGGAACGGAATACCTGCGTGTTCAGGATCTCCGCTGCCGTCGTGCGGGTGACCAGGACGATGGTTGCCGCGGCTCCGAGCATGATGGCCATGATCGCCTCGTTGCGCGGGATGGTCGGGTTGGCAATGAGCCCCACCTGATCAGAGATCAGCGTGGCGTAGACCATCACAACCACAATTGCGGCGAGGAAGATGCCCACCGAAGCCTTTGCTCCCTGGGGCGGGACGTAGTGCTCGCGCGATGCCGGCTGCGCAACGAGGCCTTCGGACACCCGCTTGCGGTAGACCGGATCATCCTCGAGATCCGCGCCCGATGTGTTGGCGATCCAGGCCATGGGGAAAATTGCCAAGAACGTCGCGGGGATCATCACCGCCAGCAGCTGGAGGTAGCCCACGCCGAGCGGCTCGAGCGCCGAGGCCATGAACACCACCGCGGCGGAAATCGGCGAGGCGACGATAGCCATCTGCGAGGCGATCACGGCCGCCGACAGCGGACGCGAGGGCCGCACCTTGCCTTCCTTGGCCACCTCCACGATGACGGGCATGGTGGAAAAGGCGGTGTGGCCGGTGCCGGCGAGCACCGTCATCAGCCACGTGACAATTGGGGCGTAGACCGTGATGCGCTTCGGGTTGCGGCGCAGGAAACGCTCTGCCAAATCCACCAGGTAGTCCATGCCGCCGGCGAGCTGCATCGCGGAGATAGCGGCGATAACGCACATGATGATGCCGATGACATCGAACGGGATAGCCTCCGCGCTGACTGGCATCCCGGTGGCGCCCAGCAGCAGCACGCCGAGCCCGCCGGCGAAGCCGATGGCGATAGATCCCATCCGCGCTCCCACCACAATCGCTCCGAGGAGGATGATGATGTGGACGGCAAGTAACACGACGGGCTCCTTCAGACAGTTATTAGGTCATCCCATTATCTGTCCGGAGGAGCCCGAAACGGAAATGCAGCCGATGTGATGTTGGCTACGCGGCTCGGCTACCCTTCCAAGCTCGGCTCGTCGTCGACGTAGAGCTTGCCCCGGTACTCGGGGTGCATGAGGTTTTCCTTGCTCAGCAGCTTCTTCAGGTCCTCTTCCTCGATGAGGCCCTTCTCCAGTACGAGGTCGTAGACACTCTTGCCGGTTTCCGCTGCCTCGCGGCCGATGAGGTCGCCGTTGTGGTGGCCGATCACCGGGTTGAGGTAGGTGATAATCCCGATGGAGTTGGTCACGTACGCCTCGCACACATCCTGGTTGGCAGTGATGCCGGTGACGCACTTCTCGCGCAGGGTCTTCGCTGCATTGGCGAGCAGGCGGATGGACTCGAACAGGGATTGACCGATGACTGGCTCCATCACGTTGAGCTGGAGCTGCCCCGCCTCGGAGGCCATGGAGATGGTCACGTCGTTGCCGAAGACCTTGAAGCAGACCTGGTTGACCACTTCGGGGATCACCGGGTTGACCTTCGCCGGCATGATCGACGAACCCGCCTGCCTCTCCGGCAGGTTGATTTCGTTCAGACCGGCGCGCGGGCCGGACGACAGCAGGCGCAGGTCGTTGCAGATCTTCGACAGCTTCATCGCTGCGCGCTTGATAGCGCTGTGCATCATCACGTAACCGCCGGTGTCGGAGGTCGCCTCGATCAGGTCCGGCGACGCCTGGATGTCCAGACCGGTGACCTCGCGCAGCGCGGAGACCACCTGGTCACGGTAGCCGCTCGGGGTGTTGATGCCGGTGCCGATGGCGGTCGCGCCCAGGTTGACCTCCAGCAGCGAGTCGGCTGCGCCGCTGATGGTGCGCTGCTCCTCGGCGAGGTTGGCGCCGAAAGCGGTGAATTCCTGACCCAGTGTCATCGGGACGGCGTCTTGCAGCTGGGTGCGGCCCATCTTGATGATGTCGGCGAACTCGTCGCCCTTCGCACGCAGAGCCTTCTGCAGCTCCTCGAGCTCCTCCAACAGCCCCTGCACCGCGTAGTACACGCCGAGGCGGAAACCGGTCGGGTACGCGTCGTTAGTGGACTGCGACATGTTGACGTCGTCGTTCGGGTTGATCACCGAATAGTCGCCCTTATCGCGGCCGATCAACTCGAGCGCGAGGTTGGCCACCACTTCGTTGGTGTTCATATTCAGTGACGTGCCCGCGCCGCCCTGGAAAACGTCGATCGGGAACTGGTCCATGCACACGCCCTCGTCCAGGATCTTGTCGCAGGCCGCCATGATTGCCTCGGATTTGTCCTTCGGCAGGGCGTGCAGGCGGCGGTTAGCCATCGCGGTGGCTTTCTTCACCTGCACCATGCCGCGAATGAACTCCGGCACGTCGTTGACGGTGCTCCCGGAGATCTGGAAATTGTCCCTGGCGCGCTGGGCGTGGATGCCGTAGTAAACGTCTGCGGGGACCTCGGCGGTGCCGAGGAGGTCTTCTTCAGTACGAGTGCTCATGAGCGCCACTATACGTAGCAAGAAGCTTCTCGACGGGCGCTGCGTACCCCCGTTTTATGCCTGTCGAGCTGCAGAAAACCAATCGTCCACGTCACTCGCGCCCGAGCCGACGAAGTTGTCCGGGGCGAACTTCAGCACACCGGCAGGAACATCATCGGCTAGGCCCAGCACCGCACATTTGGCGGCGGCTGCGGCGGACATGCCGTGCCAGGAGTCCTCCACCACGAGACACTCCCCCGGCGCCGCGCCCACGCGCCGGGCGGCCTCGAGGTACATGTCCGGCGCCGGTTTCGCGTGTGCCACTTCGTCGCCGGTGATGGTGCCTGCAAACAAGTCGCGACCGATCGCGTCGATGCACGGATCAGCCAGCACCCGCTCCGTGTTTGTGCACACGAACATCGGCGTGCCCCGCCGCGCGAGCGACTCGAGCACTCCTCCGATGCCGGGGTTGAGCTCGATGCCGGTGGCGAACAGCTCGCGCATACGGTCGAACATCCAGGTGCGGTAGCGCTCCAGGTCGCCGTCTCGAAGCTCGTAGCCCGCCCACTCGGCCACCACGTTCAAGGTGTTGGGGAAGCTGCCGCCGATGGTCTTTGCGCGCACCTCGGGGGTGAGCGGGCGTCCCAGTAGTTCGCCGAGCTCGTAGGTGGCCGTGCCCCACAGCGGTTCCGTGTCGATGAGTGTGCCGTCCATGTCCCACAGGACGGCGGCCGGGCTACTCAAGTTCCGGCAGCTCGTTGAGAGCCTCGTCCGTGGCACCGGTGGCGGCTGCTGCACGGAACACCAGGGTCTCGATGTCGGCCTTCTCCTCCGGCTCGAGCACCGCGTTGGCGTGCTTCTCGTTGAACTCCCCGAGGTTGTCGTAGAACGGCGCAACGACCTTGACCAGCGCGTCGCCCTCAGGGTCGTCGCCGAGCAAGTCGAGTGCGTCCAGGAACGCCTCCAGGAGCTTTTTCAGATCCGGCAGCACTGCCGGGTCGAAGGGTTCTTCCCACAGGTCTTTGTCCTCATCCTGGAGGTAGGAGCCGGTGGCGAAGGTGGTTAGGTCGTCGATGAATTCGTCTACCTCGGGCTGAAACTGGGCCCGAATCGAGTTGTCCGCAGCTGCGCTCATGCGCCCATTGTGCGCGAGGCGAGCTAAATGCGCACGCCGAGCAGCCCGTCGAGGGCGGTGGCGATGATCTGGTTGCAGTCGCCGGCCGCGCCGTCGAGAAGCGAAAGTGCCTCCGGGGTGTTGAGATCGTCGGCGAGAATCGCGCGAAGCTTATCGACGACTTCCGTTGCCTCCGCCGCACTGACCTCCTCCGAGAGCTGCTCGCGCCAACGCGCAAGTCGCTCCTCTGCCTCGGCGAGGATCGCGTCGGAGAAGTCCCGGTCCTCGCGGTAGTGCCCCGAAAAGACGGCCAGGCGGATCGCCGACGGGTCGTGGCCCGCCTCCGAGAGCTTGTGCACGAACACGAGGTTGCCCAGGGACTTGGACATCTTCACCCCGTCGAGCGCGATCATGCCGGCGTGGACGTAGTGGCCCGCCATGCGGTCCACCTCCAGCGCCGCCTCGGCGTGCGCCGCGGAGAATTCGTGGTGCGGAAACGCCAGGTCGGATCCGCCGCCCTGGATGGAGAAGTGCCCGCCCAGACGGTTGGTCGCAATCGCGGAGCACTCCACGTGCCAGCCCGGCCGGCCCGGCCCGAACGGCGAATCCCAGGCGGGCTCGCCCTCGCGGTGGCCGCGCCATACCAGCGCGTCCAACGGGTCGCGCTTGCCTTCGCGGTCGGGGTCGCCGCCACGTTCAGCGAAGTACTCCTCCATAGTCGCGCGGTCCAGGTTGGACTCGTAGCCGAACTGCTTGGTGGCCTCGATGGAGGCGTAGATGTCGCCGTGGTCGAGCTCGTAGGCGGCGCCGGCGTCGAGAAGCTGCTGGACCATCGCGATCACCTCGTCGACTGACTCCATCGCGCCGATGTAGTCGCGCGGCGGGATCACGGACAGGATCTCCATGTCGCTGCGGAACAGGTCGATCTGGCTGGTGCCGAGTTCGCGCCAGTCCACACCGTCGCGTTCAGCGCGCTCGAACAGCGGATCGTCCACGTCGGTGATGTTTTGCACGTAGTGGACCTTGTGGCCGTTGGCCATGAGTTGACGCTGCGCCAGATCGAAAGTGAGGTAGGTTGCGGCGTGGCCGAGGTGGGTGGAGTCGTACGGCGTGATGCCGCAGACGTACATCCCCACCTCCCCGTTCGCGTCCGGGGTGGTGTCTACTTCCTTGACGCGCTGATCGGCTGTGTCGTAGAGCTTCAGGGCCACCGGGGTGCCGGCGACTGCGGGTACGGACGGGTCGGGCCAAGCATGCATGCGCACAACCCTACAACTACGCGCCCATCACGCCAGTGCCGAGCAGAGCCATGACAAGAAGGCCCAGCGGAATGCGGTAGGCGGCGAACCACGCGAACGAGTGGTTGGACACGAACTTCAGCAGCCACGCGATCGAGATGTAGCCGACCACGAAGCCGATGCCGGAGCCGACGAGCAGCTGCAGGCCGCTCGCCGCCTGACCCGCCTGAGGGTCGAAGGCGTCCGGCAGGGAAAACAGTCCGGAAGCCAGCACGGCGGGGATGGCCAGCAGGAAGGAAAAGCGGGTGGCAACCTCGCGGTCGAGGTTGAGGAAGAGGCCACCGGAGATGGTGCCGCCGGAACGCGACACACCCGGGATGAGCGCCAGGCACTGCCACAGACCCATCACAACCGCGTCCTTCATGGTCAGGTCCTCGAACCCGCGGGTTTTCTTGCCGCGGCGCTCGGCCAGGATGAATACCAACGAGAACAGGATCAGCACGGTGGCGGTGATCCACAGGTTGCGGAAGTTCTCGCGGATTACGTCTTTGAGCAGCACGCCAGCGATGCCGACCGGGATGGTGCCGGCGATGACCATCCATCCCATGCGGTAGTCGAAATTCCTCTTGGACTTGTCCGCCAGGCCAGCGAACCAGGCGGTGAGGATGCGCCAGATGTCTTTGGCAAAAAACACCAGCACAGCCAGCTCAGTGCCCAGCTGGATCACGGCGGTGAAGCTGGCGCCGGCGTCTTCGCCCCAAAACAGCTGGGAGACGATGCGCAGGTGGCCCGAGGAAGATACTGGCAGAAACTCGGTGAGGCCCTGGACGATGGACAGGACGATCACCTGGACCCAGGACATTGTGGTGGCGGGATCAGTCATGGCGAAAGACACTACCCCGCCCGCTTAGCCATCGCGGTACGCGACGGGCGCGTTGCTAGGCTTTGACCTTGTGAATGCTCGTTTGTTTGCCCCCAGTTCCCGCCTCCGCTTTGCCGCAGTTTCCGGTGCCGTCGCGGCAGCCTTGGCCTTGAGCGCCTGCGGCGCGTCCCCTTCGGCCAAGATCGAGGAAGCTGGCGGTGAAGCCGCTGCGAACATGGGCAGCGCCGAGCCTGTGCAATCCCCGCAATCTTCGGGCCCGGCGGGCACCGTGGTCGGCTTCGAGCCTGTAAGCGATGTGGACGAGACGAACGGCCGCATCGGCGTTCGCACGGACAACGCGCTGACCATCGGCACGCTGGAAGAGATCCAGCAGGGCAAGGCCGCCCGCCACGAGCTGGATGCCTCCTGCGGAGAGGCTTCTGCCAACGCCGGCACCTTCGCGCTTGCCTGCGCAGGCGAGATCAAGCTTTTCGGCGACCGGGAGGAGACTATTGCCACGGAGAAGCCGGTCACGGTGGCCACGGTGGCGTCGACAGGCGAGGTGCTCGCAGGCAGCGACACTGAGCGCAAGGTGTGGGTCTTCGACGGCGACGAGCTGAAGGACACCATCGATGTCGCGCGCGAGACCGACCAGCTTGAGGCGGTGCAAGTGGACGGCCAGCGCGACTCCGTGGTGCGCACCAACCGCTTCGACACCACCATTCAGGACATCGACTGGAACGGCTCGCGCCAAGGCGGCACCCTGCGCGTGGGCCTAGGCGTGAGCAAGGTGCGCGGCGGCGAGCACGGCCTGGTGCTGGCCGCGGACTCCAACGGCAACCAGATCCACGTCTACACCACCGACGACATCATCCGCCTCCAGCAATCCGCACCGGTGCCGGAGGCTCCCTGGGACGCCGCGTGGGACCCAGCGCAGCGCCTCGCGTGGGTCAGCTCGCTTGCCAGCAACACGGCCACCGGTTACGACATCTCCCAAGGCGTTCCGGTGAAACGCAAGCACTTCGCCACCGTCGCCGATGCCCAGAGCATCATTACGCTTGACGACGGCACCGTGGTCGCCGCCTCCGCATCCGGCGACGGCATCCAGATCGTCTCCCCCGCCGACCAGACAGAGAGCAAATAGGAGATACCACCCATGACGCTCTACGACCGCGCACTCAAGCTCATGTTCCTGTTGCCGCCGGAGCGCATCCACGGCATCATCAGCGGCGCACTACAGACGCTGCACCTGGCCACCCCGGTCAACCGAGTGATGGAAAAGGCCGTGCGCGTGCACGACCCGGTGCTGCGCCAGACCGTTTTCGGCGTGGACTTCCCCGCCCCGTTGGGCCTGGCGGCCGGCTTCGATAAGAACGCCGAGGCGATCGACGCTTGGGGCGCGGTCGGCTTCGGCTACGCCGAGATGGGCACCGTGACCCCGAAGTCCCAGCCGGGCAACCCCACACCGCGCTTGTTCCGCTTGCCAGAAGACAAAGCGATTTTGAACCGCATGGGCTTCAACAACAAGGGCGCGCTCATGGTCGCCGACAACCTCCGCGCGCGGCGCTCCCGCGACGTGGTGGGCATCAACATCGGCAAGAACAAGACGTCCGAAGACGCCGTGGCGGATTACCGCGCCACCGCGACGCTGCTCGGCGGGCTGGCGGATTACCTGGTGGTCAACGTCTCCTCCCCCAACACGCCCGGTCTGCGCGACCTGCAGGCGGTTAAGGAGCTGCGCCCGATCTTGGAGGTGGTAAAGAAGTCCACCACCACCCCGGTGCTGGTGAAGATCGCCCCGGATCTTTCCGACGAAGACATCGACGCCGTGGCTGACCTCGCCGTGGAGCTGGACCTTGCCGGCATCGTGGCCACCAACACCACCATCTCCCGCGACGGGCTGAACACCCCCGCCTCCAGGGTGGAGAAGATGGGCGCGGGCGGGATCAGCGGTGCCCCGTTGGAGAAGCGTTCGCTCGAGGTGCTCAAGCGCCTCAACGAGCGCGTGGGCGACAAGCTGGTGCTGGTCAGCGTTGGCGGCATCTCCACACCGGAGCAGGCGTGGGAGCGCATCGCCGCGGGCGCGAGCCTGCTACAGGGCTACACCCCGTTCATCTACGGCGGGCTCGGCTGGATCCGCGGCATCCACCGCGGGATCGCCGCGCAGATTAAAGCCCACGGCCTGGACTCGATCGAGCAGGCCGTGGGCAGCGGGCTAGAGTGGAAAGCGCTTTAAGCGTGACCGGCTGCGCTGCGGCGCAGCACCACCGCGCAGAGTCCGGCGGCGAGCGCCCAGCCGATCAGCCAGAACGGCGTGGTGGCCATGAGTTCGGTGTCGGGCGCGATGAAACCGAGCCCGATGAGCACCACGGCCGCGAGTAGCGCGCCCACCTGGGTGCGTGAGCCTTCCTGCTTGGTGTTGTAGGTGGCGAAGGCGCCGACGATGGCCACTGCAGCGATGACGGAGAGCACCTGCGGGGTAATCGGGAACGTGGCGTCGCCTCGGAGCAGCGCCAGCACGGCGTAGAGCACTAACACGAGTGCGATGCCCAAAAACGCGCCGCCGACGCGAAGTTGCACTGGAACCATTCGGCGAATCTTACTGGTTTTCGTACCAGCCCCAGATGATGGCGCGGCCGAGCGAATGGAAGTTCAGGTTGAAGCCGAGCTGGGTGGGGTTGGCAATCTCGTCCGCGGGCAACTCCGTGTCCACCGCGTGCACGGCGAAGAGATACCGGTGCGGGCCGTGGCCTGCCGGCGGATTGGCGCCGTAGTAGCCCTTAACGCCGCTGTCGCCGGTGAGCACCACTGCACCGACGCCGAGCCCCTCCTTCGCACCTGCTCCGGCGGGCAGCTCGGTGACGTCCGCGGGGATGTTGAAAGCGGACCAGTGCCAGAAACCTGACGCAGTCGGTGCGTCCGGGTCGAAACAGGTCACCGCGAAGGTCTTGGTGCCCTCCGGGGCGCCGGACCAGGACAGCTGCGGGCTGGTCGCGTTGTCGCCGGCTAGTGCGTCGGCAAGACGCTCGCCGTCGACGATGTCCTCGGAGACGATGTCGAAGGACGGCACGTCCGTCAGCGGCGCGTACGGGTCGGGGCCGGGGAAACGGTCGGATACATAGTTGGCAGTCATGTCCCCATTCCTACCGGAGAGCTAGTGACACCCGCCACTCCACGCGGCGAAAAGTTGCGCGTATCTCCCGCCGGCTGCCATGAGCTGGGCGTGGGTGCCGTCCTCGATGATGCGTCCGGCGTCCATGACCAATATTCGGTCCGCGGCCGCTGCTTGGTCCAGGCGGTGCGCCACCACCAACGCCGTGGTGCCCTTCGCGATGTGTGCGGCCGCCTCTTCCAGTGTGTTCGTGGCGTCGCTGCCAGCTTCTGCCGTGGCCTCGTCCAGGATGAGCACCTTCGGGCTTGACAGTGCGACACGCGCGAGCGCGAGCTGCTGCTCCACCTCCGGCGGGATCTCCTCTGCTCCCGCGCCGACGGCGGTGTCCAGCCCTTTCGGGAACAGGCGCGCGAACTGGGTGCCATCGGGGTCGAGCCCGACGGTTGCCAACGCCCGCAATAGGTCCGTGTCGGTCGCACCCTGTGCTGCCATCGAGAGGTCCTCGCGCAGGGAGCCGGCGAACAGGTGGACGTCCTGGGTGAGCAGAGTGACGTTCTTCGCGGTCCACGTGTCGCTGACCTGCGAGGTGTCCACCCCTCCCACCCTGATGCTGCCAGCCGTGGGCTCCACAAGTCCCGCGATAAGCGCGGTGAGGGTGGACTTGCCAGCGCCCGAGGTCCCCACCAGCGCGGTAGTAGTTCCCGCCGCGAGTGTGACGGAGAGATCCTCAAGCACATTGGCGCCACCCGGGTACGCGAAGGAGACGTGGTCGACTGCCACATCCACGGGCTTGGTCAGGTCCTCCGGTACGACTGTGGCGACGCGGCCGTCCGCGAGCTTGGCCAGGCTCACCGCGCGGCCCACGGCGGTGGCCGCACTCTGCAGCTCCCCGACGAAGAACAGAGCGTTGAACACCATGACTTCGGCGCGGATCACCATGAACACCGCTGCACTCGCCTGGCCCGGGGTGACAGCGCCGGTGGAGGCGAGCCAGGCACCCACACCGAGGGTGAGCAGCACCCACGCGGCGAAAGCGACCTGTCCGATGCCCATGAGCCGGATGAACCAGGGCGCACGGTCCATCTCCGCTTCCACCGCGCCCCACGAGGTCCGCCGCATCCGGGCCAGTGCCCAGCGCTCCAAATCGAAGGCGCGCAGCGTGGGCAGGCCCCGGACGGTGTCCAGCAACACCGCGTTGCGACGCGCCTCCGCCACGCTCACGGCGTTGGAGGCAGCCGGGATCGCGCGGACCACCGCGCGGGCGACCGGGTAGGTGCAGACGCAGATCAATAGCAGGATCCCGGCGAAGCGGACGTCGATAAGCAAAAGCCCGATAAACGTGATCGGAAAGACGAACACGATGGTGAGCACGCGCGAGCCGATGGCGGTGATGGTTTGGACGACGTCGTCGATGTCCTTGGTCATGCGCGTGATCACGTTGCCGGTGCCGAGCTCCATCACCCGCGGCACAGGTGCGCGCAGGATCGCGTCGAGGCAGCGACGGCGCAGATCGATGGACGCGCGGGCAACTTTGAGGCCCACCACGTAGTTGCCCAGGGCGCGCAAGAACATCTCGACGAGCATGCAGGCCAACGCGAGACCTACGGTCCACACGAACGCGCGGGTGCCGGTGCCCAGCAGCGGAACCTCACCGCCGGTAAGCGGGTCGACGCTGCGGCCGAAAAGGTTCGACTGTGTGGTGTAGAAGACGACGGTGAGCGCCTGGATGATCAAAAGCCCCGTCCACCAACGCCTGTCCAGCGCGTTCGGCAGTGCCGAGAGGTACGCGAAGGTTTCCTTCACGCTCGCGGGGGCGACCGCGTCAGTGCGTTCGTACTCGCGCTGCATCTACGCCACCTCCAATGCGGTTCCGGCGTGCTGCCACGCCGAGTTTCCGGTGATCACCACGGTCGTTTTGTCCGTCCTGAGCACCGCTACGGCTTCCACGACATCCGCCTGGGTCACGGAATCGAGCCCCGTGGTCGGATCGTCCAAGATCAACACCTCAGGGTCGGCGGCGAGCGCCCGAGCTAGCGCGACGCGCTGCCGCTGTCCGCCGGAGAGGTTCAGGCCGGCCTCGCCCAGCGGCGCGTTCGGCAACTCGCCTACTTCGTTGACGCCGCCGAGCCTGCGGAGGATGTCCTGGCAGTGGGCGGCCGCGAGCGCTTGCTTCACCACGTCCTCCGACACGTCCCCGCGCGGATTCTCATTGTCCGCAATGGTGCCCTCGAACACGTTGACGGTGTGCGGCGGGAACAGCGCATCGGCGCGCTGCGCCCACGCAACGGCTGTGACGAAGGAGCGCTCCGCCGGCTCGAGGATCCACAGTCCCGCACCTGGGACCGGGGTGTCTGTCGGCTCAGGCCCCGCGGTGTCGTCGCCCGCGTGGTGCAACTGCTCGATGCGTCGGCCGCTGGCCACCGCCCTGCCCCACCCGCTGGCTAAGTCGCCGAACGCGAAGCCCGCCATTTTCAACGCAGGCGGCACCAGAAGCGCCACGGACGTCAACTGGCCCGGGGTGATCTCGCCGCGCAGCGTCATCCATGCGGCCAGCCCCACGATGCCCAGGTTGCACAACCACGCCACGCATAACCGGGCAAAACCCAGTCACACCTCTACGCGCAGATGGGTGAGCATGAGGCGCTTCGCCTTGGCCGTCTCCGTATGAAAGCGGTGAGCGACGGTCCCGCCCGCCCCCAGGCCCTTGACAGTGCGCAGGCCCTGCGAAGCATCCGTGGCCAAGCTCGCCACGTCAGCCTCCGCCGCACGCCGCTTGAGCGACACCCGTGTCACCGGACCGGCAGTCCACGCCGCAAACAACGCGATGACAAGCGCGCTTACGGGAATGGCGAGCGAGACCCACGGACTAACCGTCCACATCGCCACAATTGCGCCCGCGGCGTAGCCGATGGCCATCAGCGGAAACGACAGCAGCTCGCGGTAGCGGCCAATAGTGTTCGCGTCGGCGTCGATGGTGTTGAGCACCGTGCCAGGGCTCATCGCCCCCGCCCCCGCGGCGCAGCACGCCCGAGGACAGGTGTTGCTGCGCGTTGTGGGTGACGCGGCGCACCGAGGCTGCGGCCAAGCCGTCGCCAGTGGCCTCGCCGATGAACTGGAGGATGAAAATGCCGACCAGCACCGCGATAAGCCGCCACGCGTTGAACGTGCTCTCGCCCACCAGGCCGTCCACGATCATGCCCACCACCACCGGGACAAACGCGGCGATTCCGGTGCCGAGAAGGTAGCTGACAATGTGCAGTGCCAACACACCCGGATATGCGCCGACCATGTCCCTGACCACGCGGTTTCCACTACTCCAGCGCGCCGGGTGGAGACGGTTCGGATCGTCCGCAGGTGGCGCGGGCGGGACGAACCAGCTGTACGTCTTCATTCTGCGCGGTGGGGGGCATCATTCTGGAAAACCTAGCAAATTTTCAGGGTTGTACTGGCGATTTGGCGGTTCAATCGCCCCGCCCTATAGTTATGCGAGTGCCCAGCCGAGAGGCTGAAAAACACCCTAAGCCCGGGTGGCGGAATGGCAGACGCGCTAGCTTGAGGTGCTAGTGTCCTATTAACGGACGTGGGGGTTCAAGTCCCCCTCCGGGCACAGACCCATCACCCCGCTCGCATACGTTGCGACGGGGTGTTTTGTTCATGGGGCGCCCTTCCTCGAGTTGGTGCCAGGCTACCGGCCGGTGGATGATGGCGTAGTGAATCGTTTGCGGAAGGCACCCCGGAACCGGATCGCACTCGTCGTTGCGGCCGGCGCGTTGTTCATCGCAGCATGGATGCTTCTCGACGTCCCTCCGCTGTCGACGCTCCGCACCTGGTCCGATGAGACCGGTGTCTGGTTCCCTGTCCTGTTCTGGCTGCTGTACGTACTGATCACCCAGTTCCCCATCCCCAGGACGCTGATGACTGTCTCCGCCGGCATCCTTTTCGGCACCGCCCGCGGAATACTCATCGCGCTGACGGCCACGACGGTCAGCGCAGTCATTTCGCTCCTCATCGTCCGGACGCTACTGAGGGACTGGGTGGAGCCGCGCCTGACGCACCCGGCTGTGGAGAACATCAACCGGCGGCTTGAACAACGTGGTTGGTTGGCCATCTTGAGCCTGCGCATGATCGCGGCGGTGCCGTTTTCCATCATGAACTACGCCGCGGCGCTGACCCGGGTGCCCATCGCCCCGTTCGCACTCGCAACCCTGGTGGGGTCTGCGCCCGGCACGATCCTGGTCACCCTGTTCGGCGACACGCTCACGGGCGATGCGGACCCGGTGTTCGTGGCCATCATGGCGGTGCTCGCCGTCCTCGGCGTCGCGGGGCTGGTGCTGGACGCTCGCATGCCAACCCGCTCGGGACGTGTCGGAGTCAAGCCCCAAGGGTAGACCGGAGTACGCTACGGCCCATGATTGCCGTGCATGCGAGGTACCGGGGCCGCGAGAAGGCCCGCGCCACCGTGGTGGAGCGCTCCGCCGAGGCGCTGAGCTCCCTGCCCGGTGTCGCAGGCTTCGAGGTGCTCGGGGTGGAGGACATCCGCTCGCAGGTCGCGGACGCGGAGGCTGCGCTCAACCTGATCATGGCTCTGCTTTCAGACGGCAACTGGGCCATCGGGCTCGGCATCGCCGACGGCGCAGGCTCCACCCGCGACGCTTCTGCCACGGCGACTACTGCAGTCGGGACGAGAGCGGGGCAGGTGCGGGTGATCGTCGATAGGCAAAATGCGACGACTGAAGCCGCGGACATCGCGGCGACCTTCGCCCTGATGTCGCACGTGCTGCACAAGCGCACCTACGAGGGTCGCGAGGCGACGTCGCTGGTGCGACGCGGCATGAACCAAAATGAGGCCGCCGCAACCCTGGGCATCTCCAAACAGGCGATGAGCCAGCGGTTGCAGGCGGCCGGGTGGCCCGCGGAGCAGGCCGGGTGGCAGCTAGCGCTGAATTTGATTACTCGGGCTGCTGGTCAGGGCGAGTAACAGGGCGCGAGACCGGGTCGGACTGCGCCTCCGGCTGGAAGGTCTGCTCAAAACCGGTCTGCTGCGGCTCGCCCGTGGTGATCTCGCGGCGGGTGGCGCCGCTGGATTCCGGTTTGATCGAATCCTGCGCTGAATCCTGGGTCGGATCCGGGTCGTCCACGTGCTTGTTGGCCACAGCACGTGCCTCGGCGAGCGCCTTTGCCAGCTCCGGGTCGGTGGAGGTGTCGAACCAGCGGTCGGTGTTGCCGGACTCCGCGAGTTCGCGGTCCTGATCGGTGGGCGTCTCCGCCTCGTAGCGGAACACGCCGTCGTCGTCCTTGTCGGCGAACGCGCGGGCGAACTGCTGCAGCGAGTCGCCGAACTGGGACGGGATCATCCACATCGTCGCCGCGTCGTTGTTGGCGATCTTCGGCAGCTGCTCCAGGTACTGGTACGCCAAAAGCTCCGGAGTGACGCCGGAAGACTTGATCGCAGCGTTGACCTTCTGGATCGCGCGGGCCTCACCCTGCGCAGCCAGGTACTTGGCGGCGCGCTCACCCTCGGCGCGCAGCATCATCGCCTGGCGCTCCGCCTCCGCGTTGAGAATCGCGGCGTGCTTCTCGCCCTCCGCGGAGAGGATGCGGGCCTGCTTCTCACCTTCTGCGGTCTTGATGTCGGACTCGCGCTTACCTTCCGCGGTGAGAATCATGGCGCGCTTCTCACGGTCCGCCTTCATCTGCATCTCCATGGACTGCTGGATGGACGGCGGCGGATCAATCGCCTTGAGCTCCACACGGCTAATGCGCAGGCCCCACTTCGCAGTGGCCGCGTCCAGCTCGCCACGCAACCGGCGGTTGATGGTCTCGCGCGAGGTCAGCGTCTCTTCAAGTGTCATGCCGCCGACAACATCGCGGAGCGTGGCCACAGAAATCTGCTCCACACCGACCAGGTAGTTGTCCACGCCATAGATTGCCTTGGCCGGGTCGTTGATCTGGAACGTGACCACCGTGTCGATCGCCACGGTCAGGTTGTCCTGCGTGATCACGGCCTGCGGCGGAAAGGACACCACGCGCTCACGAGTGTCCACGCGCTCGCGCACCCGGTCGATGTAGGGCACGAGGAACGTCAGCCCGCCGGATGCGGTGCGGGTGTAGCGGCCGAGGCGCTCAATAACCGCCGCTTCGCCTTGCGGGATCAGCTTGATTGACGCGGTGAGAATTGCCACCACCAGCGCGATGATGACGAAGAATGTGATAAACCCTCCCATTTAGGGCTCCTTCCACACGACAGCGACGGGGCCGTCAATATCGTAAACGGTCACGCGGGATCCTGCCGGGATGGTTTCCGCCGGATCGAGGCCGCGGGCGGACCACAGGGAGCCGTCGAAACGCACCTGGCCCTCGCCGCCCACGATGTCCTCGACGACCTCCGCCGTGCTGCCGACCAGCGCCCGCGGCGAATCGTCCAACACCAGCGGCTTTTCCATGCGCCGGCGCAGCGGCGGACGCAGGAAGAACCAGAACAGCGCGGACGAGACGGCGAACACAGCGACTTCCGCCCACATGGGCACGCCGCCGAGCGCCACAAGCGCGGTGGTCAGCGCGCCCGCGCCGAGCATGAGCAGCGTCAGCTCGCCCACAGTCAATTCCAGCAGCGCCAGCAGCGCCGCAGCTAAAAACCAAAGCAAAGGTCCCACGTGACGTACCTTACATGTGTTCTAGAGATCGTTTTTGGATAATTCCGGGTTGGTGACGAAGTCCACCAACCGCTCTACCGCTCCGATGAGCGTGGAATCCAGGTCCCGGAAGGTGCTCACTGACGACGACACACGCCGCCACCCTTCCTTCGGGTCCGACCACCCCAGGCGGCGGCACACGCCCGTCTTCCAGTCTTCGCCGTAGGGCACCTCCGGCCATGCGGGGATGCCCACGCTCGCGGGTTTCACCGCAGCCCAGATGTCAACGTATGGGTGGCCCGTGACCAGCACGTGCGGGCCGACGTGCTCCACCAGCCGGGATTCCTTCGTGCCTTCGATCAGGTGGTCCGCCAGCACGCCGATGCGCCGGCCAGGGCCAGGCTGGAACTCGTCAAGGCGCTCCTGCAGGTTGTCCAGGCCTTCCAGGTACTCCACCACCACGCCTTCGACGCGGAGGTCGTGGCCCCACACCTGCTCCACAATCGCGGCGTCGTGGATGCCTTCCACCCAGATGCGCGACGGCATGGCCACTTTGGCCTCGACGTTGCCTACTTTCCGGGAGCCGGAGTTGGACCGCTTCGGCCCGTCGTCGCGCGGCGCCACGTAGCGGGTCAGCGTCACGCGCTGGCCCTCCACCATGAACGCGCCGGGCAACATCTTGAACAGGCGCTGGGTGCCGTAGCGGTCCTCCAAGCGCACGAAGTCGCCGTCGTAGGTCCGCTCGAAGCCCACCACCGCGCCGACGAAGTCGTTGCCCACGATCTCCACGATGATGCCGGGTTCCGCCGGCATCTCCGGGTAGCTCGGGCGCTTGCTCCGCGCGTGTCCGCTGAAAATGTCTCCGCTGTACCGGCTATCTCCCATAATGCGTCCGCATTGTATCGGCCCCGTTACACTGGCCCGGATGCACACGCGCGCCGAAGTCTATTCACCCCTGCAAAACACCGCCGTCTGGCTGGCGGCGTGGCTCTACAACGTCGAATCCTCCGACGACACCGTCGACGCGCTCACGGATCTCGGAGGTGCGCATTCGTACGGCAGCCTGCCTATGGCGCAATTGCTTCACGACGTCCGCTCCGCCGCCGACCTCTCCACCCCCGGCCCCGCAATCAGACTCGTCCTCTGGGGTCCGGGCCAGGCGCCGCGGCTGCAGGCCGGCTCCCCTGCGATGGAAGCGCTGACCCAGGCCGGAGCGCTGGTGGTGCGCGGGGCGGGGATGCACCACATTCTTGTGCCCAGATACTCGGGCGGCGGGGTGAATTGGCGCTGGTTCGAAGACCCGGAACCGCTGCCGGAGCCAGAGTGGTTCTCTCCCGGCGAGGCGGACCAGCTGCTCTCCCGCGCCACAGAGCAGGCCGCCGTGCTGATCGAGGCAGCCGGCGGCACCCGAAAGGATCTGCCCAACCCGCGGCTGGCGGTGGGCACGCTCGCGGACTTCTACGACACCCCGGGGCTTCCCGCCGGTGTCACCCCGCGCGCGGCGAAACTCTTCGCCCGGGCGGACAGGGTGGCTGCCACGATTGAAACGGTCACCGACCGCCTGGACGACCACTCCTTCGACCCGCAGCTGTTCGCGCTCTGGCGCCACGTGCGCTCCGCCCGCATGGCTGGTGTGGCCGATGCGGTGGTGGACTACCAGCGCGAGTGGGCGCGCTAGCGGCCCGGCCGCTTCACCGGCGCGCAGCACCCTTCCTTGCACGGCGCGCCATTAACGGTGCAGCCCTGCACCGTGACTGAAGACAAGGTTTTAGGCTTGACTTCCGCGCCGACGGCCTCGGCGATATCGACCACCATGCCGGCGAAGGCGGGCTCGAGGCCGACGGTCGGGGTGCGTGTCAGGGACACCCCCATCTCCTCGCACGCTTGCTTCAGCTCGGTGTCGAGGTCCCAGACCACCTCCATGTGGTCGGTGATAAAACCGATAGGCACGCAGATGAGGTGCTCCATCCCCTCGCGCTGAAGCTCCTGGGCGCGGTCCACCACGTCCGGCTCCAGCCACGGCGTCGCCGGGTTGCCGGAGCGCGACTGCCACACCACCTCGTAGCTATCTACGCCGGCGTGCTTTGCGACGAGCCTCGCCGCCTCTGCAACCTGCCTCGAGTACAGGTGCTGGTCTGCCGGCCCGCCGGAGTTCTGGTCCGCGGCGGTGGGCACGCTGTGCGCGGTGAACAGCACGCGGGTGTCGCCGGTTGCCTTCTCCACGGCAGCGCGCAATCCCTCTGCCACGAGCTCGACGAATGTCGGGTGCCCGTAGAACTGCCAGAGCTTGGTGTAGGTGATCTCCGGCGTGACCTCCCGGATTTGCTGGATGTCCTCGTCGTACTGCCGGCAGGCTGAATACCCGCCCCAGGCACTGGTGGCGAATACGAGGACGTTCCTGTGGCCGTCGTCAAGCAACTGCTTCGCAGTGTCCGCGGCGAACGGGTGCCAGTTGCGGTTGCCGAAGTAGACGGGCAGGTCGATGCCGCGCGCCGACAGCTCAGCCTCGATGTTGGCGATGAGTTCGCGGTTTTGCCCGTTGATGGGGCTCACGCCGCCGAAGTGGAAGTAGTGCTCGCCGACCTGTGCCAGCCGCTCGCGCGGGATGCCGCGTCCGCGAGTGACGTTCTCAAGAAAAGGAATAACCTCGTCCTCCCCTTCGGGGCCGCCGAAGGAAAGGACGAGGAGTGCGTCGTAGTCGTTGAGAGCCATGCTCTCGAGTTTATCCCGCTAGAGCAGGCGCACCGCGTTCGGAGCCATGCCGGACCAACGCACTGGAGCAATGGTGACGTTCTGGCCGGCCTGCGGTGCCTCGATCATGGTGCCGTCGCCGAGGTAGATGGCCACGTGCTGGTTGCCGCCCGGCCCCCAGAACAGCAGGTCGCCGCGTTGGGCCTCGTTCACCGGGACCTGGGTGCCGCGCTGGTACTGGTACCCGGTGTAGTGCGGCAGCGCCACGCCGGCGGCCGCAAACGCGTAGAGCACCAAGCCGGAGCAGTCGAAGCCGGACACCGAGCCGCCGTTCACGCCGGTGGTCGGGCCGTTGGCGTCGCCGCCGCCCCACACGTACGGGGTGCCAATCTGGGACTGCGCACGCGCGATCACAGCCTCCACCTGGGAGGAATCCGATACCGCGGCGACAGACTTCTGCGACTTGGCGGAGACGTCAGCGGCAGTCTCGACCTCCGGCAGCACCGCGGAGAGGGAATCCGTAGAGTCTGCAGTTTCCGTGGTGTCGGAAGTTTGCTCGACCGTGCCGAGTGCACCGTTGAGACCGTCCGCGAAAGCGGTGACCAGCTCGGCGGCATCCGCATTGGAATTGTCGAAGGAGCCGTGGTTGGCCGCCACGCCGCCGACCATTGCGATACCGGCCGCGACAGCGCCAACCTTCGCGATCGTGTCGCTGTCCAGCGCCGGTAGGCCGGCGGTGGACGACAGCGCCGCAGTATCGCTATCCGACGACGTCTGCGCCACGGTGCGCACCGCATCGACCACGGTTTCACGGCTGGGCTCGGGCGCCTCCGGGGCGTCGTTGGACACGCGCTGACGAACCAGATCCACGACCTCTTCCGGCACCTCGTAGGTGGTGTCGCCCTTGGACACGGTCAGCGTTGCCGCATACGGGTCGGCAGCGATGGCGTTGTCGGACTCGGCTGCGGCGGTGTCTGGAGTTTCAGGCTGCGCCTGGGGCGCGTCAGCCTCCACTTCGGTCTGGGCCTGGTCCACTTGCGCCTTATCGGTCTGGGCGGGGCGCTGTTGATCCAGTTCCTTCTGAGCAGAATCCAGCTGGGACTGGGCGGCGTCGCGTTCGGCGACGGATGCCTCGAGGGCGGCGCGGTTGGCGTCGAGAAGCTCACGCGCGCTCGCCTCGGCCTGCTTCGCCTCGGCCTCCGAAGCGTCGGCAAGCTCGCTGGCCTGGCGAAGCGTGGCCTCCTCATTAGCCGCCTCGGCGCGGGCCTGCTCGGCTTCAGCAAGCTTCGCCCGCTTCTCCTCCGAGCGCTGGCGAAGGAAAAGCGAGCGATCCAGCACGTCGCGCTGGGTGTCCTTGCCACTGACGGCGACGAGCGCGTCGCTCGGGCTGGAGCCACGGTACTGCGATCGGCTCAGATCATCGAGCTCGGCGCGCAGGGCGTCGACACGCTCCTGCGCCTCGTTGAGACGGCGCTTCGCCTCATCCTTGCCGCGGCGAGCCTGCTCGGCCTTGACCTGCGCATCGTGCAGGTCCACCAGCGACTGGTTGACGGACTCCTGCAGACCGCCGAGGTCCAAGTTGAGCGCGTCGACGTCGGTCTGCGCGCGGGACACAACGGTCACAAGCTCGCTCATTCCGGAGGTGGAACTCTGACCATTGGCGGCCGGGCTGACTAGGCCCGCCACCAAAGAAATGGTTGCGGCACACGCGGTGGCGCCGAGCACATTTCGCGCACGGCCAAACCGGGTGCCCCTTTGTGGATTAGCCACGAAGGTGCTCCTCACACCGCCCGTCGCGCACACTTCAACAGCGCTCGGGCGATCAAGAAAACCCGAGGCTTCAAAGCGCATGCGAAAACCGTGACTAGCGGTTCCACGAGCGGTCTAGATGTTGACTACTGACGCGGCAGCGCGAATCGCGACTGGCACAGCGGTGCCCTGGAACCTGGTACTCGGCGTGCTTCCCCACATGCCCGAACCTTCGCGGACGCTTGACTAGAGCGCCCTATCGGTGCCATTGCGTTGCGTGTGACAACCATCGACCCGCGAGCCGATACGGGAACCATACGTCAAGGCAACAAACTTGTATCTCTTTTGTTACAAACAATCTCCCGAGTCAAGCCTGTTCACATGATTCACACCCGTCTCACCAGCGCGAACTTCGACCTCGGTGCGTTACGTGACTTTTGTCACACCATCGGCTGCGTGCTCGTAAAAGTTGACCAAACTGTTGAAATCGCGGAATTTGACCTGCGGGTTTTCGGGCGGCTTGTCAACTTTTACGAGCGAGGAGGTCAAGCGCCCAGGCTTGTCGACGCCTAGTCGCCGTGGCGGGCGGAAAGCGCCGCTGCCGTGGCAACCGCGGCGAGCACCAACACAGCGACCGCCACGGTCAGCGGCCAGTTCACCGAGAACGTGTTGGCGGCGTCGGCGAAGGCGTGGACGCCGACAACATAGTCCGGCTCAGCGACCATCGTCCGTTCCCCGCGCTCCACCTGTGCGCGGGTCAAAGAGTCGCTGACCCCGACAGCCACTTGCGGGGTACGCACCAGAACCGTGTCCAAACCAGTCTCGGCGGCGGCGTCCTGCGCCAGGTCGCGCAGGTCCGCGATAACTGGCGGTGTCTGCTCGAGCACAATCATTCCCACCGGAGCGAAAGCGTCGGTGTTGGCGTCGGCGAGAGCGGCCTCGAGGGCCGGACCCAGCTCCGCGTTCAGGGGATTGTCGGTACCGAACGCTACAGGGGACGATGCGAGCTGGGAGGCGAGCTCTTCAAGCGTGGCTTCGGTCTGCATTGGCGTCTCTCCTCGGGCTGCCCGACGATCCAGATGGTCGATTTTGGAGTCTAACGGTGGGAACCGTTGGTGCGTCGATAGGCGCAATGCAAAAACATAACGCGCGTACTGTTAATATGGGCGCGGAACTATGGAAGGTCGCATAGACTGGTGGCTTGACCATAGGGTCGCTAATCCCTGATTTCATACGACGAGAATTGGAGCTCACCGTGGCAGAAAGCAAGAACTCGTTCGGTGCCAAAAAGACACTCGAGGTCGGCGGAAAGTCCTACGACTACTTCGCACTCGACGCCGTCGAAGGCATGGAGAAACTCCCCTACTCCCTCAAGGTGCTGGGCGAGAACCTCCTGCGCACCGAGGACGGCAAGAACGTCACCGAGGACCACATCAAGGCCATCGCAAACTGGGACCCGTCGGCAGAGCCGAGCGTGGAGATTCAGTTCACCCCGGCCCGCGTCCTCATGCAGGACTTCACCGGCGTGCCCTGCGTGGTCGACCTTGCAACCATGCGTGAGGCCGTGAGCACCCTCGGCGGCAACCCGGACCAGGTCAACCCGCTGAACCCGGCTGAGATGGTCATCGACCACTCCGTGATTATCGAGGCGTTCGGCACCACCGACGCCATCGACAAGAACGTCGAGATCGAGTACCAGCGCAACGAGGAGCGCTACCAGTTCCTGCGCTGGGGTGCAGAGAACTTCTCCAACTTCCGCGTCGTCCCGCCGGGAACCGGCATTGTCCACCAGGTCAACATCGAGTACCTCTCCCGCGTCGTCTTCGACAACGAGGGCCTGGCCTACCCGGATACCTGCATCGGCACCGACTCCCACACCACCATGGAAAACGGCCTGGGCATCCTGGGCTGGGGCGTCGGCGGCATCGAGGCTGAGGCCGCGATGCTGGGCCAGCCGGTGTCCATGCTCATCCCGCGCGTCGTGGGCTTTAAGCTCACCGGCGAGATCCCGACCGGTGTGACCGCAACCGACGTCGTGCTCACCATCACCGAGATGCTGCGCGAGCACGGCGTGGTGCAGAAGTTCGTCGAGTTCTACGGCAACGGCGTCAAGGAAATCCCGCTGGCGAACCGCGCCACCATCGGCAACATGTCCCCGGAGTTCGGCTCCACCTGCGCGATCTTCCCGATCGACGAGGAGACCATCAACTACCTGCACCTGACCGGCCGCTCCCAGGAGGACATCGACCGCGTCGAGGCGTACGCCAAGGCACAGGGCATGTGGCTGGAGCAGGACGCCACCGAGGCCGAGTACTCCGAGTACCTCGAGCTGGACCTGTCCACCGTCGTCCCGTCCATTGCGGGCCCGAAGCGCCCGCAGGACCGCATCCTGCTGTCCGAGTCCAAGGACACCTTCCGCAAGCAGCTGCCGGACTACAACACTGCCGGCGAGGGCACCTCCGAGCCGGTTCGCGCCGAGAACGTTGACGCTGTCTCCTACAACGAGTCCTGGGCAGCCAACGGCGAGTCCGCCGCTGAGGGTGCAGAGGGCCGCGCTTCCAAGCCGGTCATCGTCGAGTCCCCGAAGGGCGGCGAGTACACCCTGGACCACGGTTTCGTGGCCATCGCCGCTGTGACCTCCTGCACCAACACCTCCAACCCGTCCGTCATGGTCGGCGCCGCACTGCTGGCACGCAAGGCCGCCGAGAAGGGCCTGAAGGCCAAGCCGTGGGTCAAGACGATTATGGCTCCGGGCTCCCAGGTCGTTGACGGCTACTACGAGCGCGCTGACCTGTGGAAGGACCTGGAGGCCGTCGGCTTCTACCTCTCCGGCTTCGGCTGCGCATCCTGCATCGGCAACTCCGGCCCGCTGCCGGCCGAGGTGTCCGACGCAGTCAACGAGTTCGACCTCACCGCAACCGCAGTCCTTTCCGGCAACCGCAACTTCGAAGGCCGCATCTCCCCGGACGTGAAGATGAACTACCTCGCGTCCCCGCTGCTGGTCATCGCCTACGCTATCGCCGGCACGATGGACTTCGACTTCGAGACCCAGCCGCTGGGCCAGGACGCCGACGGCAACGACGTCTTCCTCAAGGACGTTTGGCCGTCCACCGAGGAGATCGAAGAGACCATCGCTGGCACCATTTCCCGCGAGATGTACGAGGCCGACTACGCCGACGTGTTCAAGGGCGACGAGCAGTGGCAGGGTCTGGACATCCCGACCGGCAAGACCTTCGACTGGAACGAGGACTCCACCTACATCCGCAAGGCACCGTACTTCGACGGTATGCCGGATGAGCCGGAGGCAGTCGAGGACATCGAGGGCGCACGCGTGCTGGCGAAGCTGGGCGACTCGGTGACCACCGACCACATCTCGCCGGCTTCCTCCATCAAGCCGGGCACCCCGGCCGCGAACTACCTGGACGCCAACGGTGTTGAGCGCAAGGACTACAACTCCTTCGGCTCCCGCCGCGGCAACCACGAGGTCATGGTCCGCGGTACCTTCGCGAACATCCGCCTGCGCAACCAGCTGGTGGACGAGCAGGGCGGCTACACCCGCGACTTCACGCAGGAGGGCGCACCGCAGGCGTACATTTACGACGCCGCGATGAACTACGCCGAGAAGGACATCCCGCTGGTGGTCATCGCCGGCAAGGAGTACGGCACCGGTTCCTCCCGCGACTGGGCGGCGAAGGGCACCAACCTGCTGGGTGTGAAGGCCGTCATCGCCGAGTCCTTCGAGCGCATCCACCGCTCGAACCTCATCGGCATGGGCGTGCTGCCGCTGCAGTTCCCGGAGGGCGAGTCCCACGAGTCTCTCGGCCTGGACGGCACCGAGACGTTCACCCTGACGGGCGTCACCGAGTTCAACAACGGTGAGATCCCGGCCACGGTTCACGTTAAGGCGGAGAAGGACGGCTCCGACGCTGTCGAATTCGACGCAGTGGTGCGCGTGGATACGCCGGGTGAGGCGGAGTACTTCCGCCACGGCGGCATCCTGCAGTACGTGCTGCGTCAGATGGTCAAGAGCTAACAAGCTTTCGGCCGTCGCTTAAGGGGCCCCGCACGCCGCGGGGCCCCTTCCCCATTTTTCTCGCCCCTTTCTGGAGCCCGAAGGAGCCCCCTCATGCCGATTGTCAGCGATGAAGAGCTGAAGCGCCGCCGCGGCGAGATCATCGACACCGCCCGCGTCTGCTTCGCGCACTACGGCTACGAGGGGGCGACCGTGGCCCGTCTGGAAGAGGCCACCGGCAAGACGCGTGGCGCTATCTTCCACCACTTCGGCGACAAGGAAACACTGTTCCTGGCCATCGCCGAAGCAGACGCGGAGCGGCAGGCCCAGGTGGTCAGCGAACGCGGTTTGGTGGAGGTCATGCGCGGGATGCTCGTGGACCGCACCTCCAACGACTGGTTCACCACCCGCGCCGAGATCCTTCGCAAGCTGCGCACTGATCCGGAGTTCGAGGCGCGTTGGCGCGAGCACCAGGAGGTGCTGGACTGTGCGGTCCGCGAGCGCTTGGAGTCCAATAAGCAGATGCGTGACGACGTCCCCGTCGCCGTCGTGCAGACCTACCTGGAGACAGTGCTCGAGGGCTTCATCACCAAACTCGCCTCCGGTGAGCCTGTGGACCGGCTCGAGGCGATGCTCGACGTGGTAGAGCAGTCAGTCCGCGGGTAATTCCTAAAAATAGACTAAGCGGTATAGAATTGCCGCTATGTCAAAGCTGCTTTTCCTCTCCCTTCGCAACGGCGAGATTGGGCCGGACGTCGCCCACGCCGAATACCACGACGCCCTGCGCGCCACGGGCGTAAGCGAAGTGGACATGGAACTGCGTGTCATCGACTCCCCCGACTCCGAGCTCGGCCCCCTCGACCCCGTCAGCGGCATCATCGTCGGCGGCTGCTCACTGAATGTGACCAACCCCGAGCGCGATCCGTGGCACAAGCGTATCGACGACATCCTGTCCGCCACCGTCAACTCCGGCAAACCCGTCTTCTTTGTCTGCTTCGGCATCTCTTGGCTGGTGGACCACCTCGGCGGCGAGGTCGGGCGCACCCACCCCGAGCCGTCCGGCCCGACCACCGTGAACGTGGTGGCGGAAGACGAGCTCGCCGGTCCTAGCGGCACGTTCACCGCCCTGACCGGCCACACCGAGAACCCGGTGCGCGTGCCCGATTCCCTCACCGTTGTGGCCACCGGTCCCGACGGCCTGGTGCAGATGGTCCGCTACGGCGACCGGGTGTGGGCCACGCAGTTCCACGCCGAGATGGATGCCGACGCGATGCGCACCCGCATGGACTTCTTCCACGACTACGGCTACTTCCCCGCCGAGGAGTACGCTCGCATCGTCGCCGACCTGCCCAACCACGACGTGAGCCGGGCGAATGGGCTGTTGCGCACATTCGCCCGGCTCTGCACCGAGGGCCGGTTCGACTAGATCTCGGAGACTTTCGCGTCGCCGCCTTCAAAATCGAGCGGGTTGCGGTCGAACTGCGTGCCGCGGCCGACCGATTCGACGATCACATCTGCCACAAGCTCGCGCGGGGTTTCTGACGAGGGGTCCCTTTGGTCGTCGAGAAGCGCGATGCCCTTACACGGATCATCGGTGAGGCGGGTGGGGCCGAGGATCTGGTACGGCAGGTCAGAGGCGAGCAGCCGCTTATCGACGGCCTTCTTCGCCTCGACATAGGCGTACCACGGGCCGCCGTCGTCCTCCGTGGTGGCCTCGGCGGCGCCGGCATAGGAGACCATGACGGTAAACGGGGCGAACTCGCCGAGCTCCTCGAGCGCGTCGATCATCGCCATCGCCGCGTCGCGGTCCACGGCAAAGGTGCGCTCTGCGGAACCGCCGCCGGCGCCCGCGGACCACACGACCACATCGAACGGGGTGAGCAGGCGAGCCCAGTCTTCCTCGTCGAGGGTGGTCAGGTCGCGGACGATCGCAGTCGCGCCGTCGTCGACAAGCTGCTGCGCATGGTCGGGGTTGCGCACGAGCGCGCTGACGCTGTGACCAGCCGCGACGAGCTTGGGGACGGAGTGGCGCGAGACGTTGCCTCCCGCGCCGAGAACGAGAACGTGTTGGCTTTGCTTAGGTGTTTCCATAACGCCCACCGTAACGCTATTTCAGCGCCTATACTTTGCGCATGCACGCAATTATTACGACCACTGGCAAAGACCGTCCCGGCGTCATCGCCGCGGTTGCTAAAACCGCAGCCGACGAGGGACTGAACATCCTCGACGTCTCCCAGACCATCATGGACGACTTCTTCACCATGATCATGCGCGTCGCTCTGCCTGAGGGCGATGTGGACATGGGGGCGCTGCAGGAGGCGTTCGACGCCGCCGGCAAGCCGCTCGGCATGGTCGTGCGCATCCAGTCCGAGGCCCTGTTCAGCGCCATCAACGACATTTAAGGGGGCCGGCTGTGAATTTCGAGTTTTCAGACGCGCGGTTCCTCGACGTCATCCGCATGATCGAGGATTACCGCCTGGACATCCGCACCGTCACCATGGGCATTTCGCTCATCGGCTGCACCCGCCCCACGATGGAGGCCACCGCGCAGGCGGTGTACGACCGGGTTGTGGAGCGCGCGCGTGATCTCGTACCGGTGTGCGAGGACATCGAGCGCGAGCTTGGCATCCCGATCGTGAACAAGCGCATCTCCGTCACCCCCGTCGCGCTGGTGGCGGCGGGCGCCGAGGGCAACCCGGTGGAGATTGCCCGCGCGCTGGATCGCGCGGCCGGCGAGCTCGGCGTGAACTTCGTCGGCGGCTACTCCGCGCTGGTGGAAAAGGGCGGCACCACCGCTGACAAGAAGCTGATTTACTCCATCCCGGAGGCGCTGAGCGTTACCGATAACGTGTGCGGATCGGTCAACGTGGCGTCGTCACGCGCCGGCATCAACATGAACGCCGTGGCCAAGATGGGCGAGATTGTGAAGGAGGCCGCGGAGGCGACCGGGGACCGCTCCTCCATCGCCTGCGCCAAGCTGGTTGTCTTCGCCAACGCCGTCGGCGACAATCCGTTCATGGCCGGTGCGTTCCACGGCATTGAGGAGCCGGACACGGTGATCTCGGTCGGTGTGTCGGGCCCCGGCGTCGTCGATAATGCGATCGCTCCGCTCAAGGGGGCAACCTTGAACGAGGTCGCCGAGGAGATTAAGAAGGCCGCGTTCAAGATCACCCGCGCGGGTCAGCTCGTGGGGACGATGGCTGCGGAGCGCCTCGGCATGCCGTTTGGCATCGTGGACCTCTCGCTCGCGCCGACGGCGGAGATGGGCGATTCAGTGGCGCACGTGCTCGAGCGCATGGGCCTGGACCAGGTGGGCACGCACGGGACTACCGCTGCGTTGGCGCTGCTCAACGACGCCGTGAAAAAGGGCGGCATGATGGCCTGCTCCCGCGTCGGCGGACTGTCCGGCTCGTTCATCCCCGTCTCCGAGGACAAGGGCATGATCGACGCGGTTCATAGCGGCGCCATCTCCATGGACAAGCTCGAGGCGATGACCTCGATCTGTTCCGTCGGTTTCGATATGATCGCCATCCCCGGCGACACCTCCGCCGAGCTCATCGCGGGCATGATCGCCGACGAAGCCGCGATCGGCATGATGAACCACAAGACCACCGCCTCTCGCCTCATCCCGGTGCCCGGCACCAAGCCCGGCGACGAAGTGAATTTCGGCGGGTTGCTCGGCTACGCACCGGTGATTCCGATAAACACGGTGGGTAACGACGAGTTCATCCACCGTGGCGGGTTCATCCCCGCGCCGGTGCACGGGTTCCGGAACTAGCGGCCGAGACAATCACCGATCATCCATGATTCAGCATTTGACCGATCACGCCCGTGCTCGCACCGCCGCGATGACAATTGCCGTAATAAACAGTGGGATTCCGCATGCTATCCAAACAAACAACATCCCGATACCCCATAGGGCGGTGTGATCGCCTGCCCCCTGAACCGCCGTCATGATCGGGTAATAGAGCGCAGCCCCCGCAGTAGCACCCAGCGCGCCCATGAGCGGTCCACGGACGGGGTGCGCTGGAACCTTTGCGCTTCCCAGCAAACAGACCACAAGCAAAAAGGGAATTGTTACAACAGCCATGTCTTCATCTGCTTGAAACGCAGCCCACCTGTCAATGCCTGCGGATACAAGAGCCACAATGGCGCAGCTAATGACAGCTAAAGCGACCGCGTAGCTGGCGCTGGTTAGACCTGACTGAACGCGACCATCCCTCTTGATGCCACTACTGCAAACGTAAATCAGTACGGCGACGGCCGCGGTAGGTACCAGGACCAATAACAATCCAAGTGCGAGTGCGGACACGATACCGTCCATCAGTTCTCCCCTCCGGAAGACGAAACTATCGCCACTTTCTCAAAAATAGAGGTCAGCACACCGGCCGGCAGGCCATGGCAGCACGGATTACCTGAATCGCTGCCTCAATGTAAGTTCGATCTGCTCCACCGTACTCCCCCTTGATGTTGTTCATGGTGGCCACAAACGCAACATCGCAGGCAATCATCGCGGAGCGGTCTCCATTTGCGTCTCCTATGCAGGTGTCGTGTCGCTGGCAAACGGAGTCCACGCTGTTTTGTGGGGCTCCGGGGCCGGAATTGCCGGTTCCGCAGTAGTTCCAACGATCCACCAGAGGAGCCCGAGCAACGGTTGAAGGCCCCTCCTCGTTAACCCACTTCTCTTGCGATATGTCGTTGAATGTTTCACCGATTTCCAAGATGTCGTCTTCCACACCGGCTTCACGGGCTTCTACGGTGTTGAACATCATCAGGCCGTTATCTTCGTACTCTACGAACTCGTCGAAGATTGCATTGATTTCGGGTGTCGATGGGTGGGCCTGCGCATTAACTGTCGTGGCAACGAGAAGCACCATTACACTGGTCACAGCTGTAATATCCAGCACTCGACGAAACACGATATTACCTCCTCATGGACATCGCACTACTGGCACCATCACGATCATTAACAGATGTTAACGAATTTGCCCTGATAGCAAGGTGAAAGATATACCACCAAGGGCTCTCAGGAATCGGTATTGAAGGAGTTCTACCGTGGTACCCAAGGTGTTTACGTCGGTAACGGTGAGCGGATGCCCAAACACGAGCTGGGACTACAACGCGACCAAGGAAGGTGGCTCCTCGACCGTTTATGAGTGACCCAGAGGTATTCTTACCCACGGAACGTTTACGGATCCTTGCATTAATGAGCCTGTTTTCGGCCGTCTAGTCAGTTTTTGTGCACCTGCTTTCCTGCAGGATTGTCGTGGCGGGTCGCACGCTACTTTCGCTTTGGGCGGCTGCATGGGTGTAGTCAAACACCGCCTGAGAGTGCTTCCGGCCCAGCTACGAGGGCCCTGACTTTTTGGCGCTGCGTCGCCCTGACAGAAGAAGAAACCTGCGCCGGTCAGATGTGTTCGCTTCTATGCGGAGGGCAACACTGTGAATGATTAGCGTTTCTTGCCCACCGCAAACCAGGCGACCCAGCCCAGGGTGTTGACTGCGCCAATCACGGGCGTCCACAGCCACTTCGGCCCCCGGACACGCTTGGAGTTGGTGCGCGCCAGGTTGCGTAGCGCAAACGCCTTGCCGGCGGTGTCGATGGCGCACGTGCTCGAGCGCATGGGCCTGGACCAGGTGGGCACGCACGGGACGACCGCTGCGTTGGCGCTGCTCAACGACGCCGTGAAAAAGGGCGGCATGATGGCCTGCTCCCGCGTCGGCGGACTGTCCGGCTCGTTCATCCCCGTCTCCGAGGACAAGGGCATGATCGACGCGGTTCATAGCGGCGCGATCTCCATGGACAAGCTCGAGGCGATGACCTCGATCTGTTCCGTCGGTTTCGATATGATCGCCATCCCCGGCGACACCTCCGCCGAGCTCATCGCGGGCATGATCGCCGACGAAGCCGCGATCGGCATGATGAACCACAAGACCACCGCCTCTCGCCTCATTCCGGTGCCCGGCACCAAGCCCGGCGACGAAGTGAACTTCGGCGGCCTGCTCGGCTACGCACCGGTGATTCCGGTGAACACGGTGGGCAACGACGAGTTCATCCACCGCGGCGGGTTCATCCCCGCGCCGGTGCACGGGTTCAGGAACTAGTGCTTGACCCTCACACGATGTGAGGGTTTAAGTTTTGGTGCGTGAAGATTTCAGACGTGGCTGCGGCAGCCGGCTGCTCCGTCCGTTCGGTGCGCCACCTGCACGAACGCGGAGTTGTGCCAGAACCTGCGCGGACAAGCGGCAACTACCGCGACTACTCCGTCAGCGATCTAGTGGCGGTGATTCGGGCGCGTGCGCTTATCGACGCCGGTGTTCCAGTCGCCGACATCGAACGTGAAGACGCAGTACAACGTTCAATTGCCATGTTGGACGGCCACATCGCCCATCTGGAGAGACAGCGGTCGCGGCTGCTGGCTATCGCGGAGGCGCCCGCCGGGTGCCCGCGCGATATTAGCGACAAACTTGCGGATGTGATCGACGATGCTGCGCTGCTGCAGATAGAGCTCGATTCCTGGGACCTCATGGCGCTCACTGGCGTCGCGACCGAGGCGACGTGGGCGCAGCTCAGGGCAAACCTCAAGGATGCTTCCTGTGTGGAGGCGGCGCGTAAGTCCGTCAATGTGTGGGGTGAGCTTCGGGCAATGCATTCACGGGATGTCGATGTTCCGCAGATTTCGGCTACGCTCTCGGCACTCTTTGCACGCGGAATTATGCGAGACGTCCTCCCTACCCTGCGGCAGGGTTCCGTCCCGCTCCAGGTGAAGGATCTTCCCACCCGGGGCGCCCAGCGGGTGGTGTTGGAGGAGCTCACCCGTGGCATCTAGAGCGATAACGTTGCTGAAGAAGCACCCTGCATACCGGGTAGCGAAGTTCGAACTGGGGCTGTACCGCGACTTGGGACGGTGGATCCGTGGACGCTGTCTCGTGCCCGATAGCGCGTCGCCGCTCCCCCATCCACCTGGGCGGTTGCAGATGCTTGGCTTTGTCACCGCAGTTTTGGCCATTGAGATGGTTGTTGCGCACCTGCTTTTGCCCGCAGGATTGGTGCGGCTGGTAGCGCTACTGCTTTCGCTCTGGGCTGTTGTGTGGGTGTGGTCGCTCATCGCCGGAGAACGTATCCGGCCAAGCTACGAGGGGCCTGACGCCCTGGTTCTGCGCCGCGGGAGAACGGTGTTCGCCGAGGTGCCTGCGTTGCTTGTGGCGCAGCGACGTACGGAGAGGACCTTTGCCTCTGACATCGAAATTGAGGGCAATACCCTGACCGTCGGTGGCTCCGGCGGGACCGACACACTCCTCGAGCTCAGCGAGCCTATAGAGGCCGCGGGTGACCGCTATCCCTGGCAGAAAGCGAAAACCGCGCCGGTAACACGCGTTCGCTTCTACGCGGGGCAGCGTGGTCTGTAGCTAGCGCTTCTTGCCCACCGCGAACCAGGCGACCCAGCCCAGGGTGTTGACTGCGCCGATTACCGGGGTCCACAGCCACTTCGGGCCCCGGACGCGCTTAGAGTTGGTGCGTGCGAGGTCGCGCAACGCGAAGGCCTTGCCGGCGGTGTCGATGGTGGCGAGCACGCCGGCGAGGGTCTTCTGGTCGGAGGACAGTCCGTTCCAGGCGTCCCGGATGGTGTCGATGATCTCGTTGTTTCTTGCCATATTGCGAGTGTAGCGGGCTGGTTTCGGGGTCCACGTTTCGTCCGTCGATAAGCAAGATGCTCACTATGATCGACAAACTCTTGTGCGGTTTGCGTTTCGGTTTGTACGTTCAATGCAACGAAATTTCCGAGCCGGAGGGGTTAGAAAATGGGTCGCCACAAGCTTCTGCACGTCATCACCGAACGCGTCAATTGCGCACCACGGGGAATCACATTCGCATCAAACATCATGCAGTTCGAGTGGATCCTCGGTGAAATTTTTGCGCACAAGATCGATACAAACGATCCGTACCGAGCCTTGGGGCAGGCGCTGACTTGGGTGTTCCGGTGGAACTCGACACCACCCAATACGGACGTCAGCGGCGAACTCCTCGAGGTTGAAAGCGAGGAATACCTGACACTCGATTACGCCCGGGGTGAGGTGACGTTGCAATTGGATGGGACGCCGAAGATGCGCTGCGCGCTGACACCAGAAAACGTACGCCCCCTTTTCCAGATGGTGTGGGACCACAACGAACCTGACCCGTACAGCGAGACTCCGCAGTTCCCGAAGCGGTCGCTGGTGCGGCTGGTTTGCGAACGAAGCGGAGCGGTCGGCTCCGGCATCGACGTCTTCTACCCCATCTGCGGCGAGGAACGGATTAGGGGGTTTCTGCCCGGGATTCTTTTGGGCCAGACAGTCGATTCCCTCCTCTCCAATCTCTGGCTTGTTGGGGAGCTAGACGCCCTGGTGCAGCCGTTTCAGGACCAGGTAATTGGCGACGAGTATGACGCGACGACCCCACCGCTACGCGAGGTGGATTGCCCGATGTTGACCGTTGATGTCCCCAACGAGTCGCTGCGGTTGAGCTCCTCTAACGGTGAGCTGGTCATGGTTACGGACTTCACGGAGGAGGCTGTAGAGCGCGTGCAGGCAGAGTTCGAACGGTTGGTGGATCCCTGGGCGCGGCCTCGTGCGCTTGCAAGTTCACATCCCGACTATGAGCTTTGGGCCGGCGATTCACCGTTCTAGAAATGTGATACTGATTACACTTTCTTTCCCTATGTTTGCCCCACTGGACATAGAGAGAGTTTATGTCGACGCGATTTGTATGTTGATCGTAAACGTATTCGATTAAAGGGTTGTAAAGGAGGGTGAAATGGCGACTGACCTGCGGAAGCACGTCGACACGATCACCCATGCCCTCCTGGCCATAAAAGACCTTTGTGCGGAACCTGAAGCGGTTTCGTTCGAGGAGGTCCGCGCGGACTTCGAGCGTCTCGAAGCTGCGTTTAATGTCAAGGCGACACTGGATGCACTGTTCGCCTACGTGTGCGAGCGTGACGACGCTGGCCGCGTCGTCGGCTCGAAGCACGCCAATCAGTACTTGCAGAAGAAGCTGGGGCTTGAACCTAAAGACGCATACGACCGTCTCGCCCGGGGCCGGGATTACTACGGCGAGCCCGAGGTCGAGGATGATCCTGCAACCGATCTGTTCGATTATGGGGCTGATGACACGCCCGAGGATTCTGCGGCTGAGGCCGCGCGGGAGGAGGCGGCACGGGCGGCTGCCCGCGAGGCTGCCCGTGCGGAGGCGCGGCGCAAGCAAGAGGAGGCCCGCCGTGCCGCCGAGCGCGTGAACGCCGAAAAGCAGCGCGTGATCCGTCAAGAGCTGGACAAGCTTGTCGGGGATGCGAAGGGAGCGCGTGCCCGTCTCCAGGCGGACGCGCTCGCGGAGGCGCCTAAACGGACAGTGAAGGATCTGCGCGCCACCGTGCGACGCTGGGTGGAGCAGGAGAACCGCAAGCACGTCGAGCCCACGAACCCGAACGCCGGGATGGAAAACCGTGGCCTGCACATCGGTGGTCAGCGCGCGGACGGGACGTGCCGGATAACCATCGATGCTGTGGCCTCCGATTCGGCCCTGTTTAAGGCGCTGACCGACAAGGGGTTGTCGCCCAACTCGAACCTGCCCGAGGGCGTGGAGGATTACCGCACGCCCTCGCAACGCTTGTACGACCAGTTCTCGGAGATACTCAAGCATTACGACGCCTGCGAGAAACCGACCGGCGGCGGTTGCGCGTCCGTGGTTGTGTCGGTGACATTAGACGAACTGGCGGAGGCCGATCCGACCACGAAGTTCGCCACCAACACCGGCATCGAGCTCGACGCGTTCGACCTCGTGCGATTGGGCATGGACGGAACATCAGACTTCGTGCTTACTGTCGACGACGTAACGTCGATGCCGTTAAACCTGTACCGGACGCGACGATTGGCGTCACTGGCGCAGCGGATTACGTTGCTTGCGGTCCAGGGCGTGTGTGCCTGGACCGGCTGCACCGCCCCACTCACAGAGACGGAGATCCACCACATCACGTCGTGGCTGCAGGGCGGCGACACCAACATCGACAACCTCACAGCGCTGTGCCGGACTCACCACCGCTGCAACAACGACTTCAAAGACCACAGAAACAACACCAGTCACATGGATGTGGACCCGACAACGGGTCGAGCCGGAGTAAAGGAACCCGGGTGTGCAACGTTGCAGTTCAACCATGCGGATGCGGCCGAACATTCGGCGGTGAATCGCCTGCGAAAGCGGCACCGGCAGCGAGATCGAGCGACCGTGCCCGATCCGGGTGGCGGTGTCTCCCCACCGGAAACCCGAATACCACCGGAATCACCTGTACCACCAAACCCACCGGATCCTCCGCCCCCGCGCGGGCCGGTGGAGCCCCCGCCATGGGCGAAGGGGCAAGACCCGTACCCGCCGTTCTAGATGCGCCCACCTGGTCGGTGGCTGGTTAGGCGAGCTCGACGATCTCCATGTACTCGTCGCTCCACATGTCCTCGTCGCCCTCGGGCATGATGATGACCCGCTCCGGCTCGAGCGCGCGCACCGCGCCCGGGTCGTGGGTGACCAGGACGACGGCACCCGTGTAGGTCTTCAGCGCGTCGAGAACCTGCTCGCGGGATTGGGGGTCGAGGTTGTTGGTGGGTTCGTCGAGCAGCAGCACGTTCGCTCGCGAGGAGACGAGGGTGGCCAGCGCGAGGCGGGTCTTCTCGCCGCCCGAGAGGGTGCCGGCGGGCTGTTCGAGCTTGTCGCCCGAGAACATGAAGGCGCCAAGCAGGCCGCGCAGGTCCTGCTGGCCGGCGTCGGGGCAGGCCTCGATGATGTTCTCCCAGACGCTCTTGTCGCCGTCGATGGTGTCGTGCTCCTGGGCGAAGTAGCCGATCTTCAGCCCGTGGCCCGAGACCACGCCGCCCTCGCCGTCGGTGCGCTCTACCCCGGCGAGCAGCTTGAGCAGGGTGGTCTTGCCGGCGCCGTTGGTGCCCAGCACGACCACGCGCGAGCCCTTGTCCACCGCCAAGTCCACTCCCGCGAAGACCTCGAGGGATCCGTACATCTTGGTCAAGCCCTTGCCGAACAGCGGGGTTTTGCCGCACGGCGCCGGCTCCGGGAAGGAGATGGAGGCGACCTTGTCGGCCACCCGGACCTCGTCGAGCTCCCCTATCATGCGCTCGGCGCGCGCCATCATCTGCTTCGCGGCCGATGCCTTCGTGGCCTTCGCGCCCAACTTTGCGGCCTGCTTCTGCAAGGCTGAGGCCTTCTTCTCGGCGTTGGCGCGCTCGCGGCGGCGCCGGGCCTCGTCGAGGGCGCGGGCATCCTTGTACTTGGAAAAGCCCATGTTGTACACGTCAGCTTCGGCGCGCACCGCGTCCAGGAACCAGACCTTGTTGCACACCGCGTCAAGCAACTCGACGTCGTGGGAGATCATGATCAGCCCGCCCTCGTGCTTGGACAGGAAGTTGCGCAGCCAGGAGATGGAGTCGGCGTCGAGGTGGTTGGTCGGCTCGTCGAGAAGCAGGGTGGTCTGCGACTTGCCCGAACCCTGGCGCGAGGCGAACAGGATCTGGGCGAGCTCCACGCGGCGGCGCTGGCCGCCCGACAGGGTCTTCAGCTGCTGGTCCAGGATGCGCTCCGGCAGCCCAAGGTTGTCGCAGATCTGGGCCGCCTCCGCGTTGGCCTCGTAGCCGCCGAGCGCCTGGTAGCGCTCCTCAAGGCGGGAAAATTTCGCGATGGCCTTGTCGCGCTCTTCGCCGTCCGTTTCCTCCATCAGCTTCTGCTGCTTGGCCATCGAGCGCTGGATCTGGTCCAGGCCGCGGGCCGAGAGCACACGGTCGCGGGCGGTCTGCTCGATGTCGCCCTCTTTGGAGTCCTGTGGGAGGTAGCCGATCTCGCCCGAGCGGGTCACCGAGCCGCCGTAGGGTTCGGTCTCCCCCGCCAGGATGCGCATCGTGGTGGTCTTGCCCGCGCCGTTGCGGCCGACAAGGCCGATGCGGTCGCCGGGTTGGACGCGGAGGTGCTGGCCGGGGGCGTCGAGAAGCGTGCGCGCGCCGACGCGGACCTCGAGATCATTGGTGACAATCACGGGGAAACTGTATCAACAGCCCCCAAATCGGGATCTACTTCTTCGAGACTGCGCGCACGATCCAAATGATCAGCGCGACGATCATCGCAACCAGGCTGGCGGTACCGAGCAGGACCAAAATTTCAGCAAGCCCAAGGTTCACAACAATCCTCCCTCACAACGCGAAAATCCCCCACAGGTTAACAACCTGGGGGGATTACAAGAGGTGTTTTAGACCGCGAAACCGAGGGCGCGGAGCTGCTCGCGGCCCTCCTCGGTGATGAACTGCGGGCCCCACGGCGGCATCCAGACCCAATTCAGGTCCAGCTCGTCGACCGCGGTGTTGTTCACGACCGACAGGGTCGCCTGCTCCTCGATCACGTCAGTGAGCGGGCACGCCGGCGAGGTCAGCGTCATGTTGAGCACCGCGACGGTTTTGCCCTCGCGCTCCTCAATCCACAAGTCATAGACCAGCCCCAGGTCAACCACGTTGATGCCCAGCTCCGGGTCGATCACGTCGTGGAGGTACTCCTCCACCTCGCCGATGAGCTTGAGCTGCTCTTCGGTCTGCTGCGGGCGCTCCGCCTGCTTGTCCGGTTCAGTCATAGCTACTCCTTCTCTCCCAGGGCGTCCGACGTCGCCGCCTGGAACGCCTTCCACCCCATCAGCGCGCACTTCACGCGTGCCGGGAACTTGGCTACACCGGCGAACGCCACGCCGTCGCCGATCATCTCGGCATCGCCCTCGACGGTGCCGCGCGAGGTGATCATCTCGTCGAACGACGCGAGCTTCTTCATTGCCTCGTCGACCGGCAGGCCGATGATTTCTTCAGCCATCACCGACGTGGAGGCCTGCGAGATCGAGCAGCCTTCAGCGTCGTAGGAGACGTCCTCGACCGTGGAGCCGTCCTCCGACAGGTGCACGCGCAGCGTCAGTTCGTCGCCACACGACGGGTTGACGTGGTGCACCTCCGCCTCGAACGGCTCGCGCAGCCCCGCGTGCTGCGGGTTCTTGTAGTGGTCCAGGATGACTTCCTGGTACATGGATTCGAGGTTCATCGCGCGAAAAACTCCTTCGCTTTGCTAATCGACGACACCAAGGTATCAACCTCATCCAGCGTGTTGTACAGGTAGAAGCTCGCCCTGGACGTGGACTGCATGTCCAGGCCACGGTGCAGCGGCCACGCGCAGTGGTGGCCGGTGCGGATGGCAACGCCCTCGGAGTCGAGCACCTGGCCCAGGTCGTGCGGGTGCACGCCCTCGACCGTAAAGGCGATCGCGCCGCCGCGGTTGTCGGCGGTAAGCGGCCCGGCGATCCGGAGGCCGTCGATACGCTGCATCTGCTCCAGGGCGTACGCGGTGAGCTCGCGCTCGTGCGCCTGGATGTCCTCCATGCCGACCTCGGTGAGGAAGCGCACCGCCTCGCCCAGTCCCACGACCTGGGAGGTCATCTGGGTGCCCGCTTCGAAGCGCTGCGGCGCCGGGGAGTAAGTGGAGCCCTCCATGCGCACGACCTCGATCATCGAGCCGCCCGTGAGGAACGGCGGCAGCTCGTTGAGGTGCTTCGAGTACAGCGCGCCCACGCCGGACGGGCCGCACATCTTGTGCCCGGAAAACGCCGCGAAGTCGACGTCGAGGGCGTGGAAGTCCACCGGCATGTGGGGCACCGACTGGCAGGCGTCGAGCACAGTGAGCGCGCCGACGGCCTTTGCGCGGCGCACCATCTCGGCCACGTCCGCGTGCGCGCCGGTGACGTTGGACTGGTGGGTAAACGCCACAACCTTGACCGTGTCGTCGAGCTCGAGCGAGTCGAGGTCGATGCGGCCGTCCTCCGTCATCGCATACCACTTCAACGTCGCTCCGGTGCGGCGCGCCAGCTCCTGCCACGGCACGAGGTTGGCGTGGTGCTCGAGCTCCGTGATCACGATGGTGTCGCCCTCGCCCACCGCGAACTCGCCTGCGCGGGAATCGCCCAGCACGTACGCGACCAGGTTCAACGCCTCGGTGGCGTTTTTGGTGAACGCGATCTCGTCGTTGTCCGCGCCGACGAAGGCCGCGATAGCCTCGCGGGCGGACTCGTACGCGTCGGTGGCCTCCTCCGCCAGCTCGTAGGAGCCGCGGTGCACGGGCGCGTTGCAGCCGAGCACGAAGTCACGCTCAGCGTCCCACACCCGCTGCGGGCGCTGCGACGTCGCCCCCGAATCCAGGTACACCAGCGGCTTGCCGCCGCGCACGGTGCGAGACAGGATCGGGAACTCCTTGCGGATGGCTGTTACGTCGAGCGCCATCAGATGAACTTCTCGTAGCCCTCGGCCTCGAGCTGGTCGGCGATGGATGCGTCGCCGGTCTGCACGATCTTGCCGTCGGCGAAGACGTGGATGTAGTCGGGCTTGACGTAGTTCAAGATGCGCTTGTAGTGCGTGATCATGAGGACGCCGCCGCCGGTCTCGTCCTGGTAGCGGTTGATGCCCTCGGAGACGATGCGCAGCGCGTCGACGTCCAGGCCGGAGTCGGTCTCGTCCATGACCGCGAACTTCGGCTTCATCAGGGCCAGCTGCATGACCTCGTGGCGCTTCTTCTCGCCCCCGGAGAAGCCCTCGTTGACGGAGCGCTCGGAGAAGGAGGCATCCATCTGCAGCGCCTCGCGGGCGGCGTTGAGCTCGCCGACCCACTCACGCAGCTTCGGGGCCTCGCCGCGCACGGCGGTGACCGCGGAGCGCATGAAGTTCGACGAGGACACGCCCGGCACCTCCACCGGGTACTGCATGGCCAGGAAGAGGCCGGCGCGGGCGCGCTCGTCGATCTCCATGTCGAGCACGTTCTCGCCGTCGAGAAGCACCTCGCCCTCGGTCACCTCGTACTTCGGGTGGCCCGCCAGGGTGTAGGCGAGGGTGGACTTGCCGGAGCCGTTCGGGCCCATGATCGCGTGGGTCTCACCGCCCTTGATGGTCAGGTTGACGCCCTTGAGGATCGGCTTCGGCTCCTGGCCTTCCTCGGTGGGCAGGACGTTGGCGTGCAGGTTCTTAATTTCCAGGGTGGACATGTATTGCTCCTTTTAGTTTTCGTTGCGCTCGAGCTCGCCGGCGACGCGGGCGATAAGTTCTTCGCGGATCGACTCGACGGGGATCTGGTTGAGGACCTCGTTGAAGAAGCCGCGGATGATCAGGCGGGTGGCGTCTTCCTCGCGGATGCCGCGGGAGCGCAGGTAGAACAGCTGGTCGTCGTCGAAGCGGCCGACGGTTGCAGCGTGGCCCGCGCCGGCGATCTCGCCGGTTTCGATCTCCAGGTTCGGGATGGCGTCGGCGCGTGCGCCGTCGGTGAGCACCAGGTTGCGGTTGGTCTCGTAGGTGTCGGTGCCCTTCGCCTCGGCACGGATGAGCACGTCGCCCACCCAGCAGGTGCGCGCCTCCGGCAGCTTGGATGCCTTGTCGCCCTGCAGCGCGCCCTTGTACAGCACGTTGGAGCGGCAGTTCGGCACCGCGTGGTCCACCAGGAGGCGGTTCTCGATGTACTGGCCCGCGTCGGCGAAGTACACGCCGGTCAGCTCAGCGTCGCCGCCGGGCGCCTCGAAGGCGAGGCGCGGGGTGATGCGGACGATCTCGCCGCCGAAGGTGGCCACGTGGTGGCGCAGGGTCGCATCGCGCTTCACGACGATCGACTGCTGGCCAACGTGCACCGCATCCAGGTCCCAGTCGGCGTCCACCACGGCGTTGACGCGGGAGCCTTCGCCGATGACCCAGTTGATGTTGTCGGCGTGGGTGCCGGAGCCGGCATAGCGCACCACAACGGTGGCCTCGGAGTTCGCGCCGGATTCGAACACGACGGTGCCGAAGGTGGTCTTGTCCGCGCCCGCGCCGGTGATGGTCACGGTGATCGGCTCAGTCAGCTCCGCGTTCGCCGGCACCGAAATCAGGGTGGCGTTTTCGGAGGAGGTCCACGCCTGAGCGGCGATGCGGTCGACGGGGGCGCCGGCGGCGGTCACGCGCTCGTCGTCAAGCGAAACTTGCTCGACTGCGACCTCGCTGGGGCCCTCGACCGCAATCTGGGCCTCGGCCTGCGGGGCGAACTTGCCGTTGTGCAGGCCGCGAAGGCGGCGCAGGGAGATGAAGCGCCAGACCTCGTCGCGGCCGCCCGGGACCTCGAAGTCCTCCACGTTGAAGGAGGAAAACAGGTCGCCCTTGTTGTTGTGCGTGGTGGCGTTTTTGACGGTTTCAGCCATTTAGCCCACCGATCCTTCCATTTGCAGCTCGATGAGGCGGTTCAGCTCGAGGGCGTACTCCATGGGCAGCTCCTTGGCGATCGGCTCGACGAAGCCGCGCACGATCATGGCCATAGCCTCTTCCTCGGCGATGCCACGGGACATCAGGTAGAACAGCTGGTCCTCGGAGACCTTGGACACCTTCGCCTCGTGGCCCAGGGTCACGCGGTCGTTGCGGATGTCGTTGTACGGGTATGTATCCGAGCGCGAGATGTCGTCCACCAACAACGCGTCGCACTCCACGTTCGAGGCGGAATCGTGGGCGTTGGCGTTGATCTGCACCAAGCCGCGGTAGGCGGCGCGGCCGCCGCCGCGGGCCACGGACTTGGACACGATGGACGAGGAGGTGTGCGGCGCCATGTGCGTCATCTTTGCGCCGGTATCCTGGAACTGGCCCTCGCCTGCGAACGCGACGGAGAGCACCTCGCCGCGAGCGTGCTCGCCGGTCATCCACACGGCCGGGTACTTCATGGTGACCTTGGAGCCGATGTTGCCGTCGACCCACTCCATGGTCGCGCCCTCTTCAGCCTTCGCGCGCTTGGTCACCAGGTTGTAGACGTTGTTGGACCAGTTCTGGATGGTGGTGTAGCGGCAGCGGCCGCCCTTCTTCACGATGATCTCCACCACGGCGGAGTGCAGGGAGTCCGACTTGTAGATAGGCGCGGTGCAGCCCTCGACGTAGTGCACGTACGCGTCCTCGTCGACGATGATGAGGGTGCGCTCGAACTGGCCCATGTTCTCCGTGTTGATACGGAAGTATGCCTGCAGCGGGATGTCCACGTGGACCCCCGGCGGGACGTAAATGAAGGAGCCGCCGGACCACACGGCGGTGTTCAGTGCGGAGAACTTGTTGTCGCCGGCCGGAATGACGGAGCCGAAGTACTCCTTGAACAGATCCTCGTGCTCGCGCAGGGCGGTGTCGGTGTCGACGAAGATAACGCCCTTTTCCTCCAGGTCCTCGCGGATCTGGTGGTAGACCACCTCGGACTCGTACTGCGCAGCAACACCTGCGACGAGGCGCTGCTTCTCCGCCTCGGGGATGCCCAGCTTGTCGTAGGTGTTCTTGATGTCCTCCGGCAGGTCGTCCCAGCTGGCGGCCTGCTCCTCGGTGGAGCGGACGTAGTATTTGATGTTGTCGAAGTCGATGTCGGACAGGTCCGCGCCCCAGGTGGGCATCGGTTTTTTGTCAAAGACCTCCAGCGCCTTCACACGCTGGTTGAGCATCCATTCCGGCTCACCCTTGGTGCCGGAGATGTCGCGCACGACCTCTTCATTCAGGCCACGGCGCGCGGAGGCGCCAGCGGCGTCAGAGTCGTGCCAGCCGTAGTTGTAGGCGCCGATCGACTCGATGATCTCGTCGTCGTTCATCGGCTTCTCAAGGCCTGGTGTGGGCTTCACTTCAGTCATGGTCAGCCGCTCCTTTCGTTGCTGTTCCCGCCGGGCGCGTTCGGGTCCGCGCCGCGGCAAGGGGGATGTTAGTTGTGCAGATGCCGTCGCCGTCGGAGATGAGGGCGAGCGGCTGCACATGCGTATCGACGATCCGGGCCACCGCTTCCCTTTCCGCCCCGCAGAACTCCGGGTGTGCCGCGGCGACCGCGGCCACCGGGCAGTGGTGCTGGCAGATCTGGATGCCGGCATCGGTGCGGTGGACGCTCGGGGCGTAGCCGTGCTTTTCCAGCGCGGCGGCGACGCGCCGCGCCGTGACCTCCGGATCATCCGAGGGCTCTACGTTGCCGAGGATCTTTTCCACGCGGGCGCGGGCGAAGTCGCGCACCGCGTCCTCGCCCCCGATCTGCTGGATCAGTTCCACGGCGTCGAGCGCGAGTCCGTCGTAATGCGAACCGAAGCGCTCGCGACCCGCGGCGGTGAGCTGGAAGTGCTTGGCCGGACGGCCGCGCCCCTGCTCCTCGCCCGCGACGGCGCGTGGCGCGCAGGGTTCCGCAAGCTTTTCCTCGACAAGCTTGTCAACGTGCCTGCGCACGCCGGCCGCCGATAAGTCGAGCTCTTCCGCAATGTCGCTGGCCGCTACCGGGCCCCGCTTGAGCAGGACCGACATCACCTGCGAGCGCGTGTCGCCGCCAACGCGGGACGCGTCCGCAGGAGCGGGGGTGCGGGTATTCGGCGTAGCCGCAGTATCCGCTGTATCCGCTGTTTCCACGATGGCACCACCTTTCGCTCAATGTGGTCTGGGTCGCTGCCTTTTCACAACACTAGTGTGTTGTAAATATTCCCGCTGCACCGGGTGGGCGCGTGTCGGGGCGCGCCTTAGACTGTTCAACCGTGACTGCACCAGACCGCCCGCACGGCTCCCGACGCCCACGCCGCACCCCGCGCCTGAGCGTAGCCAGCGAGCTGCCCCGCTTCGGCAGGCCCGGGTCCCGCTCGACCCTGCTGCACGACCCGGCAGCGCCTGCGCAGACCGCGCCGTCGAGCGTCGCGGTGCGTGCCCGCGAGCGCGGCCGGTTCTCGGTGCTGCGCTGGGTGGGCGCCGCCGGGTCGTGCCTGACCGCCTTCGCGGGCATCGGCGGCGGCGCCCTGCCGGTAGTGGAAAACCCGTGGCAGAACTTCCCCTTCGGCGCGGAGATGGGCCGCATGATGCTCACCGCCAACGCGCTCGTACTCATCGGCGTCGGCGTATTGGTTGCCGCATGGCTGGCTTTGGCCCCGTTCGTCGGGGCGTCGCCGGGCGCTGCACGCGGAGCGCGGGTGAGCAACCCAGAGATGCTGCGCACCTTCATCGCCTGGGTGATCCCGCTGCTCGCCACCGCTCCACTATTCACCCAGGACATCTACTCCTACTTGGCTAACGGCAGCATCGTGCGCCAGGGGCTCGACCCGTACTCCTCCGGCCCCGTGGAGCTTTTGGGCGTGGAGCACCACCTCGCCCGCTCCGTGCCGTTTATTTGGGCGCACTCCCCCAGCCCATATGGTCCGGTGGCACTCGGCACCGCGGCGGTGATCTCGAATATCACCGGCGACTCGATCTTCTGGGGTGTTCTCGCCCACCGCGCCGTGTCGGTGGCGGGCATCCTCGCCGCGGCCTGGGCGGTGCTCGCGCTGGCGAAGCGCTGCGGCGTGACCGGCCCGGCCGCGCTGTGGCTGGGCATACTTAACCCGCTGACGGTGCTGCACATGGTGGGCGGCATCCACAACGAGGCCATCATGATGGGCCTGCTGCTCGTCGGCCTCGAGGTGGGGCTGCGCGGAATCGACCGGCTCGAGCTTGACCGCCGCTCCGGCTGGGCGCTGCTCGCTGCCTCGGCCGCACTGATCAGCTGCGCAGGCATGGTGAAGGTGATCGGCTTTTTGGCCCTCGGTTTCACCGGCATGGCCCTCGCCCGCCACCTGCGCACCCGCCCGCAGCGCCAGCGCAGCGGGCCCCGCGCAATCGCCACCTCCGCCACCCTGCATGCAGCCATGCTGGTGGCCACCGCCATCGCGGTCTCGCTGGTCTCCGGCATCGGGCTGGGCTGGGTCACCGGCCAGGGCGGCGCCGCCCAAATCCGTAGCTGGCTGTCGCTGACCACCGACATCGGCGTCGCCGGCGGGTTCCTCGGCATGAACTTAGGCCTGGGCGACCACACGGACGCCATGCTCAGCGTGACCCGCTGGGCGGGCCTCAGCGTCGCCGCGGCTTTCGCGGTGCGCATGCTGTGGGCCACCTACCGCGGCACCATCCACCCGGTTGGCGGGCTCGGCGTGTCCACGTTCGTTTTGGTGGTGCTGTTTCCCGTCGTGCACCCCTGGTACCCGCTGTGGGCCGTGCTTCCCCTGGCGGCGTGGGCGAACCGATTCGCCTTCCGCGCCTCGGTGGCCGGGTACTCGGCGCTGGTCAGCTTCCTCGTCCTCCCGCGTGGTCTGAAGCTCCAAGCGGGGGCCGTGGCCACGATTTACGTCTCCGCCATCGTCGGGTTCGTCCTCCTCGCGGTGTGCGTGGCCCTGACGCTTCGGGTGTGGCGGCGTAGGCGGTCTACACTCATCAGCCATGAGTGATCACGCGCTGGTCGTCGATAGCGTTGTCAAGCGCTTCGGCGAGAAAGCGGCGGTTGACGGGCTCTCTTTCACAGCGCGGCGCGGCGAGCTGCTGGCGCTTTTGGGCCCCAACGGCGCCGGCAAAACCACCACCATCGAGATGTGCGAGGGCTTTACCAAGCCCACCTCCGGGTCGATCCGGGTGCTCGGCATCGACCCGGTCGCGCAACCGCAGAAGGTGCGCGACCGCATCGGCATCATGCTCCAGGGCGGCGGCTCCTACGCCGGCGTGTCCGTGGAGGAGGTGCTCAACCTAGCCGCCAGCTACAACAAGCACCCCCACGACCCGAAGTGGCTAATGGAGCTGGTGGGCCTGGAAGGCGCGGCCAAGACCACCTACCGGCGCCTCTCGGGCGGCCAGCAGCAGCGCCTGTCGCTGGCGCTGGCGCTGATCGGCCGGCCGGAGCTGATCTTTTTGGACGAACCCACCGCGGGCCTGGACGCCCAGTCGCGCATGGCGGTGTGGGACATCATCTCGGCGCTCAAACGCGACGGGGTAAGCGTCCTGCTCACCACCCACCTCATGGACGAAGCGGAAAGGCTCGCCGACGACGTGGTCATCATCGACCACGGCAAGGTCGTCGCCCAGGGCTCCCCCGAGGCGCTGACCAGCCACGAGGAGTTTCCGCTGCTCGCTGTCGAGACCGCAGAGGCGCTCGACGTGCACAGGCTTAACGACGAGCTCACGCCCGCCGGCCTCACCGTCGAAGAAATCCGCCCCCGCAGTTACCGGATCAAGGGCACGGGGTCGCCGGAGGTCGTCGAGAAGCTGGCGCGCGAGGCCGCACGACAAGGGGTGCTGATCCGCGAGCTGAGCGTGTCCCACCGCAACTTGGAGGACGTGTTTTTGGACATCACAGGAAGGGAGCTGAGGAGCTGATGAAAAAGCTCACCCCCGGCATTTTCGCCCCGGCGCCGCAGCGGGCGTCCTTCGGCCGGATGGCTGCGGCCCAGGGCCGCATCGAGGCGAAATTGATGCTGCGCCACGGCGAGCAGCTGCTGCTCAACGTGCTGATCCCCGCGGCGATCCTCCTGGCCGCCCACTTCGCGCCGATCCTCGGCGACAACACCGAGTTCGACGTGCTGGTGCCAATGGTCTTCGCCGTGGCCGCAACTGGCGCCGGCTTCACCGGTCAAGCGATCGCCGTCGCCTTCGACCGCCGCTACGGGGCGCTGAAGCGCACCGGCGCGTCCGGGGTGCCGCCCTGGACCATCATCGTGGGCAAGATCCTCGGCGTGCTGGCCACGGTGGTGGTGCAGCTGGTGGTGCTCGGCGCGATCGCGCTGGCGCTGGGGTGGCGTGTCTCCCCTGCCGGCGCCGTGTTCGGGCTGGCCACGCTCCTCGTCGGCGTCGCCGCGTTCACCGCGATGGGGCTACTCATGGGCGGCACCCTGCGAGCCGAGCTGGTGCTGGCCCTTGCGAACCTGATCTGGCTGGTGCTGATGGGCATCCTCGGCTGGGTGGGCTACTCCGGCGATATCGCGCACGCCGGGTGGTGGAACGCAGTGCCCACCGTGGCGTTGGCGGGCGCGCTCGTGCAAGCACTGTCGTTGCAGGTCAACTGGGTGGCGTGGGCCTCACTCGCCGCTTGGGGGGTAGCCGCGATGACCGCGGCCGTGCGCCTGTTCCGCTTTGACGGCTAGGCGCGATACACTCACCACGATCATTATCGTCCGAAAGTTGGAGAAACAGTGACCGCAACCACAGCTGAGACACACCCGCGTTCCTGGAGGGAGGCCTGGCGCGACCCCTCGCTGAAGCTGCAGCGCACCCTCGCGATGGTGCTGCTGCTGTGCCAGGGCGGCATCACCGTCACCGGCTCGCTGGTTCGCGTGACCGGCTCCGGCCTCGGCTGCGACACCTGGCCGCTCTGCCACGAGGGGTCACTCGTGCCGGTCGCTGGCGCGGCACCCTGGATCCACCAGGCCATCGAATTCGGCAACCGCCTCCTCGCCTTCGTGGTGGCCGCGGCCGCCGGCCTCGTGCTCTTCGCCGTGATCCGCGCCGGGCGCCGCAAAGACATCAAGACGCTGGCCTGGATCTCCCTGATCGGCGTGGTCGTGCAGGCCGTCATCGGCGGCATCTCGGTGCGGCTGGACCTGCGCTGGTGGTCCGTGGCGGTGCACTTCCTGCCGTCGATGGTGCTCGTGTTCGTCGCCGCGATGCTCTACATGCGCATCGCCGAAACCGACTCCGCGGTACCCACCCGCCGCTACCCCGGTTCGGCGCAGACGTGGACGCTCATCGCCGCCGCGGCGCTGTGCCTCGTGCTCGTCACCGGCACCATGGTCACCGGCTCCGGCCCGCATTCCGGCGACGCGGGCGCGGGCATGGAGGGCCGCCTCCAGATGGACACGCGCGTGCTCGCCTACGTGCACTCTGTATGCATGTACCTCTACCTCATCGCCACGATCATCACCACGGTGCTGCTGCGCAACTCCGGCGCCCCGGACGACGCCAAGCGAACCGCTTACGTGCTCATCGCGATGATCCTGGTGCAGTGGGCCATCGGCGTGATCCAGTTCCGCATGGGGGTTCCGCGCTGGACAATCCCTGCGCATATCGCCATGTCGTCGGTCGTGGTTGCGTTTAGCGGCTTCCTTTTTGCACATGGGAAGCGCAGGTTGCCTACGCTCGTGTGACATGAAAGCAATCGTTGTCACATCCCATGGCGGTCCGGAAGTCCTCGAGTACAAGGACGTCGAGCCGCCACAGCCGTCTGAGGGGCAGTTGCTTGTCGACGTCACCTACGCCGGCATCAACTACATCGACACCTATTTCCGCTCCGGAACGTACCCCTCGAATCCGCCCTACATCCCGGGCACGGAGGGCTGCGGCCGCGTGGTGGAAGATCCCTTGGGCAAGATCGCGCCCGGCACCCTAGTGGCCTGGCACGCCGCACCCGGCTCCTACGCCGAGCAGGTGGCGGTGGACCGCAACCGTCTGGTGGCCGTGCCGGAAGGTGTGGCACCGGAGGTGGCGGCCTCGATGCTGCTGCAGGGCATGACCTCGCACTACCTGCTCCACGGCGTGCGGGAGACGCAGCCGGGCGACACCATGGTGGTCACCGCTGGCGCCGGCGGCGTCGGGCTGATACTGACCCAGATGGCGGCCGCCGAGGAGGCGACCGTGTACTCGGTGGTCTCCACCGACGAGAAGGAGAAGCTCGCCTACGAGGCCGGCGCGACCAAGGTGTTCCGCTACGGCGAGGACCTGGCGGAGCAGATCAAGGCCGAAAACGGCGGCGGCGTGGACGTGGTCTACGACGGCGTCGGGCAGGACACCTTCGCGATGTGCCTTAACGTCACCCGCCCGCGAGGGTTGGTGTGTTCCTTCGGCTCTGCCTCGGGCGACGTCGAGCCGTTCAAAATCCAGGAACTGAACGCCCACGGCGCGCTGTTTCTCACCCGCCCGTCACTGAAGCATTACGTGGCCACCGACGACGAGTTCCTCATGCGCGCCCAAGCCGTGGCCCGGGCGGTGGAGGAAGGCACGGTGAAGATCCGTGTGCACCCGCCCTACTCACTAGAAAACGCCCGCCAGGCCCACGAGGACCTGCAGGCGCGCAAAACCACCGGCTCGGTTGTGCTGAAGGTCTAGAACAGCAGCTGGCCCACGGTTTCCCAGCCGAGCACCGCGTCGAAGGACAGACCCAAAAACAGCGCGGCGAGGTAGTTGTTGGAGAGGATGAACAGCTTCAGCGGCTTGACGTTCTCGCCGCGCACAATCCCCTGGTGCAGCTTGGTCGCCATGATCAAAAACGCCACGCCGGAGATGATCGCGGCAGCCAGGTAGATCCAGGACGCGGCCGGCACCAGCAGCAGGGACACCGCCACGGTGAGCCAGGAGTAGATCACGATCTGGCGTGAGGTCTCCTCGGCGGAGGCCACCACCGGCAGCATGGGGACGTTGGCCCGGGCGTAGTCGTCCTTGTACTTCATGGCCAGCGCCCAGGTGTGCGGCGGGGTCCAGAAGAAGATGATCAAAAACAGCACGATGGCCTGCCACCAGTTGTCGGCGGAGCCGTCGTGGACGTTGTCGCGGATGACGGCCCAGCCCACCATCACGGGCATACAGCCGGCCGCACCACCCCAGATGACGTTTTGCCAGGTGCGGCGCTTCAGCCACTTCGTGTAGACGAAGATGTAGAAGAAGTTGGTCAGCAGGATGAAAAACGCCGCCAGCCAGGAGTTGCACAGCACCCCGAGCCACAGCACGGACAGCGCCAGCATGACCCAGGCGAATACGGCCGCCTTCTGCTTGGTCACCGAGTGTCGCACCAGCGGGCGGGCGCGGGTGCGGCCCATCTTCTGGTCGATGTCGTAGTCCGCGACCATGTTGAACGTGTTCGCGGCCGCGGCACCCATCCAGCCGCCGAGCAGGGTGCCCAGCACGAGCCAGAGGTGCATCTCGCCGCGGTGCGCCTGCAGCATCGCGGGGATCGCGGCGACCAAGAGAAGTTCAATGACCCTCGGCTTCGTCAACGCGAAATATGCCTTGATGGTCTCCAACAACTCTCTCCTTTTTGTACCGCCTTGGGGCGCGGACAATCATACCTTTGGACGATGGTAGCTCCAACCTGCGTGAGTCAACGAATCGAGCAACGGGTGGGACCGGAGGCGTCGATAAGCGATATGCTTTTGTGCGACCTTAAAGAAAGCGAGGAACCCATGACGCTGCCCCCGAAACTGCAGGCAATGACCGAGCGCAACTACCCGCAGGACTGGACCGAGACCGACACCCGCGCCGTTGACACGGCCAGGGTGCTCGCGGCGGACGCGGTGGAAAACTGCGGCTCCGGCCACCCCGGCACCGCCATGAGCCTCGCGCCGCTGGCCTACACCTTGTTCCAGCGCGTGATGGACGTGGACCCGGCCGACAAGGACTGGGTGGGCCGCGACCGTTTCGTGCTGTCCAACGGCCACTCCTCGCTCACGCAGTACGTGCAGCTTTACCTCGGCGGCTTCGGGCTGGAGCTGCAGGACCTGAAGGACTTGCGCACCTGGGGCTCGAAGACGCCGGGCCACCCGGAGTACAACCACACCGACCACATCGAAATCACCACCGGCCCGCTCGGCCAGGGCCTCGCCTCCGCCGTGGGCATGGCGATGGCTTCTCGACGTGAACGCGGCCTGTTCGACCCCGACGCCCCCGCCGGCGAGTCCCCCTTCGACCACTACATCTACGTCGTGGCCGGCGACGGCTGCCTGCAGGAAGGCGTGACCGCGGAGGCGTCGTCGCTGGCCGGCACGCAGCAGCTGGGCAACCTCATCCTGTTCTGGGACGACAACCGCATCTCCATCGAGGATGACACCCAGATCGCGTTCACCGAGGATGTGCTCAAGCGTTACGACGCCTACGGCTGGCAGACCCTCACCGTCGAATCCGGCGAGGACGTCGCCGCCATCGAGGCCGCCGTGGCCGAGGCGAAGGCGGAGCCAACAAAGCCGACGATTGTCCGCGTCAAGACCGTGATCGGCTACCCGGCCCCGAACCTGATGAACACCGGCGCCATCCACGGCGCAGCTCTCGGCGCCGACGAGGTCGCCGCGGTGAAGGAGGCGCTCGGCTTCGACCCGGCCGTGACCTTCCCTGAAGAAGACGAGGTGATCACCCACACCCGCAAGCTGCGCGAGCGCGCGGCTTCCAAGCGAGCTGCCTGGGACGAGAAATTCAACGCCTGGGCAGAGGCGAACCCGGAGCGCAAGGCTTTGCTGGACCGCCTCACGGCCCGCGAGCTGCCGGCCGATTGGAAGAAGGACTTCCCCACCTGGGAGCCGGATGCGAAGGGGGTGGCCACCCGCAAGGCTTCCGCCGCCGCGATCCAGGCCGCCGCGGCCGTGCTGCCTGAGCTGTGGGGCGGCTCCGCCGACCTGGCCGGGTCCAACAACACCCTGATCAAGGACGAGAAGTCCTTCGGCCCGCGCTCCATTTCCACCGAGATGTTCTCCGCCGACCCGTACGGCCGCAACCTGCATTTCGGCATCCGCGAGCACGCCATGGGCGCGGTGATGAACGGCATCGCCCTGCACGGCGGCACCCGCGTCTACGGCGGCACCTTCCTCATCTTCTCCGAGTACCTCTACCCCGCCATCCGCGTCGCCGCCCTGTCCGGCATCGACGGCTACTACGTGTTCACGCACGATTCCATCGGCCTTGGCGAGGACGGCCCGACCCACCAGCCGGTGGAGACCCTCGCCGCCCTGCGTGCCATCCCGGACGTCGCCGTGATCCGGCCGGCGGACGCGAACGAGACCTCCGCCGCCTGGATCGCCGCGCTGGAGGCGAAGGAGCAGCCAAAGGCGCTGGCGCTGTCCCGCCAGAACCTGCCGGTGCTCGAGGGCACCAAGGAGAAGGCCTTCGAGGGTGTGGCCCGCGGCGCCTATGTGCTGGTTAAGGAGTCTGCCGACACCCCGGATGTGATCCTGTTGGCCTCCGGCTCCGAGGTGCAGTACGCCGTCGGTGCCGCCAAGGCGCTCGAGGCCGAGGGCACCGCCACCCGCGTGGTGTCCGTTCCGTCCATGGACTGGTTCATGGAACAGGACGACGCCTACATCGACTCCGTGCTGCCGCGCGACGTCAAGGCCCGCGTCTCCGTGGAAGCCGCGACCTCGATGCCGTGGTTCCGCTTCCTGGGAGAGTACGGCCGTGCCGTGTCCCTGGAGCACTTCGGCGCCTCCGCCCCGGGTGCGGAGCTGTTCGAGCGCTTCGGCTTCACCACCGACAACGTCGTACGCACCGCCCGCGAGACCCTCGAGTGCGTGCGCGAGGAGCGCAGCGTGGCAACGAGCGTGCGCGTGGGCGACACCGAGGCTGAGCCGACCCGCGGCGACGGAAAGTAGGGTGGCGGCATGACTGCTATCGACGATCTGTACCAGGCCGGCACCTCCACCTGGCTCGACGACCTCTCCCGCGAGCGCATCGCCACCGGCAACCTTGCCGAGGTGAAGGACGCGAAATCCATCGTGGGTGTAACCACGAACCCGGCGATCTTCGCCGCCGCCATGGGCTCCGGCAACCACTACGACGAGCAGCTCGCCGAGCTGAAGCAGGCTGGCACCACCGCCGACGCCGCCGTCTACGCCATGAGCGTCAAGGACGTCCAGGACGCCTGCGACCTGTTCCGCGACACCTACGAGGCCACCGGCGGCAAGGACGGCCGCGTCTCCATCGAAGTGGACCCGCGCTTCGCCGCCGACGAGCAGAAGACTATCGCGCAGGCCCGCGAGTTGTGGCAGCTGGTGGACCGCGACAACCTCATGATCAAGATCCCGGCGACCGACGAGTCGCTGCCCGCCGTCACCGCCGCGTTGGCCGAGGGCATCTCCGTCAACGTCACCCTAATCTTCTCCGTGGAGCGCTACCAGCAGGTCATCGACGCCTACAAGGACGGCATTCGCAAGGCCGCCGCGAACGGCCACGATGTCAGCCGCATCCACTCGGTGGCGTCGTTCTTCGTCTCCCGCATGGACACCGAGGTGGACAAGCGCCTCGAGGCCATCGGCACCGACGAAGCGCTGGCGCTGCGCGGCAAGGCGGGCATCGCCAACGCGCGTCTGGCGTATGCGCTGTTTGAGCGTGAGTTCGGCGACGTTGACGTCGCTAAGCTTCCTGCGAATGCGAACGCCCAGCGCCCCCTGTGGGCATCGACCGGTGTGAAGAACCCGGACTACCCGGCGACGATGTACGTCACCGAGCTCGCCGGCCCGCAGACCGTGAACACGATGCCGGAGAAGACGCTCGATGCCGTGCTTCGCGACGGCGGCGTGCACGGCGACACCCTCACCGGCACCGAAGCCGTCTCCCGCGAGACCTTCGCCGCGCTGCGCGGTGTGGGCATCGACCTCGACGACGTGGTTGCCGTGCTGGAGCGCGAAGGCGTGGAGAAGTTCGTGGATGCGTGGCAGGAGCTGCTCGATTCCATGACTGCTAGGCTCGCCTAACGTGACTTCTCCGCACCAGCAGTGGAACAACCCGCTGCGCTCCCCCGCCGACAAACGCCTCCCCCAAATCGCCGGGCCGTCCGGCATGGTGATCTTCGGGGTGACCGGCGACCTTGCACGCAAGAAGCTGCTGCCGGCCGTCTACGACCTGGCCAACCGCGGCCTTTTGCCCGGCGGGTTCACGCTGGTCGGCTACGGGCGGCGCGACTGGTCCAAGGCCGACTTTGAGGCGTACGTGCGCAAAGCTATCGACGAAGGCGCACGCACCGAGTTCCACGAGAACGTCTGGCAGCGCCTCGCCGAAGGCCTCGAGTTTGTCCAGGGCAACTTCGACGACGACGCCGCCTTCGACCGGCTCGCCGCCACCTGCAAACGCAGCGACGACGAGCGCGGCACCGCCGGCAACTGGGCCTACTACCTGTCCGTGCCGCCGGAGTTCTTCGCCGAGGTTGTCCACCAGTTGGATCGCTCCGGCATGGCGCACGAGGGCGAAAACCAGTGGCGCCGCGTGATCATTGAAAAGCCGTTCGGCCACGACCTAGAGTCTGCCAAGGAGCTCAACGAGGTCGTCGGCGCGGTGTTCGATGAGCGGTCCGTGTTCCGCATCGACCACTACCTGGGCAAGGAAACGGTCCAGAACATCCTTGCGCTGCGCTTTTCCAACCAGATGTTTGAGCCGGTGTGGAACTCCCACTACATCGACCACGTGCAGATCACCATGGCCGAGGACATCGGCCTGGGCGGGCGCGCCAGCTACTACGACGGCATCGGCGCCGCCCGCGACGTGATCCAAAACCACCTGATCCAGCTGCTCGCCCTGGTGGCTATGGAGGAGCCGACCTCGTTTTCCCCCGGCCAGCTGCGCGCCGAGAAGCTCAAGGTGCTGCGCGCCACCTCGGCGGTGGGCCCGTTCGGCAAAACCACCGCGCGCGGGCAGTACACCGCCGGGTGGCAGGGCTCGAAGAAAGTGGTCGGCCTGCGCGAGGAGGAAGGGTTTGACCCGAACTCCACCACCGAGACGTTCGCGGCCTGCACCTTGCAGATCGATTCCCGCCGCTGGGCCGGCGTGCCGTTCTACCTGCGAACCGGCAAACGGCTGGGCCGCCGCGTCACCGAGATCGCGCTGGTGTTTAAGCGCCCGCCGTACCAGCCGTTCTCCCAGGGACAGACGGACCTTCTGACCAACAACGCCGTCGTCATCCGCGTCCAGCCCGACGAGGGTGTACTGATGCGCTTCGGCTCCAAGGTCCCCGGCCCCGGCATGGAGCTGCGCGACGTGAACATGGACTTCTCCTACTCCGAGGCGTTCACCGAGCAGTCGCCAGAGGCCTACGAGCGCCTCATCCTCGATGCCCTTTTGGATGAATCGAGCCTGTTTCCCACCAACTCCGAGGTGGAGCGCAGCTGGGAGATCCTAGACCCGGTGCTGAACTACTGGGCCGATCAAGGCAGACCCGACGACTACGCCGCCGGCACCTGGGGGCCGGCCTCCGCCGAGCGCATGCTGTCGAAGGACGGCCGTGCCTGGCGGCGTCCATAAGCACGAAAGGCTCGAGCATGATCACCGAATTGCCGGACACCACCACTAAGGCCATCGCCGCCGAACTCGCCCACGCGCGCGAGCGTCACTCGCTTGCCACCGGGCGCGTGCTCACCCTGCTGGTGGCTATTGACGACTCGCGCGAGGACAGCATCGACGAGACCCTCGCGACCCTGCGCGACGCCTCCTTCGAACACCCCGCCCGCGTGCTGGTGCTCATCTCCGGCGATTCGGAGGCCGACACCCGCCTCGACGCGCAGGTGCTCGTGGCCACCGACGCCGGCGCCTCCGAGGTCGTGGTCATGCGCCTGTACGGCGAACTGACGGGGCACATGGGAGCCGTAGTCACCCCGCTGCTGCTACCCGATACGCCCGTGGTGGCGTGCTGGCCGCAGAAGGCCCCGAAGCACCCGGCCGGCACGCAGCTGGGCAGGATCGCGCAGCGCCGCATCACGAACCTGCGCCGCGGCACGAACGGCGTGACCCTACAGCAGCTCACGGACGGCTACGAGCACGGCGACTCCGACATGATGTGGTCGCGGATCACCCCGTGGCGCGGCATCGTCGCCTCCGCCCTGGACCGTCACCCGGGCACGCGTGTCCACAGCGCCGAGATCGCGGGCGCTGCCGGAGACCCGAGCGTGGATCTCGCCGCGGGCTGGCTCGCCTCCAGCCTGGGTGTGAAGGTGACCCGCTGCGAGGGCGAGGCGGCCGGCGACTTCCCCATCGCCCGCCTCGTGCTGCACTGCGACGGCGGCGACGTGGAGGTCGCGGTCCAGGACAGCCACACCGTGCGCATTTCCGCGCCCGGCCACGCCGATTCCTTCGTGGCCATGGGCGAGCGCAGCGAGGCCGAAAGCCTCGCCGAGGACCTGCGCCACCTCGGCCCGGACACCACCTACGAGCGCGCGTTGCGCGGACTTCAAGGAGTGCACAATGAGCTTTAACGACCTTGCATCGCTTCTCGACGAAGCAACTTCCCGGTTTAGCGCCCTCATGTCCGACATCCACGCCGAGGGTCGCACCGCACGTGTGGTGCTCACCGGCGGCACCGCCGGCATCGCACTGCTGGAGCGCCTCGCCGGCGAGGACATCGACTGGTCGCGCGTGGAAGTCTTCTTCGGCGACGAGCGCAACGTGCCCGCCAGCCACCCCGACTCCAACGAAGGCCAAGCACGAGCGGCGCTGCTGTCCAAGGTGGATATCCCGGAGGAGAACATCCACGGCTACGGCCTCGACGGCGGCCCGATGGACGCCGCGGTGGAGCGCTACCGCACACTCGTCGGCGACGGCGGCTTCGACCTGCACCTTTTGGGCATGGGCGGCGAGGGCCACATCAACTCCCTGTTCCCCCACAGCGACGCGGTGCGCGAGCGCGACGCGATGGTCGTGGCGGTGACGGACTCGCCGAAGCCGCCCGCCGAGCGCGCCACCCTGGCCCTGCCGGCGGTGCAGTCCGCCGACCGGGTGTGGCTGCTGGTCTCCGGCGCAGAGAAGGCGGAGGCCGCGAGCCATGCCGGCGACGGCGCCGAGGCCGCCGACGACTGGCCGGTGGCTGGTGCTATCGGGCGTAAAGAAACGGTCCTGTTCGCCACGAAGGACGCAACAGGACCGTTCTAGTTTCGCGCGTGGAGCCGCGCGCTTAGACCGCGAAGGTCTGAATCAGGTTCAGGCCGATGATGCAGAGGATCCAGATCAGGGCCAGCAGCACGGTGACGCGGTCGAGGTTCTTCTCCACCGTGGTCGAACCGGACAGGTTTGCCTGGACGCCGCCGCCGAACAGGCTGGACAGGCCGCCGCCCTTCCCCTTGTGGAGCAGGACGAAGACGGTCATGAGGATCGCGGCGATCACCAGCACAATCTCAAGGGCTAAAGCCATGTGTGCGACACCTTTCAAAATGGGCGATGGTGCAAACTCCCGATGAGCTTACACGACCGCTAAGACGAACCCAGCAGCGACTTACATCACCGCGTTGGCGGCCGCCGCGGCAAGCTTGGCAAAGTCCTGCCCGTCAAGGGAGGCGCCGCCGACCAGGCCGCCGTCCACGTCCGGCTGGGAGATGATCTCGGCGACCGTGTCGGCCTTGACTGAGCCGCCGTAGAGGATGCGGATCGCGTCGGCGACGGAGTCGTCGCTAAGCTCCCGCACGAGCTCGCGGATGCCGTGGCAGACCTCCTGGGCGTCTTCCGCTGAGGCGACCTTGCCGGTGCCGATCGCCCAGACCGGCTCGTAGGCGATGACCGCCTTGGACAGGTCCACGCCCGCGAGCGACTCGCGCGCCTGCTGCACCACGAAGGAGACGTGCTCGCCGGCCTCGCGCACCTCGAGCGGCTCGCCCACGCAGACGATCGGGGCGATGCCGTGCTCGATGGCCTTGGCGGCCTTCGCCGCGACCTGCTCGTTGGTCTCGCTGTGGTACTCGCGGCGCTCCGAGTGGCCGACGACCACCCAGGAGCACCCCAGCTTTTCCAGCATCGCCGCGGAGATGTCGCCGGTGTAGGCGCCGTTGTCGTGCTCGGAGACGTCCTGGGCGCCGTAGGTGATCTTCAGCTTGTCGCCCTCCACCAGAGTCTGGATGGAACGCAGGTCCGTGAACGGGACCGTCAGCGCGATGTCGACGTACTCGTAGCCGTCCTTCGGAAACGCGAAGGCGAGCTTCTGGGCGCTCTGGATGGCCTCGAGGTGGTCGTGGTTCATCTTCCAGTTGCCCGCGATTAGTGGCGTGCGTGCCATAGGTTGCAAACCTCCTAGTTCAGTACGGAAACGCCCGGCAGTTCCTTGCCCTCGATCAGCTCGAGGGAGGCGCCGCCGCCGGTGGAGATGTGGCTGAAGCCGTCCTCGTCCAGGCCGAGGGTGCGCACCGACGCCGCGGAATCGCCACCGCCGACGACGGTGAAGGAGTCGTTGTCCTTCGTCGCCACGATCATGGCCTCGGCCACAGCCTTGGTGCCGTCCGCGAAGTTCGGGAACTCGAACACGCCCATCGGGCCGTTCCAGAACACCGTCTTGGAGTCCTTGATGGCCTCGGCGTAGTTCTTGGCGGTCTCCGGGCCGATGTCCAGGCCCATCCAGCCCTCCGGGATCTCGTCCAGGCCGACGATCTTCTTCTCGGTGTCCTTGTCAAACTCTGCGCCGGCTGCGACGTCCACCGGCAGCAGCAGCTTGTCGCCGAAGCGCTCGATGAGCTCCTTGCAGGTATCCACCATGTCGTCTTGCAGCAGCGACTTCTGCACGTTGTGGCCCTGGGCGGCGAGGAAGGTGTAGCACATGCCGCCGCCGATGATGATCTTGTCGGCCTTTTCCGCCAGCGCCTCGATCACGCCAAGCTTGTCGGAAACCTTGGAGCCGCCCAGCACCACCACGTACGGGTGCTGCGGGTCGTCCTTCACGGAAGACAGCGTCGCCACCTCCTTGTCCACGAGGTAGCCGGCGTAGGCCGGAAGCTTCTTTGCCACATCGAAGACGGAGGCCTGCGCGCGGTGCACGACGCCGAAGCCGTCGGAGACGAACGCGCCGTTGTCGGCGGCGAGTTCGGCGAGTTCCTCGGCGAACGCGGTGCGCTCCGCCTCATCCTTGGAGGTCTCGCGCGCGTCGAAGCGGACGTTTTCGAGCAGGAGGATTTCGCCCTCGGTCAGGCCGTTGGCGCGCTCGTGGGCGTCCTCGCCGGAGACGTCGCCCGCCAGCGGGACGAACTGGCCCAGGCGCTCGGACAGCGCTTCCGCCACCGGGGCGAGGGAGAACTTCGGGTTGACCTCGCCCTTCGGGCGGCCCAGGTGCGCCATGACGATCACCTTGGCGCCGCCGTCCAGCAGCGCCTTCAGGGTGGGCAGGGAGGCGTCGATGCGGCCGGCGTCGGTGATGTTGCCCTCATCGTCCAGGGGGACGTTGAAGTCGGACCGCACGAGGACGTGGCGGCCGTCCACGCCTTCGACGAGAAGCTGCTGCAAGTTCTTGGTCATAGGTATCTCCTTTGGTCTGTAGACACTCACCATCGTATGAAAAACGGGCCCGCCGTGCCGGAAGACACCACGGGCCCAGAGACCGAAGCCTTTAAAGCTTGTCCGCCACGAACTTGGTCAGGCGGATGTACTGGGCGGTGTAGGACCACTCGTTGTCGTACCAGGAGATGATCTTGGCCAGGTTGCCGTCCTTCACTCGGGTCATACCCGCGTCGAAGATGGCGCCGTGCGGGTTGCCGATGATGTCGGAGGAGACGATCGGGTCCTCCGTGTACTTCAGCGCCAGACCGAACTCGGCGTCCTCGGCGGCCTTCTTCACCGCCGCGTTGAGCTCCTCAACGGTGGTCTCCTTGTTCAGGGTGACGGTGAGGTCGGTGGCGGAGCCGGTGATGGTGGGCACGCGCATGGCGAAGCCGTCGAGTTTGCCGTCCAGGTTCGGCAGCACCAGGCCGACGGCCTTGGCGGCGCCGGTGGTGGTGGGCACGATGTTCTGGGCGGCGGCGCGGGCGCGGCGCAGATCCTTGTGGGGCGCGTCCTGCAGGCGCTGGTCGCCGGTGTAGGCGTGGATGGTGGTCATCAGACCGCGCTCGATGCCGAAGGCCTCGTCGAGCACCTTGGCCACCGGTGCCAGGGAGTTGGTGGTGCAGGACGCAGCGGAGATGACTTCCTCGGAGCCGGTGTAGTCGGTGTGGTTGACACCCCATACGTAGGTGCCGTCGACTTCCTTGCCCGGTGCGGAGATGATGACCTTCTTCGCGCCGGCATCGATGTGCGCCTTCGCCTGCGGACCCTTACGGAACACGCCGGTGCACTCGAGCACGATGTCCACGTCGACGTCGCCCCATGCGAGGTTGGCCGGGTCCTTCTCCGCGGAGACCTCGATGCGGCGGCCGTCGATGGTGATGGAGTCGTCGTCGTGCTCGATCTCGTGGTTGAACTGGCCGTACGCGGTGTCGTACTTCATCAGGTGCGCCAGGGTCTCGTTGTCGGTGAGATCGTTGATCTTCACAACCTCGAGCTCGCCCTTGTATTCGTCCTCGATGATGCGCAGCGCTGCGCGGCCGATGCGGCCAAAACCGTTGATGCCAATGCGGGTTGTCACAGTCAACACTCCTCGTGCTCGTGGTCTGTCGGTCCACCCCCGAGTGTAATGAGCAGGGCTCTTACCTGCAGAGAGCTTTTTGCCTATCGACGAAACCAGGGGTGCTAACCGCAATCAGCCCCCGCCTTAGATGTTGGTTTATGCCCGGTTTCGAGCACCAGGGGGAGGCTTTCCCGACGCTTCTACCCCCGACACGGGTCGCTAGGGCCCATTGTGAAGTGCGTCACCCACGCGGGTTTTAGGTGGTCGGGCTCCCGTGCGTGTCCTCCACTCCCAGTTCAGCGGCGCGTTTGTCTGCCAGGGAAAGCAGGCGCCGGATGCGTCCGGCCACGGCGTCCTTGGTCATCTGCGGTTCCGCCAACCGTCCCAGCTCCTCCAGGGAGGCGTGGCGGTGCTCCGCGCGCAGGAAGCCGGCTTCGGCGAGGTGCTCCGGGACATCGTCGCCGAGGATCTCCATGGCGCGCTCCACACGTGCGGCGGCCGCCGCCGCGGCCTGGGCCGAGCGGCGGGTGTTCGCGTCGTCGAAGGTGGCGAGCCTGCTGTTGGCTTTCGCCTTCACGGCGCGGGATTCCCGCTTGGTGTCCCACTCGATGCGGGTGGCCGGCGCGCCCATGCGGCTCAGCAGGATGCCGATGGCCTCCCCGTCGCGAAGCGTCACCCGCTCGATGCCGCGGGTCTCACGCGTCTTGGCGGTCAGCCCCATGCGGCGGGCAAGACCCACAAGCGCAAGCGCCGCCTCCTGGCCCGGGCAGGCGACCTCGAGGGTGGCAGTCCGGCCCGGTTCGGCCAGACGCCCACGGGCGAGGAACGCGCCGCGCCACGCGGCCTCCACCCCGGACATGTCGCCGGAGATGATCTGGCGCGGCATCCCCACCACTGGGTGCCCGGACGCGGTAACCAGCTTCAGGCGGCGGATGACGTCGGCGGCGCCGTCGCAGACACGCACCTCGTAGCGGGACTCACGGCTTCCGGATGTCGGCGGGAGCAGTTCCACACTCGCCTCGACTGCGCACAGGTCTGTCAGCGTGACAGCGAGGCGCCGGGCAACCGCCTCCTCCTCGAAGTCGGCAACGATAGCGACTCCGTTCTCGGACGGCTGGAGCTCCCCGCCGAACCGGATCAACGCGGTCGCCTCCGCCGCGCGCGCCTCGAGCCCGCCGCCGGTGGCGCGCAGGAGTTCGTCCTTGGCCTTCGCCGTAAGCGCCACCGGCGCCTCCCCTCGTTTACGTGTGTTGAAGCTTTGAACCGCCCAGCATTCTAGCGTGCCGGCCGGAGGGCCTTGAGTGCAGCTGCCAATTGCATCGGGTCGTGGCGGTTCAGCGGGGCGCCTTCGGCGTCGATTTCGCGCATGGGAGCGAAGACTACCTTTGCGTCGAGACGGGATGCGGCGCGCGCAATGTTGTCGCGCTCACCCTCGGAGGTGGCGGTGTTCTCGTCGGCGAGGAAGTAGTCCACGTCCAACTGCGGGGCGTGCTGGGAGAAAACGTGGATGTGCCGCTCGGTGGTGAACCCGTGGGTCTCCCCCGCCTCCGGCGAAAGGTTCAGGATTACCACCACCGTCGCCGAGGTTTCGTTGAGCGCCTGCGCGATGTCGGGCACGAGGATGTGCGGAATCACCGAGGAGAACCAGGAGCCCGGGCCGATGGTCACCACGTCCGCATCCATGATCGCTTGCACCGCCGCCTTGCTCGCCGCCGGCTGGGCCGGGGTAAGGCGAACGCGCCGCACCGCCCCTGGCGTGGTGGCAACCGCCACTTGGCCGCGCACGGAGCGCAGCACGCGCGGGTCGTCGTCAAGGCCCGCCACGTCCGCCTCGATGTCCAGTGGCTGCGGGCACACCGGGATCACGCGGCCGGCGGATCCGGTCCACGCCGCAACCTGATCCAGCGCGGCCTGGGTGTCCCCGAGTCGCTCCGCCAGCCCCGTGATCAGGAGATTTCCTAGTGCGTGGCCAGCCATGGCGCCGTGCCCGCCGAAGCGGTGCTGCAGGGTGTCGCGCCACTGGGCGCCGCCCTCACCGTCGGCGGTTAAGGCCGCGAGCGCCATGCGCAGATCCCCCGGCGGAACGATCTCCATCTCGCGGCGCAGGCGTCCCGAGGAGCCGCCGTCGTCCGCCACGGTGACCACGGCGTTGATCGTGGACGCGCCGGCTTGACGCGCAGCGGTGAGCGTCTGGTACAGGCCGTGCCCTCCCCCAAGGCAGGTGAACGACGTATGGCTCAATTGACCCTTCTTTCTTACGGCCTAACCGACTTGCTTAGTGGCGCTCAAGATCGCGGTGGATCACGTTGACATCCACATTGCCCTGCTGCCGCAAACGCTTTCCGACGGCCTCCGCCACCGCCACCGAGCGGTGGTGCCCGCCCGTGCAGCCGATGCCGACGGTGATGAAATCCTTGCCCTCGTGGCGGTAGCCGCCCAGAGTGCTGGAAAGCAGGTCGACGAAGTTGTCCACGTAGTCGCGGGCACCGTCCTGGTTGAGCACATAGTCGGATACCGCCTGGTCGACGCCACGGAACTCCCGGAGCTCTTCCACCCAGTACGGGTTAGGCAGGAAACGAACGTCAAGCACAATATCAGCGTCGCGCGGCGAGCCGTGCTTGAACCCGAAGGATTCGATGGTGACGTGCTGGCGCCCCACCGGCAGCTCGCCGACGGATGCCTCCACCGCGCGCCGCAGATCGTGCACCGACAAGTTGGATGTGTCGATGATGACGTCCGCGGAGGCGCGCAGGTCCTCCATCTCCTCCCGCTCGTGCTCGATACCGGACTGCAGGGTGCCGTCGCCCTGCAAAGGGTGGGTGCGGCGCACCGAGTCGAAGCGGCGGATGAGCACGTCATCTCGAGCCTCCAAGAACAGCACGAACGGCTCATGGCCGCGCTCCCGGATCGTCGCGATGGTGCCAAGCAGAGCGCCGTTGAATTTCGCCGCGCGGATATCGCTAACCACCGCGAGCCGCTCCACCGGGGAATCGTCCGCGGCGGCCAAGTCCACCAGCTCCAAAATCAACTGCGGCGGTAGGTTCTGGGAGACGAAAAAGCCCTTGTCCTCGAATACCTTCGCTGCCGTGGACAAGCCACCGCCGGATAGGCCCGTGATGATCACGGGCCGCATCGGTGACGCGGTATTTTCCTGGGGCAATGCTTGTGCGGAGGATGTCGTGGGCATAGGCATCATCCTAGACAAGGACGGGGCGAAGCGCCGTCGATTAGCAGTCTGCTTTTACTGGTGCAGGTGCTGGTAGATAGTCTCCGCGAGTTTCGGGCCGACGCCCTTGACCTGCTGGATCTCCTCCACCGAGGCCTCCTTGATCTTCTTCACGGACCCGAAGTGCTTGACCAGGTCCGTGCGACGGGCGGGGCCAAGCCCCGGCACGGCATCCAGCGCGGATGCGCGCATCCGCTTGGAGCGCTGCTGGCGGTGGTAGGTGATGGCGAAGCGGTGCGCCTCGTCGCGGATCTGCTGCAGCAGGTACATGCCCTCGGAGTTGCGCGGCAGGATGACCGGCTCGTCGTCGTCCGGCACCCACACCTCCTCCAGGCGCTTGGCTAACCCGATGAGCTGCACGTCCACGATGCCCAGCTCGTCGAACACCGCTTGCGCGGCGTTGACCTGGGGCTTGCCGCCGTCGACGATGAACAGCTGCGGCGGGTAGGCGAAGCGCTTCGCGCCGGTGGACTCGTCCGCCTCGTCCGCGAAGGTCTGCGCATCTGCGACCTCATCCGGATTCGCCAGCTTGTCCTCGTTGTAGCGCTTGAAGCGGCGCTGAGTCACCTCGGCGATCGAGCCGACGTCGTCGGAGCGGCCGTCGCCGGCGGCCTCCTTGATGCGGTAGCGGCGGTAGTCGTTCTTTTTGGGCAGGCCGTCCTCGAACACGACGAGCGACGCCACCACGTCCGTGCCCTGGATGTGCGAGATGTCGGTGCACTCGATGCGCAGCGGCGCCTCGTCCATGCCGAGGGCGTCCTGGATGTCCTGCAGCGCCTGAGAGCGGGCAGTAAGGTCGCCGACGCGCTTGAGTTTGTGCTGGTGCAGTGCCTCAGAGGCGTTCTTGTGCACCGTCTCCATCAGCGCCCGCTTGTCGCCGCGCTGCGGCACACGGATTTCCACCGGGCCGCCGCGCAACTCCGCGAGCAGCTCGGCGACCTCTGGCAGCTCCGCAGGCAACGTTTCCACGAGGATCTCGCGCGGCACCGGCATCGGCGTCTTTGCCTTCGCGCGCGACTCCTGGTCCACGCCGCGGCGGCGCACCTTCTGCGCCTCAATCGTGCGGTCTTCCTCCTGCTCCTGGCGCACACGATCCACCGCGTCGGAGTAGTACTGCACAAGGAAGTTCTGCATGAGTGTGGGCAAAGTGGGGTCTTGTTGCCCCTCGTCGAGCCGCTCGGCGGCGCCGGGCTCGTCGCCGGTTTTCTCCACTACCCAGCCGCGCTGGGCGCGGATGCGCCCGTCGCGGACGTTGAAGATCTGCACCGCCGCTTCCAGCTCGTCGGTGTCGAAGGCAATGACGTCGGCGTCGGTGTCCTGCCCCAAAACCACAGTCTGGCGTTCCATGACCTTGTTTACGGCGCCGAGGTCGTCGCGAAGCCTGGCGGCCTTCTCAAACTCCAGGTTCTCGGAAGCTTCCTGCATCTGCGCGGTGATCCCGCGCACGAGCTGGTCGGTGCGGCCCGACATGAAGCCCAAAAAGCCCTGCACGATCTCGTCGTAGTCGGCCTCGTCCACGCGCCCGACGCACGGGGCGGCGCACTTGTCGATGTAGCCGAGCAGGCACGGCCGCCCCAGCGACTCGTGCCGGTTGAACACGCCGTTGGAACAGGTGCGGATGGGAAACACTCGCGTGAGCAGGTCGAGGGTCTCGCGCACCGCCCACGCGTGCGAGTACGGACCGAAGTAGCGCACGCCCTTTCGCTTCGGCCCGCGGTAGAAAAACGCGCGCGGGTAGCGCTCCCTCACACTCACCGCGAGCATGGGGTACGTCTTGTCGTCGCGGTACATGACGTTGAACCACGGGTCGAAGCGCTTGATCCAGGTGTACTCCAGCTGCAGCGCCTCCACCTCGGAGGCCACCACGGTCCACTCCACCGAGGCGCCGGTATAGACCATTTGGCGGGTGCGCGGGTGCAGCGTGTGCGGCGGCTGGAAGTAGTTGTTCAGGCGCGCGCGCAGGTTTTTGGCCTTGCCCACGTAGATGACGCGGCCGTCGCGGTCGCGGAACTTGTATACCCCGGGGTCGGTCGGGATGGTGCCCGGCGCCGGGCGGTAGCTTTGCGGGTCCGCCAACGCTTAGTCCTGCGGCATGTACTTGGCTTCGAGCGCGCGGAACTCTTCCACGGCCTTCAAGGCGTGCTCCTTGTCGCCGGACTGGATGGCCCACAGGGGCACGTACTCGAACTCCGGCAGCTCAAGGCGGGCCATGCGCGAGCCCTTCGGAAAGCTCAGCCCGTAGATCACGGTCCACGGGTAGAAGCGGGTGCCGATGATGTTGCGCACCTGCACACCGTCCTCATTCGCGCGCACCCGCGGGCGCGTCAGCGCGATCCAGGACAGCAAGGAGATGATCAGGCCGACACCGATGAAGGCGAACTTGTCCATGCTGGTGATGGCCACGCCGGTGAACTCGGCGTCCACGGCCCAGGACATGAACACGTGCACAGCCATGACCACAACAATCCAACCCACGGCCACCTTGCGCAGAAACTTCGAGGTCAGCTCGAGTTCCCAGGGTTTCGTGGTGGTGGTGGCGTGCGGGTCGAGCGCGTTGAGGTAGGCAATCTCGTCCCGGCCCGAAAGTCCCGCGGTTTGGTGCTGTTCAGCCACTGCCTTACTCCTTACAAGCGCTCGAGCATTGTTGCGTGTCGACGTCCCAAAGGCCGCTCCACGCCCTCCGAGTTACCTTAACCCTTCAACGGCAGAGCGCGAACTTTGCGCAGCTCCGCGGCAGTGCCGGCGGCGGCGCGCATGGCCTCGGCACCCTTGTCTTCCTTGGCGTCCTCGCCGCCGGCGCGCTCGTAGGCCTGGTCCTCGTCGTCCACGGTGAGCACGCCGTTTCCGACCGGGGTCTGCTCGTCCAGCGCCACGCGGGTCAGTCCGGCGGTCACGGAGTCGCACACGTACTGGAAGTGGGCCGTCTCGCCGCGGATGACGCAGCCGAGGGCGACCACGGCGTCGTAACGCTTGGCACATGCCTGCGCCACCACCGGCAGCTCGAGGGCGCCTGCGACGGCGTACTCCTCCACCTTCACGCCGAGCCCCCGGGCCTCATCCCGCGCGCCGGCGCGCAGCAGGTCGACGATCTTGTCGTTCCAGCGGGTGTAGACCACGGCGATGGTCATGCCCTCCGCCTGTATGGAATAGTCCTCGGGTGCTCCGCTCGATGCCACTTACAGCTCCTTTTGGGTCCGTTTTAGGTTCCGTACCCCGGATGGGCGTGGAGCCACTCGGCCACGCCAGGCAGGTCGTGGCCCATCCGGTCGCGCTTGGTGCGCAGGTACTCGATGTTGTCGTGTGTGGGAACGATCTCGATCCTACTGCGGCGCGCCACCTGGGGGCCGTAGCCCGCCAGCGCGTCGGACTTGTCCGGGTTGTTGGTGAGCAGCTCGAAGGTGTCCACCCCCAGATCCGCCAGGATCTGCCCGGCCGCGGAGTACTCCCGTGCGTCCGCCGGCAGGCCCTGCTCCAGGTTCGCGTCCACGGTGTCCAGGCCCGCGTCCTGCAGCCGGTATGCCTGCAGTTTCGCCATCAGTCCGACACCTCGGCCCTCGTGCCCACGCAGGTAGACCACCACACCACGGCCGGCGGTCTGGATGCGCCGCATGGATTCGCGCAGCTGCGGGCCGCAGTCGCAGCGCGTGGAGGCGAAGACGTCGCCGGTGAGGCACTCGGAGTGCACCCGCACCAGCACGTCTTGTGCTTCCCGCAGCTTCTCGACGCCTCCGGCGACCAACGCCACATGCTCCACCCCGAAGACAGTGTCGCGGTAGCCCACCGCGGTGAACTCGCCGAACTCGGTGGGAAGCTTCGCCTGCGTGACACGCTCGACGGTTCGCTCGTGGTGGCGACGGTACTCAGCCAGCTGCTCGATGGAGATCATTGGCAGCCCGTGGCTGTCGGCGAACCGGCGCAGCTCGTCGAAACGCGCCATGTCCGTCGGGTCATCCTCGGAGACAATCTCGCACAGCGCACCAACCGGGGTCTTGCCCGCGAGCCGCGCCAGGTCCACGGCCGCCTCCGTGTGGCCCGGACGTTCCAGCACGCCGCCGGCTTTGGCCCGCAGGGGCACCACGTGGCCGGGGCGGGTGAAGGACGCGGCGGTGGCGGAGTCGTCGGCAAGCAAAGCGATCGTCGTTGCGCGCGAGCGCGCGGAAATGCCGGTGGTGCCGGTGTCTGCGTCCACGGTGACGGCGTACGCGGTGCCGTGCAGGTCCTGGTTGTTCGCCATCATTGGCGGCAGCTCGAGCGCGGTGGCGCGCTCGTCCGACATGGACACACAGATGTAGCCGGAGGTGTGGCGCACCATAAAGGCAACCAGTTCCGGGGTGGCGTCCTCGGCGGCGAAGATGAGGTCGCCCTCGTTCTCGCGGTCCTCGCTGTCCACCACGACAACGCCCTTGCCAGCGCGGATGGCGGCGAGAGCCTCCTCGACCGTATTCAAAGTCATACCGTCCAAGCCTATCCCTGCACCATTTTCTCAACGTATTTGGCCACGATGTCCACCTCCAGGTTCACCGGGTCGCCGGGTGCGAGCTCGCCGGCGGTGGTGTCGCGCAGCGTGGTTGGGATAAGCGAAACCTCGAAGTAGCCCTCGCCCACCGCCGAGACGGTCAGCGAGGTGCCGTTGACCGCGATGGAGCCTTTCTCGACGACGTAGCGTTCAAGGCACTCCGGCAGCGTGAAGCGCACGACCTCCCAGTGCTCCGACGGGGTGCGCGAGACCACATCGGCCACGCCGTCGACGTGGCCCTGGACGATGTGGCCGCCCATGCGCTGGCCCGCGGCGAGCGCCCGCTCGAGGTTCACCCTGGAACCAGCCTTGTAGGTGCCGAGCCGGGAGCGGTCCAAGGTTTCGCGCATCACGTCCGCGGTAAAGGTGCCGTCGACGCTGTCCACCACCGTCAGGCACACCCCGTCCACGGCGATCGAGTCGCCGGGTGCGGCATCTTCGGTGACTTTGGGGGCGCGGACGGCGATCCGGACGGCGTCGTCAAGCTGCTCAAGCTCCTCTACCACCCCGATTTCCTCAACGAGTCCCGTAAACATCTCTCTCCATTTCTATGAACACGTCGTTTCCCACCGGCCGCACGAGCGTGGTGCGGAAGCGGCGGGCGTCGGCGATAGTGCCTGCAATGGCGTGGTCCAGCACCGAGCGGCCGGCGCCGAGGAGCGCGGGCGCGATGTAGGCATGCACCGCGTCAACCAGATTCAGCTCGAGAAAGCTCGCGGCGAGTGCCGCGCCGCCTTCCACCAGCACGTCGCGCGCACCGGTCTCCCAAAGGGCTTTTAGCGCCTCCGCTGGTGTGGCGTACTGCTCGAAGCCCAAACGAGTAAGGTTGCCCTCGGGTACTTCCCGGGAGCCGACCACCACGCGGCGCGGCTGGTGCTCGCGCAAGGTGCCGCCCGGGAACCGCGCGGTCAGCGACGGGTTGTCGGCGATCGCGGTGCCGGTGCCGACGATGATCGCGTCGAGCTTCGCGCGGTCCGCGTGCACCAGCTCCCGGGCATCCTCGCCGGTGATCCACTTGCTCGTGCCGTCCGCCGCGGCGGTGAAACCATCGAGCGTGGAGGCGAACTTCAGTGTCACGCTCGGCCGGCCCAGGCGCACCGAGCGCAGCCAGGGCTGCAGCGCCGCGACCCGCACCGGCTGAAAGTTCGCCTCGACGCCGTGGGCGCGCAGGTAATCGGCCCCGCCGGCGGCCGCTTCGTTGGGGTCGGCGGTGAAATACACCACCCGCCGGATCCCCGCCTCCACGAGTGCCTCAGAGCAGGGACCGGTGCGGCCGGTGTGGTTGCACGGCTCCAGGGTCACCACGGCAGTAGCACCTTGGGCGCGCTCGCCCGCTTCGCGCAGGGCGTTGACCTCCGCGTGCGGCCCGCCTGCCGGCGAGGTCGCGCCGGTGGCGATGAGCTCGCCGGAGGCGGAAATGAGCGCGCAGCCCACCGGAGGATTTGGCGAGGTGGCGCCCCGGACGGACTCGCCGGCCTCGATCGCGGCGGAGAAGGCGCCGAGTTCCTCGGTCACCCTTGCGCCGCCTCCCGGGCGAGCTCGCGCAGGCGCTCCACCGCCTCTGCCGGGTTGTCGGCGCCGAAGACTGCGGAACCGGCCACGAACGCATCCACGCCAGCCTCCGCAGCCTGCGCGATGGTCGCGCCCGCGATGCCGCCGTCAATGCCGATGATGGTGTCCAAGCTCGCCTCCTTGATGCGGTCGCGCAGCACCATCACCTTGCTCAACACCTCCGGCATGAACTTCTGGCCGCCGAAACCGGGCTCCACGCTCATGACCATGACCTGGTCGAAGTGCTCCAGATCGTCCAGGTATGGCTCAATCGCGGTACCGGGCTTGATTGCAAATCCGGACTGCACGCCCAGCTCGCGGCACTGCTTCGCGGCCGCGACGTGGTCGCCCACGGCTTCGACGTGGAAGACGAGACGGTCGCCGCCGGCGTTGACGTAGGTTTCAAGCCAACGCTCCGGCTCCTCGATCATCAGGTGCATGTCCAGGAACTGGTCGGTGACGCCGTTGACCGCCTTGGTCACGTCCGGGCCGAAGGAGAGGTTGGGCACGAAGTGTCCGTCCATGATGTCCACGTGGATCAGGTCCGCGTTAGCCACCTTGCGCACGTCGTCGCCGAGCGCGGCGTAGTTCGCGGCCAGAATTGATGGGGCGATCTGAATCATGGGTTCTACCTTAGCTTTTGCGCAGCACAGCGAAGAACATTGCGTCGGTGCCGTGGCGGTGCGGCCACATCTGCACGCTCGGGCCCTCGCCCACATCCTCCATGCCGGCGGCCCACTGCCGCGCGTCGAGCTCCTCAACGCCGCCTTTCGCCAGGAGCTTCTCCACGACTCCCCGGGTCTCTCGCACATCCGGCGAGCACGTGGAGTAGACCACCACCCCACCCGGCTTGGCTAGGTTCACGGCGGATACGAGCAGCTCTTCCTGCAGCTGGGTCAGCTCCGCGATGTCGTCTTCGGACTTCGTCCAGCGCGCCTCTGGGCGCCGACGCAGCGCGCCCAGCCCGGAGCAGGGGGCGTCTACCAGGACGCGGTCGTAGCCAGGCTCGAGCTTCGGGTCGCGCCCGTCGGCAGTGTGGACGGTCACCGGCAGGCCGCGCACCGTCTTGGAGATCAGCTCCGCGCGGTGCGGGCTGACTTCAACGGCGTCGACCGCCGCGGCGTCGATAGCCGCGATCGCCCCGATGAGCGCAGCCTTGCCACCGGGGCCCGCACACAGGTCAAGCCAACGGCCTTGATCCTGCTCGACAGGGACCTCGGTGACAGCACGCGCGATGATCTGCGAGCCCTCGTCCTGCACCGCGGCGAGGCCCTCGCGCACCGGCTCGAGTTGGCCTGGGTCCCCCTCCGGCAGGTACACCGCGTACGGCGAGTACTTGCCCTGCTCGCTGCCGGTGCTAAGCGCCAGCTCTTCCGCGGAGACCTCCCCCGGGCGCGCCACTAGGTGCACGACCGGGCGGGCCGAGTCCGCCTCGAGCGCGGCTTCCAGCTCGTTGCGCTTGTCGCCGAGAGCCTCCGCGAAAGACCGCGCGATCCACTCCGGGTGGGCGTGGGTGAACGCCAGCGCGCCCAGCTCGCTGTCCGGGGCGAGGGTGCGCAGCCACTCGTCGGCGGGCGCGCGGGCAATGGAACGCAGCACACCGTTGGCGAAGCCCTTCGCCTTCTCGTGGCCGGCGGCCTCGACGAGCCGCACCGAGGTGTCCACCGCGGCGTGATCGCCTACGCGGGTGTAGAGCAGCTGGTAAGCGCCCAGGCGAAGCGCGGCGAGCACCTCGGGCGCGATCCGTTCAAGCTCCCGCGAAGAGTTCTTCGCGATCACCGCGTCGAGCACCCCGAGGCTGCGCAACGTGCCGTAGGCCAGCTCGGTGGCGAACGCGGCGTCTCGGCCGGTGATCTTCCGCTCGCGCAGGATGCCGGGCAGGGTGAGGTTGGCAAAGGCGTCGTCACGGGCGACGCGCAGCACCACCTCGAAGGCCGCCTCGCGCGCCGGGTCGCCGATGCTGGCCGGACGTCCTTTCACCGTGTAGCGCTGGCGCCCACCGCTCTGCTTGCGCGGCTGCTGCGCTGCACCGCGGCCCTGCTTCCGGTTGCGCTGGTGCGCCGGCTTGTCTTCGCGCCGCCCCGCGGAGCGCGACCTGAATCCTCCGCTCACTCGAACACCACTCCTTCTTTCGCGTCAGCGGCCAACCCGCGGGCCCAGTCCGCCGCGTTCATCATCTTTTTGCCCGGCGGCTGGATCGTGCCCAGCCGCACGTCGCCGTCGGCGGTGCCCACGAGCACCTCATTCTTGCCAAGCGCGGCCTCGCCCGGGGCCAACGAGCCCTCCCCGGTCGGGGTGACCGGGCCGAGCTTGAATCGGTTCTCCCCGCGCATCGTCCACGCACCCGGCGCCGGGGTGTGGGCGCGAATGCCGCGGTCGATCACCGCGGCCGGCTGGTTCCAGTCCACCCGGGCGTCCGCCGGTGCGATCTTGTGGGCATAGGTGCCCTCTTCCGGTTGCGGCGTCGGTTCCGCGGTGCCTGCGTCCAGCGCGTTCATGGTCTTAACCAGCAGGTCAGCTCCGGCGTAGGCGAGGCGCTCCAGCAGCTCGCCGCTGGTTTCCGCCTCCCCGACTTCTGTTTCCAGCGTGTCCAGGATGTCGCCGGTGTCCAGGCCCTCGTTAATACGGAAGGTGGTCGCGCCGGTGACCGCGTCCCCGGCGGCGATCGCAGCCTGCACCGGTGCCGCCCCACGCCACTTGGGCAGCAGCGAGAAGTGCAGGTTCACCCAGCCGTGTGCGGGGATGTCCAGCATGTCCGCGGGAATGAGGTTGCCGTAGGCCACCACCGGGATCGCGTCGGGCGCCAGCTCCTCCAGTTGGTGCCGGATGGCGTCGTCGCGCGTGAGGCTTTCCGGGGTGAGCACTGCAATGCCGTGCTCGACGGCGAGCGCCTTTACCGGCGACGGGTGCAGCGTGCGCCCACGGCCGCGGCGCGCGTCCGGGCGGGTGAGCACCGCGACGACCTCGTGGTCGGAGGCGATGAGCCGCTCGAGTGCCGCGGCGGCGGGTTCGGGGGTGCCGGCGAATACGAGTCGCATAAAAACGTTCTCCTTAGCTCCAGTCGGCGGCCTGGATCGCCGCCATCGCTTCCTTGCGTTGCTCCGGTGCCATCCTGCGCATGAACATCACGCCATCCAAGTGGTCCGCTTCGTGCTGGATGCAGCGCGCCAACAACCCGGTGCCGCGCAGGGTAAGCGGACGCCCGTAGCAGTCCTGGCCGCGGGCCACCACCGTCCTGTGGCGGGTGACCTCCCCGCGCACGTCCGGCACCGACAGGCAGCCCTCGACGCAGGTCTGCATCTTGTCGCCCAACGGTTCCCACACGGGGTTGACGATGTGTCCGCGCATGCCCTGGCAGTCGAACACGAAGATCCGGCGCGCAAGCCCGATCTGGTTCGCGGCCAGACCCACCCCGCCAGCGTGGTCCATGGTTTCCAGCATGTCGGCGACCAGTCGCTCGAGGGCGGCGTCGAAAACGGTGACCTCTGCTGCAGCGGTGTTGAGCACTGGGTCGCCGAACAGGCGGATGTCGCGGATAGCCATGGGGTGCAAGTGTAGTGCCACGCCCAATCACGCGACCCAGCTAGCCGATGTCCACCGGATTGACCTGGACGCGCAGCGGCAAGTCCTGCTTTGCTGTCGTCCACGCCACCGCGCCCGCTCGAAGCGCCTTGCCCAGCGCGGTGCGCCCGGCAAGCGGGGTGCGCACCAGCATCCGCTGCGCAGGCCCGAGCGCCTCCCGGTTCCACTCGCCCGGCAGCCGCACCCCCGGCGGCAGATCCACCGGGCCGAGCAGCTCGGCGTGCTCGGGTAGCTCGGTGCGCGCGAAGAACTCGTCTAACCCATCTCGCGGGGCGTCCACCACCGCCACGTGCACCGCCGGCGGAAAGCGGGCCTCGCGCCGCAGTGACAGCTCGAGGGCTGCGAACCCGCGCGCGTCCCAGCGGATCAAGTGCTGCACCACAGGCAGCGAGGGTTCTGCCACCACGACCACCTCCCCGCCAGCGCTATGCGGCTGCACCAGCGTGGCCGCCCCCACCCACTTGGCAAAGGTGTCCTCCACCGCGCGCAGGTCCGGCCGTTGCATCAGCGCCCAGGCGTCCAGAAGCACCGCCGCACCGTAGCCTCCTTCAACATGCGGCTCCGCACCCGGCGTGGCCACCACCAGCGCCGGGCCCGGCTGCACCTGCGCACGCACGTTCTCGCCGCCTGAGGTGATCACCTTGTACTTGGCAAAGGCACGCCCCAGCTCCTCGGCCGTGCGCTCCGTGCCCAGCACCACCGCGCGCAGCCTGCGCGAGCCGCAGGCCGGGCACACGTGCGCCGGGTCCATCCGCCCACACCACCGGCACGTCGGCGCCGCGGCCTCGCCGCCCGAAGGCAGGCTCAGAGGCCCGTTGCACCACCGGCAGCGCGCCGGAGTCCGGCACTGCCCGCACGCAAGCGACTGGATGTAGCCGGTGCGCGGCACCTGGAACAGCACAGGGGCACCGCGCTCGAGCGCTCGTGTCGCCGCCTGGAACGCCGACGACGGCAGGCGGGCCTGCTTCGCGCGCGGGTCGCGCTCCATCTCAAAGTCCGAATCCCCCGCCGCGTGGATGTACGGCGAACGGGTGCGCAAGCTCTGGCGCGGGGCGACCAGCTCATGCATCCACCCGGATTCCACCAGCAGCTGCGCCTCGGCCGTGCGCGCATGCCCGCCGAGAATCAACGAGCACCCCTCCTGCGCCGATCGCGTGGTCAGCACCTCGCGCGCGTGCACGTACGGCGCGCGCGGATCCACCAGGTTGTCGTCGCCGTCGAACATGAGCGCCGCAAACCGCAGGTTTTCCACCGGAGCGAACGCGGCCGAGCGCGTGCCCACCACAATCCGACCCTGCCCGTGCAGCACCGATAAGTAGCGCGAGTACCGCGCCTGCGGGCCCTGCGATGCCGTCAGCGTTGTCACCTGCCGCGCCCCGACGATCTCTTTCAGCGCCGCCTCGCACGCGTCCACGTCTTTCTGGTCCGGCACCACGATCAGCGCGCCCGCCCCGTCCAACGCCACCTTCGCCGCCAGCGACGCCAACGCTGCCGCCCAGTCGTCCCCAGGTGCAACCTGCCACGCCGCCCGCGCAATCTTGCCAGCCACAACCGCGTCCACGAAAGACTCGCCAAAGGTGTACGCGGTCCACGCCGACAAATCCGGCTCCCCGGCCTCCCCCAAATCCTCCCAGGGAGTGGAGGTGTCCGTTTCCTCCGCCTTCGCGTGGCGCGCCGGGATAGCCGAGCGGTAGATATCGGATCGCACGCCCGCGTAACGGTCCGCGAGCGCGTCGATAAGCTCGCGCGTTTTCGCCGGAGCCACAACCTCCGACGAGATGACCCGCTCGATGAAGCGCAACGACCCCTCGTGCCGCGATTGCGAGGCGCGCTCGAGCACCACCGCGTCCACGAGCCGCCCCGCAAAGCGCACGCGCACCCGCACCCCGGGCTGCACTGCGTCCGCATCCTGAGAGGGCACCAGGTAGTCGAAGGGCCTGTCCAGATGCGCGAGACCGAGCATGGGCAACACGCGCGCGATTGGGGCTTCGGCGGCGGGCGTGTCAGACATGACCCCGGATTCTAAACCACCGCCCGACACCGCCTCCGGGCGCGAGCACCCCAATCGCCCATTCCGGGCTTGTTTGGAGTACTAATAAGACTGAAAGAATTATCCTCACGCGCGTTTGAAAGACTTGGCCCCCTGATGAAACGCCTGCTTACCGTAGTCGCCTCTGCCGCCCTCCTCGCCACTGTAGCGATCTCGCCTACCCCCGCCTCCGCTGATGCGGCCAAAGTGACGCAGCTGGCCCTGCGGCAAGGCACGCAGATCATCCCCGGCGATTCCTTCGGCCCCATCCTCGCACAGGGAGCAGGTTCGCCTATCGACGGCAGCTCCGCCTTCATCACCGGCTCCTCCGACCACGCACGCAGCGCCGCGGAGGACGGCTGGCGCCGCGCCTTCGACGGCCTGCCTGACCAGGTGAAGCAGGCCGTGCCCCCGCACCTGCGCCCGCCGGAGCCGGCGAAACCGGCCGACGTCACCGTGGTACCCGCGCAGGAGCCCTCGCCTTCGCCGGTGCCGCCGAAGTGCTACAACTGCGTCGCCATCACCTACGACGACGGCCCGGTCCCCAGCTCCACCGAGCGCCTGCTGGATATCCTCAAGCGCAAGGACGCGCACGCCACCTTCTTCGTGGTGGGCCGCAACGCCAACGCCTACCCGCAGATTCTGCGCCGGATCCGCGACGAGGGCCACACCATCGGCAACCACTCCGTTGACCACCCCGACCTGGCCAGGCAGTCCGATGCCGCAATCGTCGCCCAACTGGACGGCACGAACGCTGCGCTGAAGAAGCAGGCCGGTGTGGAGCCGCACTGGATGCGCCCGCCGTACGGTTCCTACGATTCGCGCGTGGCCTCCGCCGCCGGCGAGCGCGGCATGTCGCTGGCCATCTGGGACGTGGACACCGCCGACTGGCAGCACCGCAATCCAACCACCACCTGCAAGCGTGCGGTGGAAGGTGCCCGCGAGGGCTCCATCATCCTCATGCACGACATCCACCAGCCCACCGTCGACGCGGCGGAGTGCGTCATCGACGGCCTGCGTGCCAAGGGGCTCAAGCCGGTCGGGCTCGACGAAATGATCAAGCGCCCCGAAGCCGGTCACGTGTACACGCGCGCGGATTAGTTCCTATACTCCTGCCCATGACTGAACAGCAGGACAACGACGCCCGCAAAGGATGGGTCAAAGCCATCCCCTATGCCATGTTCGCTGCCTACGCCCTCGGGCCGTTGCTGCTCATCCCGTTGGTGCGCAACCCGTGGGTGATGGTCGGGGTCATCTTCGGGGTGGCCATCATCGCCGGGCTTATCGACGGCATCGCTTTCCGCCGCAATTGGTCCCTGCCACTGCTGACAGGGGTGGGTTTCTGGATTGCCAAGACCTTGTACTTCAACGACGGCACGTTCATATATGCCATCGGTGTGACGCTTGCCTGCGCGGCGGCGATGTGGGTGGGGTCGTTGGCGGGCGGCAGCTCGTCTAGAAGCAATGCGGAGGTGTAACCGATGGAAACCTGGAGCCTCAACCACCCCGACTACGGCCTGATCGAGGTCCGCGTCGGTTTTGACCGCGACTTCGCCGCAGAGGACGCGAGCTGGCCCGGCGAGGAGGCGGACAAGCCGGGCATCCTGGCGACGGCGGAGAGTTCGTTCAAAGAGCGGATCCAGCTGTGGTCGAAAAACCCCACCGAGCGCATGGAGGTGCGCGTCGACGGCGCGGTGCAGCACCGCTACAACGACGTCAACAGCACCCGTCTACCGCTGTTCGGCGACGGCCCGAAAGACGAGCTGGAAACACCGATGCTGGTGGGACTCGACCGTTCGAAGCCACACCTGAAGCTGCGGGTCAGTGGCTTGGATGAGCTGCTCAGCGTGGAGTTTCGCGAAGGCGACACGGTGGTGGAGTTCGACCCGCCCGCCGGCTCACGCGGCGCGCACCGTCGCGAAACCATGGAGTCCAGCGAGCTCAAACGCACCCTGATCCCCATGGCCGAAGGCTTGGGCAAGGGCGGATGGGCGCTCGCCGTGCTGCTGCTCGGCCCAATCCTCTCCCGGTTTCTCAAGTGGTTGCTGGGTTTTCTGCCTGACTGGGACCTGCCGGACCTCCCCGATTGGCAACTGCCCCACATGAACCTGCCGGTACCTGAGCTGCCGGAGCTTAATTTGCCCCTGCCCGACATCAACTGGCCAGATCTCGACCTGCCCGAGGTGCCCGAGTGGGTGCTGTGGCTGCTGGAGTACACCAGGATTTGGTTGCCGGTGGTCATCGGCATCGTCGCCGGCGTGGTCGTGCTGCGCAACCATAAACGCTCCGAGCGAGAAAAAGCCGCTTGGCGCAACCACCAGGCGGAGGGAAAGACGGAGACGGATTAGACGCCGGCGGCGGCCTTGAGGTCGTCGACCTTGTCGGTGCGTTCCCACGGCACGTCGATGTCCGTGCGGCCGAAGTGGCCGTACGCGGCAGTTCGCGCGTAGATCGGGCGCTTGAGGTCCAGTTCGCGGATGATCACCTCCGGGCGAAGGTCGAAGACCTTCTCCACCGCCTGCTGGATGCTCTCGTCCGTCTGCCCCTCGGTGGCGGTGCCGAACGTCTCAACGTACAGGCCTACCGGGTTCGCGCGGCCGATGGCGTACGCCACCTGCACCTCAACGCGCTCCGCCAGGCCCGCTGCGACGATATTCTTAGCCACCCAGCGCATCGCGTACGCGCCGGAACGGTCCACCTTTGAGGGGTCCTTGCCGGAAAACGCGCCGCCGCCGTGGCGGGCCATGCCGCCGTAGGTGTCCACGATGATCTTGCGGCCGGTCAGGCCTGCATCACTCATGGGTCCGCCCTGGATGAAGGAACCGGACGGGTTGACCAGCACCTTGGTGTCCTCGCGGTAGTAACGCTCCAGGTCGGCGTCCTTGAGCACCCAGTTGATCACGTGCTCGCGCAGCGCCGCCTCCAGCGGCTCGCCGGTGAAGTCCGGGTCGTGCTGCGTGGAGATGACGATCGTGTCAATGAATGCCGGGGTCTGGCCGTCGTAAGCGAAGGTCACCTGGGTCTTGCCGTCCGGGCGCAGCCCATCCACGATGCCCTCGTGGCGCACCTGGGACAGCCGGCGCGCCAGGTGGTGCGCCGTGGAGATCGGCAGCGGCATGAACTCCGGGGTCTCGTTGGTGGCGTAGCCGAACATCAGGCCCTGGTCGCCCGCGCCGGTCTGGTCCTCCGCGCCGGTGGAGGTGTTCTCGCGGACCTCCTGGGAGGTCACCACGGAATCGTGGATCTCCGCCGATTGGTCCCCGATCGCGATGTTCACGCCGCAGCTGCGGCCGTCGAAGCCGACCTCGGAAGAGTCGAAGCCGATCTCCACCAGTTTCTCGCGCACGATCCGGGCGATGTTTGAGTAGGCGGAGGTACGCACCTCTCCCACCACGTGTACCTGGCCGGTCGTGGCGAGGGTCTCCACGGCCACCTTCGCGTCCGGGTCCTGGGCGAGCATGTCGTCCAGGATCGCGTCCGAGATCGCGTCGCAGATTTTGTCGGGGTGGCCCTCAGTGACCGATTCGCTTGTGAACAAGCGGAAGTACGTATCAGTGGACAAAGCAGTCTTTCCTTTGCATCTGGGCGGACGGGTTGCGTTCCGGCGCACCTGCTGGGCGGCTCAGCTTTGCACGGGCTGAAACGGGAACGGCACGTCGATAAGTCATCCCCACGATAGACCAAGCTGTCTAAATGTGCAATCTCACAGCGCGAGACGCTCTATCGCGTCCCAGATGTGTACCGCCACCTCGTGCTTAGTGCCATCCGGAATCTCCTCCTCGCCGCCGTCGGCGCTGAGCAGCCAACCCCGGTTGCGGGCCTGCCCGAACACGCCGCCGCCGGCCACGGAATTGAGCATGAGCATGTCCGCGCCCTTTCGCTTGAGCTTCGCGCGGCCGTTTTCCAGCTCGTTGTCCGTCTCCGCGGCGAAACCGATGATGGTCGAGGCGACCTGCCCCGCCTCGCGCATGTCCACGAGGTCCTTGAGAATGTCCGGGTTCTCCGTGAGCCGGATCGTGGACAACGCGTCGTCCGCCTGCCCCTTCTTCAGCTTCGTGTTCGCTTCCGCTTCTGGACGAAAATCTGCCACCGCGGCCGCCATGATCACCACGTCAGCGTCCGGTGCGCGATCCACCATCGCCTGCCGCATCTCCCGGGTGGAGCCGACCTTGACCACCTCCGCGCCCGACGGCGGTTCCAGCTCGTCGGTCGCGCCCGCCACGATGGTCACCTTCGCGCCGCGCTGCGCGGCGATGTCCCCCAGGGCGTAGCCCTGCTTGCCGGAGGACCGGTTGCCGATGTAGCGCACCGGATCGATGTTCTCCTGGGTGCCACCCGCGCTGATCAGCACGCGCTTGCCCGCAAGCGTCCGAGCGAACGCATTCGCGCCGTTCGTACGCAGCACAGTACGCGCTAGCTGGGCGATCACATCCGGCTCCGGCAAGCGCCCAGGGCCGGTGTCTCTACCGGTGAGCCGCCCGTGCGCGGGTTCGAGCACGGTAATCCCGCGCTCGCGCAGCGTTGCGACGTTTACCTGCGTCGCTGGGTTGAGCCACATCTCCGTGTGCATGGCAGGCGCCAGCACCACCGGGCACGTAGCCACGAGGATTGTGGAGGTGAGCAGGTCGTCTGCTCTCCCGGCGGCCACCCGAGCAATCAGGTCCGCCGTCGCGGGCGCGACGACGATCAGATCCGCCTCCTGTCCTACCCTCACATGCTGCACCTCGTCTACGCGGGTGAAGACGCCGGTGTCCACCGGGTTGCCGCTCAGCGCTTCAAACGTGGCAGCGCCAACGAAGTTCAGCGCGTTTGTGGTCGGAATGACGCGGACCTCGTCCCCCGCCTCCTTGAAGTTCCGAACTAGGTGGCACGCCTTGTACGCGGCGATCCCGCCGGAGACTCCAATGACTACGCGCAGCGGCTGCGTCGGGTTCTGGGCCGGGTTCTGGGCTTCGCTCATGAGCCCCAAGCATACAAAACCGCCGCCGCCCAGCGGTGTTGCTGGGCGGCGGCGGTGACCTACCGTGCGCTACTGCTGCGCGACAGGCTTACTGGCCTTCCTCGTGCTCGAGCAGGCCTGCCTCGATCTCGCGCAGAGCGATCGACAGCGGCTTCTCGCCCGGCTCCGGGGAAACCAGCGGTCCCACGAACTCGAAGACACCGTCCTCGGAATTCTGGTAGAAGCTGTTGATCTGGCGGGCACGCTTCGCTGCGAAGATGACGAGCGCGTACTTCGACGACACTTTCGTCAAAAGCTCGTCGATCGGGGGCGCCGTAATGCCCTCCGGAGTGTCGTAGACGTTGTCCTGCTGAGGGGTTTCCTCGGCAGCGGACGTCTCGGACAGATCCTTAGTTGTGTTGCTCACGTGTAACCCACTCGCTAACTGTTGTTGGAAGATGTGCCTTGAAGAATGCCGGCGATGGCCGCCACCGCCGCATCCACGTCGTCGTTGACCACCACGGTGTCGAATTCGCCCTGAGCGTCGAGCTCCTTCCGGGCGGTGGTGAGCCTGCGCTCAATCACCTCGGGAGTCTCAGTGCCGCGCCCGGTGAGGCGCTGAACGAGCACGTCCCACGACGGCGGCGCCAAAAACACGGTCCGTGCTTCCGGCAATAGTCGCTTGATGTTGCGTGCGCCTGCTAGGTCAACTTCGACGAGAACGGGCCGCCCGGCTTCCATAGCCTCCTGCACCGGACCGGCAGGGGTGCCGGAGCGCTGCAGGCCTCCGTGAATGTCGGCCCACTCCAGCATCTCTCCGCGGTCAATTCGGCCCTGGAAGTGTTCGGGGGTGACAAAGAAGTAGTCCTTACCGTCCACCTCACCCGGACGCGGTGCGCGGGTAGTCATGGAGACGGAGAAGTACAAATCCGGTACGGCACTGCGAAGGCCGCCCACCACCGTCGACTTTCCCACCGCAGACGGGCCAGCCAGGACGACCAGCTGTCCGCGGGGAGCCACCTCGGACACGTTTAGTTCTCTTCGTAGCCGAAGCGCTCGAGCAGCGCGCGACGCTGACGGTCGCCGAGGCCGCGCAGACGACGGGTCTGAGCGATCTCCAGCTCCTCCATGATCTCGCGAGCCTTGACCTTGCCCACCTTCGGCATAGCCTCGAGGAGTGCGGAGACCTTGGTCTTGCCGATGATCTCGTCGGTGTCAGCCTTGTCCAGGACGTCCTTCAGCGTGGTCTCGCCGCGCTTGAGGGATGCCTTCAGCTCGGCACGAGCCTTGCGGGCCTCAGCAGCCTTCTCAAGTGCTGCCTTGCGCTGCTCATCGGTCAACTGTGGAAGTGCCACGGGTTCCTCCATGTGATAGTTACGAACATTTATCCAGTCCGACATGTGCCGGATCCGGGGCGCACTCCGCCGAATATCATCGGTGCAATTCGCCACGTTCGGCACAGTCTAACACTGCTTTTCTCTGCAACGGTGCTGCGGAGCGCGTTATGCACCGCATTTCTCCACGTCACCGTGCGACGGAATTAAACTACCAGGGATTTTGCTAGGCGGTAAATACACCCTAGCCTTTCGCCTGTTTCCCCAGGTCAGACACACGTTTACGCAGCTCAGCGACTTCCGGCCCTGCAGCGAGGACCGAGCGGGAAACGCTGGGGAAAACGAGGTGCCCCACCTCACCCGCAATCGCTTGGGCATCGTCCATCGTCGCTCCTTGGGCACCCACGCCCGGCATCAGCACCGGCGCGTTCAGCTGGTCCAGCACCGGCGGGTTTTGCACAGTCGCGCCGACGACCACACCGACGTGCCCAATGTATTCAGCATCGTCGCCACGGTTGTACTCCGCGCACTCATCCACCATCCGCTGCGCGAGCATCTTCCCGTCGATAGTGCCGGTCTGCAGCGCCACCGCCTCCGGGTTGGAATTGGCGGCCATGACAAACACGCCTTTGCCGTGCTGGGCCGCCAGCTCGATCGCCGGGTCGAGCGAGCCAACACCAAGGTACGGCGTCAAGGTCAGCGCGTCGGCCTCCAACGGAGAACCCGGCGCTAGCCAGGCCGCCGCGTAGCCCGCCATCGTGGACCCGATGTCGCCGCGTTTCGCATCGGCGATTACCAAGGTGCCGCTCTCACGCAGTTGCGCGAGCGTGTCCTCGAGCACCGCGTATCCGGCTGAGCCGAAGCGCTCGAAAAACGCCACCTGCGGCTTGACCACCGCGGCGTGGCCGGCGAATGCCTCCACACAGGTCTCGGAGAACGCCCGCAGACCCTCGACTGTGTCTTCAAGCCCCCACTGTGCAAGCAGCGCGGCGTGAGGGTCGATGCCCACGCACAGACGGCCATACTCCCGCCCGGCCTCAACGAGGCGCTCGCCGAAGCCCTGTGCCGTCATTACTTCGCCTCCGTCTTGCCGTGCTCGAGCTCCTGCAGGCTGGTCACGGAGAACTCCTTGGCGCGGGTCGCCTCGATGCCCTGCACTGCTGCGGTGACGCCCTGCACGGTGGTCATGATGGCCACGTCGGCGATAACGGCCGCCGCGCGGATGTCGTAACCGTCGTGGCGCGCGCCTGCGGAGCCAGCTGGGGTGTTCAACACCAGGTCGATCTCGCCATCCAGGATGCGGTCCACAATGGACTTCCCCTCAGCGCCCTCACGCACCTGTGATCCCTTGAGCACGACCTCGCATTCGATGCCGTTGCGGCGCAGCATCTGCGCCGTGCCCTCCGTTGCCAGGACCTTGAATCCCATGGTGGACAGGCGCTGGATCGGGAAAATCAGGGTGCGCTTGTCGCGGTTGGCAAGCGAGACAAACACAGTGCCTTCGGTAGGCAATTCGCCGAATGCCGCGGCCTCCGCCTTGGCGTACGCCATTCCGAAGGACGGTGCCAGGCCCATGACTTCGCCGGTAGATTTCATCTCCGGGCCGAGGATGGTGTCCAGCAGCGCGCCGTCCGGGCGGCGGAACCGGGTAAACGGCAGCACCGCTTCCTTCACCGCGATCGGGTGCTCCAGCGGCAAGGATCCGCCGTCGTAGTCGGACGGGATCAACCCTTCGGTACGCAGCTGCGCAATCGTGGCACCCATCATGATGCGCGCGGCTGCCTTGGCCAGATGCACGCCGGTGGCCTTGGACACGAACGGCACGGTGCGCGACGCGCGCGGGTTGGCTTCGATGACGTAGAGGATGTCATCCTTGAGCGCGAACTGCACGTTCATCAGGCCCTCGACGCCAATGCCGTGCGCGAGAGCTTCTGCGGAACGGCGGACCTTGGCAATGTCGTCCGGCCCCAGCGTCATCGGCGGCAGCGCGCAGGCGGAGTCGCCGGAGTGGATGCCGGCTTCCTCGATGTGCTCCATCACGCCGCCGAGGTAGACGTCCGTGCCGTCGCAGAGCACGTCGACGTCGATCTCGATAGCGTTGTCCAAAAAGCGGTCCACCAGCACCGGGTGGTCCGGGGACAACTCGGTGGCGCGGTTGATGTAGTCGCGCAGGTTGTCCTCGTCATAGACAATCTCCATGCCGCGGCCACCTAGCACGTAGGAGGGGCGCACCAGCACCGGGTAGCCGATGCGGTCCGCCACCTCGCGGGCGCCTTCGAAGGTGGTGGCAGTGCCGAAGGCTGGTGCCGGCAGGTTCGCTGCGTCGAGCACCTTGCCAAACTCGCCGCGATCCTCCGCCATGTCAATGGCCTTGGGGGAAGTGCCGACCACCGGCACGCCGGCGTCTTCAAGCTGCTGCGCCAGACCCAGCGGCGTCTGGCCGCCGAGCTGCACGATCACGCCTGCGACGGTGCCGGTGGCGGCCTCAGCGCGGTAGATCTCCATGACATCTTCGAACGTCAGCGGCTCGAAGTAGAGGCGGTCAGCGGTGTCGTAGTCGGTGGAAACGGTCTCCGGGTTGCAGTTGACCATCACCGTCTCGTAGCCCACACGCGACAGCTCCAGCGCAGCGTGCACGCAGGAGTAGTCGAACTCGATGCCCTGGCCGATGCGGTTCGGGCCGGAGCCGAGGATGATCACCTTCTGCTTTTCGCTGTAGCTCGAAGCAGCACCAGAATCAGAAGCAACAACCTCGGATTCGGCGTCCGGGTCGAGCTCGTAGGCGGAGTACAGGTAAGGCACCTTCGCGTCGAACTGGCCGGAGCAGGTGTCCACCGTCTTAAACGTCGGGGTAATGCCCAGCGACCAGCGCAGCTGGCGCACACCGGACTCCCCCGCCAGCTCCGGGCGCAGCGCGGCGATCTGGGCGTCGGACAGGCCAAACGCCTTCGCTTCGCGCAACAGCTCGGCGTCGAGCACCGGGGCGTCGAGAAGCTGCTGCCTAAATTCGATGAGTGCGACGAGCTCCTCCAGGAACCACGGGTCGATGCCGGAGGCCTCGTACACCTCGTCCACGCTGGCGCCGAGGCGCAGCGCGAGCTCCACGTCGTAGAGGCGCTTGTCGGTGGGCACCTTCAGGTCCTCGAGCACCGCCGCGACGTCGGTGGCGCGCTCGCCGGCGAAGTACTCGTCCGGGCGGGTCCAGAAGCCGTTCGGCTTGTCCTCCATCGAGCGCATGACCTTGTTCAGGCCCTGGATGTAGTTACGGCCGATGCCCATGGCCTCGCCCACCGCCTTCATCGACGTGCCCAGGGTCTCGTCGGAGCCCGGGAACTTCTCAAAGGCAAAGCGCGGCATTTTCACAATGACGTAGTCCAGCGACGGCTCCGCGAGCGCCGTGGTCTCCCCGCCGGTCATGTCGTTGGGGATCTCGTCAAGGGTGTAACCGATGGCGAGCAAGGTGGCCATCTTCGCAATCGGGTAGCCCGTGGCCTTGGACGCCAAAGCAGACGAACGCGACACGCGCGGGTTCATCTCGATTGTGATCATGCGGCCGTCTTCGGGGTTGATGGCGAACTGGATGTTGCAGCCGCCCGTTTTCACACCGACTTCGCGGATGATGGCCTTGCCCTGCTCGATCATGGTGGTCACCTCAGGCTCAGTCATGGTCAGCACCGGAGCCACGGTGACGGAGTCGCCGGTGTGCACGCCCATCGCGTCCACGTTCTCGATGGTGGCGACGGCGATGCAGTTATCCGCGGAGTCGCGGATAAGTTCCAGCTCGATTTCCTTCCAGCCCAGGATGGATTCCTCGATCAGCACGTTCGCCTCCGGCGAGGCCACCAGGCCGTCGCCGGCGATGCGGTGCAGATCGACCATGTCGTAGGCCAGGCCGGAGCCGAGGCCGCCCATGGTAAACGAGGGGCGCACCACGCATGGGAAGCCCAGTTCCGCGACGGTTTCCTCGACCTCTTCCATGGTGTAGCACACGCGGGAGCGGGCGGATTCGCCGCCGATTTTCTCCACGATGTCCTTGAACTTCTGGCGGTCCTCGCCGCGCTCGATGGCCTCGATGTCGGCGCCGATGAGCTCCACCCCGTGCTTTTCCAAAATGCCAAGGCGATCCAGCTTGATCGCGGCGTTCAGGGCGGTCTGGCCACCGAGCGTGGGCAGGATCGCGTCCACCGGGTGGCCCTGCTCTGCCTCGCGGGCGAGGACCCGGTCGATGTAGCCGGGCTCAATCGGTTCCACGTAGGTGTGGTCGGCGAACTCCGGGTCGGTCATGATCGTCGCCGGGTTGGAGTTCACCAGCGTTACCCGCAGGCCCTCGTTTTTGAGCACGCGGCACGCCTGGGTGCCGGAGTAGTCGAACTCGCAAGCCTGGCCGATCACGATCGGGCCGGAGCCGATGACCAGGACGTGGTTTAAGTCGTTGCGCTTCATGTGTGTATCTCCTGGTCTTTCTCTTAGGCTTCGTGCTTATCGACGGTGACCTGGCCCCGCACCGACTTTCCCTCGCGGGCGGCGTTTGCCAGGTGGCGGACAAGCTTGCGGGTGTCCACGCCCCACAAGCCGGTGACACCCTGCGCCGCAAGTTCTTCGGCCAGGGTGCGCTGGGCGTTGTGGTTGGAGGCAATGCGCGCGACGTCGCGCACGATGACGGCTGCGGCGGTGATCTCGGTGCTGCCGGACGCGCCCTCGCCGGTCCAGCCGACGTTGCCCACCTGCGGGGAGGCGAAAACAAGGATCTGGCCTTGTCGATTGGCCTCGCACAGTTCGCGCTCGTAGCCGAACATGTCGGCGGTGAAGGCGACCTCGCCGGCGATCTCATCCGAGATGTTTGCTGCGGGCGTCGCCCCGAAAATGAAGCCGGGGAAGGCGGAGCCGTCGTCAAGCACGAGCGTCGCGCGCGTGCGCTGGGGTTGCTTGGTGGTGTTGTCAGACATGGTTTACGCCTTCTTCGCGTCGTAGGTTTGGGTGCCGCGCAGCCAGGTGCCAACCACGCGGGCGGAAAATTCGATGTCTTCGTACGGGGTGTTGGATGCCTTGGACGCCATCTCATCGCCGTGGGCGGTCCACGGCGACTGCGGGTCCACCAGCACCAGGTTGGCCGGCTCACCGACGTTGATCGGTCGGCCCTGGTCTTCAAGTCGCAGGATCTCAGCCGGACGCTCGCTCATGACCTTGGCCACGAAGCGCCAATCGGCCTCGCCCGACTCCACGAAGATGCGGTGGACCACGGCCAAAGAGGTCTCCAGGCCGAGCATGCCGGGCTTGGCGTGCTCGAACTCCACGCACTTGTCCTCGGAGCCGTGCGGGGCGTGGTCGGTGGCGACCACGTCAACGGTGCCGTCGAGAAGCGCTTGCTTGAGCGCTTCGGCGTCGCGGGCCTCGCGCAACGGCGGGTTCACGCGGAACAGGCCGTCGTAGGTGGCGAGCTTCTCGTCGGTGAGCATGAGGTGGTGCGGGGTGACCTCGGCGGTGACGTCGATGCCCTGGTTCTTAGCAAAGCGCAGAAGCTCCACGGTGCCCTCGGTGGAGGCGTGGCACAGATGGTAGCGGCCGCCGTAGTCGCGGGTCATGATCGCGTCACGCGCCACAATGGACTCCTCCGCCACGCGCGGCCAACCGCGCAGGCCCAGACGTGCGGCCTGCTCGCCCTCGTGGGCGACGGAGCCCTCGGTCATGCGGTGGTCCTCGGCGTGCTGCGCGAGCACCACGTCGTGCGCCTTGGCGTACTCGATGGCGCGGCGCATCAGCTGCGGGTCGTTGACGCACTTGCCGTCGTCGGAGAACATGCGCACGCCGCTGCGGGACATCAGCCCGATCTCGGTGAGCTGCTCACCCTTCAAACCCTGGGAAATGGAGCCCACCGGGTAGACGTCGCACTTGCCGTACTCCTGGCCCTTCGTCCATACCGCCTCAGCGAGGAACGGCTGGTCGATCACTGGGGAGGTGTTGGCCATGGTGAACACGGCGGTGAACCCGCCCTTGGCCGCGGCGTCAGAGCCGGTGGCGATCGTCTCAGTGTCCTCGCGGCCCGGCTCGCGCAAGTGCACGTGCATGTCCACCAGGCCCGGCAGCAGCACGTTGCCCCCGCAGTCCACGACCTCGTCCGCGTCGTCGAAGGGGTTCTCCCCGACCGCGTCGATCACGCCGTCGGCGACGTCGATGAGAATGTTGGTCACGTCCTCGCCGTACGGGCGGACGTTGTTCAAAGCGAACGTGGTCACTTGATGGCTCCTTCCTCAGCGCTGCCCCGCTCGTCAGAGCTAGCCAGCAGGGTAAACAGCACGGCCATGCGGGTGTAGACACCGTTGGAGACCTGGCCCAGCACCACGGCGTTGTCGCGGTCCGCGACGTCGAAGTTGATTTCCATGCCGCGCAACATCGGGCCCGGGTGCATGATCAGCGCCGAGTCCTTCATGCGGTTCGCGCGGTCCTTGCTCAGCCCGTACAGGGTGGCGTACTCGCGGTGCGACGGGAAGAAGCCGCCGTGCATGCGCTCAGCCTGCACGCGCAGCATCATCACCACGTCCGCCTGCTCGACCTCGGCGTCGAAGTCGTGTGAGACTCGCGCCGGCCAGTACTGCACGCCGGTGGGCAGCAGCGTCGGCGGGGCCACCAGCACAACCTCGGCACCGAGCGTGTGCAGCAGGTCCACGTTGGAGCGCGCCACGCGCGAGTGCAGGACGTCGCCAACGATGAGCACGGTCTTGCCCGCCACGTCGCCGATGTGCTGGCGCATGGTCACCGCGTCCAAAAGCGCCTGGGTGGGGTGCTGGTGCTGGCCGTCGCCAGCGTTAATGATGCTGGTTTCCGGCAGCCACTTACGCAGCAGCTGCGATGCGCCCGAAGCCGGGTGGCGCATGATGATCGCGTCTGCGCCGACCGCCTCGAGGGTCGCGGCGGTGTCTTTGAGCGACTCGCCCTTCTTCACCGACGACGAGGACGCGGACAGGTTGATCACATCGGCGCTCATCCACTTCCCTGCCGTCTCAAAGGAGGATCTGGTGCGGGTGGAGTTTTCATAGAACAGCGTCATCACCGTGCGGCCACGCAGGGTGGGCAGCTTCTTAATCTCGCGGCCGTCCAAGGCTTCGCGGAAACGGTCCGCCTCGTCCATCAGGCCGACAATTTCCTCGCGGGACAGATCCGCGATGTCGATCAGGTGCTTCATTTCGTGCCTCCCTCTGCAGGCCTGGACAGGGTGACCCGGTCCTCGGCATCGAGCGGCGTCAGCGACACGGTGACGTCCTCGTCCTTCGAGGTGGGGATGTTCTTGCCCACGTAGTCCGCGCGGATGGGCAGTTCTCTGTGGCCGCGGTCCACCAGCACCGCCAGTTGGATGGCTGCGGGGCGGCCGATGTCGCGCAAGGAATCCAGCGCCGCGCGGATGGTGCGGCCGGAGTACAGCACGTCGTCGACCAGGATCACCACCGCCCCGTCAATGTCCACCGGGATGTTGGTGGGCCGCAGGGCGCGGTGGGGGCGGTTGCGCAAATCATCGCGGTACAGCGTCGTGTCCAGGCTGCCCACGGGGATCGCCACCCCGGAAAATTCTTCAACGGCTACTGCAATTCGCTGTGCCAGCGGCACTCCCCCGGACGGAATTCCCAACAGCAGAACCTGTGGGCTGGTCTCATCGTCCAACGCCGTTTTCTCAATAATCTGATGCGCGATGCGTGCAACAGTGCGGCCGACGTCTTGAGCGTTCAGCAACTCGACGGTCGACCGTTCGTTCTCACTCATCGAACCTCCTTCCCCGCCTCACAGTGCGGAATTTAAAGGATTTCGAACCGGCCCCACTTGCCGGGGCCGTGTGTAGTCTTGGGACCGCGTTTCACCTTAGCACCTGCATGTATAAACCGGGAAGGATTCCATGGGCATCCGCGCTGAGTACACCCTGCCTTTCGACCGCGACACCGTATGGCGCTGGCACACCCGCCCGGGCGCCGTCACCCGCCTCACCCCCGGGTTCCTGCCAATGCGGGTGCAAAGCGAAGCGGCGTCGATACGCAATGGCACCACTGTGTTCCGCCTCCCCGCGGGCCAGCAGTGGGTCGCGCGCCACTGCGCCGACGACTACATCGCGGGCGGCCAGTTCACCGACGTCGCAGCGAACCAGCCGCTGCGCGCGGCTACCGGTTGGCGCCACGTGCACCGTTTCGAGGACGTAGGTGAGGGCACTTTGCTTATCGACGACGTCACGGCCCGCATCCCAGAAGCCCTGCTGCGTCCAGCTTGGGCCTACCGCCAGCGCCAGTTGGTGGAAGACCTGCGCTTCATCGCCTCCCTGCCGGATACTGCCCCGAAGACGGTGGCCATGACAGGTTCCAGCGGCCTCGTCGGCACTCACCTGCGCGCGCAACTGACCACCGCCGGGCACACCGTGATCCCGCTGGTGCGCGGCTCAGCGGGCCCGGGCGAGCGGCACTGGGACATGGACGATCCAGCACCTGACCTGCTGCGCGGCGTCGACGGGGTGATCCACCTCGCGGGCGAGACCATCATGGGCCGGTTCACCGAGGAAAAGAAGCGTAAGATCCGCGACTCGCGGGTAGAACCCACCCGCAAGCTCGCCCGCTTGGCCGCGGACTCCGGCGTGGACGTCTTCGTCGGCGCCTCCGCGGTCGGCTACTACGGCACCGACGCCGGAAGCGTACCCCGCACCGAAACTGACGGCCCCGGCGAAGGTTTTCTGGCCGAGGTCTGCAACGCCTGGGAAGAGGCAGCACGCGTCGAGGGGTTACGCAGCGTGCACATCCGCACCGGGCTGGCGCTTTCCAGCGCGGGTGGACTACTGCCGGTGCTCAAGGCCAGCGTCAACGCAGGGCTCTCCGCGCGGTTCGGGCGCGGGGATTTTTGGATGAGCTGGGTGGCGCTGGACGACCTCACCGACTTCTACGTGCGCGCGCTAATAGACGACACGGTCTCCGGGCCTGTCAACGCCACCGCCCCGGAACCTGTGACCAACGCCGAGATCTCTTCGACCCTCGCGCATTTGCTGCGCCGGCCGGACGTGTTTTCCATCCCGACGTTCGGCCCGAAACTGCTGCTGGGCGAAGAAGGCGCGCACGAGCTCGCGCTGGCGGACCAACGTGCCCTTCCCACCGTGGCGGCCGAGCGCGGCTGGCGGCTGCGCTACCCCACCCTCGAGGCCGCCCTGCGCCACGAGTTGGGCCACGAGCAGCTGCTAGTCTCGCAGGCGTGACTACTGATCAAACCGAAGAGCCCGTCCAGCCGAGCGAGCACCCCGAACGCAACGTGACCGAAAAGGTCACGCCTGAGGCCGTCGCCGCGATCTTCGAGGAAGAAAACCTCGAGTACCGCATCGAAGACCAGGTGGTGCGCTCCGGCTTCATCAACGCCGCCATCGTGGTCGCCATCGACGGAGACCACCTCGTGTTCGAAGCACTGTGGCGCGGCGAGTTCCCCCGCGAGATGGCGCCGAAAGTGCTTTACGCCTGCAACGAGCACAACCAGACGCATTTCGCGCCTACCCTGCGCTTCTTCGAGCGCGGCGAGGATCAGCTGGCCATCAGCGCCATCCGTTCGATGCGCATCGCCGAAAGCGCGTCGTTCAACCAGCTTGGCGCCTTCATCGTCAGCTCCATCGACGCCACTTTGCAGGCCTTCGACTTTTTGAAGAACACTTTCCCCACCGTTGTCACCTGGGAGGAGCCGCAGTAATGAGCAACGCAACGCTCGTGACCATCGACCGCGTGATCAAGGCCATGGCAGGCCACGACGTTGAGGTCGCCGACGACCCCTCGGGCCGCGCGGCCCACGCCAACGTCAACGGCTACAACCTTCTTTTCGTGCTGCTGGATTCCGTGCTCATCGTGCGCGCCGACTCCGTCACCGACACCCCGGCCGACACCCCGGACGCCACCTTGTACCTGGCGGCGAACCAGGTCAACAGCTCCTACCTGGATGCCCGCGCACTCGTGGTCAACCGCACCGAGAACCTCGTCGTGCGCACCGAGTCCGAGATCCAGGTCGGCGCGGGGCTTGCCGACGACCAGCTCTCCAACGCGCTCAAGGCCGCCGTCGACGGCGTGCTGGCCACCCAGGACGCGATGCGCGCCCTGGTCAGCGAAATCCAGAAGCAGGCCGAAGCCGCAGACACCGCCCCGGCAGACGGCGAAACCGACTCCGCCGGCTAGGAGTTCTCCAGGCGCTCCAGCTCAACCTCGGGGTCAAAGTCGGCGGCAGGCCACTCGAGGTTGAGCGACTTTAGTGCGTCGAAAAGCAATGCCTTGACCACCGTGCGGCAGTACTTCTTGTTGTCGGACGGGATGCAGTACCACGGCGCGACCTCGGTGGACGTGCGCGTCATGGCGATCTGGTAGGCGGCCATGAACTGGCTCCACAGCTTGCGGTCCTCGATGTCACTCGGGTTGTACTTCCAGTGCTTGTCCGCCCGCTCGATGCGCTCTTTGAGGTTCTCCGCCTGGAACTCGCGCGAGATGTGCGGCATCACCTTGATGATCTTCGTGCCGTTGGCCGCCAGCTCGTTTTCAAACTCCACGATCGCGCCGTAGCGGCGCTCAATCTCCTCCGGCGGCGCCATTTGCTTCACGCGCTGCACCAGCACGTCCTCGTAGTGCGAGCGGTCGAATACCGCGATCTGTCCCGGCTTGGGCAGGTGCGAAGTGAAGCGCCATAAGAAGTCGTGCGCTGCCTCCTCCTCCGTCGGGCGCCCGAAGCCCTGGACGTGCACGCCCTGCAAGTCCATGGTCGCGCCGATAACGTGGCGAACAATACCGCCTTTGCCGGCCGTGTCCATGCCTTGCAGCACCAGCAGAATCGAACCGGCATTATCGTTGCCGGCGCGGCCGTTGGCGAAGAGCATCTCCTGCAGCTCGTCCAGGTCGTCGTCGTATTCGTTGAAGGCGTCGTCCACGTCCGAGACGCCTGGGGTGGCGGCCGGGTCCACGTCCGCGAGCTGAAAATCGGGGCCAACGAAGAACTGTTTGGCTTCCTCAACGGTGAGTTTGGACATGTCGGTTCCTTTCGGTGGTGTTCGTTCTAGAAGTCGAGTAAAGGAGGTCGAGTACGCCGCTCAATGGGCGTGAACTCGACCTCCTCTACTCGACTTTCTGCCGGGGCCCGGTACTAGCCGCGGGTCCCGTCCGTCGCCGGTTCCCCGGCCTCCAAGTCCTCGGTGGACTCGGCGATCTCGCGGTCCGTGGCTGCGTCGGTGTCCTCCGCCTGCTCCAGCCCGAGGTCCTCCGAGTGCTCATCGGTGGGGGCACTCTCATCCTCAACCGGGTAGGCGTCTTCCGCTCCCTCGCCGGCAAACGGCGAGTTGGATGCCGCACGTTGCGCGATGCCGTCGAGCACGACGTTGATGTACGGCGCTGCCTGGGCCCCGGAGTACTCGGCGGCCATCTCCACGCCCTCAGCGATGGACACGGGTGCGTCGACCTCGTCGTTGAAGAGAATCTCCCATGCGGCAACGCGAAGAACCTGTCGGTCAACGGCGGGCAGGCGGAACAGCTCCCAGTCCTCGGAGAGGTGGCGCTCGATCGCGTCGTCGAGGTCGTCCAGCTTCTCCGCGGCACCCGCGACAATGGTTCGGGTGTAGTCCGCTACCGGCGCGACGGCGTTGAGCGGGTTCTGCGACAGCTGCGAACGGTCCTCAACGATGGCGACCGGGTCGATGTCGCGGGTTTCCGCCTCAAAAAGAATGTCTACTGCCCGGCGGCGTGCACGGTAACGCGCGCCGTGTCGTTTGTAATCGGGCATTAGTTGTTCACGCGAGACAGGTACTCGCCGGTGCGGGTGTCCACCTTGACCACGTTGCCGGTCTCCAAAAACAGCGGCACCTGGATCTCGGCACCAGTCTCGAGGGTGGCCGGCTTGGTGCCGCCGGAGGAGCGGTCGCCCTGCAGGCCCGGCTCGGTGTGGTCGATCTTCAGGTCCACAGAAATCGGCAGCTCCGCAAAGAGCGCGTCGCCCTCGTGGAAGGACACCTGCACGCGCATGTTCTCCAGCAAGAAACGGGCGGCATCGCCGAACTTCTCCGCCGGCAGCTCGAACTGCTCGAAGGTCTTGTCGTCCATGACAACGTAGTTGGTGCCGTCGTTGTACAGGTAGGTCATGTCGCGGCGGTCCACGGTCGCGGTCTCCACCTTCACGCCCGCGTTCCAGGTCTTCTCCACGGTCTTGCCCGAAACGACATCCTTGAGCTTGGTGCGCACGAACGCCGGACCCTTACCCGGCTTCACGTGCTGGAATTCGACAATCTGCTGCAGCTTGCCGTCGTTCTTCAGCACCAGGCCGTTCTTAAAATCGGCGGTAGTTGCCATCTTGAGTACCTTCCTCCTGGGAGTATCGGGGCGTGTACAAACACAGCAATGTTACAGCACCGTCAGTTCCTTGCTGCACTCCGTGATCACCTTCGGTGCCGCCGAGGTGATGATGAGGGTGTCCTCGATGCGCACCCCCGCCTTGCCGGGGATGTAAATTCCGGGCTCGATAGTTAGCGTCATGCCCTCTTCGAGCACGCCTGTCCCGGTCTTCGCGGCGCTGGGAGCCTCGTGCACATCTAGGCCCACACCGTGGCCGGTGGAGTGCACGAAGTACTCGCCGTAGCCAGCTTCAGCGATTACGTCGCGGCAGGCCTTGTCCACGTCCACAAGCTTTGCCCCCGGCACCGCGGCCTTCACTCCCGCAAGCTGGGCGGCGAGGGTCACCTCGTAGATCTCGCGCTCAAGCTCGCCGATTTGACCGATCGCGAACGTGCGCGTCATGTCCGAGTTGAAGCCGAGGCGGTGCATACCGAAATCGATGGTGACTAGGTCACCGACCGCAATGACACGGTCGCCCGCGCCGTGGTGCGGCTTCGCCGAGTTCGGCCCGGAGGCGACGATGGTGTCGAAGCTGACGCGCTCCGCGCCGAGGACCCGCATGCGGTATTCCAGGTCCGCAGCCACCTCGCGCTCGGTGCGGCCGGCGCGGAGCTGACCGGCCTGCAGCAGTCCATCGAGCGCCTCGACGGTCAGCTCCGCCGCCTCCGTCAAGCGGGTGAGCTCAAGGTTGTCTTTGGTTAAGCGGATCTCCTCGATCACCCCGCTGACCGGTACGAGGGTGACGCCCTCGGGGCAGGCCTCGCGCAGCTTCTCTAGCTGAGCTACCGAAACATAGTCGGCTTCGAAACCCACGCGGTGGCCCTCGGCGGCCTTGGACAGCATGGCAACGCCGACGTTGCGCTCGATCGTGGCCTCGATGTCCGGCACTTCCTCGCCGATTTGGGTGGTGTAGCGCCCGTCGGTGGCGATTGCGGCAGTGCGGTCCTTCGACACCAGCATGGCGCCGTTCGACCCCGAAAAGCCTGACAGGTAACGCACGTGTGTCAGGTGCGTCACCAGCATGTCGTCGATGCGGCGCTCCGCCAGCTTCGTGGACAGTTTGCGGCGGCGGTCCTCAAATCGGGTGTCTGCCAGTGCCATCAGAGCCTCCTTGCGTAGTAGTCGAGCGCGAGCCGGTAGCCGTCCACCCCCAACCCGGCGATGACGCCTTCGGCGATCGGCGAAAGGTAGGAGTGCGCCCTAAACGGCTCGCGTGCGTGCACGTTGGAAATGTGCACCTCGATAAAGCCGTGGTGATCTTTCAGTTCTACCAGCGCGTCGCGCAGCGCGACGGAGGTATGGGTAAATCCGCCGGGGTTGATTACCACGGCCCACCCGTTGTCCGCCGCCTCGTGCACCCAGTCGATCAATTCGCCCTCGTGGTTGGACTGGCGGCATTCCACCTCCAGGCCGAGCTCGCTGCCGCGATCAAGCAATCGCTTTTCGACGTCCGCCAGCGTCACCGATCCGTAGATCTCCGGCTGCCGCTTGCCCAGCCTGTTCAAATTCGGCCCGTTAAGCACCAAAATCTTCATCGTTACTCCGAAATCGCCTCGTAGGCGGCACGCATCTCGTCTGCCGTCGTGTCCTCGAGCCGGGTGCAAGAGCCCAACCCGTCGAGAACGACAAAGCGGATGCGGCCGTCACGGTTTTTCTTGTCCAACAGCATCGCGTCGTGCAGCTCGTCGAAAGCGCCCGCCTCGTAGCGGGTGGGAAGGCCGGCTGTGGTCAGGATTTCTTCGTGGAGGGCGACCAACGGTGCGTCGACAAGCTTCCTGCCCAATGCCAGGTGAGCCACAAACATCATGCCCACCGCGACCGCGTTGCCGTGCCGCCAAGAGTAGTTTTCGCGGCGCTCGATGGCGTGGCCGAGAGTGTGGCCGTAGTTGAGAATTTCGCGCAGGCCGGACTCCTTCAAGTCCTGGCCGACAACGCTCGCCTTCACCGCCACGGAACGCTCTACCAGCTCCGGCCAATGCTTTTCGGCACCGTCCTGGTAGAGCTCGAGGATGCGCGGATCCGCGATTAAGCCGGTTTTGATCAGCTCCGCGGAGCCGGAGACGACCTCCGCTTCCGGCAGGGTGTCGATGCGGGCGAGGTCGATGAAGACGCTGTCCGGCTCGTGGAACGCGCCAACAAGGTTTTTGCCGCCGGAAGTGTTGATTCCGGTCTTGCCGCCGACAGCTGCATCCACCATCGCCAGCAGCGTGGTGGGCACCTGCACGACCTTGATGCCGCGCATCCACGTCGCCGCGGCGAAGCCGGCGAGATCCGTCACCGCGCCGCCGCCGAGGCCGACCACCGCGTCCTGGCGGGAAAAACCGCGCTCACCGAGCGTGTCCCAGAGATTGGAAAGGACCTTCAGGTTTTTGCCGGCTTCCGCGTCCGGCACGCACACCGTCACCGGCTCTACTCCGACGGCATCAAGCGTGCGGCCAAGTTGATCTGCCACATTTGCAAGTGGCGCCTGGTGCACAACGAGCGCCCGGCGGGCGCCGATGCGTGCGACACGCTGGGCAGCCTGGTCCAAATTGTCACGCTCGATATGGATGGAGTACGGGTTTTGGCCCGTGACCTCAACTACGGCCATGCGTCTCGCCTTTCTGATGAGTTAGCCCACGTTAATCCTCGTCGATGAACCCGAGGATCTCCGCCACCACACGCTGAGGCGGGCGTTCGTCCGTGCGCACACGGAAGCTGGATACCTCGCGGTACAACGGCTCGCGCTGCTCCATCAGGTCGCGGTAGCGCTGCTGCCGGTCGTCGCCGTCAAGCACGGGACGCGACGCGTCCTCAGCAGTGCGACGGATGCCCTCCTCCGCGGTGACGTCTATCCACACAACGGTGTGTCGCTGTAGCAGCGTACGCACCTGTTTGGAGACAACCGCACCGCCGCCGAGGCTGACTACCCCGCCGGTGGCGAGCGCGCGGGCGACGTAGCCGACCTCGAGCTCGCGGAATGCCTCCTCGCCCAGCTGCGCGTACACCTCGCCGCAGGCTTTGCCCTCGCCTTGCTCGATCAGCACGTCGGAGTCCACGATGGGCAGGTTCAACGCGCTGGCGATGCGGCGGCCAATGGTGGACTTTCCGGCCCCCGGCATGCCAACCAGCACGACCCGCGGTGCGGCGTACACCATCGCCGGCGAGGCAGCGACAAGCTCGGTCGCGCTAGGCGCGTCGTTCTCTTCAAACGACGTCGACTCCTTCTCGGCTTCCGCAGGTTTCGGGGCAAGTTCATCCACCAAGTCGTTCACGATATCTACCGGGGCTCCCCCGGTCTGGGTGGTCATGCCATGTCCTCCTCTTGGGCAAACGTGAGCCGGTCCGCAGCGTACGCGCGGTAGGTCTCCACGTTGCGCCGCACCTCGTCCACAGTATCGCCACCGAACTTCTCGGACACGGCTTGCGCCAAAACCAACGCGACCATCGCCTCGGCGACCACACCGCCGGCGGGCACCGCGCACACATCCGAGCGCTGGTGGATGCCGGTCGCGGCTTCGCCGGTGGACATATCCACGGTCTTCAGCGCGCGCGGAACCGTCGAGATCGGTTTCAACGCCGCACGCAGACGCAACTGTTCGCCGTTGGTCATGCCTCCTTCGAGGCCGCCCGCGCGGTTAGTGGAGCGCTCGATGCCGTCGGCGCCCCGCACCATCTCGTCGTGCGCCTGGGAGCCACGGCGGCGCGCTTCCTCAAATCCGTCGCCGACCTCGACGCCCTTCACCGACTGGATGCCCATCAGCGCGCCAGCCAGGCGCGCGTCCAAGCGACGCTCGCCGGAGACATGCGAGCCCAGTCCGACGGGCAGCCCGTCCACGATCACCTCGACAATGCCGCCGAGGGTGTCGCCGTCCTTCTTCGCCGCCTCGATGCGGGCGACCATGTCCGCTTCCGCGTTCTTGTCGTAGGCGCGCACCGGGGAGGCGTCGATAGCCTCAATGTCCTTGAAGCTCGGGTGCGGGCCCGCGTACGGTGCGGACTCGCCGATGGAGATCACATGCGAGAACACCTCGACACCAAGCGTTTCGCGCAGGAAGCTGCGGGCCACCGTCGCCGCCGCCACGCGCGCGGCAGTCTCGCGCGCAGACGAGCGCTCGAGCACCGGACGCGCGGAGTCAAAGCCGTACTTGATCATGCCGGCAAAGTCCGCGTGGCCCGGGCGCGGGCGGGTCAGCGACGCTCCGCGCCCCGACGCCATCGCCTTCGCAACATCGGGGTCCTGCATGTCCACGGGCTCCGCTGACATGATCGTGGTCCACTTCGGCCACTCCGTATTACCGATCTGGATGGCAATGGGGCTGCCGATAGAAGTGCCGTGCACCACTCCGGTGAGGAGGGTGAGCTCATCGGCTTCAAACTTCATGCGGGCGCCACGCCCGTAGCCGAGGCGGCGTCGCGCCAATTGATGGGCAATCTCATCTTTGCGCACCGGCAGACCTGCCGGCGCATTTTCCACCAGCGCAATGAGGGCTTGGCCGTGCGATTCACCGGCCGTTGTCCAACGAAGCATGGCGACATTCTTACACAACCAATGCGCGCTTCTGCCTTCAAACCCCCGAATACATACACAAAAAAGGAAACAGCACCCACAGAGCGCAGAGCATCGACGGGCCATGCGGCACAGAACGCTTCCGAAACACCACCGCCACGCCTACGGTGAACAGGCCGGATAGCCCAAACGCGGCAACAACTCCAAGGGGCCCGCCGGCTGCCGCGCAAGCCACGCCGAGCGGGACTGCGAGCTTGATGTCTCCCCCACCGATGCCCCGGCCCACCAGCAGATACCACGTCGGCCACAGCAGCCCCCACGCCAGGGACGGCTGCCACAAGCAGGCGGTCAAAGCTGCGACCGCGGGCGGCCCCGTTAGCGCATCCGGCAGCCTGCGCTCGCGGATGTCGAAGACACACAGTAGCGCTGACCATGCAAGAAAAACAGCCCCTGCCGCATAGGCGGCGAATCCCCCAGTCCCCACGCCTGTGAGGTTAGTGGGTGTGCTCCCAGTGGCGCAACAGCGCCTCACGCATCTCCGCCCGTGGAGCAGCAACGCCAGTAAACTGCTCGAACTGGGCGTACGACTGCCCCGCCAGCATGGACAAGCCCCCCACAACCGGGTAGCCGTTCGAGGCGGCGCTCACGGCCAACGACGTGGGCCATGGGTTGTAAATCACGTCGAACACCGGAGCATGCCCAAGTGTCTTGGCATGCTGTTCCAGCGCATCCGCGGGCACGGTGGAGGCGACAACGTCCGCTTCCAAAGCAACCGGCTCTAGGTCGGCGTCGAAGGCGCAGAAGGACACGTCCATGCCCTGTGCCAGTTCCACGTACTCCGCTGCGCGGTCCGAGCGGTTGACCACGGTCACCTGCTCGCATCCGATCTCGCGCAACGCCCACATCACGGCGCGAGCTGTGCCGCCCGCGCCGACCAGAACTGCGCGCTTTGCCGGGGTCGTCTCTCCCAGCAGCTCCTGCAGCGCCACCATGGCGCCTTCGCAATCAGTGTTGTCGGCGCGCCAGCCGCCGTCGATACGCGTGAGCGTGTTCGCGGAACCAATTTGCTGCGCACGCTCGGTGACCTCCTCCGCGAAGTCCAACGCCGCGAACTTACACGGCATGGTCACCGAGAAGCCGCGGAACGTCTCGTCCGCCTCCCCCACAATGCCTGGCAGGTCGTCCGCTTCGCAGAGGATGCGGGTGTACTCCCAGCCGTCCAAGCCCAGCGCCTGATACCCGGCGCTGTGCAGCACCGGGGAGAGCGAGTGCCCGATCGGCGCGCCGAGGACCGCGGCGCGGTGCGTGAGCCCCATGGGTTAGCGCTGCGAATCCAGCACGCCAGAATCCACCGCACGCTGGGTGTCGTTGAGGTGCTGCTCGAACGTGTCGTTGAAGATGGTCGTGCCGTCCTTGTCCACGGTGACGAAGAACAGCCAGTTGCCTTCGGCCGGGTTCTCCATTGCCTCGATGGCCTCGATGGACGGAGAAGCGATCGGGGTCTGCGGCAGGCCGTCCATGGCGTAGGTGTTCCACGGGGTGACGCGGCCGCGGTCTTCGTCGGTGGTGGCAACCTCAACGGAAGGCAGGCCGTAGTTCACCGTGGAGTCGAATTCCAGGCGCATCGGCTCGTCCAGACGGTTCAGGATCACTCGCGCGACCTTGTCGAACTCGCCTGCCGGAGCCTCGCGCTCGACCAGGGACGCTGCCGTGAGCAGCTCGTACGGGGTCAGGCCAACCGCCTTGGCACGGCCGACAATGTCGGTGGACTCGTACTGCTTGGCGGAGCGCGTGATCAGATCGGTGAGGATCTCCTCGGCGCTAGCGTGCGGGTCGATGATGTACTCGCCCGGGGCGATGAGGCCTTCGAGCCTCTTCGCGTCGCCAGCCCGGCCGGCAACGGTCTCGCGGGCCCACTCAGGAACACCAAGAGCCTCTGGATCCGCTTCCGCAGCAACCTTGTTCAGCTCTTCCAGCTTCAGGCAGTCCGGCGCCGGTTCCTCGCCGCAGGCGGACTGCTGAATCATGGTCAAAATTCCCAAGCGCTTCTGTCCGCCGAGGATATTGATGTCCATCAAGGTGGCCCCGCCGTAGACCTGCAACGGAGTAATGCGCTGCTGCGGATCCAAAAGCGCGTCCACCGCGGAGTCGGCGCTCATCTCTCCCTGCAGGCGGTAGAAGCCCGGCTGGATATTGTCGGCGTTCGCATTGTTTGCCGCGGCAGTTTGGAACGCGTTGTCGGAGGCGACGATGCCACGCTCCTCCAGCTCAGGACCAAGCGCGGAAAGGCTTGCGCCTTCCTTGATGTGCACTACCTGTTCTTCGCCGTTACCAGTGCCCTCGAAGTCGGACACGTTGTTGCCGCGGGCGATGGCAATCCAAGCGATCAGGCCGATGATCAGCAGGAGCGAAGTAACCAGCACCGCGGTGTTTCGTGTGCGCCGCATGGCGGCTTGTCGTGGGGTCACGGTTAATTCTCCTTGAGGTAGTTTTTGCGGCCGTCCAGCCATGATTGCAGAATCTCTACCGCCGCCGCTTGGTCGATCACGGCGCGCGCGTCCTTTTCCCGCACGCCGGAGGCACGCAGTGCCTGGGTGGCCGCGACCGTGGTCAGCCGCTCGTCCGCCACTTTCACAGGCACGTCGCTGCGGCGCTTGATGCGGAAGGCTATTTCCTTTGCATGCTTGACGCTCTTGGAGCCGTCGCCGTTGAGGTTCGACGGCAGGCCGACGACAACTTCCACGGCTTCAAACTCGTCGATAAGCTCAAGCAAACGCTCGATGTCCTCGCCGTCGCGGTCTTTGAATCCGGTGACCCGGCGGACCGTTTCCACCGGGGTGGCAAGCGTCGCGTCCTGGTCGGAGGAGGCCACGCCGATGCGGACAGTGCCCACATCAATGCCGATGCGGCGCCCCTTCCCCGGGTCGTTGAGCCCCGGGGTGTCTGGCTGCACCTTCATCCGTGTGTCCTTTCCACCTTCGGCGCCTACGGGAACAGGCCGGTTAACGGCTGGGCGGCCAACTGGCCTTGGTTAAACCTAACCGTTTCCTGTGGAACCGGCGGGGTGCTGTCTCGGCGTGTCACGCATTACATCGCTGATTACTCCGCGAGCGATTCACGCACCGCGCGCAGCGCATCCTCGATTCCGGCCGGGTTCGCACCGGTGCCCTGTGCCAGGTCCGGCTTACCGCCTCCCTTACCGTCGACGTACTGCCCGATCAGCTTCACCAGGTCGCCGGCCTTCACACCGGACTGCACAGCCTGCTGCGTTGCGGCAGCGGCCAGGGAGACCTTGCCGTCCACCTGGGACAGCAGCACGATCACAGCGTCTTCTGCCTGGAGCTTGCCGCGCAAGTCGTTGGCGATCGTGCGCAGGTCGCCAGTGGTAATGCCTTCGGGCAGATGCTTTGCGACGACACGGTGCTCGCCCACCGTCTGCGCCTCATCCGCCAAGTTGGCGGTGGATGCCAGAAGCTGCTGGCGGTGCAGGTTCGCAATTTCTTTTTCTGCCGCGCGCAGACGCTCGCTGAGCTGGGCGATGCGGTCCGGCAGCTCCTCGGTCGGCGCCTTCAACTCCGCCGCCAGGCCAGACGCGAGTGCAGCCTCCTTGGACAGGAACTTGAAAGAATCCATGCCGGAGTACGCCTCAATGCGGCGCGCGCCGGAGCCGACGGAGGACTCGCCGAGGACGGCCACCGGGCCGATCTGGGAGGCGTGCTCGACGTGGGTGCCGCCGCACAGCTCGACGGAGAACGGGCCGCCGATCTCCACCACACGCACGGTGTCGCCGTAGCTCTCGCCGAACAGCGCCATCGCGCCCATCTCTTTCGCCTTGTCCAGCGAGGTTTCAATCGTGTTGACTGCGAAGTCCGCGTCCACCGCCTGGTTGGTGATGGTGGCGATTTCCTGCAGCTGCGCGTCCGTGAGCTGGTCGGTGTAGTTGAAGTCGAAGCGCAGGTAACCCGGCTTGTTCAAGGAACCAGCCTGGACTGCGGCGGGGCCGAGCACCTGGCGGATCGCCGCGTGGATCAGGTGGGTCGCGGAGTGCGCCTGTCGCGCGCCGTGGCGCCACGCGCCGTCCACCTCGGCGGTGACGGTGGAGCCCAGATCCAGCCCGCCGTTTTGCACCGTGGCCTTGTGCAGCCACAGCTTCTTGCCCACGCGCTGGACGTCGTTGACGTTGAGGATGGTCTCGCCCATGAGCAGGCGGCCGCGGTCTGCCATCTGGCCGCCGGACTCGGCGTACATCGGGGTGACATCGAGGATGACCTCGACCTCGTCGCCCTGGGAGACCTCGCCGACCTTTTCGCCGCCTCGCACGAGACCGATCACCTTCGCGTCGTGGGTGAGCTGGTCGTAGCCGACGAACTCGGTCGGGTTCGCATCCACCCACTCGCGGTAGAGCGATTCGTCCACGTTGCGGTGCTTCTTCGCCTTGTTGTCGGCCTTGGCGCGCTCGCGCTGCTCCTGCATCGCGGCGTTGAAGGCGTCCATGTCCACGTCCAAGCCGGCCTCGCGCGCCATCTCCACGGTCAGGTCGATTGGGAAACCGTAGGTGTCGTGCAGCTCGAAGGCCTGCGCGCCCGGCAGGACCTTGGCGCCGGATGCGGACACGGCGGACGCGGCCTCGTCGAAACGCGAGGTGCCCGCCTCCAGGGTCTTGGAAAACGCCTTCTCCTCGGCGACCGCCACGCGCAGGATGCGCTCGCGGTTGTCCGCGATCTCCGGGAACGACGGGGTCATGGTGTCCATGATGGTGTTCATCAGCGTCTCCATCACCGGGCCGGTGGCGCCCAGCAGGCGCGCGGAGCGGATGATGCGGCGCAACAGGCGGCGCAGGATGTAGCCGCGGCCCTCGTTGGAGGGGGTCACGCCGTCGAGGATGATCATCATGCCGGTGCGCGCGTGGTCGGCGACGACGCGGAAGCGGACATCGTTGTCCTTGTTGCCGGCGTCGTACTTCGCTCCTGTGAGCTCGACAGCGGCGTCAATCACGGGGCGCAGGAGGTCGGTCTCGTAGACGTTGTCCACGCCTTGGAGCAGGCAAGCCACGCGCTCGATGCCCATGCCGGTATCGATGTTTTTCTGCGGCAGCTCGCCGACGATCTCGAAGTTGCCCTTCTTGTCGCCCTCGCCGCGGATGGACTCCATGAACACGAGGTTCCAGATCTCCATGTAGCGGTTGTCGTCGGCGATCGGGCCGCCCTCGACGCCGTATTCCGGGCCGCGGTCGTAGTAGATCTCAGAGCAGGGGCCGCACGGTCCCGGGATGCCCATGGACCAGAAGTTGTCCTCCATGCCCATACGCTGGATGCGCTCTTCTGGGATGCCGATCTTGTCGCGCCAGATCGAGGCCGCCTCGTCATCGTCCAGGTAGACGGTCACCCACAGGCGTTCCGGATCCAGGTCCAGACCGCCGTCTTCGACAGCGCCAGTGAGCAGTGTCCAGGCGTGCGTGATTGCGCCTTCCTTGAAGTACTGGCCGAAGGAGAAGTTGCCGGCCATCTGGAAGAACGTGTTGTGGCGGGTGGTAATGCCCACTTCCTCGATGTCCAGGGTGCGCACGCACTTCTGGATGGAGGTGGCGGTGCCGTTTTTGAAATCCGGAGTCTGGTCGCCCAGGAAGTACGGCTTGAACGGCACCATGCCGGCGTTGACGAACAGCAGCGTCGGGTCGTCCAGAATCAGCGGGGCGCTCGGCACCGGGGTGTGGCCAGCCTCGACGAAGTGGTTGGTGAACCGCTCTCGGATCTCATGGGTTTGCACGCGTGATTGTCCTTTCAGCAGCGCCGGTTTTTATCCGCGCTTACTCTACCCCGCGCCCGCACGCAGCCCGGTGTCACCGTCCGCGGACGAGGGCACGCAACCTACCGATGAAGTCTTTGATGCGCCGCTCCGCACCATGGTCGGTGGGTTCGTAGTAGACAGCATCTTCGAGACCGTCGGGCATGTACTGCTGCTTAACGACGCCCAAAGGATCATCGTGCGGATAGACATATCCCACCGCATTGCCCATGGCCTTCGCGCCTTCATAGTGCCCGTCGCGCAGGTGCGCCGGCACCGGCGGGGCGTAGCCTGCGCGCACGTCCGCCAACGCCCGGTCGATGGACTGGATCACCGACGGCGACTTCGGCGCCGTGGCCAAGTGGATCGTCGCCTGCGCAAGGGCGAGCCTTCCCTCGGGCATGCCGATGAACTGCACCGCGTTCGCCGCCGCGTTGGCGGTCTGGAGCGCAGTTGGATCCGCCATGCCAATGTCTTCGGACGCGTGGATGACCAGGCGGCGGGCAATGAACCGCGGGTCCTCTCCCGCCTCAATCATCCGCGCCAGGTAATGAAGCGCGGCATCCACGTCGGAACCGCGGATAGATTTGATGAACGCACTAACGATGTCGTAATGCTGGTCGCCGTCGCGGTCGTAGCGCACCACCGCGCGGTTCACGTTTTCTTTGACGGTGTCGACGGTGATGGTCTCCCCCGGCTGCACCGCCTCCGCCGCAGCTTCCAGATAGGTCAGCGCCCGGCGGGCGTCGCCGCCGGCGAGGAGGACCAGCTGGTCCTGTGCAGCGCTGTCAAGCTCGAATTCGCCGCCAAATCCGCGTTCGTCTGCCATCGCCCGGTCCAGCACCCCGCGCAGGTCGTCCTCGTTCAAGGACTCCAGCTTCAGCAGCAGCGAACGCGACAGCAGCGGCGCTACCACGCTGAAACTCGGATTCTCCGTCGTCGCTGCGACCAGCAGCACGGTGCGGTTTTCCACGGCGGCCAGCAACGCGTCCTGCTGGGTCTTAGAAAACCGGTGCACCTCGTCGATGAACAGCACGGTTTTCTCGCCGCGAATTAGGTCTCGCCGTGCTTCGTCAATTACGGCACGCACTTCCTTCACGCCCGAGGACAGCGCCGACAGGGCGACGAAGTTCTGCCCCATCGCAGACGCGATCAGCGATGCGATGGTGGTCTTGCCGGTGCCCGGCGGGCCGTAGAGGATCACCGAGGCGGCTCCAGAGCCGTCGATAAGCCTGCGCAGCGGCTTGCCCTCGCTGAGTAGGTGACGCTGGCCCGCGATCTCGTCGAGGGTCCGCGGACGCATGCGCGCGGCCAAAGGGGCAGATGCCCCCGCCTCGAAGAAGGCGGTGCCGCGGTTTCCCAACTCACCGCGGCCGTCTTGCCCTGCGGCTGCGGAGAAAAGTCCCTCTTGCTCCACCCAAACCTCTCCTTATCGCAAGCGCTCAGCCAACGTCTGGGCGAAGTGGCTTATCGTTTGGTACGCGGGATCCTTGCCCGCGCCCGCGAATGCTGCGAGGGACTCGAACGTCTCACGCAAATCCCTGCGCACCAGCGCTTCGTCTGCGGTGAACGGCCCCTTCGAGTACGGACGCAAAACGTCACCGGCATGGTCTGCGGGATGCTCTTCAGTCTCTCCGCCCGCTTCAAGCGGCCCGAGGTCAGACACGTCGAGACCGGCGGCCTCGAAGTCCTCTTTGAGCTTGGCGTCGTGCTCCAACAAATCGGCCGGGCTGACCGGATCCAGCATCGCCACACTGCTCATGGCCCACCCGATAATGCCTGCAGTGATCCGCGCTTGGAGCGTATCCGGGTGCTCCACGCTGGGCCAGATGCCTCGCACTTCGCTCACCCAAGCGTCAATGAACGCCTCGGTCGCTTCCGCGTTAAACGGCTGCGCCGCAAGAAAGACCGGGAAGCGTGCGACCACAAACGCCACATCGAAGGTCACGTTCCTGAAGCCTGCCCACTCGTAATCCAAAAAGTGGAAGGAGTTGCCGGCCTGAATGACGTTGTCCGGGGTCAAGTCGAACGGCGTGAACGCGCGCATGCCTCCCCGCAGCAGACGGGTGCGCACGTTTGTGGCGGCAAACCGGACCTCCCCCGGGATCTCGATGCCGGCGTTTTCCAAAAACTCCACGCCGATGCGGATGCGGTGCGACAGCAGACGATCACGCAGCAGCTGCAAGTTCGCCGCGTTCTTCCGCGAACGCGTCATGCGCTGGAACAGCACGTTGAACGCGTCCTCGTCGTCCGCGGTGCCGACATGCATCTTGCCCAACGCCCGGCCGAGCCGGCGCAGCAGGTCCACGTGGGTTTCCGGGTCCGCGTCCTGCAGCAAGTCGGCCAGTGTGCGGCCGTCGCCCAGGTCCGAGATGATCAGGATGCGCTGGGCGGTGTCGTAGCCCAGCAGCACCGGTCCCGGGCGCACTTCCTCGCTTAACGACGTCGCGAACTGATACGCCACCGTCTCGCGCAAAAATGCCGCGTCCGCCAGCTCGTCACCGGTTGCCGGCGAATGCTTCACCACCACCGAGCGGTGCTGGAAAAACGGGTTGTTAACCACGCGCGCCCGGAACACGTCAGCCAGCCCTGAGCCGTCGAGTCTTTCGACGTCCACAAGCTGCTGCTCGCCGCCATAGCGCTTGGTCAGTATGTCGGCGGCTGCGCGGATGATCTCCTGCGTATCGCCCATCGCTGGCCTACTTGTCGGCTCCTGCCGCCTCGGCCTCGCCGCCTTTGCTCTCGGCATCCTTCTTCGGCTTAAAGTCCACGCCGGTCTCCTTGCGCTGCTCCGCCGGAATCGGCGCCGGGGCATCGGTCAACGGATCCACGCCGCCGCCCGACTTCGGGAAGGCGATGACATCGCGGATGGATTCGAAGCCACCGAGCAGGGACACGATGCGGTCCCAACCGAAGGCGATGCCGCCGTGCGGCGGGGCGCCGTACTGGAATGCATCCAGCAGGAAGCCGAACTTCTCGTCCGCTTCCTCGTCGGTGATACCCATGACTTCGAACACGCGCTTTTGCACATCGTGCTCGTGGATACGGATGGAGCCGCCGCCGATCTCGTTGCCGTTGCACACGATGTCGTAGGCGTAGGCGAGTGCCTCGCCCGGGTTCTTTTCGAAGTTGTCCAGGAACTCCGGCTTCGGGGAGGTAAAGGCGTGATGCACGGCGGTCCACTTGGAATGGCCGAGCGCGACGTCTCCGGAAGCGGTGGCATCGGCGGCCGGCTCAAACAGCGGCGCGTCGACGACCCAGGTAAACGCCCAGTCGCCGTCCTTGATCAGGTCCAGCTTGCGGGCAATCTCGCCGCGGGCTGCACCCAGCAGCGCACGGGACGCCTTCGTTTCGCCGGCGGCGAAGAAGATGCAGTCGCCCGGCTTCGCGCCGACGTGCTCGGCGATGCCGGCCTTCTCCTCGTCGGTGATGTTCTTGGCCACCGGGCCAGTCAACTCGCCGTCCTCCTGGACCAGGATGTAGGCAAGACCCTTGGCGCCGCGCTGCTTCGCCCACTCCTGCCACGCATCGAGCTGGCGACGCGGCTGGGAGGCGCCGCCTTCCATGACAACGGCGCCGACGTACTCGGCCTTGAACACGCGGAAGGTGGTGTCCTTGAAGAACTCGGTGCACTCCACCAGCGGGATGTCGAAGCGCAGGTCCGGCTTGTCAGAGCCGTACTTCTCCATCGCCTCCTTGTAGGTCATGCGCGGGATCGGAGTCTGGATGTCGTAGCCGATCAGCTTCCACAGCTCCACCAGGATCTCTTCGGCGAGCTCGATGATGTCGTCCTGGTCCACGAAGCTGGCCTCAACGTCTAGCTGGGTGAACTCCGGCTGACGGTCCGCACGGAAATCCTCGTCGCGGTAGCAGCGTGCCAGCTGGTAGTAACGCTCCATGCCGGCCACCATGAGTAGCTGCTTGAACAGCTGCGGCGACTGCGGCAGCGCGTACCAGGAGCCCGGCTTCAAACGAGCCGGCACGAGGAAGTCACGCGCGCCCTCCGGGGTGGAGCGCGTCAGCGTCGGGGTTTCAATCTCGGTGAAGTCGTGGTTGTCCAGCACGCGGCGCGCTGCCTGGTTCGCCTTCGCGCGCAGACGCATCGCTTTCGCCTGGCGCTCGCGGCGCAGATCCAGGTAGCGGTAGCGCAGGCGAGCTTCCTCGCCGACCTCGCTGGAGGATGCGTCCTCGATCTGGAACGGCAGCGCCGCCGCCTTGTTCAGCACCTTCAGGTCAGTGACGTTGACCTCGATCTCACCGGAGGCGAGGTTCGGGTTCGCCGAGCCCTCCGGGCGTGGCTCAACCGTGCCAGTGACCTGGACGACAAACTCGCTGCGCAGGTCATGCGCGGCCTCCGCGACCGCGGGCTCACGGAAGACCACCTGAGCCAGCCCAGAGCGGTCGCGCAGGTCGATAAAGATCACGCCGCCATGGTCGCGACGGCGGGCCACCCAGCCGGTGAGAGTGACAGTTTGGCCTTCGAGTTCTTTATTCAGGTTCCCCGCAAGGTGAGTGCGCAGCACGGTTTCCACGTCCTTCCACGTGATGGCGAATCTAACCTGGCAAAGTTTACCCGGCGCTGAGGCGACGCGCGTCCGGCCCCCTGAAGCACGCTAGAGAACTGGGTACCTCGTACGGGACTGGACCCCGACTAAACCGACCCAGATCCAACACGTGCCCTAGATATTTGGCACAATTCTGACCATGACTTTCAGAGGCGATTACGCGCAGGGCCAAGGTGGCAACGTCAATACCAGTTCCGGCGGCGGCCGCGGAGGCGGCGGCCTGGGCGGCGGCGCGATGATGCTGCTGCCGCTCCTTTTGCGCGGAGGCGGCGGCGGAACCATCATTTTGGTCCTGCTGGCGCTGCTGTACTTCAGCGGTGCGTTCAACGGCATTCTCGGTGGTGGAGGCAACGACTCCCAGTCGCAGTCCCAGGACGAGTACTCGCTGGAGCACTGCCAGGAAGCCGGTTCTTCCAACGAGTACGACGATTGCCGCGCAGCAGCGACGATGGGGTCGTTGAACGCCGTTTGGGCAGACGTGCTGCCTGCCCAGTCCGAAACCCAGTTCACCAAACCGGAGATGACCATCTTCAAAGGCAGCGTGAACTCCGGCTGTGGCTTTGCAAGCTCTGACACCGGCCCGTTCTACTGCCCGCAGGACACCACCGCGTACCTGGACGTTAGCTTCTTCGACCAGCTGTCCCAGCTCGGCGGCTCCAACGGCCCGCTGGCGCAGGAGTACGCCACCGCCCACGAGTACGGCCACCACATCCAAAACCTTGAGGGCACCCTCGGTTTAAGCGACTACAAGAACCCGGGCCAGGATTCCGCCGCGGTGGCTATCGAGCTGCAGGCCGACTGCTACGCGGGCCTGTGGGCGCACCACGCCTCCAAGGGTGAGAACGCAGCACTTGAGCCGATCACCGACGAGCAGCTGCAACAGGCGCTGCAGGCGGCGCAATCCATCGGCGACGACAACATCCAGAAGCGCTCCGGCGGCGAGGTCGACCCGGACGCGTGGACCCACGGTTCTTCGGAACAGCGCATGCAGGCGTTCAAGTCCGGCTACGAAACTGGCCAAATGTCAGCTTGCGACACGCTCAACCGCGGCGTGTACAAGAGCTAAACCGCCGACTCACCGCGCACGAGATCTATCGCATCCCCCTCTCCCCTTTACCCCGCCGGGGCTGGATCCAGCTAGTGGCACCTCGTTTATCGCCCCCTTGGGCCGATTAGCTGGACCGTGATAGCTGGATTCGCGGATGGAGCCCACGCCAAAAACCCACCGAAACGCTTGCTATCCACTTCGAAACGGCACGACGCTACAGTGGCCGCCATGAGCAATGCTGAGCCCAACCGCGCCGTGCCGTTTCTTGCTGCGTTCAACTCCATCGAGAAATTCTTGCGCACCGAACTCGATGCCAAACGGTCCGATTCTTTTTCGTGGATGGCCCGTCTCGCGGCGAAGAAGGGCATTGTCGCACTGGAGCAATCCGAGACGCTGCAGGAGTTCGCCGATCTGCGCAACGCGATTAGCCACGGCGAGTACGACAACTTGCGCCCGATCGCCGAGCCGCTGCCGGAAACCGTCGCTGAGATTGAGCGGATCCGGGATTCGCTGCTCGCACCGACGCTGGCTCTGGACGTGGTTGAGCACCAGCGGGTGGTCACCTTCTCCCCTGACGCCGACATCCACGAGCCGTTGGGGATTATCGCCTCTGAGGGCCTCGCCCAATTCCCGGTCTACGAAGGCGGCGAGTGCGTCGGCCTCCTCACCACCAATGCGATTGCGCGGTGGCTAGCGGCGGAGCTGCGTGAGGACGACACGATCGCGGCAGGCACCGTGGCAGACGTGATTGAACACAGCGGCAAGTTGGACCAGCCGATTTTCCTGCCGCGCAACGTCACCGCGGCGGCTGCCGTAGAGGCGCTGAGCACCCCGCTCGAGTCTGGCGCGGTTCCCCGCCTCGCCATCATCACCGAACACGGAAAGCCGACGCAGAAGCCGATATCGGTGCTAGGTGCGACCGACATTCCGGCCCTTGCGCAGGAAACCTAATAAACCCGGTTTCGCTGTGGCGCTGCACACCTTTTCGTGCTGTAGTATCCGCGACATGTCTGCAAACTTTGTAAGCGTTGTTGACCTGTTCAGCATTGGCATCGGCCCGTCTTCCTCCCACACCGTCGGTCCGATGCGCGCCGCCCAAACGTTCATACGCAATCTCGACAGCTTCCCGGCCAAGGTGCTGGTGGAGCTGCGCGGATCTCTCGCGGCCACCGGCGTCGGCCACGGCACCGACCGCGCAGCGCTGCTGGGCCTTGTCGGCTACACCCCCACGACCACGTCGGCTGATGTCGAGCCGAAACCGGGAGAGCCGATTCCCGCCACCGGCAGCATTTCCGGGCCCGCCGGCACCGTCGAATACGTGCTGCGGTTCGACCCCGCTCCTGTGGCGGCGCACCCGAACTGCCTCATCTTCGACGGGTGGGATGCTAACGGCAATGTGCTTGCCGAGCGCGAGGATTACTACTCCGTCGGCGGCGGCTTCATCCAGGACCGCTGGGAGATGGAGGCGCACCGCGACGAAACCGGCGTGGCCTCCGCCCGTGAGATTCCGTCGGTGCCCTATCCCTTCAACACCGCAGCGGAGCTCATGCAGCTTTGCGACGAGACCGGCTTGACCATCGCCGAAATCATGCGCGCCAACGAAGAGTCCATCCACGGCCGTGAAAAACTCGACGCCCACTTGGACGCGGTGTGGAACGTGATGCAGGAATGCGTCGCACACGGTTTGAAGACTGAGGGCACCCTGCCCGGCGGGCTGAACGTCAGGCGGCGCGCGAACCGTCTCCACCGCCTGCTCACCGCCGAGTACGAAGCGTCCACCGCCCGCGGGCTGGACGCGATGGAGTGGGTCAACCTCTACGCGCTGGCCGTCAACGAGGAAAACGCAGCGCACGGCCAGGTGGTCACCGCGCCGACGAACGGCGCCGCCGGCATCATCCCCGCGGTGATGCACTACTGCCGCGACTTCACCGACGACTTCACCGTCGAGCGCGCCCGCAACTTCCTGCTCACTGCGGGCGCAGTCGGCTCCATTATCAAGACCAACGCATCCATCTCAGGTGCTGAGGTGGGCTGCCAGGGCGAGGTCGGCTCTGCCTCATCCATGGCGGCCGCCGGCATGTGCGCCGCGCTGGGTGGCACGCCTGCCCAGGTGGAAAACGCCGCGGAGATCGCCCTCGAGCACAACCTCGGCCTGACCTGCGACCCCGTCGGCGGGCTTGTGCAAGTGCCCTGCATCGAGCGCAACGCCATCGGCGGTGTGAAGGCCATCAACGCAGCCCGTCTGGCCAAGCTCGGCGACGGCACCAACATCGTCACCCTCGACGATGTGGTGGAGACCATGGCCGCCACCGGCCGCGACATGATGACGCAGTACAAGGAGACGTCCATGGGCGGCCTTGCAGTGCAACTGGGCCTGCCGGTGAACATCACCGAGTGCTAAATGTCGGCTCCCCCGCTGGCGATCGCCTGGGTCACGGCCTGGACTGACAGCGCCACGGACTCCTGCGAGTGCTGCGCGAGGTCCTTCACAGCCACCTCGCCGGCCTCCAACTCGCGCTCGCCGAGCACGAGCGCGTACTTCGCACCGGCGCGATCGGCGCCCTTCATCGAGCCCTTGAGTCCGCGCTGCCCGTAGGACATGTCGGCGGAAACGCCGGCGGCGCGGAGCTCGTCGATAAGCTTGCTCATCTTCACACGCGCCTCGTCGCCGATGGCGATGCCAAACACGTCCACACGGTGCGAAGCCTCTTCCAGCTCGACGCCCTCAGCCTCAAGGGCGAGGACGGCGCGGTCGACGCCGAGGCCGTAGCCGATGCCGGACAGATCCGGGCCGCCGATCTGGGCCATCAAGCCGTCGTAGCGGCCGCCGCCGCCGATGCCGGACTGCGCGCCCAAGCCGTCGTGGACGAACTCGAAAGTGGTCTTGGTGTAGTAGTCCAGCCCGCGCACCATGCGGGGGTTGATCACGTACGGCACACCGAAGCTGTCCAGAGCCGCGGTGACAGCGTCGAAGTGGGCGCGGCAATCGTCGCAGAGGTGGTCCAGCATCAGCGGCGCATCCGCGGTCATCTCGCGGACTTCCTCGCGCTTGTCGTCCAGCACGCGCAGCGGGTTGATCTCCGCGCGCTTGCGGGTTTCCTCGTCCAACGGCAGGTCGAAGAGGAACTGCTGCAGCTTCTCGCGGTACGCCGGCCGGCAGTTCCTATCGCCCAGGCTGGTCAGCTCGAGGCGGAACCCGCTCAGGCCGATAGCACGGTAGCTACGGTCGGCCAACGCGATGACCTCAGCGTCTAACAGCGGATCGTCCATGCCGATGGCCTCCACGCCCACCTGCTGCAGCTGGCGGTAACGGCCGGCCTGGGGGCGCTCGTAGCGGAAGAACGGGCCGTAGTAGTTCAGCTTCACCGGCAGGTAGCCGCGGTCCATGTTGTGCTCGATAAACGCGCGCATCACGCCGGCAGTGCCCTCCGGGCGCAGCGTGACGGAGCGGCCGCCGCGGTCCTCGAAGGTGTACATCTCCTTGCTCACCACGTCGGTGGACTCGCCCACACCGCGGGCGAAGAGCGTCGTGTCCTCGAACACCGGCAGCTCGATGTGCTGGTAGCCGGCGATGCGCGCCTGGCGGGCAAACTCGTCGCGCACATGGATAAACGCCGCCGATTGCGGCGGCGCGTAATCCGGCACACCCTTCGGGGCGGAAAGCTTCTGAAACTGGTCGTTCTTGTTCTCGCTCACACCGGGCAAGTCTAGTCCAGCCCTCCCCCGCCCGGAGCGAGTACCCGTTTAGCGGTCCGAGTTGGCCTGGCGCAGGTACGGGTTGGTTGCGCGCTCCTGCGCTACCGTCGTAGCCGGGCCGTGGCCAGGCAGCACCTGCAGTTCGTCGCTCAGATCCCACACCGGATCGCGGAGGGACTGACGCATCTGCTCCGGGTCCGAATCCGGCAGGTCCGTACGGCCGATAGACCCGCGGAACAGCACGTCTCCGGAGAAGACCACATCGTTGGCAACAAGCATCACACAGCCCGGCGAGTGCCCCGGTGCGTGCACCACGCGCAACTCCACGCCCGCGACTTGCAGCGCTTGCCCACCCTCGAGCGGCGTGGGGTTGTCGATTGGGGGCATGGCGGAGGCGTCGTAAAGCTGGCGTGCTTGCTCGCTGACCCCCTCGCCGCGCAGCAGCATGAACGCGTCGGCGGGGTGGATGAACGTCTCAACTCCGAACGCAGCGGCATCGCGGATGTGGTCGATGTGTCCGTGCGTGAGCACCACCGCCTCGACGGTCAGCCCCTGCTCCTGCGCCATCTGGCTCACCGCCTCGTGCGCGCCCAGCCCCGGGTCGATCACAAACGCGCGATCCCCATGAGCAACGACATAGCAGTTGGTTTGAAAAGGTCCTGCGGCGAAACCGGCGATTCTCATGCTGGCCACTATATCGGTGCTGATAGGCTTTCTAGCCGTTCAAGGGGCGGATGCTTAACGACGTCCAGCTCCGCCCATCCCAACAAATTGGCGAGGTGTAAACCCCAGTGGCATCGAACGAACAGCGCGGCAAAGAAGCCCTGTCCCACCTGAAAAGCGAGCTGGACTCGCGCGACCGCAAAGAAAAGTCCCGCCCGTGGTCGGTGGCGGCAATCTCCGCGGCAGTGATCGCGCTGATCGGCGGCGGCATTTACTTTGCGGCCAACAACGACAGCGGCGAGGACCTGGCTGCCAGCGAAACTACCGCTGCTTCCGAGTCCACTACCGAGGAGCAGGAGCCTTTCGACGCGTCGGAGTTCGAACCGATCGCCACTAAGCGCGAGCAGGCGCTGCCGCCGACTGTGAACTGCGCCTACAACGAGGCTGCGGAGCAGGGCGGCGACGGCGTTGGCACCCCGAAGACTGAGGGAGTGTCCACCGAGGGCACCCTCACCGTTGAGCTGGACACCAACCAGGGCCCGATCGGCATGGAGCTGGACCGTGCGGCCTCCCCCTGCACCGTCAACGCCATCGAGTACCTCGCTGAGGAAGGCTTCTACGACGACACCGTCTGCCACCGCCTGACTACAGGCGACGGCCTGAAGGTGCTGCAGTGCGGCGACCGTGCCGGCACCGGCGCCGGCGGACCGGGCTTCCAGTTCGCTAACGAGCTGCCCACCGACAAAGCGCTTGAGGGCATCGACCTGTCTGAGGCGGGCATCCCGGAGGGTGCCTCGGAGGAAGAGATGATGCAGGCCAAGACGATGCTGCTGCAGCAAAGCAGCGAGCCGCAGCGCTACGACCGCGGCACCATCGCCATGGCGAACGCCGGCGTGGACACCAACGGCTCCCAGTTCTTCCTCAACTACGGCGACTCCGTGCTGCCGCCGCTGTACACCTACTTCGGCCAGATCGACGACGAGGGTCTTGCCACCCTGGACAAGATCGTCGAGGCTGGCGTTGAAGGTGGTCAGCAGGGCGGCGCCCCGGCCGACGAGGTCCGCGTCAAAAAGGCGTCCGTGAAGTAGCACGGTGGAGTAACGCTTCCGCGCGCTGAAGCGACGTAGCTCTGGGAATCACCTCAAAATCTGCTGTCCGGTGTAGCGCACCACCAGCGCACCCATTAGCATTCCGAGAAGAACACACATTTTTACGAGTGAGGAAAATTCGATGAAGCTTCGCACCAGCCTTGCAGCGGCAGCAACCGCCACCGCGGTCATGATTTCCGGCGCCGCAGTCGCCGACGCTGCACCCACTGTCAACGACACCGCGCAGAGCAAGTCCAAGGACTCCAACAACAAGGACTCTGACAAGAAGACCATCAAGGACAGCTTGTCCTCGTCTGATGAAGAAGGATCCTCCATCGAGGACATGAGCCCGGAGGAGCTGAAGAGCTGGATCGCCGTGGTCACCGCGATCATCGGCATGCTCACCCAGGTGCTCTCCATCGCGGCCAAGTTCGCACGCTAGTCCTCGCGCCGCTGCGTGTAGACACAACCGGCTCCCTACAACCGGCTACCAACGGATTTTTCCAGAGGTAACCGGTTCTAGGCAGCCGGTTCTTTTCATCCCCCAATACCGCAGCGCCGCCGACTCCCAATTGTGAGGAACCGGCGGCGCTGTCGCGTGCAACCTGTATCAGATCATGCTCATGCTCGTCTTACTTGTTGTTGTTCAGCAGCGCGATCGGGCCGAGCACGGAGTCGATCGGGAATGCCAGTGCCAGCGGGAGCACCAGTACCAGGACAGCGGCGATCACACCGAGGATGACACCGATCGGCGCATCGGAGGAGCCGTTCTCTTTTGCCGGCTTGTCCTTGCCGTCGTCTTCTGCCGGCTTGTCAGCCTGAGCGACGGTCACCGGCAGGGACACCATGGTGCCTGCGTCGGTGGTGATCTCCAGGGTCTGCTCACCTGCGGCCTCGGCCGGGATCTCGAGCTCGACCTTTGCGCGGCCCTGCTCGCCGAAGCCCGTGTCGGCGTCGGTGACCTCGTTGTCCACCTCGGCCTCGGCGGTTGCCTCGCCCAGCTTGACGGAAGCGGTCTTCGCCATCGGCTCACCCTCGGAGGAGTAGCTCAGGGAGGTCAGCTCGATGATGTTCTTCTGGCCAGCCTTCAGGCCGCCCTCCGGGAGCACAACGCCGACGTCCTTCTGACCCGTGCGGATCTTGGCAGCGCCGGAATCGAGATAGTCAACGAACGCCTGCAGGTCGTTGTAGCCCACGGTGTTGCGCTCCGTCGCCTTGGCCGGGTCGATGAATTCGTCACCGCCGTCGAAGAGGAAGGAAGATGCTGCCACGCGGTACTTCTTATCCATCTCCACCGGCTTGCCGTCGATGGAGATAGAGGTGATCTTCTCACCGCGCGGAGCGTCCGGGTTGTAGGTGTAGGAGACGTTGTCGGACAGGCCCATGTCCAGGCGCGGGCGGCCCGACTTTTCTGCGGCCTCCGGGGTCTGCCACTGGTTCTCCAGGGCCTCCTTAATTGCCGCGCCGGTGAGGGTTGCGACATCGATGCTGTTGCTGAACGGCTGGACGCTGAAGGCCTGCTGGTAAGTCACATCGCCTTCCTTGAGGTCGTCGCGGACGCCGCCCGCGTTCATCACACCTAGGTCGATGTCTTCCCCGAGGAACTTCTCAAGGGCGACCAGAGCGGACTCGGCGATCATGTTGTTGGCGGTGGACTCAGTGCCGCGGTTGGTGCCGGTCTTGTCGCCCGGGTTGGAGCCACGCTGGAAGGTATCGCCTACCTTGGCCACAACCTTCTGGCCCAGCTCGTCCGCCTCAGCCTTGGCTTTTTCGACCAGAGCCTCGACCTCCTCGTCCGGAGTGATACCGAGCTTTTCCAAGTCGGTGATGTCGTACTGCTCCGCGGAGTGGGAGACGATGTCCTTCGTCTCTTTGTCGAAGGTGAACGCCAGATCAGTGACGATCTTGCCGTACTCGTAGGACTGGAAGTACGGAACATCCGCGTCCACGTTCATGTCCTGGATGTGGGAGTCGCCGCCGAAGACGAAGTCCACGTAGTCCTTGTCGAGCTTCTCGGAGGCTTCCTTGGCCGGATCGTGGATCAAAGCGATGACGACGTCTGCCTCGCCATTGTCCTTGATCTTCTTGGCTTCCTCGTTGACCTGCAGCGCGGAGTCCCTGATGTCCAGCCCCTTGACATTTTCCGGGTTGGACTTGGCTACGGTCAGGTTGGAGGTGGTGCCCACCAGCGCGATCTTGACGCCATCGCGCTCGACGATGATGTACGGCTTGACCTCGCGGGTGCCGTCCTCCTTGAAGATGTTCGCACCGATCTGCTTGTCGTTGGTGCCCGGGATGATGCGCTCGATCAGGTCCTGGTAGCCCTTGTCGAACTCGTGGTTGCCCACGGCGGTGCCGTCGGTGCCGATGGCGTTGACGAAGTCCATCGTGTACTTATCGTCGGAGATCGCGGAGATAAACGCGGAGCCGCCCTGGTTGTCGCCGGAGTTGGTGACAATGGTGTTCGGGTTCTTGGAGCGGATGTAGTTCATGATGCCGGCGACGTTGGCGGCACCCATCTCCTTGTTGTACTCGTTGTACTCCAGGCGACCGTGGAAGTCGGTGATGTTGGCGACGTTGATCGTGACCTGGTCAGCCTCGGCGGCTGCAACGAACGGTGCTGCGGTGAGCACGACGGCGGTCGTGGTGGTTGCGGCGATCAGCGCGCCAGCGCGGCGGAAATCAAACACGGGGAACTCCTCGGATTCGGGGGACGGTGTCCTTTCCTTGTATCTCTTTTCCGGCGTTCCCGCAGGGCAATCACGCAGACCGCGCTCACTTTTACTGGGGAAATAACCTCGCGTGCACTAACAATTCACCTGCCGGAAACCTGGGCGCCGGCTCAGAGGAGGGTGAGGGGGACCTTTGGTCGTCACTAAGCAGTGACGCGATAGACGTCAAAGACTCCCTCGATGTTGCGGATCTGATTCATGATGGACCCCAGCTGCTTAATATCGGAGACCTCGATGGTCAAACGAATCATGGCGATGCGGTCGTCTCCCGCCTGAGACGACATGGCCAGGATGGGCAGCTTTGCCTCCGAAAGCACCCCGGTGGTCTCCGTGAGCAGGCCGTTTCGGTCCAATGCCTCCAGCTGGATGGTGGCCCGCGACGAGCTCTTGTGCGAGCGCTGGTTCGCCCACTCGACATCAACCAGGCGCTCCGGCTCGCCCTTGAGCTTGTTGGCGTTGGTGCAATCGGTGCGGTGCACCGACACTCCCCCGCCGCGGGTGACAAAACCGAAAATGGCGTCGCCGGGCACCGGCTGGCAGCACTTAGCCAACTTCGCCATCACATCCGGGCTGCCTTCCACCAGGATCGCGGGGCCGTCGCCGCTGGCCTGCGGGCGCACCAACGCCGACATCGGGGTGCGTGCCGTGAGCGCATCAACGGCGTCGTCGTCGCCGCCGAACATGTCCATCAGCAGGTGCGCGACGTGCTGACTGGAGACGTTGCCCGCGCCGATCGCCGTGTACAGCGCGTCCACGTCCTGGTAGTGCAGGCGAGTCGCCACCTGTCGCATGGACTCGTTGGTGAAAAGACGGTGCATTGGCAACCCGCCGCGCTGCACCTCCGCGGCGAGCGCGTCGCGGCCTGCCTCGAGCTGCTCCTCGCGGCGCTCCTTGGCAAACCACTGGCGGATCTTCGCCTTCGCGCGCGGGGAGACCACAAAATCCCGCCAGTCGCGCGACGGTCCCGCGTTCTGGTCCTTGGAGGTGAAAATCTCCACCCTGTCGCCGGATTTGAGCTCGGTTTCCAACGTCACCAGCTTGCCGTTGACCTTGGCGCCGATGCAGCGGTGACCGACCTCGGTGTGCACCGCATAGGCGAAGTCCACCGGGGTGGAACCAGCAGGCAGGTCCACCACATCGCCCTTCGGGGTGAAGGCGAAGATTTGCTGGCTCGCTAGGTCGTAGCGCAGGGAATCCAGAAACTCGTTCGGGTCGGCTGCTTCCTTCTGCCAATCCAGCAGCTGGCGCATCCACGCCATCTGATCCACTTCGGACTGGTCGCCCTTGTGCGAGCCCTTCGTTTCTTTGTAGCGCCAGTGCGCCGCCACGCCGAACTCGGCGTTGTAGTGCATCTCATGGGTGCGCACCTGCACCTCGAGCGGGCGGCCTGTCTGCGTCATCACCGTGGTGTGCAACGACTGGTACACACCGAAACGCGGATTGGAGATGTAGTCCTTGAACCGGCCCGGCATCACGGAGTACAGGGAGTGCACCACGCCGATCGCCGCGTAGCAATCGTTGACGGTCTCTACCAACACGCGGATGCCCACCAGGTCGAAGATCTCGTTGAAGTCGTGACCACGCACGGCCATCTTCTGGTAGATCGACCAGTAGTGCTTCGGCCGTCCCATCACCTCGGCGGTGATGCCGTTGGAGGCAAGCTCTCGTTGCAGCACGTCGGTGATCTCCCGCAGCGCCCTGTCGCGGGACGGCGCGTGGTCCGCGACCATGCGCACAATCTCCTCGTACTTCTTCGGCTGCAGGATGGCGAAAGCCAGGTCTTCCAGCTCCCACTTCACACTCGCCATGCCCAGGCGATGAGCCAGCGGGGCGATGACGTCGAGCGTTTCCTGCGCCTTCTTCGCCTGCTTCTCCGGCGGCAGAAAGCGCATGGTCCGCATGTTGTGCAAGCGATCAGCCACCTTGATCACCAGCACGCGCGGATCCTCCGCCATCGCCACGATCATCTTGCGGATGGTCTCCGCCTCGGCCGCCGCGCCGAGCGCGACCTTGTCCAGCTTGGTCACGCCGTTGACCAGTTTGGCCACCTCGGGCCCGAAATCGCGGGTGAGGTCGTCGAGGGAGTAGTCGGTGTCCTCCACCGTGTCGTGCAGCAGCGCAGCCACCAGCGTGGTGGTGTCCATGCCAATTTCGGCGCAGATGGCCGCCACCGCGAGCGGGTGGGTGATGTACGGATCCCCCGATTTACGGAAAACCCCCTCGTGCAGGCGCTCCGCAGTGGAATACGCGCGGTCGAGCAGTTCCGCGTCAGCCTTGGGGTGGAATTTGCGGTGCAACGACAGCAACGGGTCCAGCACCGGGTTTGTCTTCGACCGGCTGTTGCCCGTCAGTGACCGCGCCAGACGGGCAGACATGCTGCGCACGGAGGGGCCTGTCCTCTTCACCGGCTTGTCAGACACTCTTAGCCTCCGATTCCAGAACTTCTCCCGCGACTAAAAACGTAAGCCTACGCGTTCCCGGGGTGCTCTTCGCCGAGAACCACCAGCGGGGCGTCGCCAAGCTTGCTGCGCCCGCCGAGGCCCGGCACCTCGAGGACGACCACATAGCCTGCGACGGTGCCGCCGGCGCGCTCGATCAAGTCTCGAGCGGCGACGAGGGTGCCGCCGGTGGCCAGCACGTCGTCTACAAGCACGATGCTCTTGCCGGTGATATCCACACCGTCAGCCGGAATCTCGAGCGCGGCCGAGCTGTACTCCGTGGTGTACTCCTGAGTCATCACCGGCGGCGGCAGCTTGCCCTTCTTCCGGATCGCCAGGATGCCGGTGCCGAGCTCATACGCCACAGCCGAGCCGAGCAGGAATCCACGCGCGTCCAGGCCGCCGATGAGGTCGGCGCCGAGCTTGCGGCTGGCGGTGGCCATTTCCGCAATGACGATGTTCAACGCTGCCGGATCTGCGAGCACCGGGGTGAGGTCCTCGAACAGGACGCCTTCTTCCGGGAAGTCCTGCACGTGACGGATCTTGTCCTTCAGGGCGTCGCGGGCGGTGGCGTAGCGGTTGCCGTCGATAGGTGTGGGGGCCATTGGTGTGGATTCTCCTGTTACTTTTCGGCCGGGGTTGTTTCTGTGTTCAGCTGCCACCGGTCCATGTTCCAGCCGATGCCGGCAAGACCTGTGTACGGCACCACGTTACGCACTGCGCCATCTACGGCGAAGGTGCGGGGCTGCGCGGCGAGCGGAATTGACGGCAACTGCTTCCACAGGTGCCCTTCCTGGGCGCGCAAGGCACCGAGTTCCTGAGCGCGGTTATTGGCGGACGGGAACTCCCGCATGGGGTCCGTGGCGTGCAAAATTACGTCGGCCGCGCCGTCGGTCCAAGTCTCGTTGCCCCACTCGTCGTACTCCGCCCGTGGCAGATCCGCGAGCGTTTTTCCGCCCTCGGTCACGTCCTTAACCGTAATTCCCGCGGGCTCGCACGTGCGGCGGATAGATTCCACCATGGCGGCGAAACGCGCGTCCGGGTACGGGTAGCCGATGCGGATCTCTGTGCCGGAAAGCACGGATGCGCCCTCAATGTCCACGTCGAGGTTCGACGCCGCTACGTCCTTGACGCGCGCGGACAGCGGGTCGGCGTGGGGCAGCACGTGCAACGGCGTGACCGGCACGTCAATGCCAGCAACATCGCTCGATGCCTTTGCGACGGCGCGCGGGTCCACGCACTTGGCAAACGCCTGGCGGTTCTCGTGGAAAGCCCACATACCGACGAGTGGGAAGGTCAGCGACTCTGTAAGTTCACCGATCTGGCTGTCAACACTGAGGCGGTTGCCCTCGGCATCCACATCGTGCCAGGCAGGCGAGGTCTGCCGCAAGTCACCGATGCGCAGCGCTTCGTCCTCTGCCAACTCGCCGGAATCAGCGGATCCGGGCCAGATCACCATTTCCGGGGTCTGCGGCGCATCACCGTAGTAGTGCTCGTTGGCTACTAGCGTCACTTCACCCCGCTCCCCGACCTCCGCGATCTTAAACGGGCCGAAGGACACCTGCAGTGCAGGATCGAACTCGGCAAGACTGAAGCCGTGGCGCCACACGTCGCCGATTGGCTTCAGGCGGGAAAAGTCGTTGGACTGCAAGTCGCTGTCGAGTTCTTCGACGCTTTTGCCCAACTTGGCCGCCACTGCGTGAGCGGGCAGCACGGTGCCGGCGTCGAAAAGCCCGCGCCAGCGAGCGCCACGCTTCTCCTTGAAGGTGAGCGTGAATTCCTTGGACCCTGGGGTGCAGGACAGCTCCTCAGTGTCGTCGAACAGAGGCATGTGGGAGCCGAACATGCTGGGATAGTGCCCCGCGGTAAACGTGAGCAGGAAGTCGGAACAGGTCACCGGTGTGCCGTCGGAAAACACTGCTGCGTCGGACAGCGTGTAGATCACCTTGCGCTGATCGCTCGGCAGGACCTGGGTGGTAACCAAGTCCGTGTTCGGAATCATCTGCCCGCTCGGCCCCGGCACGTACACCCCCGGATACAGGCGCACGGAAAGCTGCTCCGCTAGGTCGGTGGCACCTTCCAACGTGCCAGAGTTGGTGGTGCGTAACTCGCCGAGCGCTTGGTAGCCGAACAGCTTCTTCGACTCTTCATTCTCACTGTCGCTTGTGTCGCACGCGGTTAGAGCGAAGATGCTCACAGCCGCTGCAGCCACCGCTGCGACCGCACGGGTGAAACGTCCTGACATGGTTTACCGCCGTCTACCTGCCCGGACGCCAGGTTGAGGAACCGATAGCCCCATCAGCGCTGTCGAGAGAGCTCCCGGCACGGCGCACCGGAGCGGCAACTTGGCGCTTTTCGCGGACAACCTCTTCGGCAGCCTCGTCTTCAAGCTCGCCGGCACCGCGGGCGCGGTAGCGCTCCACGGCTGCGTTGTGCTCCTTGTACTTCTTCTTGTGGTTGACCAGGCTCACCAGCAGCGGGGTGGCCAGGAACAGGGAGGAGAAGATGCCCTCGATCACGCCGATGAGCTGGATCAGGGCGAGATCCTTCAGGGTGCCCACGCCGAGCATCCACACGGCCACGATCATCAGCGCCACAATCGGCAGCGCAGAAATGACGGAGGTGGAGATAGAACGCATCACCGTCTGGTTCACCGCCAGGTTCGCCTCTTCGGCGTAGGTGGAGCGGCGCGAATCCAACACACCAGAAGTGTTTTCGCGCACCTTGTCAAAGACAATGACCGTGTCGTAGAGGGAGAAGGTCAAAACGGTGAGCAGACCGATGATCATCGCCGGGGTGATTTCAAGCCCGAACAGTGCGTAGATGCCAGCGATCAGCACACCGTCCACGATGAGTGCGGCCATCGCGGCGGCCGCCATCTCGCGCTGCAGGCGCACCGCCACGTACACGGCGGCAGCGACGAGGAAGACCGCCATTGCCAGCAGCATGCGGTTGGTGATGGTGGAGCCCCAGGATTCGGAGACCGTGGAGTCGCCGATCGCGTCGGCGCTGGGTTCGCCGTTGTGGTCTTCAATCTGGTACTCGTCGAAAATCGCCTGGCGCGCTGCGTCGATCTGCTCCTGCGTCAGGTGCCCGGAGTTGACCTCAAGCGTGCGGGTGTCGCCGGAACCGACGATCTGGGTTAGCTCCGGAGTCACGCCGGTGGCGTCGACGAAGGTTTCCTCCACTTCTTCGGCCACGAGCTCGCCGGCCGGCATCGTCATCTTGGTGCCGCCCTCGAAGTCGATGCCCATGTTGAAGCCGCGAAAGAGCATGGCCAGCAGGGAGATCACCACAAGCGCGAGCGTGATGCCGTACCACAGCTTGCGGCGGCCAACGAAGTCGATGGCGCCGGTGCCGTCGTACAGCGTCTCCGCCGAGCGCTTCGCTTTCACGGGGGCGGCGACGGTGTTACTTGCGTCCGCTGCCTCGGTGGAGGTGTGTGTCGAAGTTGCCTTGGTGCTCGACATGTCTAGTTCTCCTCAATCGTTGCGGCCGGTTGGAGCGTGTGCTTATCGACGTCATCCTGCGCCCGACGTGCCTCAGCCGTCTCGAACGCCTTTCCCATGCCGTTGACGGAAGGCTTGGACCAGAATCCGCTGCGAGACGCGATGATCAGTAGCGGCGCGGTAACCAGGAAGGTGACAAGCAGGTCGAACACGGTGGTCAGGCCCATAGTGAAGGCGAAGCCCTTCACGTCGCCAACAGCAAGGAAGTAGATGATCACCGCACCGATCAAGGTGACCATGTTGCCGGTGATGACCGTGTCCTTCGCCCGCTGCCAGCCGGATGCGGTGGCGGAGCGGAACGTCTTGCCCTTGCGCACTTCGTCCTTAATGCGCTCGTAAATGACGATGAAGGAGTCGGCGGTTGCGCCGATACCGATGACCAGACCAGCGATGCCGGAAAGGTCCAGGGAGTAGCCGATCCAGCGGCCCAGCAGCACCAGGGTGCCGTAGACAAGTGCGCCAGCGGCGACGAGCGACGCCAGCGAGATCAGACCGTAGAGACGGTAGTAGGCGAAGACGAACAGCGCCACCAGGATCAGGCCCACCAGGCCGGAGTACAGGCCCGCCTTCAGCGATGCCTGGCCCAGTGACGGCGGAACGGACAGAGCGGTGCCGCCCGGCTCGCCGTTCTCGCCAGCAAAGGACAGTGGCAGTGCGCCGTAGCGCAGGTTGTTGGCAAGGCCCTCGGCCTCTTCCTGGGTGAAGTTGCCGGTGATAGACGTTGCGGAACCAACCGGGGTCGGGCTCTGGATCACCGGTGCGGAAATCACCTGGGAGTCCAATGTGATCGCGATCTGCTTCTGCAGCATCTCGCTAGTCAGGTGCGCCCAGGTCTCGGAGCCGTTGGGCTCGCCCGCCTGGCTGAAGGCGAAGCTGATCTCCATCTGGCTGGACTGCGGGTTGAAGCCGCCGGTGATCGCACGGTTGGTATCGATCTGCTCGCCGGTCAGGCGCGGGCCGTCAGCGTCGGTGACGCCGGTAAGCAGAGGAACCTCGTCGAGAAGCAACGGCTGGCCCGACGTCGGGTCGCAAGAAACCAGCGGCAGATCCGCCTTGTCGGAGCCGGCTAACGGGTCGGTGATCTGGCCCATGCAACGCGCCGACATCAGGGTCAGTGCCGCGAACTGCTCGGTCGGGTCGGTGGACTGACGGGTGCGCCGCAGCATGTCCGTCGTTTCCTGGCGGCGCTCAGCCGCCTCTACCGGGCCGTTTGGCTCCGGCAGCGGCTTGGCGCTCACCTGCGGAACGTCCTTGGGCGCCTCCGGGGCTTCCTCTTCCTTCGGCGCGACGTCTTTGCCTTCACCGCTTTCTTCCTGCGGGTTCTCGGCGGCCTTTTCAGCCTCCTTCTCCGCAGCCTGCTTACGCGCGGCGATCTGAGTGAGCACCGCCTGGCCCTCCTGCGGGGTGAAGATGCCGTACTTGACCCACTCGTTGGTCATGTCCAAGGTGACCTGGTCAATCTTGGTGCTATCCGCGGCCGGCGGGTCAAGCACCGGACGGAAGAAGAGCTGCGAGGTCTGACCGATGTTGCGAATCTCGGCCGTGTCGTCGCCGGCGGCCTCAATGACGATGGTGTTTCCGTCCACAACAACGGACGCACCGGAGACACCCATGCCGTTCACACGGTTTTCGAGAATGTTGCGCGCATCCTCCAGCTGCTCGCTTGTCGGTTCATCGCCCTGGGGAACGAGAGTGACACGCGTGCCACCCTGCAGGTCAATGCCGAGCTTCGGCTCAGCCGTTTTAGTTCCGGTGAAAAATACTAGGGCGTAGATGCCGATGACAATGAGGGTGAATAACGCGAGCAGCCGAGCGGGCCAGCGCTTCTTTCCCTTCACCTCGCGGGACCGCCGAGTGTTGTTGGACACTGAGCTGACTCCTCTGCTTTCCGAGCTCCAATTTTCCCCTCCACCGAGCCCTACAACACCCGGGAAGAGGCATAAGCGAAGGGCGTGCCGGTGGAGACACAACGGAACATGCTACGGCATAGCCCCGCAAAACCAGCAGTCCGGTCCGCGCCAGCCTTAATAAAGCGACATTTGCCCCGGTGCATCTGGCGGCGCCTGCAACCCCAGGTGCTCCCACGCCGCGGCAGTCGCCACTCGCCCGCGCCCAGTACGAGACATCAACCCCGCGCGCACAAGGTAGGGCTCGCACACCTCCTCGATGGTGCCGGGTTCCTCGCCAACGGCGATGGCAAGCGTGCCCACGCCCACCGGCCCCCCGCCGTGGCCGCGGATCAACGCATCTAGAACCGCACGGTCCAGTCGGTCCAGGCCCAACTCGTCCACGTCGAACACGCTCAACGCCGAGCGCGCCGCCTCGAGGTTGACGTGGCCGTCGCCATGCACGTCCGCCCAGTCGCGCACTCGGCGCAGTAGGCGATTTGCAATGCGTGGCGTGCCGCGCGAACGCGAAGCGATTTCCACCGCCGCGTCCGTGTCTATGTGCATAGCGAGGATGTCCGCGGCGCGGCTGACCACTTGGGTCAAGTCCTCCACGTCATAAAACTCCATCTGGGCGGTGAACCCGAAACGGTCGCGCAGTGGGCCTGTGAGCATGCCCGCGCGGGTTGTCGCCCCGACGAGGGTAAACGGCGGGATCTCCAACGGGATCGAAGTCGCACCGGGACCTTTGCCCACGATCACGTCGATGCGGAAGTCCTCCATTGCCATGTAGAGCATTTCCTCTGCAGGGCGGGCGATGCGGTGGATTTCGTCGATGAACAGCACGTCGCCTTCCATCAGGTTGGAAAGCATCGCAGCTAGATCGCCTGCGCGCTCAAGTGCCGGACCCGACGTCATCCGCAGCGAGGTTCCCAATTCCTGCGCCACGATCATCGCCATGGTGGTCTTGCCCAACCCCGGCGGGCCGGACAGAAGGATGTGGTCCGGGGTCACCCCGCGGCTGCACGCACCCGCAAGCACCAGGTTGAGCTGCTCACGCACCTTGGGCTGGCCGATAAACTCATTGATCGATTTCGGGCGTAGCGAACGCTCGATGTCATGCTCGTCTGCCTGCGCGTGCGCGTCTACTGGCGACGGAGCCTTCGCCGCGAACCCTTCCGGCAGCTCAAACTCTGTCTTTTCCACATCCGACACGGCGATACCTCCTTACTTTTTGCCCAGCTGGCTCAGCGCTTGACGCAGCAGTGCGGAAGCGTCTTCCTCCGGCTGCTCCTCCACCAACGCGTCGACCACCGGCCGCGCCGAACGCTCCTGGAACCCCAGCCCCACCAACGCCTCGACCACCTGCTCAGAAATGAGCGACGAGCCCTTGTTCGCCCCGGTTGCCTCTGCAGCGGCCGGCGCATCGCCCGCCGGGACAAACGCCTCCACCTTGTCTTTGAGCTCGAGAGCGATCCGTTCCGCCATCTTCTTGCCCACACCCGGAATGGACTGGATCGTCTTCGCATCTCCGGCTGCGATGTGGGAGGACAGCTCGCCTGGGTCAAACACGGACAACGAGGCGAGCGCTAATTTTGGCCCCAGTCCGGAGACGTTCTGCAGCTTGTGGAACATCTCGCGGGCATCCGCGTCCCCGAAGCCGTACAGGGTCACACCATCGTCTTTGACCACCATCGACGTCATCACCCGGGCGCTCTCGCCGCGGGTCAAGCGGCCTAGCGTTTGTGGGGTGGCAAGGAAGCGGTAGCCCACGCCCGAGCATTCGATAACCGCATGGTCGAGCCCGATGGTGAGCACTTCGCCGTTGAGAGAATCAATCATTGGTTCGCCGCTTTCATGGTCAACTGGTTGGTCCGTGCGATCAGGGGGGCGCGCCAGCAGTGGCACACCGCGATAGCCAGCGCGTCCGCCGCGTCCGCGGGCTTCGGCGCTTCAGACAGGCCGAGAATCCGCGTGATCATCACTGTCATCTGCTTCTTGTCCGCCCGCCCGTTGCCGGAGACGGCCTTTTTCACCTCTGACGGGGTGTACATGTACACCGGGATGCCCCGCTCCGCCGCGGCCAGCACCATCACACCGACGGCGTGCGCGGTGTGCATGACGGTTGATACATTGCCGCGCTCAAAGATGCGCTCCATGGCGATGACGTCCGGCTCGTAGTCGTCGATCCACTCACCCACCGCCCGCGACAGGCGCAGAAGACGCTCCGCTAGTTCCGCAGTGGACGGGGTGCGCACCACGCCAACCGCCACGGGGATGATCTGGCGGCCCCGGCCAGCTTGCACCACGGAAAGACCGCAACGCGTCAAGCCCGGGTCAATGCCCATCACCCGCAGACCTTCCAGCGACATCGCATCCTCCCTTCCGTACATGTGACACATATGTTCTACCACAGGAGACACAACAAACGCCCGTGCCACCGTCGGCGGCACGGGCGTTGGCCACGGTGAAAGACTTAGTCCTCCAGCTGCGCCTCGACCTCGTCGGAGAGGTTCATGTTGGTGTAGACGTTCTGCACGTCGTCCGAGTCTTCCAGCGCGTCGATGATGCGCATCATCTTCTTCGCGCCTTCGACGTCGAGGTCTACCTCCACGTCCGCACGGAACTCCTGGCCTGCTTCCTCAATCTCGATACCTTCGCCTGCCAGCGCCTCGCGAACTGCCGGCAGGTCGGTCGGCTTGCAGGTGATCTCAAACTCCTCGCCGAGGTCGTTGACCTCCTCGGCTCCGGCATCGAGCACAGCCATGAGCACGTCGTCCTCGCTGAGCTCGCCCTTCTGAATGGTCACCACACCGGTGCGCTCGAACATGTAGCCGACGGAGCCGGACTCGCCGAGGTTGCCACCATTTTTGGTCATGGCGGTACGCACCTCGGTAGCTGCACGGTTGCGGTTGTCCGTAAGGCACTCGATGAGCACTGCCACGCCGTTCACGCCGTAACCCTCGTACATCACGGTCTCCCAGTTCGCGCCGCCGGCTTCCTCACCGGAGCCGCGCTTGCGGGCGCGCTCGATGTTGTCGCCAGGCACCGAAGCCTTCTTGGCCTTGCGGATCATGTCGTCCAGGGTGGGGTTCGCGGCCGGATCGCCGCCGCCGGTTCGTGCCGCGACCTCGATGTCCTTGATCATCTTCGCCCACAACTTCGACCGCTTCGCGTCGTTTGCGGCCTTCTTGTGCTTCGTGGTTGCCCACTTTGAGTGGCCCGCCATAACGCACCCCTTTTCCTCGGTTGACGTGTAACAGACGGCATTATACGCACCGGCTTGCTGAAGCTATTACTGGTCGTCCCGCACGAACTGCGGCAGTGCCGCTGTACCGCCGAGGCGCAAAAAGCTTACCGACGGCCGAAGGCGCAACGCCCGCGTGTCCGCCACCGCATCGTTGTAGAAACGTGTGGCCAGCTCGACTCGGATGTCCGCGTCGCTGAGCGGACCCGGCATTTCCTCGCCCGCGATCCGTTCTGCCACCAGCGCCGAGAGTTGTTCCTCCTGCGCAAGACGCGTGTGTATGTCCTGCGGTGCCATCCTGACGTGCTCCGCGTCCTCCGCCACCGAACGAAGTTCGGGATAGACCGCAGCGATGACAGCGCAGCGCCGGTCCAGCGCCGCCTGCAGGGCGTCGCGCGAACGGTCGAGCCGGATATGCAGGCGGTTGAGCCGCTGCGCCGTGTTGTAGGCCCACGCCGCCAGCACAGTCACCACCACCGCCACAGCGATCCACACCATCGTCATAGCCACCCCTCCACCCCGACCGTCTCCCCGATAGACACTGCCTCGTACACCGCCAGGACCCGACGCGCCACAACAGACCAGTCGAAGTCTTTTGCCCGCTGCACGCCTTTAGCGCAGAGGTTGGTGCGAAGCGGGAGCTCGTCGATAAGCAACTGCAACTGCTGCGCGAGCGCCGACGCGTCGCCGGGCGGAAACAGCAACCCCGCATCCTTGCCGCAGACCGCGGCGAACGCGGGGATGTTGCTGGCGAGTACAGCGCAGCCGGCAGCCATCGCCTCCACGAGGATGATCCCGAACGATTCGCCGCCGAGGTTCGGCGCGACAAAGATATCCGCGCGGCCGAGAATCTGCGCCTTCTCATCCTCAGAAACCAGCCCCGTAAACTCGACGCCCGCAAACTCGCGGGGCGCCCCAGCTCCGATGACGGTGACGCGCGGCTTGCGCGGGAGCTGATCCACGGCCCGCAGGAACACGTCGAGGCCCTTGCGGGGTTCGTCCAAGCGGCCCATGAACACCACTTCTGGCATTGATTGTCTTCCCGGGGTGTGCCGCGCCGCTTGAAATCTGACGGTGTCCACACCGTTCGGGATGATCACGGGATCAGTGCCCACCTGCTGCGACTGCCAGCGCCACGCCTCCTTACTCACCGCGATACCGGCGCGGATCTTCTCTAGGCTGCCGCGGAGTGCCGGCAGCACGAGCTTGAGCGCGTAAGAGGATTCCGCTGAGGCGTGGTAGGTGGCCACGATCGGGCCGGTAGCCATGCGCAACGCCGCCATGGAGTAGCTCGGCGAGTTCGGCTCGTGTACGTGCAAAATGTCAAAGTTGCCGCGCTCGATGAAATGCCGGGTGGTACGGCGCACTTGCGGGCCGAAGGACAGCCGCGCGACTGAGCCGTTGTAGCGCACCGGCACCGCGGCGCCGCCGCGGGTGACCCACTCCGGAAGCTCGACAGCCTTCGAGGCCGGGCCGAGCACCTCAGTGTGGTGGCCCATTTCGCGCAATTGAGCAGCAAGGTCAAGCACGTGGGCTTGAACTCCGCCCGGAACGTTGAAGGAGTACGGGCACACCAGACCGATCCGCACGCCGACTACCTCCCGTGTTCGCGCCGTTGCCGCAGCCGCCGTTCCATCTCCCGGCGGCGGCTCGGCTTCGGCACGTCTTTAGGCCACAGCGGCTGCAGCATGTGCCAGTCCGCCGGGTGGGCGGCAATGTTTTGGGCGAACTGATCGGCCACGCGCTGCGCAGTGCCCTCGAGCGTGGTCACCTCCACCGGGGCAGAGATGCTAAAGCCCCAGCCAGGGTTGCGCCGCGCGCCCGTGAACCAGGAGTGCGCAACCAAAAGCGTCGCGCCGGTGTCCCGCGCCAGCTTGACCGGGCCGACGGGAAAGGTCGTTTCCTCGCCGAAGAACTCAACCGGCACCCCGCGTCGAGAGAAGTCCCGCTCCCCCAACAGGCACACGATCCCGCCGTCAGCGAGCACCTCTTTCAACCGCTCGAACGGCGGCTGCTCACCGCCGGTCAGCGGCACGACCTCGAAGCCGAGGGTCTCGCGGAACTGCACGAACGCGTCGAACAGCGCCTCAGGTTCAAGCCGCTCCGCAACGGTGGTGAACCCGCCGAAGCTTTTCGCCAGCCATGTTCCCGCCATGTCCCAGTTACCGGTGTGAGGCAGCGTGAGTACAACCCCGTGGCCCTGCGCCACGGCAGAATTCAAGTGTTCCCGCCCGACCACACCAGCCGAAAGCTTCGCGTTCAACTCCGGATCGCCCGCCATCCGCGGCAGACGGAATGCTTCCAACCAATAGCGAGCGTAGGAGCGCATGGCGTCGCGCACCAGCTGCCGGGTGACGTTTTCCGGCCCCACCACGCGTGCGAGGTTGCGCCGCAGCATCTCCATGCCAGCGCCCTCGCCGGAAGCACGGTCCGCGGCCCACTCGGCTGCCCGCGCGGTCAACGGTGTAGGCAGCGCTCCGACGATCTTCCAGCCGGCGATGTAACCCGCGGCTACGAGCCGCTCGCGCGCGAAGCCCATTTACGTTCCCGCTGGCGGCGCGACCTTCGCGTCCGCCCCCTCGTCGCGTCCGGCGAACATCAGGCGCTGCACAACGGTGATCACGGAGCCGACTAGCAGGATCCATAGCGAGACCACCACCGCGTTGGGCACGCCAAAGCCCTCCAGGGCTAGGCCACCGAGGCTCAAAATCAACCGTTCGGGACGCTCGACCAGCCCGCCGACGATCTTCAGCCCACCGGCCTCGCCGCGAGCCTTGATGTAGCTAATGGTCGGCGAAAGCACGGTGACCGCCAGGCACACCGCCACGTTCACCGGCGCGGCGTCCACGACGTAGATCAGCCACATGGCGATCGAGCCGAACAGCGCGCCGTCGGTAAGCCGGTCGCAGCTCGCATCCAGCGTCGCGCCAAACGCGGTGCCTCCGCCGCGCAGCCTGGCCATCGTGCCGTCGACCATGTCGAAGGCGGCGAAGAACAGGCTGAGCACCGCCGCCCACACCAAGTGTCCGGTGGGGATGAGCACCATAGCCGTGAGCATGGTCAGCGCGGTTCCCGCAATCGTTGTCGCGTTCGGAGTCAGACCGATGCGCAACAGGCCTTTGGCCACCGGCTCGACCGCTACTGCGGCGGGTTTGCGTCCGTGCACGCTAAGCATCGCGCTCACCTGATTCCGCCTCGTGGACCTCGCGCCAGCCGTCTGCGAGCAGCGTCCGCGTCTCCTGCAGCAGTTGCGGCAGCACCTTGGTGCCGCCGATGACGGCCATGAAATTCGCGTCGCCCGCCCAGCGCGGCACAACGTGCAGGTGCAGGTGGTCGCTCACCGACCCGCCCGAGGCCTTGCCCAGGTTCAGCCCGACGTTGATCGCCTCCGGTTTGGACACGCGCTTGAGCGTTTTCACCGCATGCTTGGCAAACGCCATCAGCTCGGCCGTCTCCGCGTCGGTGAGTTCTTCCAAGTCAGCGACTTTGCGGTACGGCACCACCATCAGGTGGCCGGCGTTGTACGGGTACAGGTTGCACACCGCGTACAGCGTCTCCCCGCGCGCGACGATCAGGCCGTCTTCGTCGCTCATCTGCGGGATTTCGAGGAAGGGATCGCCGTTGCTTCTCGACGATCCTTCGGCCTCCCCCGCCTCCCCTTCCGCCGGCATCTTGGTGATGTAGCTGGAACGGTACGGCGCCCACAGGCGGGTGAGGCGGTCCGGGTCGCCTACGCCGGTGTCGACGTAAGTCTCGCCGTTAGTTGCCCGCTGCAACGGTTTCCTCGCTCGGCTGCTCATTGCGCTTGGCGGAGATCCAGTCGGCGATCAGCTCCACTGCGCGCTCGACCGGTACCCCGTTGATCTGGCTGCCGTCGAGGAAGCGGAAGCTGACCGCATTCGCCTCCACGTCGCGCTCGCCGGCGAGCAGCATGAACGGCACCTTGCCGGTGGTGTGGGTGCGGATCTTTTTCTGCATGCGGTCGTCAGAGTGGTCAACCTCCGCGCGGATGCCGCGCTCACGCAGGGCACCGACGACGTCTTCGAGGTGGTCGGCGAATGCGTCGGCCACCGGGATGCCCACCACCTGGTGCGGGGCCAGCCAGGCCGGGAACGCGCCGGCGTAGTGCTCGAGCAGCACGCCGAAGAAGCGCTCGATGGAGCCGAAGAGCGCGCGGTGGATCATCACCGGACGCTTCTTCGAGCCGTCCGAGGAGGTGTAGGTCAGATCGAAGCGCTCCGGCAGGTTGAAGTCCAGCTGCACGGTGGACATCTGCCAGGTGCGGCCGATGGCGTCGCGGGCCTGCACCGATATCTTCGGGCCGTAGAACGCGGCGCCCGCCGGGTCCGGCACGAGCTCCAAGCCGGACTTTTTGGCCACAGACTCCAGGATGTTGGTCGAGCGCTCCCAGATCTCGTCGTCGCCGATGTACTTGTTCGGGTCCTTGGTGGAAAGTTCCAGGTAGAAGTCGTCCAGGCCGTAGTCCTGCAGCAGGGAGATGATGAACTCCAGCACGCTGGTCAGCTCGTCTTCCAGCTGCTCCTCGGTGCAGTAGATGTGTGCGTCGTCCTGCGTGAATCCGCGGGCGCGGGTCAAGCCGTGGACCACGCCGGACTTCTCGTAGCGGTACACGGTGCCGAACTCGAACAGGCGCAGCGGCAGCTCGCGGTAGGAACGCCCGCGCGAGTCGAAGATGAGGTTGTGCATCGGGCAGTTCATCGGCTTGGCGTAGTAGTCCACCGGCTGCTTGGTCACGTTGCCGTCTTCATCGACCTCGCCGTCGAGCTTCATCGGCGGGAACATGCCGTCGGCGTACCAGTCCAGGTGGCCAGACTGCTGGAACAAGTCGCCCTTGGTCACGTGCGGGGTGTTGACAAAGGAGTAGCCGGCGGCGACATGGCGCTCGCGCGAGTGCTGCTCCATGGTCATGCGCACGATACCGCCGTCCGGGTGGAACACCGGCAGGCCGGAGCCGACCTCGTCCGGGAAAGAAAACAGGTCCAGCTCGTTGCCCAGGCGACGGTGGTCGCGCTTTTCCGCCTCCTCAAGCATGGTCATATACTCTTCGAGTTTTTCCTTGGACTCCCAAGCGGTGCCGTAGACACGCTGCAGGCCGGCGTTGTTCTGGTCGCCGCGCCAGTAGGCGGCGGACGAGCGGGTCAGCGCGAACGCCGGGATGTACTTCGTGGTGGGCACGTGCGGGCCGCGGCACAGGTCGTGCCACTCAACCTCGTTCGTGCGCGGGTTGACGTTGTCATAGTGCGTCAGCTCGCCGGCACCGATTTCGGTGGCCTCATCGGAGTCCGGATCGACGTTGCCTTTGTCGTTGATCAGTTCGAGCTTGTACGGCTCGTCCTTGAGGTCTTCTGCAGCCTCTTCTGCGGAGGCGTAGACGCCGCGGACGAACTTCTGTCCCTGCTTGATGATCTTCTTCATGCGCTTTTCCAGCGTCTTCAGATCCTCGGGCGTAAACGGCTCCGCAACGTCGAAGTCGTAGTAGAAACCGTCGTTGATCGCCGGGCCAATGCCCAGCTTGGTGCCGGGGAACTCGGCCTGCACGGCCTGGGCGAGCACGTGGGCGCAGGAATGGCGGATCACGGAGCGGCCGAGCTCAGTGTTTGCGGCTACCGGCATAAACGTCGCGGTGGTATCGGGGACGTGCGAGAGATCCTTCAGCTCTCCCGCCTCGTCTTGGACGCACACCACGGCGTCCTCCCCCTTGTTCGGCAGGTTCAGCTCCCGCATGGCGGCGCCGACGGCGGTGCCGGCGGGAACCTCGAACGGTGCGAATTCGACTGCTGCTTCGGTAGACATATCTGTCGTGCGCTCCTTTGCGCGTCACTGGGTTGTGTCATACCTGGACGCAACCCATCTTCTACGTTCTCTCCCGACGGCGCTGCTGGCGCGCCGGATGCCTGGGATACTACCCTTGGGCACCCGAAAGTACCGTCTCGCCCCAGTACGTATCGCGGCCCGCGTCCCCACCGGGCTCACGTGTGCCCGGCGGGATCCAGTAGACCGCGGAGCCGATGTGCGTGGTCCATTCGTTGAGGCGGTCCACCTCCAAAAGCCGTTGCAGCACAGGGGTGAACTGGACATCCGGGTCCTTTTGGAAGGCCAAAAAGACCAAACCCGCGTTGGACAGCTCACCGGGTGCCGGGGGCAGCGAGTAATTGTACGGCCTGCGCAAAAACTTCTGCTCCGGGTGGTCCGCGGGCGGCATGGCGCGGGCCATGTGGGAGTTCTTGTCGATCACGGGCAGCCCGTACTCGTCCAGCGCCTCCATGTCCGGCGCATCAAACTCGTCCTCGCCGGTCAGCGGGGCGCCGTCGGAAAGCTTTCGCCCCACCGCCGCCTCGCGTGACGTGCGGTCCAGCCGCTCCCAATCGTCGAGGTCCATCGCGATGCGGCGCACCACCAGCGACGACGAGCCGTCGTCCGCGAACACCTGCTCGGCGTACTCATCGTCCGAGTGCGGGTTGACCGTGCCGTCCACCTGCCCGAAGAGGTTGCGCGGCGTTTGGCCTTTGGGGATGGAGCCAAACGCGTTCATGAACCCCTGCTGCAACCAGGTGGTTTCAACGTAGTCCATGCCGGCGCGCGTCATGTGGCGCATCGCCCAGGCGCTCATCACCGGGTCGTCGGAGCAGATCTGCAGCACCAGATCCGTCTGCCCCCACTCCGGCCGCAGCTCTTCGCGCGGCATCGCGGGGATGTCGTGCAGCCACGCCGGCTTTTGATCCGGCGCCGCGATATCGAAGACGCGCTCACCGAACCCGCAGGTGATGGTCAAGTTGGCGGGCCACTGCGTCATCTCCGGCTCCAGGCTGGACAGCGGGTTGCGGCCGGCGGTCAGCTCGCGGGCGTCTTCCGTCCACAGACGCATCAGCCTGACCACGCCAGCAGCGTCCACTCCGTCCTTGAGGTTGAACCCGGCCAGGTTGAGCGACGCCTGCGTCGGCGTCTGGATGCCAGCCTGGTGGGCACCGTCGAAGGCGACGGACGCCTCCGTCAAAGGTTTGGTGTTCGGCGCGGAGTTGCTCGGCTCGCTATCGCACGCCGCCAGCAGCATGCCTGACGACGCCACCCCGGCCACACCAGCCGTCCCCGCCAAAAACCCCCGCCGGCTCACACCCGGCATGACGCATCCTCCTCTAGTGCTTGTGTTCAGCGTGGTCGGCGTGGTCGGCATGTTCAGCGTGGTCGGCGTGCTCGCCGAGGTCGCCGTAGCTTTCGTCGCCAGGCAGCATGGTGCGCACGGCAACATCGGACACGGTCGCGGTCGCGCCGCCTTCCAGCAGCAGGGTCACACCGATGGTGTCGCCTGCCTCGATGGCCGGCTCGTAGTCCATCACCATGAAGTGGTCGCCGCCCGGGGCGAGCTCGTGGGTGCCGCCCGCGGGGATGTCGAAGCCGCCGTCCTTTTGGCGCATCACCCCGTCCACGACTTCGTGGATCTGGTAGCTCGCCTCGCCGAGCGAGGTAGCGAAGCCAACCACGGTGATGTCCTTGTCGGAGTTGTTGTGCAGCGTGCCGAAGATGGCAGTCATATCGCTGCCGTCGGCCGCATCCTTCGCCGCCTTCGCGCGGACGGCGCCCTGCTCCAGCGTCACCGCGCCGTTGCCCAGGTCGTCGGCTGCGGCACCCACCTCCGAGGTGGTCTCGTTGTAGGCCGACTGCTGCTGTACTGCGTCGTTCGGTTCGTCGGAGCAACCGGCCAGTATCAAAGCTGCAGCTGCAAGGCCGGTAACAATTCGCTTGTTCATTGGTGTTGTCCTACTTGTCCCTATCAGTGTTGGTTTCAGACATCCGGCGGCTCTTCGCTAGGGCACCAACGCCTGCACCTGCGACGACAAGCACGCCGGCGAGGGCGAGCAGCACCTTCATGGTGGTGCTCATGCCGTCGGCAGCGTCGACGACCGGGTCTTTGCTCGCGTCCGCGGTCGCCGCGCCGGACGGGTTGAAGCTGAACGAGGTCATCCCCTTCGTTGAGTGACCGTCGGAGGACACGATCTGGAAACCGACCTTGTAGTCGCCCGGCTGCGCATCCAGGTCTGCCGGTAGGTCGAGGGTGACAAACCGGCCGTCGATCTCGGGCTCGCCGGAGTAGACCACCTCGGACTGCCCGTTGGCATCGCGGGAAAGCGCCACGGTGTTGAAGCCGTCCTGGATCTCCCCGGAAAACTCCAGGGTGACCGCTTCAGGCAACTCACTGACCACGCCCTTGTCCTCCGGGTCCGAGCCAATCACGGAATCGTGAGCGATTGCCGGCGCCGCCGCAACCAACGCCGCAGTGGCCGCTGCGGCTGCGACCGCGCAACCTCGTGTGAATGTTGCCGGGCTGAGCATGGTGCCTCCTCAAATAAAACCAACGCGCAGACTGGTGCTAAGAGCACTAGTCGTATCCAAACCAACGTTAGTTCCCGTCACACCCGCCCCAAAACTATGAACCGGGCAACGCAGCCTAAACGCCGATATCGGCGTTTACCCCCGGGCCCGAGACGCGACCTGGGCTTTCCCAAGGGCCGAACCCACAAATGCCGATATCGGCGTTTAGGGTTAAACGACAAAAAGTGTGTCTGGAATCGACGATTTTCAGGGTTTGACCTGTAGGTTTCAGGGAAATATATGCTTCGGGGGCATATATTTAGGTCTCGAGCGTTCAATCCTCGGTGTGGCTGCCGTGATGTGCTATGTGCGGCGTGGTGTGGTGTCGCAATGTCAAAGAACCAACCACGCTGCCACTGCGGCGGAGAAATGAAACGAAACGGCACCACTAGCAAAGGCACCACCAGGTGGCGCTGCAAACGATGCGGCGCCTCCAGCGTGAAACGCAGAAGCGACATCACCAACGCGGCGGCGTTCACCGTCTTCATCGACCACCTCACCACCGGCGCCAGCCTCGATACCGTTGCCCGCCGTGTGGGGTGCTCACCGCGCACGATGCAACGTCGATTCGAACCGTTCTGGTTCGTTGATGTGCCTGACCCCACCGCCGGCCACGACAAGCGGGTCTACGACCAGATCTTCCTTGACGGCACCTACACCGCTGGCGGCTGCTTGATCGTCGCGGCGACGATCGACCACGTGATTGCCTGGCACTGGTGCAAACACGAAACCACCCGCGACTACCAACTGCTGCTTGAGCGCATCGAAGCCCCACTCATCGCCGTCATCGACGGCGGCCAAGGCGCATACAGCGCGATCAAAAAGTGCTGGCCGACTACGAAAATTCAACGCTGCCTCGTCCACGCCCAACGCGTGGTACGCCGCTACACCACCAGTAACCCACGCACCGATGCCGGGCGCACCATCTACCGACTTGCGCTGAAGCTGACCCGGATCACCACGCTGGATGAAGCCGCTGCATGGGGTGCGCAGCTGCACGAGTTCTCCACGCTCTACCGGTCATGGATGGACGAGAAAACCCTGGTCAAAGATCCCAAAACCGGTGCATGGACCCGCGTGTGGACGCATCACAACGTGCGCAAGGCATACAACAGCCTCAACCATCTTTGGCGGTCCGAGATGCTGTTTGTCTACCTCAACCCGCCAAAAGCAGTACTTCAACCAGAGTGGATCAAATCCACCACCAACAGCCTGGAAGGCGGCATCAACGCCCAGCTCAAACTGCTCGCCAGAACACACCGCGGCAGATCAGGTGAACGACAACGCCGCATGCTGGATTGGTGGCTCTATTTGAAAACGGAACTGCCTGACGATCCAGTACGAATCGCCAGTCAGTCCGACTGGGGCCAGGGCCAACTCGCCAAAGTATCCACCCTGACCCGAAACGAGAACGAAGCCGACCACGAAACCGGACGACCAGCCCTCTACGACAACGCTATCGACACCAACTACACACACTCAATCGGCATCCAAAAAGGCCAAATCTAACCCCCACGACACGCTGAATCAGACACACTTTTTGTCGTTTAACCCGGCGTTTAGCGGGCAAACGCAAAACGCCCCAGGCTGCTTCCAACCTGGGGCGTGTTTTGTGGTCCTAGCTGGGATCGAACCAGCGACCTTTCCGGTGTGAACGGAACGCTCTTCCACTGAGCCATAGGACCGAACGAGAAGAGAGATTACACACCAAAGCCGAAAGTTCCGAATCGGCTGGTCATCACGGATAACGGTGGGTGCCGAAACGTGGGCCGTCGAGAAGCGAATGCACCACGGGATCAAATTGCACCCGCGTAATTCACACATGACCCCCTGAAAGTGTCCGTGACATGGCGATTTGTAACGGCGGGCAGTATGCGGATAAGGTTTGTTCTCGCATTCAACGCGGACAGCGTGGAACGCATGCGGATGTAGCGCAGTTGGTAGCGCATCACCTTGCCAAGGTGAGGGTCGCGAGTTCGAGTCTCGTCATCCGCTCCAGTTCCCCAGAGGAACTTGGGCGCGATTAGCTCAGCGGTAGAGCACTACCTCGACACGGTAGGGGTCACTGGTTCGATCCCAGTATCGCGCACAGAGGGTTTATCCCCTCGGTAACTGAATAGCAATGCGGATGTAGCGCAGTTGGTAGCGCATCACCTTGCCAAGGTGAGGGTCGCGAGTTCGAGTCTCGTCATCCGCTCCAAGTACTTCGGGGTTGAAGCCGAATACTTTGGAGGTAACTCCACGGTGGATTGGTCGAGTGGTTAGGCAACGGTCTGCAAAACCGTGTACACGGGTTCGATTCCCGTATCCACCTCCAAGCTGCAATAGCCTTGCGCGATTAGCTCAGCGGTAGAGCACTACCTCGACACGGTAGGGGTCACTGGTTCGATCCCAGTATCGCGCACAGAGGGTTTATCCCCTCGGTAACTGAATAGCAATGCGGATGTAGCGCAGTTGGTAGCGCATCACCTTGCCAAGGTGAGGGTCGCGAGTTCGAGTCTCGTCATCCGCTCCACTTGAAAAAAAGGGGGCCACCTTCCTGGTGGGCCCCTTTTTGCTATTTGCGCTCCTCCCCGGCCAGGCGTTGGAGGTACAGCCGGGCAACGGTGAGCTCCAGCTGCTCTTGCAGCGGCGAGGAGTACGTGCGCTCTCCAAAGTCACGCTCAAGCTGGCGGCGGGCCGCGTCCACAATGGCGCCGACGAGCCCGGATGAGACCTGCATCGGGTTCTTCGGTGCGAACGCCACCTCAGCTGGGACGCCCCGGTCCACCGCGAGCTTGCGGAAGATGTACTTGTCGTGGCTGCTGTCGTCGGGCTGCACCAGCGACGGGTGGATGCGCTGGGCCAGCTCAACCGCAGCGTGGGTCTGCCAGATCTGCACGTGGCGCTCAGGATCGTCCAGGAGCCGCTCGTAGAAGTCTGGCACAAAGCGCTCGCGCTTGAAGTTTTTAGACACGTTTGCTCGCAGCGTCGCGTCCCACGCGTCAACGAGGCTCTCCCCCGCCGCGGGAAACACCGTGTGGCCACCCATGAACAGCGCGTCGGCCCCGGCTCCGGAGAGAAGTACGCCTTCGGCGCCGTGCTCGTGCGAAGCACCGTTGATAGCTTCCAGCACACAGCCCGCCGAGATCTCCCACGGTTCCGGGAACTCGAGGGCCCGCACGACCCGCGCGAGAAGCCACTCGAAGTCTTCGTCGGTGGGGCGAACAATCACGTGCTCGAGGCCGCATTGCTTTGCGACGGCTGCCGCCCTGCCCACCTCCGGGTCCTCCACATGCTGACTGTAGGTCACGGCCAACGCGCCCGGCGCGACCTCAGCAACGTAGGTGGCCAGCAAGATGGAATCGATGCCGCCGGAGAGTTGGAGCACGGTTCGCCCGGCGCTGCGGGCGACGGCGGCGGTGACGCGTACGCGAAGGTAGTGGTCGATCGCGGCGGCCGCTTCGCCGGCGTCGGCAATGTCGTAGGGACCTTTCGTCAGTTCCCGTTCGTCTGCAACGTATTCGAGCGCTGCCCCAGTGATGTCGTGCATAGCTACGGTGTCCTTTCGCGGTAGCCGTCGTGAAGCTGCGCACCGGTGCGTCGTTGCTCGCCGGAGGCGCTGTCCAAAAATGGTGCCAGCTGATAGTTGGTGTTTCTCATCCGCTCGATGTCGCGCTCAAGCTCGCTGATCCGCTCTTGGAGCACGGCTGTCTTTCGTGGGCGTCGCAGCGAGAACTTCTGGGGTTTCGTGCGGACCTCCTTGGGTCCCTCCCGGCCTTCGCGCATCCGGAATACGGTGTTGCGCACCAAGAGGAAGAAGCCGACCATGATGAGCGCCATCAAGCCGATGAGCCCGACGCGCTCGAGGGTGGAGATGCCATCGATGCCCAGCACGCTGATGTTGGTGATCAACAACCCCATCAGGGCAGCAAACAGCGACAGCACCTCCACGGATTTCCACACGAGCTGATTCGACTCTGACTCGAGCTGGCGGGACAACGCCTGCACCTTCTCGTCCACGGAAGCTACCTGCCTCTCGACGGCACTGCGGATGGCTGTTTGCACCTGCCACTCGGTGGAGACCAGCAGCCGGTAGTTCTTGTACTCCTCGTGGCGGGCAAGCTGCTGCGGGTCCAGCACACGGATTGCCATGTCCAGAGATTCCACGGCGCGCCGGTAGCAGAAGTTCTGGTCTTCCAACAGCGTCGGGTCAGCGCTGAGTGTCTGCTCCACTTCGAACGCGTGGGTGGCGGACGGCCCAGTTTCGAAATCCCACTGCGTTGCCGCGGCGATTCTGCGGTATGCCTCCCCCATCCGGTAGTACGCGTTGCCGTCCTTGGGGTCCGACTTGACCAGAGACTCCGCCAGAATCAGCATCTCTACCCCGTAGAAGCGGAACGGAAACAGCCACAAGCCGTGCAGCAAGAGGTGGCGCAGCTTCACGGGTACACGGTCCAGGTGCCGCGAGAGGTTCGTCGGACTTTCTGGGTCTAGGCCGATGGAGGAAAACAGCTCTGACGGCACGATCCGCTTGCCGGCACTAAGTTGCGCGAACGTGAGGTAGATGCCGTTGAGGTCGTAGGGGCCGACTTGCAGTGGGGCGTCGTCGGCGCGGCTGAGCACTGCAAAAATGCCGTCGTAGTTGAAGTCGAACCGGTACAGCTGCAGCTCAATCAACGCGGTTGCGAGATACAGCAGGCGCGGTTGCTCCACGCTGCCGTGGCGGCGTACGCGCTTCGGCTCATGCGCGCCGAGCCCTCGCTCCCGGGCCTGCCAACAGACGTCGGTGACCATGTTCAGGAAGGGCTCGAACCAGACCATCTCAGTTGCCGTTTCCGCGGTCGGCGCAAACGCCGCCCGCGCGGCTTCAGCGAGGTTGTCTTTCCACTCGTGCTTGTCCGAGCGGTCGAACAGGAGGGTGTAAAACTCGGTAGTTTCCGAGTCCGCAATCCAGCCCTTCCTGGCAGCGGCGGCTGCCGCATCGAGGTCAAAACGGTTTCCGGTAGGTTGCACAACATCCCCTTCAACAGACTGGAAACAAGTGTAATGAACGAGCGGCCTCACACCCTTAATCCGGACCTTCTCATCGGACCGGTGAAGCCTCCCGGACAGCGGGAGACTCGCCTCATGGGCATTGCGGCGCTGACAGGAGCTGCCGCGAGTGACGGCACCTCTTCCGGTTTAGGCAACGACACCGATTTCGCGCTGCTCAACGCTCTGCGCATCTGGTCGGATGCGGTGCTCGTCGGCGCCGAGACCGCACGCAAGGAGAACTACTTCGGGGTGCGCACTACCCAACAGCAGCGCGAGACGCGGCACGCACGCGGGCAAGCTGAAGTGCCGCCGATTGTCGTCATGACAAAGAGCCTGAATTTCGACACTGCAACGCAGCTGTTCACGGACACGCGCACGCCGCCGTTGTTCGCGGTACCCGAGGACGTCTTGAGAGACAAGGACGTCTTTGCACGCGCGCGGAAGATCGAGCAGGCGGGCGGCGTGATCGTGCCGGTGGAAGGCCAAGACGTGTCGGCGGTCGTGGCTGCGCTCCACGCGCGTGGGTTGGCCCGCATCGTGTGCGAAGGCGGGCCCAGCTTGAATGCCCAGCTCATTGGCGCCGGCGAAGTGGATGTGTTCCACTACACCGTCAGCCCGCGTGCGGTGCAGCCGTCCGAACTACGCCTGTTCGCTGAAGCGGACACCCCCTCAGACCGCGCCTTCGTGCTTGAGGCCGCGCACGTCACGTGCGACTCAATGCTCTTCCTGCGCTACCGGAGCGTGCGCGAAGGCTAGCCACACCCCGGCAGGTACGGTTAGGCGCGTGATTGCTACACCACCGCCACGAAGTGAGCCAGCAACGGGTTCGACCGCAGTGCAGGCCCAGCCTGCCGACGAGCGCGCGGGCCTCGCACCGGCAATTGCCGCTGCCGCTTGGCCTGTCGCGGTGCTTCTGGTCGTGCACCGGCTGTTCATCCTCGCGCGCGCAGGTTCAGTGACGGACGATTTCACCACGGTGTGGTCCGCGGCGCGCCGTTTCGTCGAACGCGTCCCCGTGTACAACGAGGTGTACAGCCATGTTAACCCGCACTACCTGTACAACCCGGGCGCGACCCTGCTGCTGTCGCCGATGGGACTCATTGCCGACATCGACGTGGCGCGCCCGGTGTTCATCGCCGTCAACGCCGCGTGCATCATCGCCGCGTTGGCCTGGCTGACTAAGCTTGCGGGCCGCAAGCTTTCCGGGCCGACGTTTCCTGTGGCCGTAGCGCTGGCTTTTAGCACCGAGGCAGTGACCAACACGCTGGTGTTTTCCAACATCAACGGCATACTCCTGCTGGCGCTAGTGGCATTTATTGCGCTGCTGCTTTCCCGCCGCGATATTGCTGCGGGCATCGTGCTGGGGTTCGCCATCTTGGTCAAGCCGATGTTCGCCCCGCTGCTGGTGCTGCCGCTGTTACAGCTGCGTTGGCGCCCTGCGCTCGGCGCTATCGGCATTCCGGTGGTGATGAACCTCATCGCGTGGCCGCTGACTCCCGGTGCCCGCGACTACCTCGACGTGGTGGTGCCGTATTTGAAGGTCACGCGCGATTACGCCAACTCTTCCCTGTCCGGGTTCGCCGTGTATTTCGGCATGCCTAGCTGGGCGCATGGCGCGCTGTTCGTGCTTCTGGCTGCCGCCGTCGCGGGGGCGGTGCTCGGTCTTGCGCGCGTGCGCCACAGCCAGGAGCTGCTGTATCTCGCCGTGGGCTCCGGAGTACTGTTCGCCGGGGTGTGCCTGTTGTCCTCCCTGGGCCAGGCGTATTACTCCATGATGCTGTTTCCCGCCTTGTTTACGGTGTTCCACCCGGATAGTCCCCTGCGCAGCTGGCCCGCCTGGCTCGGCGCCGCACTGTGCCTGTCCCCCTTGAACTGGTCCAGCTCGTTGCACCCGCTGACCGGCAGTTGGCTCAACACGTTTTTGCCAACCGCCGGGTGGGCCGTGTTTATTGTCGCGTGCGCAGCGTGGGTATTGTTTAGGCACACCTTGCTCGCTCCGACAGAAAGGATTGGGCGATGACGGATTTCAAGGACTTCACCGACGCGCAGTGGCGCGAGAAACTCAGCCCGGAGGAGTTCCACGTCCTGCGGGGAGCAGGCACGGAACCCCCAGGCGTCGGCGAGTACACCAACACCACCACCGAGGGTGTGTACCGCTGCCGCGCGTGCGGCGCCGAGCTGTTCCGCTCCACCGAGAAGTTCGACGCCCACTGCGGCTGGCCCTCGTTCTTCTCCCCGCTGGCGGGTGACGCCATCATTGAGCGCGAGGACACCTCCCTCGGCATGGTGCGCACCGAGGTACTGTGCGCAAACTGCCACTCGCACCTGGGCCATGTCTTCGCCGGCGAGGGTTTCAACACCCCCACCGATCTGCGCTACTGCATTAATTCCATTTCGTTGACGCTCGACGAAGCGTAGAAAAGGCGCCGGTAAGCAATTGCTTTCCGACGCCACCTCCGGTGCCCAGCCTCCTAGGGCAGCACCGAGATGATTTCGCCGATGTCGCCGACCCGGCGGCCCGTCTGGAACGGGATCTCCTCGCGCACGTGCAGGCGCGCCTCGGTGTAGCGCATGGTCTTCATCAACGCCTCGATACGCTCCAGCGTCGGTGCCTCAAAGGCGAGCATCCACTCGTAGTCGCCGAGCGTGAATGCCTCGACGGTGTTGGCTCGCACATCCGCAAAATCGCGGGCCGCCATGCCGTGCTCCGCAAGGATGCGGCGGCGCTCCTGCGGGTCCATCACGTACCAGTCGTAGGAGCGCACGAACGGGTAGACCGTAATCCAGTCCCCCGGCTCCTCGCCCATGATGAAGCTGGGCAGGTGCGACTTGTTGAACTCGGCGGGGCGGTGCAGCCCGTTGCCGATCCAGCTCAGTTCCACCTTCTGCCCGAACTCCGTCTCGCGGCGGAAATCCGCGAGGGCCTTTTGCAGATGCTCGAACTCTTCGGCGTGCCACCAGATCATGAAGTCAGCGTCGGCGCGGATACCGGTGTTGTCGTAGATGCCGCGGACCGTGACTACGCCTTCCTGCTCGAGGTTGGAGAAGAAGGCGCGAGCTTCGTCGATAAGCTGGCTGCGCTCGGTGCCAAGCACCCCGGGGAGCGCGCGAAACACAGCGAACTGCAGAAAGCGCTGCGTGGCGTTGAGTTTGTCAAAGTCGAGCTTGGCCATAGATTTTGCCCCTTCCCTGCCGCACGGCAGATCAAACGAAAGTCGTAGGACATTCTACGCCCTAGGTTGTGGCACTCACGGCGCGCCTCCCCCAACGACGCCGGTTGCTGGATACGTTTGAGCCTGTGATGAAACCGGACACCACCTCGCCCATGTCCGCCGGAGGCGCGGGCGGCAACAGGGACGACCACGGCAACAGCGATTCCTGGCCCGCAGAATTCAGTGCGGCCGTTGAATCCATGCACGCGGCGCGCCTGCGCCCCGAAATCACCCTGGGCACCATCCGCCCGCCGCAGCGCCCCGCACCGTTTAGCCACGCCGTCGGCTTGGAGGTCGCGCACGCGGACGAAGAAAACGTCCCGGTCGACTCTGAAGGCGATGCCTTCGGCCGCCTGATCTTGTTGCACTCGCCCGCCGCAGAAGAAGCGTGGGAAGGCACCATGCGCCTGGTCGCCTACATCCAGGCCGACATGGACGACGCCGTAGCCTCGGACCCGCTGCTTCCGGACGTAGCCTGGCAGTGGCTCAACGAATCGCTGGCTGAGACCGGCGCGCGCCACACCAACCTCGGCGGCACCGTCACCTCGACTGCCTCTGTGCGCTTCGGCGAGATCGGCGGGCCGCCACGCGCCTACCAGCTGGAGATGCGCGCGTCCTGGACCGCGGAGGGCACCGACCTTCAACACCACGTCGAAGCGTTTTCCAAGGTTCTGGCGCACGTGGCCGGTTTGCCTCCGGAGGGTGTGGCACAGCTCGGCGCGCGCTAATATCGTTTTTTGATGAGTGCCCGGCTGGACTACCGCCTTGTAGATACGCCCGCCGCCTTTCGTGAGGCTGCGGGCGCACTCGCGCACGGTCGCGGACCGTTCGCCGTGGACACTGAACGCGCTTCTTCCTTCCGCTACGGCAACCGCGCATTTCTTGTGCAAGTAGCGCGACGTGGCGCAGGAACGTTTCTGATAGCGCCCGAAGGCCACCGCGACGAGGTGCGCGAGATCTTCGCACCCGTGCTGGGCGGACAGGAATGGATCATCCACGCCGCGGGAGAAGACCTGCGCAGCCTTGCACTGCTCGGATTGCATCCCGGCATCCTTTTCGACACCGAACTGGCATCACGGATCGTCGGCCACGACCGCCCCAACCTCGCCGCCATGGTCGAACGTTTCGTCGGTGTGGAGCTGGAGAAAGGCCACGGCCACGAGGATTGGTCGCGCACGCCGCTGCCAAAGTCGTGGCAAGACTACGCCGCACTCGACGTGGAATATCTCCACGAGCTGGCAGAGGCGCTCACGGAAGTCCTCGACGCTCAGGGCAAACTGCATTGGGCATTCGAGGAGTTCGCGCACCTGATCGCCGTGTATTCAAAGACTCCCTACCCGGAGAAGACTTGGCGGGATATGAAAGGGCTCGCGTCGGTACGTGACCAATCCGGGCTCCAAGTCGCCCGCGAACTCTGGCACGCGCGTGAAGAGATCAGCGAACAGCGCGACATCGCTCCGGGGCGGCTACTTCCCAACCGGGCCTTATTGGCTATCGCGCTCGCCGAGCCAGACTCCCCTCACGGACTGACTCGTGCGATTGGGAGTAAAGGCATGCCCTCGCGGGACGTGCGGCGCTGGCTCGGCGTGGTCGAACGCGCACTTTCGGCGGACCCAGCCACGTGGCCGCGACGCCGAGATCCGCGTGAAAACGGCACACCGTCGAAATCCGGCTGGGAGCGCCACTACCCCGAATCGTGGCAGATGCTGCAGCTGTGCCGCGAAGACATCGCCGCCAGCGCAGAAGACTTAGATATTCGTCCCGACATTTTGCTCACGCCCGCGATTTTGCGCGAGACGGTGTGGAACGCGCCCGACAAGGCGCCGGCGTGGGATACCCACCAGGCAGCGATCGCCCTGGAGAAAGCGGGCGCGCGACCGTGGCAGATCCAAATCACTGCGCCGATCCTGGCCGCAGCGCACGCGGAGATGCTCGATTTGGTCTAGCGCTTCGCTTCAGCTTCCGGGTCCGCCAGGCTTTCTGCCCACTGACGAACCTGATCCGCAGCAGAGACTGGATCAAGGCCGTACTCCTGCAGGATCTCGCCGCGAGATGCGTGCAGCGGGAAAATATCCGGGAAAGCGAGCTGCCGCACCGGGGTATCCACCTCCGCAGCCGCAAGCGCCTCGGCAACAGCGGATCCCACGCCACCGCGGACCACGCCGTCTTCATACACCACCACCAGGTCGGCTTCCGCGGCCAACTCCAGCACGTCAGAGGAGACGGGGATGACCCAGCGCGGGTCTACCACGGTTGCCCGGATGCCGTCGTCACGCACCGCCTTTGCTACCTCGAGGCCGTACCTCGCAAACGCGCCGACGGCGACGATCAGCACGTCGATGTCGTCCTCGGTGCCCTCGCCCTCCGGGCGTGCCAGCACGTCGGTACCGCCGGCAAGACGCTCAACGACATCAATATCAGCGCCAACCGCGCCCTTGGGGAAGCGGACAACCGTCGGCCCGTCGTCGACAGCAATAGCCTCGGCGAACTCCTCACGCAGACGCGCCGCATCCCGGGGCGCTGCAATGCGGATGCCCGGCACGATCGAGGCGATCGCCATATCCCACACGCCGTTGTGGCTGGCGCCGTCCGAACCGGTCACGCCGGCGCGGTCGAGCACCAACGTGACAGGCTGATCAATCAGTCCCACATCCATGAGCAGTTGGTCGAACGCCCGGTTCAAAAACGTCGAGTACACCGCAACGACCGGGTGCAGGCCGCCGAGCGCCATCCCGGAGGCGGAAGCGACAGCGTGCTGCTCCGCAATACCGACATCGAAGAAACGGTCCGGGAACTGCTCCGCAAAAGGTTGCAAGCCGGTCGGCCCCGCCATCGCCGCGGTGATGGCCACGATATCGTCGCGCTCGTGGCCGGCGCGCAGCAGCTCCTCGGTGAACACAGACGTCCAGCCCGGCTCAGACGCGGCGAGCGACTGCCCTGTCACCGGGTCGATCACACCCGTGGAGTGCATCTGATCCGCCACATTGTTCACGGCCGGGGCGAACCCGTGGCCCTTTTCCGTGACCACGTGCACGATCAGCGGCTCCTCAAAGCGCTTGGCGTATTTGAAAGCGTTGAGCAAGCTTTTAATGTCGTGGCCTTCAACCGGGCCGACGTACTTCATCCCCAGCTCCGGGAACATCTCGGTGGGCAGCACCTGGTACTTCACGCCTTCTTTGAGCGCGTGCAGTGCGTCGAACGTGCGCTCGCCCACCCAGCCCATGGACTTCAGCGTCTTCTTGCCGGACTCCATCACTTCGTCGTACGCCGGCTGCATTCGAAGCGCCGCAAGCTGATCGCGAAGCTTTGTCAGGTTGTTGGCGAACCCGCCGATGGTCGGCGAGTAGGACCGTCCGTTGTCGTTGACCACGATGACAACGTTGCGGTTGGCCGCCGCAATGTTGTTTAGCGCCTCCCAGCACATGCCACCGGTCAACGCACCGTCTCCTACGACGGCGACAACGTTGGCGTCATCGCTGCCCTTCAGCGCCTTTGCCTTGGCAAGACCGTCCGCATACGACAACGACGCGCTCGCGTGCGAGGACTCGGTCCAATCGTGCTCCGACTCCGCGCGCGCCGTGTATCCGGAAAGCCCGCCCTTTTTACGCAGCGTGTCAAACTGCCCGCCGCGGCCGGTGAGGATCTTATGCACGTACGACTGGTGGGAGGTGTCCCAAATAATCGGGTCGTTCGGTGAATCGAAGATGTAGTGCAGTGCGATGGTCATCTCCACCACACCCAGGTTGGGGCCGAGGTGCCCGCCGGTGGCGGAGACCTTCTGGATCAGCATCTCGCGGATCTCATCCGCCAGAGCTTCAAGCTGCGCAGGAGAAAGCTTGCGGACATCCGCTGGCGTCGCAATGTGCTCGAGCAGTGCCACAGTCCTGTCGTACTCCTTCGCCATATCGGGCGCGCCCGGGAGTGGGCGCAGCTGCCGTTTCGTTCACGCTAGTTTACACGCTGGCTTTCTCACGAGGATTCGTCCCGCGGCACCGGCTCAAGCATCGCCATCACCTCGAAGTGGTGGGTGTTCGGGAACGCGTCGATAAGCTTCATTTGCTTCACCGCGTAGCCGTGTTCGCCAAAGCCCGCTAAATCGCGAGCGAACGTCGCCGGGTCGCATCCGACGTGGATGATGCGCTCTGGTGCCGCTTGAACAATCGCGCGGACCACGTCCGCGCCCGCACCTGCCCGCGGCGGGTCCAGCACAACTAAGCCGGGACGCTCCAGCTCTCCCACGACTGCCGCCGTATCGCCGTGGTGCACGCGCACATCGCACGCGTCGGCGACCTGTTGGCGGCGGGAGGTGGCGGCGCTGGAGTAGTCCACGGTCTCAATCCGGCCGCCGCCGAGCGCCGCGCTCATCGCCGGCACAAACGCGCCGACGCCGCCGTAGAGGTCCCAACCCACGCAGTTGGCGTACGCGCCTGCACCCCACTGGTAGATCACATCGGAATACGCCTCCGGGGCACGCTGGTGCGCCTGCCAGAACGCGGTCGGCGGAAAAACGAAGGCGAACCCGCGCACGTGTTCTACCAGCTCACCCGGCCCTTCAAGAACACGCTCGACGCGCTCCACGCGGCGCCCACGGTGCGCAGCCCGGGTCTCCACCACGTGGCGGATGCCCTTCGCGTCAACCGCGACAACGAGCTCGGCTCCCGGGGTGAACGTTGCAGCTCCCTCGCCCACAATGCCGTCGAGCAAGCCCGCCTTCGGCTGCGTGCACTGCACCCCAGCGACAACTTCAGCGGAACGCGCCCTCCGCATGCCGGCATTGCCCTTACGGTCTACGCCCAGCCTGACGCGGGTCCGCCACCCGGTCACTGGCTCAAGCTGAATCGCCTCCACCTCGTGGAGGTCGTACCCGTCCAACACCCCCGAGCGGGAGGACAGCGCCCCCAGTTGCCCCAGGAGCACCTCGCGTTTGAACTCCAGCTGCGCGTGGGCGGCGATATGGGAAAAGTCGCAGCACCCCGCACCTGCGGCAGCCGCAGGGCAAGTGGGGTCGACGCGGTGCGGCGACGGATCAAGCACGGCGGTAGCCTCCGCGCGGGCCCACCGCTTCTTCACCTTCGTTAGCGTCGCCTCCACCGTGTCGCCGGGGATTGCGCCACGGACGAACACCACACGCCCGTCGGGCGCGTCGGCGATGCCTTCGCCGCCGTGCGCCATGGCACGGACGTGCAAACGCACCGGCGCCCCCGCCGCTACAGCGGGCGCACCGGTGCTATCAGCCAGATCCGCCATTTACTCGGCAGCAGACGGGGTGTCGCCGCCTGCCTTCGAGCTGCCGCCGGCGGCGCGACGCTCGCGCAGTTCCTGCAGCTGCTTCTGGTTCTCCACGTTCTGGGCGATGATTTGCTTCAGTGCGTCACCCAGGGCGTTCGGGTTGCCCTCCGCCGGTGCCTGCGCGGAAGCCTGGCCCTGACGCGCCTTGGCCTCGGCTGCGGCCTGCACCTGCTGAGCAAGCTGCGCTGGCAGGACCACCTGCAGGGAGTTGCCGGCCAGGATCGGGTCCTCGCCACGGTAGACAAAAGAGCGCGCGACGGTCTCGCGGCCGATCTCCGCGAGCTGGTCTTCGGAGCCGGTCGGCGCCGCCAAGGTGACGCGGTAGAGCCAGCGCGGACCCTCCACACCGATAATGCGGATCACGCCGTTGGTGCCGGTGCCAACGATCTCTTGGCCCCACGGGCCCTGCTGGATTTCCACCGGCATGCCTTCGGCGCGCATGCCCGCAATGATCTCCTCCGAGGATTCCTCCCAGAGGCCGCCGGTGCGCGGTGCCGCGAATGCGACCGGGGTGATACGGCCGTAGCGGGTGACCACGTGGACCATCTTCGGGCCTTGCTCACCCATCTCCACCTGCACCTGGGATTCCTTCGGCAGCGGCACACGGATGGATCCGAGGTTCAGGGTGACGTCGGAAAAGTCCGAGAAGTCGAAGTCCTCAATGTCGACGCTGTCGCCGTCGAACGGACCAGTGGAGCCGCCGACCGGGTCGTAGTCCGTCAGTGCCTCCACACCCGCTGCGGCGGAGGCGCCAGGTGCGGCAGCCGGAGCAGTTTCCTGCTTCTCAACGGGCGACGCCTCCTCAGCGGCCTCAGTCTGCGGCGCCACCTCGGCATCAGCCGCAGGGGCCTGAGCGCCGGGCTGTTCCTGCTTCGGCTCCAGCGGCGAGGACTCTACGGATTTTTCCTGCTGCTTCTTCTTTTTCTTGCCAAACGGCCAAAATGCCATCGGTGGTCACTCCCTAAAATTGGTGGTCGCAGATGAGTGTAATTCTTGCGTTTGCGGTTATTGACTGTAGTCCGTGCTAGCGGCGCTAGTGGGTTCCGGTCGAGCCGTACCCGCCGTCGCCGCGCTGCGTCTCGTCCAGAGCGTCAACTTCGGTGAAATCCACCAACTCCACACGCTGAATCACCAGCTGCGCAATCCGCATGCCACGGGTGATTTCGATCGGCTCGGAGCGGTCGGTGTTGAGCAGGCAGACCTTCAACTCCCCACGGTAACCCGCGTCAATGGTGCCGGGCGTGTTGACAATGCTCAGTCCGTGCTTGGCAGCCATGCCAGATCGCGGGTGGATCAAACCGACCGTCCCCACGGGCAGCGCGATCGCCATGCCTGTAGCCACGAGTGCCCGCTCCCCCGGCTGCAGCACCAAATCTTCCGCGGAATACAGGTCCGCGCCGGCGTCTTCTGGGTGCGCCCGCATCGGCATTGGCAGCTCCGGGTCAAGGCGCTTGACTGGGATCGGCGGGAGCGGATCGCCCGTGTGCGCGCCGTTGGGGTTGTGTGTGCTGTGCTCGCTGTTTTGCTTCTCCACCCGCCCCACACTACGTCAGGGTCAGTGCGTCAGCGCCACTCCGCCAATGCGCGGCACCGGTCTCCCCCGCGACTGCCCTGCAAGTATGCCCCTGCACTGGGCACGCCTATTGTGGAGTGCGTGAGTGAGACCGCTTCGACCCCTTCAAACCCCGGCCCCGAGAAGGCAGCGACGGCTGCGACGGCACCTCAGACGAAGGTGCTGTACACGGAGCGTCAGTGGGTGCCTTGGTATTGGTGGGCTGCCCTCGCCGGGCTCGCGTTGCTGCTCGCCGGACAGTTTGGCCTCAACCGCAACGTCTGGTGGTTCGCGGTCCCGCTGGTGCTGTTCTCGGCGCTGTTCGCGTGGTTTTTGTTCTGGCTATCGCGCACCACGGTCTCCGTGGAACAGGACCCGGACGGCACGCGCTGGTTGCTCGTCGACGACGCGAACCTGCCCAACACCGTGGTCTCGCGCTCCATGGTGGTCCCGGGTTCCGCCCGCCAGAACGCGCTCGGGCGCCAACTGGACCCGGCGGCGTACTTGGTCTCTCGCCCGTGGGTGAGCGAACACGTCCTCATCGTCTTGGAGGACCCGGAGGATCCCACCCCGTACTGGTTGATCTCCGCGAAACACCCCGAAGATGTCCTGGCGGCGTTCGCCCCCGGCACTACCGCCGGATAACCGGGCAGCGGGACAAAAGACTCAAGGGCGGCGCCACCTGACTAGGTGGGGCCGCCCTTTAGCCGTCGATAGGCAACTGCTTACTCGCAGTCGAGGCAGATCTTCGAACCGTCGTCCTCGGTGTAGGCGAGGCGCTTGTTCTTCTGCACAAGGAAGCAGGACGCGCAGGTGAACTCGTCGTCCTGGCGCGGCTTGACCTCTACGTTGAGCTCCTCGCCGGAGAGGTCCTGGGTCGGAGGCTCCACGGGCTCAACGATCTCGCCGTCGTCGTCCATGCTGCTGCCAGCTACTTCAGCAGCCTTGAGACCTTCCAAGGAGTCGGTCTCAATTTCGTCATCCATGCGGCGGCGCGGCGCATCGTAATCGGTGGCCATGGTGGTGTGTCCTCCAGCTCAGCGTGGTCGCCCCGGGAGGGGCCTGAATGTCGTTATTTGAGCGGAATACTAGGTCAAACACATAGCCCTGTCATCTTCCCTGCTCAGACACCAGAAACTTCGCTCACAAGGCAGGTGTCGCATCGCGTTTGTACACTTCCATTGCATGACGCAAAAGGCTCTGGGTTTCGGTGTGGATATCGGCGGTTCCGGCGTGAAGGGCGCCGTGGTGGATCTTCGCACCGGCGTTTTTGTGGGCGAGCGGGTAAAAATTGCCACGCCGCAACCTGCAACACCGGAGGCGGTCGCCGAGGTCGTCGGGCAGATCGTAGATGAATGCGCGTGGGAGGGCCCAGTCGGCATCACTCTCCCACCGGTGGTGACCCAGCAGGTCGCGCGCTCCGCTGCCAACATCGATGAGTCGTGGGTGGGCACCAACGTGCATGACCTATTCACCCAGGCGCTGGGCCGCGAAACTATCTCTGTGCTCAACGACGCGGATGCGGCGGGCATCGCCGAGGTGGCCTTCGGCAGCGACACCGCCCGCAGCGGCGCAGTCATCTTCCTCACTTTCGGCACCGGCATCGGCTCTGCGTTCCTGGTCGACGGCACATTGTTCCCCAACACCGAACTCGGGCACATGCTTGTCGACGGCACCGAGGCAGAGCACTTCGCCTCCTCCGCTGCAAAGGACCGGGAAGAGCTGAGCTACAAAAAGTGGGCCAAGCGCGTGGATAAAGTCCTCCACGAATACGACCGGCTGTTTAACCCGGCGGCGTTTATTGTCGGCGGCGGCATTTCCCGGCACGCGGACAAATGGGTTCCGCTTCTGACAGTAGATACCCCGGTGGCGCCGGCGGCGTTGCGCAACAGGGCCGGGATCGTGGGAGCGGCGATGGCTGCCCAGGACCATGTCGCGCCGTAGGTCCTCGGGGGGCGGTAATGTACGGTGGTTGCCGTTCAACGGTCGGCCCGCGCGGGGCACGGAATACTCCGCCTGGACGGCTGTTAATATTGGCGTTCTGAAAATTTTTGGACGCATACGTACCCTGGATTGCCAGTGGTAAGGTCCGATTGACTCGAAAGGGCGTACGTGGTAGCCAGCGAAGCTTCAAGCAAAAATGCCGACGACGTGACTGCAGTTTCGTCCGACGGTGGCGCAGGCAGCGTTGCCAAATCCAGCGCGAAAAAAGCGGCTAAGAAGGCTGCGAAAAAGACCGCGAAAAAGACCGCCAAGAAGACGGTGAAGAAGGCCGCCAAGAAAACGGCGAGAAAGACCGCGAAGAAGGCTGCGAAGAAGACCGCAAGAAAGACGACTGCGAAAAAGGCGACGGCAAAGAAGGCAACTAAGGCAGCGAAGGATACTGCCGCAGATGCCGACGAGTTGGAGGACGAGCTCCAGGCCGGCGGTAGCGACGCTGACGAGCTGAACGAGCAGGGTGTCGACCGCGACGATACGGATTTCGATGCGGAGATCGACGACGAGGACGACACCTTCGACGAAGACATCGACGACACGCTCGGCGATGATGATGAGGACGGCGCGCGCGATGGCGACGCCGAGGATAACGAGGACGAGGAAAGCGAAGACAGTTCCTCCGTCTGGGACATCGAAGAGTCCGCCGCACTGCGCCAGGCACGCAAGGACGCGCAGCTCACGGCATCTGCGGACTCGGTGCGCGCGTACCTCAAGCAGATCGGCAAGGTCGCTCTGCTCGATGCCGAGCAGGAGGTCTCGCTTGCCAAGCGTATCGAGGCCGGGTTGTACGCGCAGTACCGTCTCGACGAAATGGCGCGCGCAGCCGCCGAAGGCGACAAAGACGCCAAGCTCACCCCCGCCGTGAAGCGCGACCTGCGGTCGGTTGCGCGCGACGGCCGCAAGGCGAAGAACCACCTGCTGGAAGCAAACCTGCGCCTGGTGGTCTCCCTGGCGAAGCGCTACACCGGCCGCGGCATGGCTTTCTTGGACCTGATCCAGGAGGGCAACCTCGGCCTGATTCGCGCCGTGGAGAAGTTCGACTACTCCAAGGGCTACAAGTTCTCCACCTACGCAACGTGGTGGATCCGCCAAGCCATCACCCGCGCCATGGCGGACCAGGCCCGCACCATCCGTATTCCGGTGCACATGGTCGAAGTCATCAACAAACTCGGCCGTATCCAGCGCGAGTTGCTGCAGGACCTCGGCCGCGAGCCCACGCCGCTCGAGCTGGCGAAGGAAATGGATATCACCGAGGAGAAGGTCCTCGAGATCCAGCAGTACGCCCGCGAGCCGATCTCGCTTGACCAGACCATCGGCGACGAGGGCGACAGCCAGCTCGGCGACTTCATCGAGGACTCCGAGGCTGTCGTGGCTGTGGACGCGGTGTCGTTCACGCTGCTGCAGGACCAGCTGCAAGACGTGCTGCATACCCTGTCCGAGCGTGAGGCCGGTGTTGTGCGTCTGCGTTTCGGCCTCACAGACGGGATGCCGCGCACCCTCGACGAGATCGGCCAGGTCTACGGTGTGACGCGCGAGCGCATCCGCCAGATCGAATCCAAGACTATGTCGAAGCTGCGCCACCCGTCGCGTTCACAGGTGCTGCGCGACTACCTGGATTAATTCCGCAGTCTGGGTATTCTCCCCGCAACGTTTAAGCGCCCCGACCGTTCGTGGTCGGGGCGCTTAAACGTGGTCAAGCAAGTGCTTAGTTGTTCAAGCTCTTGTCAATTTCGTCCTCGATGCAGGACTGGTACTGCTCATTATCGCCCTGGAACTGCTCGCACGCTTCAAACACACCGTCATCGAGAAGCTGCTTCGCCACAGAAATGCCGAAGATGAGCATGAGCGCGGACAGGATCGTGGCAATGGCACCCATGACGATGCCGGAGATTGCCATGCCCTTGCGGGAGCCCGGGCCGACGATGGAGTTCGCCTTCTTCACACCGACGATGCCCAGGATCAGCGCGATCACGCCGAGCACGAGGCCCGGGAGGAGAAACAGCAGGCCCAGCAGGGACAAGATGCCCACGACCATCGCGGCGAGGGCTACACCGTTATTCTGTTGCGCTGGGGCTGCCTCGTAGCCGTACGACGTCGGCGCCTGATTGTAGTTTCCGCCCGCCATGCCGTATCCGGGCTGGCCCGGTTCGCCGCGGGTGTGATCCGGCTGCAGCTGCTCGTGGCCAGCGTAATCGCCGTAGTTGGAAACACCCTCCGGGTGGCTGCCGGCGGGGTTGGTGCCGTACTCGTCGCCACCGTAGGGGTTTTCACCGTAGGGGTTCTGGCCGTTCGGATTCTGGCCGTTGTAAGGGGTGCTCATCACAGTTCCTTTCGTTTCATTGCGGTGCACGCCACTTTACAGTCGGGGCTACCAGTCTCGCAGGAAGGCGATTCGCTCGCGTAACTGTTCGGCGTTGCACAGTGCGGTTGGCGGTCCGCCGCAGGCTTTGCGCACCTCGGTGTGGATCGCGCCGTGGGGCCGGCCGCTCTTACCCGCCGCGATGGCCACGCGGGCGTTGAGTTCCTTGCGCAGTGCGGGGATTTGGTCTGCGGCGGTTGTAGCTTCGCCGGCTGCCGCTTCCGGGGCCGGGGGAGGCTTTGCCGCCGGCTCGCCGAGTACCTCCGCCCGTTCGCGCGCCTTCCGTTCTTCGGCCCTGCGCGCCCGCTCTTCAGCGTCGCGCGCGTCCAGTTGATCGCTTTGGCGCTTGGCCAAAAGGGTGCGCACCTGATCGGCGTCGAGCAGGCCGGGCAGGCCGAGAAAGTCCTGTTCCTCCGCAGAGCCGGCTTGGGTAGGCGTGCCGTAGGTGGAGCCGTCGAAAATCAGCGAATCCAGCTCAGCGGAAGCGCCGATGGATTCGTAGGACGGCATGTCATCCGGCTCGGTTTGGGTGCGGTTGGCTTGCTCCAGCAGCTCGTCGGACCAGCCTGACTCCCGGTGGGGTTTGCCCAGGACGTGATCGCGCGAGACCTCCATCTCCTCCGCCAGTCGCAGCAGCACCGGCACCGACGGCAGGAACACGGAAGCAGACTCGCCCGGCATACGGGAGCGCACGAAGCGGCCGATCGCCTGGGCGAAGAACAACGGAGTGGACGCGGAGGTGGCGTACACGCCCACGGACAGTCGCGGCACGTCCACGCCCTCAGAGACCATGCGCACCGCCACCATCCACTCGTCGCGCGAGGCGGAGAACTCGTCGATGCGGTCGGACGCGCCCGGTTCGTCGGAAAGCACCACAGTGACCGGAGTGTTGGACAGCTTCGTCAGAATCTTCGCGTAGGCGCGGGCGGTGGTCTTGTTCGTGGCGATGACTAGGCCGCCGGCATCCGGCATGTTGGCGCGGATTTTCATCAACCTGGTGTGCGCGGCGGAAAGCACAGCGGCAATCCAGTCGCCCTTCGGGTCCAACGCGGTGCGCCAGGCGCGGGTGGTTTGCTCTGCGTTCAGCGGTTCCCCCAAGCGCGCGGAATACTCCTCACCCGCTGAGTCTTTCCACTGTGCCTCGCCCGAGTACGCGAGGAAGACGACGGGGCGCACCACACCGTCGGCAAGCGCATGCGAATAGCCATAGGTGTAGTCGGCCTCTGAAACCAAATGGCCTTCACCGTCCTCGACGTAACGCACAAACGGGATCTGCGAATCGTCAGAACGAAACGGCGTACCGGTCAGCGCCAGGCGGTGTTCGACATCGTTGTACGCCTCATAGACGCCGTCGCCCCAGCTCTTGGAGTCGCCGGCGTGGTGGATCTCGTCCAAGATCACCAGCGTGCGACGCGCAGACGCCACAGCGTGGTGTTTGAAGGGATGCATGCCCACCTGCGCGTAGGTGACCACAATGCCGTCGTAAGAGGCGTTGACGGCAGAAGAATTAGTGAAGTTCGGGTCCAAGGACAGCCCGAAACGCTTCGCCGCGTCGGCCCACTGGTGCTTCAGGTGCTCCGTGGGCACGACGACAATGATGCGTTGGACAGTCTTGTCCTCTTTTAAACGCGAGGCCAGAGTCAGCGCGAAGGTGGTTTTGCCCGCGCCTGGGGTTGCCACGGCCATGAAGTCGCGCGGCTTGTCGCGGAGAAACGAATCAAGGGCCTCCTGCTGCCATTTGCGCAGCTGGGGCCCAGAAGTCGCGGCGGTCACTTGCGGCGCAGCCCCTTGTAAATCCGTTCGCAGTCGGGGCACACCGGGGATCCCGGCTTGGCCTGCTTTTTCACCGGGAAGGTCTCGCCGCATAACGCCACCACCATTTTGCCGGAGATGGCGGAATCGACGATCTGGTCCTTCTTCACGTAGTGGAAAAACTTGGGGGTGCCGTCGTCTGTTGTCGACGAGGTGTCTTCCCTGAGGTCCGGGCGCTCGAGCGTCTTCGTCGTCGTATTCACGGCAACCATCATGCCCCAATTCGGGCGAGAGGTTAAGCCGGAGGGCTAACCTCAAGGTTCATGAGCGCCAACGAACAGCCATCCTCCGAGCGCGCCTCCCGCCGCTTCCGTCGGGGCAGGAAATCCCGCGCGCTGATCACGGATGCTTCCTATACTCCCGAGCAGAATAGGCAGTCACGCGAGAAGCAGTACGCCGTCCTGCAGGGGTTGCGCTTACCGTTCATCGTCGCGGCCGTGGCTGCGGCGTGGGCGAATTGGTGGGTGCTCGCCGGCATTTTGTTCGTGGTATCTGTCCCGTTGCCGTGGATTGCTGTAGTGCGAGGGAACGCACAGGGCGAGGTACGGGATACCCGCCGGAAGAACGTGTACAAGCCTGCCGTGGCACGCCAGGAGCAGCAGATGTTGGCGCAGCAGCAGCGCACGGCGCTGGAATCGGCCGAGACGGATCGCGGCAGCTCCCCCGCTATCATCGACCACGACGAATAAGCCCCCTCGCACTGCAGGAGTCGCGCGTGATTGCACCAGAACCTCTCTCCCCTAACTTTCCCGCAGTTGCCCAGGCGCTTGCCAAAGAACTCGACGCGGCGGGTTTCAGCGCCGACGGCATCGCGGCCCACCTCGGGCCGGAGGCCACCGAGGCGCTCTACCGCCGCGAGCCGGGGGTTGTTCTGGCGGTGTGTTCCGACGACGCGCGCCTGTCGCGCCTGATCCGGTTCTTCGTGCTGCGTCGCCCCGCAACAGCGGAGGCATTGGGCGAGATGCTCACCCCGAAGCTTGCGCTTTCGCTTATCGACGACCACTTGGTACTGCCCGTGCCAGACTCATCCACCTACCGTATTGCCGTCGAGGTACGTCCCCACGTCGTGGCCGGCACACCGAGGTTGGTGCTTTCGGATTTGGATGCCTCGATGACCGCCCGCGTCCCGGGCCGCGACCACGTCCTCGGCGTCGGCTCGGCATCTCTGTCGTTGCTGTCCGCAACTCCGTGCACGCCCGTGGATTCTGTGCTGGATTTGGGGACTGGCTCCGGAGTCCAAGCACTTGCACAAGCGGACAACGCCACCCACGTGGTGGCCACCGATGTGCACGCCCGCGCACTGGAGTTCGCCGAGGCGACACTGCGGGCGAACGGGGTGGACAACGTGGAGTTGCGCCAAGGCGAATGGTTTGAGCCGGTTCAGGGCGAGTTGTTTGACCGGATCGTGGCTAATCCCCCCTTTGTGGTGGGCCTGCCGGAAGTTGGCCATGTCTACCGTGATTCTGGCTTGGACCTCGACGGCGCCACCGAACTGGTGCTCAGCCAAGCACCGGAGCACCTTGCCGAAGGTGGCCGCGCCTTTATCCTCGGTTCCTGGGTGCATGTGCTTGACCAGCCCTGGCAGTCCCGGGTCGCGTCCTGGTTGCCTTCCCACGGCGTGAGCGCCTGGGTGCTGCAGCGAGACGTGGTCGATCCCGGCATGTACGTCTCCACTTGGTTGCGAGACGAGTCCATCGATCCGCGCTCGGACGAAGGCGTCGCGCGCACCGTGCAGTGGCTCGACCACTTCGCCGACAACGACGTCCACGCCGTGGGCTTTGGCTGGATACTTTTGGAAGACATCGGCGACGCGCCGAGCGAGGTCACCTGCGAGGAGCTGTCCCAGCCGTTTACAGACCCGCTCGGCCCGGAAGCCGAAGAGTACTTCACCCGGACCGCGTGGCTGCGCGGCAAGGACCGCGACGACATCCTCGACGCGAATTACGTGGTCCGGCCCACTGTGGCGTTGGAGGACATCAAGCTCGCCGACACCGATCTCGGAATGGGGTTCGCGGACGAGACGCTGCGTATCACCCGGACCGACGGGCCACGGTTTTCCCACACCATCGACGCCGGCATCCTCTCGCTGATCTCGGGGCTGCACCCGAACGGCTTGCCGCTGCGCGACGTGGTTGGCCTGTACGCGGCTTCGCGCGGGACGGGGCAACCGGAGGACGTCGAAAAGCTTGAGGCTGAGGCGGCGAAAGCTGTAGTCGACCTCGTGCGCCACGGGCTGGTTCTACCCGCAGAGATCGCGCAACTTACCTACCTCTAGACGGAACGGAGCATCAATGAAAGCTGTACTCACGCGCGTGACGAGCGCGTCGGTGACCGTGGACGGAGAAACCGTCGGAGCGATCGACTGCCCCGACACCGGCGGGATCCTCGCCCTCGTAGGTGCGGGCCGCGAGGACGCGGACGATGCGTGGGAGACAGTGGCGCGCAAGATCGCAGAGTTGCGCATCCTCGACGGCGAGCGGTCGGTGGAAGACGCTGGCGCACCGGTATTGCTCGTCAGCCAGTTCACGTTGATGGGCCGCACCGCGAAAGGCCGGCGTCCGTCCTGGAGCGACGCGGCACCCGGCGATGCGGCGGAGCCGGTGATCGGCGCTATCGCCGAAGCACTTCGCTCGCGCGACATCCACGTCGAGGAAGGGCGTTTTGGAGCACACATGCAGGTCGCGAGCGTCAACGATGGGCCCTTTACCGTCATTGTGGAAGCATGACCTGAATATATTTCCCGCGGGCGGGAACACTACAGGACAGCCAAGCGTTTCCCATCTAGACTGCCAAGCTGTCCCCCAGCTCTTCCACCTAGTCCGAGGAGGCGTTGCCACATGACCCAACCGGATCACGCTGCACAGGGAACTCAACAATCCGGGGAGACCGTCGACCGCGGTAGCCGACGGAACCAGACCGACGACAACCCTTCTGCGGACCTCGTCCGCGTCTACCTCAACGGCATCGGCAAGACTGCCCTGCTCAACGCTGAGGAAGAGGTTGAACTCGCTCAACAAATCGAGGTCGGCCTGTACGCGCAGCGCCTTTTGGACGATCCAGAGGTGAAGCTGACTCGCGCGAAGAAGCGTGACTTGAAGATTCTGGCCAAGGAAGGCCGCAAGGCCCGCGCCCACCTGCTTGAGGCAAACCTGCGCCTCGTGGTCTCCCTGGCCAAGCGCTACACCGGCCGCGGCATGCCGCTTTTGGACCTGATCCAGGAGGGCAACCTGGGCCTGATCCGCGCGATGGAGAAGTTCGACTACTCCAAGGGCTTCAAGTTCTCCACCTACGCCACATGGTGGATCCGCCAAGCAATTACGCGCGGCATGGCGGACCAGTCCCGCACGATCCGCCTCCCAGTCCACCTGGTGGAGCAGGTGAACAAACTGTCCCGCATCCGCCGCGAGATGTACCAGTCCCTGGGCCGCGAGCCCACGAACGAAGAGCTTGCGGAAGAATCCGGCATCGAGGAGTCCAAGATTGAGATGCTGCTGCGCCAGTCCCGGGACCCGGTGAGCTTGGACATGCCGGTCGGCGCGGATGAGGAAGCGCCGTTGGGAGACTTCATCGAGGACGCCGAGGCCACCGACGCCGAGGACGCGGTGGTGACCACACTGCGCCACGACGATATCGAGGACATCATCAACGGCCTCGAGCAGCGTGAGCAGGACGTCATTCGCATGCGCTATGGCCTGACCGACGGTGTGCCGCGCACTTTGGACCAGATCGGCCGCCAGTTCGGGCTGTCGCGCGAGCGCGTCCGCCAGATCGAGCGTGAAGTGATGGCGAAGCTGCGCGCTGGCGAGCGCGCCGACCGCCTGCGCGATTACGCGCTCTAATCGGCACTGCGCTCCGCAGCTTTCAGCCCAGCACCCTGTTTCAGGTTTACCGGTACAGCCACAGGTGCTGGGCTAAAGTATTGCCACATGGTTTTCGGACCTCTAACCAGTACCGCGATTGGAAGGGAGCATCACAGTGCGTGATCTCGTTGACACCACAGAGATGTATCTGCGCACCGTCTACGAACTGGAAGAGGAAGGCATTACGCCGCTGCGCGCGCGAATCGCGGAGCGCCTCGAGCAGTCTGGGCCGACCGTCTCGCAGACGGTGGCGCGCATGGAGCGCGACGGTCTGATGGTGGTTGAACACGACCGCTCCCTGTCGTTGACTGAGGAGGGGCGGCGGCGCGCGACCGCCGTGATGCGCAAGCACCGTCTCGCGGAGCGTTTGCTTACCGACGTACTGAAGATGGACCTCGCTCAGGTCCATGAGGAGGCGTGCCGGTGGGAGCACGTGATGAGTGAAGAGGTGGAGCGCCGGGTCGTCGCGGTGCTTGACAACGTGGACCGCTCCCCCTTCGGCAACCCGATCCCCGCCCTCGCCGAGCTCGGCGCAAGCGCTGGCACCGCTGAGCAAGTGGGCACCCGGGCCAGTGATCTGCGTCTGAAAGAACCGGCGCGCGCGAAGGTGGTGCAGATCAGCGAGATCCTGCAGGACGGCGCATTGCCGAAATCCGCAGGCCAGCTTGTGGGACAAACGGTGGATCTGCACCCACTGGAGGACGGCGCGCTGGAGGTCTCCACCGATGAGGGTGAGACTTTCGTGCTCACCGCAGATGTCTCGCACGCCCTGCGCGTGGAGCTTCAGGGCTTACAAGACTGAGAGACTCACCAGCACGGAAAGGACTTCCATGAAGCTTGTTGTCACCGGCGGCGCCGGCTATGTGGGCAGCGTATGCGCTGCCATCCTGCTTGAAGCGGGACACGAGGTGATCGTCGTGGACGATCTGTCTACCGGCAACCGTTACGCCGTTCCGAAAGCTGCCACGTTTGTCGAAGGCAAGATTCAAGACGTCATCGACGACGTGCTCGCCACAGACGGCGGCGCCCCGGTGGACGGTGTGTTGCACTTTGCGGCGAAGTCTCTTGTCGGCGAGTCCATGGAAGACCCCGCCAAGTATTGGCACGGCAACCTCGACGTGTCGTTGGCGCTGCTCGATTCCATGCGCCGCCACGACGTGAAGTCGTTGGTTTTCTCTTCCACCGCGGCAACGTACGGTGAGCCGGATATCGTGCCGATTGCCGAAGACGCACCGACCCGGCCGACAAACCCGTACGGTGCCACGAAGTTGGCCATCGACTACGCCATTACGTCCTATTGCAACGCCTACGGCCTGGGCGCTACCAGCCTGCGCTACTTCAACGTCGCCGGCGCTTACGAAGGTATCGGTGAAAACCACATCACCGAGACGCACCTGATCCCCATCGTGCTGCAGGTGGCGCTGGGCTACCGCGACAAGATCATGATGTACGGCGACGACTGGCCAACAAAGGACGGCACGTGCGTGCGCGATTACATCCACATCCGGGATCTCGCGGACGCGCACGTGCTCGCACTCGAAGCCAATTCCCCCGGCACGCACCAGATCTATAACTTGGGCTCCGGCGACGGGTACTCCGTGCGCGAGGTGGTCGAGGTCTGCCGCGAGGTCACCGGCCACCCGATCCCGGCGGAGGTTGCTCCGCGCCGAGCCGGCGACCCAGCAACGCTGATCGCATCCTCGGAAAAGATACGCAAGTCGCTTGGTTGGGAGCCGTCGCGGACGGATCTGCGCACCATTGTCGAGGACGCCTGGGAGTTCACCCGCCAGCTCGGCGACCGGTCGCACTCCGCGCGCTAGACGCGTATTACCGTTCGAGCTCGCTCCAGGTGTCCACACACCCCTGGCGGCACAGTTCGAGCACAGCGTGGCCCTGCCCGACGTCCATCACGCTTCCCAGCAATCCGGACAGGTTATGCCCTGGCAGTTCTCCCTCGGCGCAGGATAGTGCTGCGCTGGCCCAACCGACGAGTCCCTGAGACAGGGCGACCATGGCCCACAGACACAGGGCGTTCGCCCTGATCTCCCCTCGGAAGTTGCGGGCGATGGTCAATAGCACCGCCCCAGCCGCGCGCGGGCGTTCTAGCGCGTCGACGATGAGAAAGTCGCGCAGTCTGCTTCCGGAGAGCATGGCGGCAAACAGCTCGACATCGTCTGGGGTGTTGAATACGTCGTCGATGATGATGTCGCCTTCGATGTCGATGAGCCCCATGTTCGGTGCTGCAGCAAACACACCGCATGCTTTATCGATGTGGGCATGCGCGACTGCCGGGGCATGCTTCAGATGGCAGAAGAGTTCGGTGCCGCGTTTATGCGCGCCGGGTGTGAGAGCTTCCCCCGTTTCCGCATCAGGCTCAAACACCGGAGCAAAGTGGGAGAATACTTCGCTTTTGTGCAGCTCCGGCAGGACTCCGTGGTCGATGAGCGGGCCCATCGGCTCTGCGGCCGCCACCGACGTCACGGTGCCCTGCTCGTATCCTTCGCTCCACTCCCACACTGCGTTGGCGGTATCCGGGTCGGGCCCAAATAGCAGCTGGTAAGGCGTACCGTCGGCGATTTCAGAAACAGTCCAGCAGGCTTCAACGATCTCCCCGAAGGCGTCCGCCGCCATTCGCAATCCTTCCGCAGCTACCGAAACCATCTGCGATTCCGGCACCCGCGTCACAATCACTGCGAAGGTGGCCACATGACGTGGTAGCGGAATTCGTTGCAGCGCGCGCTGGATACTTTCGGTGTTGCCCACATCGGCGTCGAGGTAGGCCCCAATCTCCAACGTTGGAGAGGCCCCTGGCGGACTGTACGCGTTAATGAGCACTACCGACTCGTTGGGAAAGTAGCCCAGTGCGGCGGGAATGGACGCGATGAGTTGTGCCGGCGAACGGAGAAGTTCCGCGCTCGGATACGGCGTGATTGGAGTGGTCGGACGGTTTGTTTCGTGCGGTTGTGGCTGAATATCCATAACTGTTAGACGCTCGCCGGGCGGTTTCGGTTCCATGGGGCGTGAAATTTTCTCAACGCCACTTCCTACGCATCCTTTTCGGCCGCGGTGCCACCTTGCGGTTGCTGGTCGGGCACAATGGAATATTCTGCGACACCAACCGTTGTGTGGGTGGAGCACTAAAGCCGGTAAGGCGAGCGATTTCAGGAGGCCGAAAACCATGACGCAGGAACGTCCTATGTACGAACTTGAGTACCCAGCTCCGCAGGTGAGCGGGGAGCCTCAAAACGGTCCTGCCCTGATCGTCGCAATGCACGGTTACGCCGATGCAGGCCACGCCATTGAGTCCGCCGCTGACCACCTCAAGGCGGCGCTGGAGTCGAGGACAGTGGCAACGTTTAGCAACGACGAGCTGATTGATTATCGCTCCCGCCGCCCGACGGTGACGTTGTCGCACGCCGAGATCACCGATGTGGCTGATCTGCAGTTGGACATGCGTGTTGTGCGCGATGAGAAGGGCCAGTCCTTCCTGTTGCTTTCCGGCCCGGAGCCGGACCTGCGCTGGGAGGCCTTTAGTAGTGCGGTGGCGGATCTCGCGGACCGGTTCGGCGTGAGCAAGACCATTTGTCTTTACGCGGCTCCGATGGGCGCTCCGCACACCCGTCCCCTGGTGGTCTCCGCGCACGGCAACGACCGCGAGTTGGTCGGCTCCATGTTCACCTTCGACGGCATGGTCAGCGTGCCGGGCTCCGCATCGGTCTTTATTGAGCGGGAGCTGCACAAGCGCGGCCGCCCGGTTGCCGGGTACACGGCGCACGTGCCGCACTACGTGGCCGCCTCGCCGTACCCTCACGCGACGTTCCAGCTGCTGCAGTCCGTTGAGGATTCCACGAGCCTGCAGTTCCCGCTGCGTTCCTTGGAGGCGGATATGCGCCGGGTGTCGCAGCAGCTGGCGGAGCAGACGCACAACTCGGACGAGATCACGCACGTGGTGCAGGCTCTTGAGGAGCACTACGACCGGGAGATGCAGGAGTACCGCGACCGGCACCCGCAGGCGATGATGCCGGGCGAGGCGCAGATGCCCAGCGGCGAGGAGATCAGCGAGGCGTTTGAGAACTACCTCACCGCCATCGAGGACCGGGACCGCAACGAGCAGCGCAGCCTCCCCCACAGCGAAGAGACGGATCAGCGCCTACGCGACCATTTCTTCATCGATCCTTCAGCTCCCGAGCGTTCGCTTGACGACGACCAAGGGGATTCCACCGGAGGCGACACCACCGACGGTGGCGGCGACGGAGACGGCCCCCGTTAGCGTGTCGGCCGGTCGGCTACGGTGAATGCTGTGATGCTGACCGATTTGCTTGAAGACATTGCGCAGGCCCCCGAATCACTGTTCGAGGACGCCGTGTGGGACTCGTTCAATTCATGGACGTCTTCCCGTGGCATCTCGCTGTATCCGGCGCAGGAGGAGGCCTCGCTCGCGCTGCTTGCGGGCGACAACGTCATCTTGGCCACCCCGACCGGCTCGGGAAAGTCGATGGTGGCCAACGCCGCGCACTTCATCGCGATGGCGCGCGGCCAGCGCACGTTTTACACCGCACCGATTAAGGCGCTGGTGAGCGAGAAGTTCTTTGCGCTGTGCGAGATTTTCGGCGCGGAGAATGTCGGCATGATGACGGGCGACGCGTCCGTGAACTCGAACGCCCCGATCATCGCCGCCACCGCCGAGATCGTGGCCAACATCGCGCTGCGCGAAGGCAAGGACGCCCGGATCGACCAGGTGGTGATGGACGAGTTCCACTACTACTCGGAGCCGGAACGCGGCTGGGCGTGGCAGGTGCCGCTGCTGGAGCTGCCGAAGGCGCAGTTTTTGCTCATGTCCGCCACCTTGGGCGACACCGCCTGGCTGGAGAAGGACCTCACCGAGCGCACGGGCCGCAAGACCACCTACGTCGGCGGCGCGGAGCGCCCGGTTCCCTTGGACTTCCACTACGTGTTCTCCCCCGTGCACGAAACCATCGAGGAGCTGCTCGAAGACAACAAGGCGCCAATTTACGTGGTGCACTTTTCCCAGCGCGAGGCCACGGAGCGGGCGCAGGCGCTGACGAGCATGAACATCATCACCCCCGAGGAAAAGCAGCGCATCGCAGACGAGATCGGGGACTTCCGCTTTACCACGACCTTCGGCAAAACCCTGTCCAAGCTGGTTCGTCGTGGCATCGGTGTGCACCACGCGGGCATGCTGCCGAAGTACCGCCGCCTGGTGGAGCGGCTTTCCCAGACAGGGCTGTTGAAGGTCATCTGCGGCACCGACACATTGGGCGTGGGCATTAACGTGCCTATCCGCACGGTGCTGATCACCGGCTTGGCCAAGTTCGACGGCACCCGCCAACGCATCTTGAAGTCCCGCGAGTTCCACCAGATCGCCGGGCGTGCCGGGCGTGCGGGTTATGACACCGAGGGCACTGTCGTGGTCGAGGCCCCGGAGCACGAGATCGAGAACGTGAAGCTGCGCCGCAAGGCGGGCGACGACCCGAAGAAGCTGAAGAAGATCCGCAAGAAGTCAGCCCGCGACGGCGAGGTCAGCTGGTCCGAGAACACCTTCGAGCGCCTCAAGGTGGCCGAGCCGGAGGAGCTGACCAGCCAGTTCAAGGTGTCCAACTCTATGCTGCTCAACGTGGTGGCACGGCCCGGCGACGGCTACGAGCACATGCGCCACTTGCTGCGCACGAACCACAACCCGCGCGCGAAGCAGAACCGCGACATCATCCAGGCCGTGAACCTGTTCCGCGGCTTGATCAACGCCGGGGTAGTCGAGCGCACGCCAGACTCGCCCGCGTTCCGCCCGTACACGCTCACCCAGGAGCTGGACCGCGACTTCGCGCTGAACCAGCCGCTGTCCCCCTTCGCATTGGCGTTCCTCACGTTGCTCGACCCTGAGTCGGACGCGTACACCCTCGACGTCATCTCAACGTTCGAGGCGATTCTGGACGACCCGAGACAGCTGCTCCAAGCCCAGCAAACAGCGGCTCGCGGCGAAGAGATCGCCGCTCTGAAAGCAGAGGGGGTGGACTATACGGAGCGGATGGCCATCATTGAGGACGTCACCTACCCCAAGCCGCTTGCTGACGAACTAGAGGAGGCGTTCGCCACCTTCACGGAAGGCAATCCGTGGGCGAAAGAATTCGAGCTGTCGCCGAAATCGGTTGTGCGCGACATGATCGAGCACGCGATGACGTTTTCGGACCTCATCGCCACCTATGGTCTGGCCCGCTCGGAGGGCGTGGTGCTGCGCTACCTCACCGATGCGTGGCGCACCCTTTCCTATTCCATCCCGGACACCTACATGAACGATGATCTTGAGGACATCGTCGTGTGGCTCGGCGAGTTGATCCGACAGGTCGACTCGTCGCTCATCGACGAATGGGCGCACATGACCGGCGACGACCAGCCCGTGAGTCAAGACACCATCGACCGCGAGCTCGCGTTCGGTGTGGAAGACCCCACGGCGCTCACCGCCAACCGCCGCGCCTTCACCATCATGGTGCGCAACTATTTTTTCCGCCTAGTGGAACTTTTCGCGTACGAGAAGGAGGACCAGCTGGAGGACATGCTGGGCTACCTGGAGCCGGACGCGCGGGTGGACTGGCCAGCTGCAATGGACGACTACTTCGACGAATACACGGATGTGGACCTGGGCCCCGACGCGCGCGGCCCGGAGTTCTTCCGGCTGGAGGACTCTGCCGGCCGAGCGTGGAGGGTCACCCAAATTATCAAGGACCCCGAGGGGGACAACGCGTTCCAGCTGCACGGTGTTGTGGATCTGGACGCCTCCGACGAGGCAGGTGAAGTGCGGCTCTCCTCGCTAGGCATCCGCGAGGGGTAGAGCGCGCCGGCAATTAAAACGCTTTGTATCGCGTGGAGCAATCGCCATGCGACCATCGCGGCGCACCCGGGTAAAGGTCGTGCCGAACGCCTCGCTCAGTTCCTTCCTACGAAGGTGTACCCGACGTGCTGCACTGTTGTCACCGAACCACCAGCGCCACCATGCTCAGGACACAGCTGCCCACACCACGCCCCCGACGACAACGGCTCCTACTGAAGCAATAGCCGCCTCGACCACCATCTCCTGGATGTGGTCGAGAGCGGCCTGCGTTTCAGTCACCGGGATCGTGACACTCACTGCCCCCGCGATCGATCAGCAGCAAAAACGATGGAGTCGAGTCCCTCCTGCAGATCTTCGTCCATGCCGGCGGCATCCATGGACCGCTTCGCGAATGAGGCCAGGACCGACAGGCTGCCGGACGAGTCGATGCGCTCGAGCTCATTGATCGTCGCGACCCGGTTCTCCGGGAGTAGCATGCTTTCCGGGTCATAGAAATCAAGCTGTGTCCGCCAGAACTCCAGCGGGTCAGTCAATCCTTCGCGCAGGTCGGCACTGCTGTCGGGGATGTCTTGCATGTAGAGTAGCTGGCTCATTTTGCGGTGCTCCCTACCCTCGTTCGAGGTATCCAAGGCGCACACGTATGTGCCACCGAGACCGTAGTCGTTCGAACGAACCGTTAGTGTTCCATGAGCCGACAGGCGTTGTCCGATCTGTACATCTTGGTCTTTAAACGTGCTTGTTGTGTGCACGACACAACCCTCGAAAACCTGATTGGCAATGATCGGGAACGCGCCAACAACTCGATACAGCGGGCAGCCGTTGGCGTCTGTCTTTTGTTCATCAGTGCGCTTGCCATCCTTGTATTCATAGGCAGGGGTTTGGCTCAGCGAGTCGCGCAAGCACACCAGGTCGTACTTACCAGGAAAACTCAATGAGTAGACGCTCATTGCGCTACCTCCTTTCGCTAGGGGTCGTCTTATCCCCTCGAATCGAGAGCTCGACTCAGAATCGAGGGATTCAGGCGACCCAATTTGTCTTGTAGCTCCCGCGTTCAGCGATCAAACATCATCATGGGAGGCTGCTCTTCAGCAACAAATTCGACGCTATCCGGCCAAAATAGATTTGAACAGGAACCACAATCCTCGGGCACACAGGTACGCGCATGCCTTAAGGCACCCCCTATACTTCCAATGTAGAGTGATTTACGACACAGGAGATTGTTATGCCTAAAAAACACCGTGATGGAATCCGCCTACTCACCCAACAAGGTCTCACCGAAGCCCAAGCCAAACGCGAGATCAAAGAGAGCAATGAGGACTGGGCCTGGATACAGACCTGGTTCCATAAAAAAATCGAAAACATGACACGACCAGGCGCTATAGATAACTACGTTAGTTCGCTCCGCAACAGCCGCAGCATCACTAAAACGACACTCAAAGTCGACATCAGCACAGAGCTTTACAATCTGATCAACCTTTTATCTTGCAACTGGCCCACAACACATAAATCAGCGGTACTGACGAAGCAAAAAATCGTTGAGCTACTCCTTACTCACTACCTCACCGACCACACAGACGAGGCCATTGACGTTCTCACACGACACCTAGAGCAGATCGACAACTGGCACAAGGCAACCCGAGCGCATCAATCCGGGTATAGAACACCCGAGGACGATCGAGAAAAACCACTCGGTTCAGAATACGACCGTCCAGAATAAAATGTCCGATAATGGATACTATGTTCGGCTCCCCTATTCCCCCAGCATACAGCCACACACCACGGACTACACCCCGAAACACCCCACTGCACCACCTAATGCACCACCTCACTACACCACATGCGGCAGCATGGTGCGACTAGTACACAGCACTACACCACTACCATTGCACACATGGACGACCGCCTCAACCAACTACTCACCATCGCTGAAGCAGCCAGGCTCACCGGCGTCGCCAAACCACCATCACCCCGCGCGAAAGGACGCGGAGAATTCCCCCGAGCCCAGCAAAAACAAGGAACCTGGTACATCCCCATCGGCGACCTCATTACCAGCGGACGACTCGACACCATCACCCACAACCCCCGAAACCCGCACCAGTGCAACCAGCGCACAAGACCACCAAAATCTAGTGCACGCACTAGAACTAGAAAAACAACGCGCACACTACGCCGAACAACAACTGCACCAGGCTCAGCAACTCATCCAAGCCAAACAAGACACCATCGAAGCACTCAAAACAACTATCCACGCACTAGAAATCACCCCACAAAAACAACTCACCGTCCAAGAAGTAACCCCCCGACCCCGAAACCGAGCCCAAGAACCCACCAACAACAGGCACAGCCCCCTACAACGCCTCAGCCAATGGCTCGAAAAATGAAGATTCTCAGCTCAATACCCTCTACGTAAAGCAGTGCCCCCCAACAACAGTCGGGGGCACTGCTTTACGTAGGAAATACGCGCAAGACTTTAGTTACGCTTGGTTTCCCTAGCCTCGTCAATTAACGTGCTCTTGTTTTCAACAGGTTTACTACGGAAGATAGCCCGAACTACATATGCAACCAGGATTATGGGAATCAAGGATGCTATTAAGCTCGCGATAACAACCATTATCTTTCACCTGATCCTTCCAATGATTTAGATTGATCAGTCTACTTCTTAATCGTGATACACGCCTTATTGGACCATTCTCCGTCAACCTTAGAGCGGCCGCATACTTGCGACTGATCTTTAAGATCGCGCTTTATATTGAACCAAGCCCAAGAAGCAGGTTGAAAAAGTTAAGACTGAGTCTACTACGGCGTCTACATGACGCAACAAGTGCTGACTCCGCGTGTATCTGTGAGGAGGAACACACGTGACCCGCACTATCGTCGTCGGGGCCGGCATGACGGGCCTCGCCACCGCGTGGCACCTACAGGAGTACGGACATGAGGTGGAGGTGCTGGAACGCATCGATGTCGCCGCCGGCTCTTCTTGGGGCAACGCTGGATGGCTCGCACCAGGAAAAACGATCCCCCTGGCCAACTCGAGCTTGTGGGCGTACGGGCCCACAGCGCTCTTTGACAAGCACGCCGCTCTTGATGTGCCTGTGCGCATCGACCCGAAGCTGTGGCGCTTCTGTGCGAACTTCATGGCGCACGCCACCGGCCGCGCCTGGGACAAGACGATGGCGGGTCTGACCCAGGCAGATCTTGCTGCCTTGGCGGCATACGACGAGCTTGAGGCAGGCGGAGTGAATGCGTCCACTACCGAGGGGCCGTTCATCATCGGTTTCGAGAACGAAGGCAAAGCCGCCGGCTTCCTGAAGGAGGTCGAAGGGGCGCAACGTCACGGCCAGGACATCCCCTTCGAGCAGATCACGCTTGACGACGCCCGAGCAGACGCGCCGATGCTTACCGACAAAGTCGGGGCAACATACCGCATGGGCGGACAGCGCTTCATCGAACCAGGGCCATACTGCCAGGCTGTCGCTGATTCGATCGTCCAGCGCGGCGGTACCATCACCACGGGTGCGGAGGTCGTGGAGGTCACCTCCACCCGCACACCCGCGGTCAAACTCGCTACCGGTGAGCGGCTGCACGCCGACAACGTGGTACTTGCCACCGGCGCGTGGCTTCCTAAGTTGGCGAAGGTCCTGGGAGTGACCACCCTCGTCCAGGCCGGCCGAGGGTACTCCTTCTCCGTAGAGACCGAAGAACCCGCCACGTGCCCGGTGTATCTGCCGGACCCGAAGATCGCCTGCACCCCGTACCAGGGCCGGTTCCGCATCGCCGGCACAATGGAGTTCCGCGGACCCGACGAGCCATTCCAGCCTGGCCGCGTGGCGTCGATGATCCACACGACGAAACCGTTCTTCCGTGGCATCCACTGGGACGACCGGCAGGACGAGTGGGTGGGATCACGCCCGGTCACCCCGGACGGCCTGCCGCTCGTTGGTGCTACCAAGGCACCGAACGTCTACACCAACGGCGGCCACGGCATGTGGGGCATCATTCTCGGTCCGCTGTCCGGGAAGATGCTGGCGAAGCAGATCGAGACCGGCGAGGTGGACGAGACAATCGCGCCGTTCGATCCGCTGCGCGGCCCCTTCGGCGGCCTGTAGCCCACCGCTCCCGCGACGCCCATAGCAGCAAAAACCTCCGGCCAGGAGGGTTCCTGGCCGGAGGTTTTCAACGTCGATAGGCTACTGCCTAGCGGGCGTCCTCGATGGTGATAGCCTGAGCCACCGCTTGGACGACGCCAGCGACCTTGACGGTCTCCCAGACCTGCTCCTTGGTCACGCCTTCCTCGCGGACGGTGTTCGCGTGCGCCACGGCACAGTGCTCGCAACCGTTGATGGCGGAAACAGCGAGCGACCACAGTTCGAAGTCGGCCTTTTCCACGCCCGGCTTCGAGATGATGTTCATGCGAAGGCCAAACTTCACGTTGGCGTAATCGTCGCCGAGCCAGCCCTTGGTGCGGTAGGCGACGTTGTTCATTGCCATGACGGTGGCGGCACCGTACGCGGCCTCCACGGCCTCCTCGGAGAGGTGCTCCTTGGCTTCCTCAGCGATTTCGGCGATGACCTTCGCGTTGCGGGTCGCGGCCGCGGATGCGAGAAGAGCGCCCCAGAGCTGCTGCTCGCTGAGCTCGGTGGAGCGGGTCAGCGAACCGAGGTTGAGCTTCTGATCCTTCGCGTATTCGGGCAGTGCGCCGCGCAGACTCTCAATGGACATCGTGTTCTCCTTTGGCGGACGGGGTTAACTAACAGGCTCTACTTCAGGGACTCCTGGACCACGGCCATCTTGTCGATGTTCTTGGTCGGGTCATTCTTCTGCCAATCGCAGGCGCAGACTTCCTCGGACTGCAGTGCGTCGAGCACTCGCAGAACCTCGTCAACGTTGCGGCCGACAGCGTCCGGGGTGACGGAGACGAACTGGATGATGCCGTCCGGGTCGATGATGAAGGTTGCGCGGTCGCACACACCGTCAGCGTTCTCGACACCAAGAGCGCGGATCAGGTCGTGGCGGACGTCAGCGAACATCGGGAACGGGACGTCCAGCAGTTCCTCGTGGGTCGCGCGCCAGTTGAAGTGGGAGTACTCGTTGTCGGTGGAGCCGCCGAGCACCTGGGTGTCGCGGTCCTCGAACTCCTCGTTGAGCTTGCCGAATGCGGCGATCTCGGTCGGGCAGACGAAGGTGAAGTCCTTCGGGTAGAAGAAGACGATCTTCCACTTGCCCTCGTACTTATCCAGCGACACGTTCTCGAAGTAATCGTCCGGGGAAGCAGCGTTCGCCTCCTTCAGGTTGCCGCCCTTCAGCGCGACGAGGTCGAATTCCGGGAAACGCTCTCCAACAGTCATGATCGGCATAGAAATTCCTCCAAAGAAACTGGTCAAAAGGATTTTTCAACGGACAGCAACCAGTATGACACAGATCGCTCCGGCTTTCAACGTAAAAACTTATGAACTTCGTGTAGTTTCATAGGCATGGCTAATCGAGAGTATAAACCGACGCTTGCTCAGCTCCGCACCTTTGTCACCGTCGCCGAGCAGAAGCATTTCGTCTCCGCGGCGAACAAGCTCGGCATCTCGCAGCCCTCCCTTTCACAGGCGCTGGCTGCGTTGGAATCCGGCCTAGGCATCCAGCTCATCGAACGCTCCACCCGGCGCGTCATCGTCACCCCCACCGGCGAGGAGCTCCTCCCCTACGCCAAGGCCACGCTGGAGGCGGCGGACGCGTTCGTTGCGCAATCCCGCGGTGCCCTCGGGGTGCTGGCTGGCCCGCTCAACATCGGCGTGATCCCCACCATCGCGCCGTACATCCTGCCGTCGCTGTTGAAGCTCATCGAGGATGAGTTCCCGGACCTGGAGCCGCGAATTGTGGAAAACCAGACCGAAGAGCTGTTGCTGCGGCTTCGCGACGGCCAGATCGACGTCGCGGTACTCGCCACTCCAACCGACGCCACCGGGGTGTGTGAGATCCCGCTGTACGAAGAAGCCTTCGCCATCGTCACATCCCCCGACCATCCGGCGGCCGGGCGCGGGGATCTCGACCTCAATGCGCTGAAAGACCTCGAACTACTGTTGCTTGACGACGGGCACTGCCTACGCGATCAGATTGTGGAACTGTGCAAGATTGCCGAGGTCAACCGCACCCCCGGCGCGCAGTCGGTGACGCGGGCCGCGTCGCTGACCACGGTGGTGCAGCTTGTGGTGGCCGGGCTCGGCTCCACGCTGGTGCCCGTCTCGGCCTTGTCCACGGAGTGCGCGCGCCCCGGCCTCGCCATTGCCGCGTTCGGCCCCGGCGTGGATGCGAAGCGCACCGTCGGGCTGGTCATGCGGGCGTCCTCGCGACGCCGCCCGGAGTTTGAGCAGCTCGGCGAGTTGGTCTCCCGCGCGTTCGAGCAAGCGACGGAATCGAGCCGTAAGCTGCTGCCGCGCTAGACTCACGCTCTGGTTATGAATGAGCACGAATCCCCTACCTCACCTCCCACGAAACCGCAGTTGTACGAGGCGCTCGACGGCGTCCCGATCGCAGACGTGCGCAGGTTCCGCAGGCGCCTAAAAAACGCCAAATCCTCTGAGGCTTTGTCGGCGATTGGCGCGGACGTGGTCAAGGCGGAAGCTGCCGTCGCTAAGCGTGATGCCCGGATCCCCGAGATTGCGTACCCGGAGAACCTACCGGTGTCCGCGCGGCGCGAGGACATCATGGAGCTGGTGCGCGACAACCAGGTCGTGGTGATCGCTGGCGAAACCGGCTCCGGTAAGACCACCCAGATTCCGAAGATGCTGCTGGAGCTGGGACGCGGCCGCCGCGGCCTGATCGGCCACACGCAGCCGCGCAGGCTGGCCGCGCGCACTGTGGCGGAGCGCATCGCCGACGAGCTGGGCCAAAACATCGGAGAATCCGTCGGCTACGCCATCCGCTTCGACGACCGCGTCTCCGAATCCACAGCGGTCAAGCTCATGACGGACGGCATCTTACTTGCGGAGATGCAGCGCGACAGGTTCTTAAACGCCTACGACACGATCATCATCGACGAGGCGCACGAGCGCTCGCTGAATATCGACTTTCTGCTCGGATACCTCAAGCGGCTGCTGCCGAAGCGCCCGGACCTGAAGGTGATTGTCACCTCCGCAACCATCGACCCGGAAGCGTTTGCGGAGCATTTCGCAGACGCCGAGGGCAACCCCGCGCCCATCATCGAGGTCTCCGGCCGCACTTACCCCGTGGAGATCCGCTACCGCCCGCTGGTGGAGCAGGTGCAGGGCAAAGACGGCTCCGTCAAGGAAGTCGACACCGACATGATCGACGGTGTGGTCGACGCTTGCAAGGAGCTCATGCGCGAGGGCGAAGGCGACATCTTGTGCTTCTTCGCCTCCGAGCGCGACATCCGCGACTGCATGGAGGCCATTGAAAAACAGCACTGGCGCGGCGTAGAGGTCGTGCCCCTGTTCGGCCGCCTGTCCAACGCGGAGCAGCACCGGGTCTTTGCCCCGCACTCCGGCCGGCGCATCGTGCTGTCCACCAACATCGCGGAAACCTCGCTGACCGTGCCGGGCATCCACTACGTGGTGGACACCGGCCTGGCGCGTATCTCGCGTTACTCCACGCGCACCAAGGTCCAGCGCCTGCCCATTGAGGAGATCTCCCAGGCCTCCGCAAACCAGCGCTCCGGCCGCTCCGGCCGTATCGCCGACGGCGTGGCCATCCGCCTGTACTCGGAGGACAACTTCGAAGCCCGCCCCGAGTTCACCGACCCGGAGATCCTGCGCACCAATCTGGCCTCCGTGGTGCTGCAGATGATCTCCCTGCGCTTGGGCGACATCAAAGATTTCCCCTTCATCCAGCCGCCGGACCAGAAGGCCGTTCGCGACGGGTTGCTGCTCCTGCACGAGCTCGGCGCAATCTCGGACAAGGAACGCGGCGGCGCACCGGTGCTCACCGACGTGGGGCGCGACATCGCGCGTATCCCGGTGGACCCGAAGATGGCGCGCATGCTGGTGGAAGCCAACCGCCTCGGCGTGCTAGACGACGTCACCGTGATCGTGGCCAGCATGACCATCCAGGACGTGCGCGAGCGCCCCCTGGAGTACCAGGCGCAGGCGGACCAGGCCCACGCCCGGTTCAAAGACGCAACATCGGACTTCCTGTCCTCGCTCAAGCTGTGGGACTACATCGGCGACTCGCGCGACGAGCTGTCCGGCAACGCCTTCCGCAAGCGTATGAAGCGCGAGTTCTTGCACTACATGCGCATCCGCGAATGGTTCGACCTCGTGCGCCAGCTGCGCGACGTGGAACGCCAGCTGGGCTGGTCGCGCGCCGAGAATGTCGCGGGCGAGCGCGACGCCGACGCGATCCACAAGTCGCTGCTGACGGGCTTGTTGTCCAACATCGGTGCCCGCGACGGCAATTCGAAGGAATTCCAGGGCGCACGCGGGACAAGGTTCTTGGTGTTCCCGGGGTCGTCGCTAAGCAAAAAGCCCCCGGAGTTCCTCATGGCGGCCGAACTCGTGGAAACCTCGCGCCTGTGGGCCCGCGACGTGGCCAAGATTCAGCCCGCCTGGGTGGAAGCTACTGCAGGCCAGCTGATGAAACACAGCTACTCCGAACCTGTGTGGTCTCGGAAGCGCTCGGCCGCAATGGTGCACCAGAAGTCGATGCTCTACGGCGTGACTATCGTGCGCGACCGGCTTGTGCCCTACCACCGCGTCGACGCCGAGGGCGCGCGCAACATGTTCATCCGCCACGCCCTTCTTGAAGGCGATTGGAACCGCCACCACCACTTCATCGACCACAACGAAGCCCTGCTCGCCGAGGCCGCTGAGGTGGAGGAAAAGGTGCGCCGCCGCGGCCTGGTGGTAGATGAGGACACCCTCTTCGAGTTCTACGACTCACGCCTGCCCAAGACCGTGACCACTGCCCGCCACTTCGATTCCTGGTGGAAGAAAAAGCGGGCTGAAGACAAGCACTACCTGGACTTCGACCCTGCCGCGCTTCTCGACGACGAAGGCGTGGATTCCTCCACCACCGCCTTCCCCGAGGTGTGGCGCCAGGGCTCTATCGATTACGCAGTGCGCTACAAGTTTGAGCCGGGCGATCCTTTCGACGGTGTGACCGTGGACGTGTCCGTGCCGCTTCTAGCCAACCTGCGGCCGGAGGGCTTTGACTGGCTGGTGCCGGGGCTGCGCTCGGAGCTGGCCGCGGAGTACATCCGCACACTGCCAAAGGCGTTACGCAAGACGGTTGTGCCGGCTCCCGACTTCGCTGAGCGTGCACTGGAGGCGATCCGGGAGAAGCAGGATGATGACGGCGCCAGTGAGGCTGATCTGCGCGAAACCCCGTTTGCCGAGGCACTCGCGGACGCGCTGCACAGCATCGGCGGGCGCGGCATCAACGGCACCGACTTCAACCCGTCTGCGCTGCCCGAGCATCTGAAGGTGACCTTCGCCGCGATTGACCGCCGCGGCAAAGTGGTCGATCACGACACCGACCTCGGCGCGTTGAAGCGCCGCCAGGCCGGCAAGATCAAATCCTCCGTGTCCAAGGCCGGGCGCACCTCCGAGTCGGATGCGGTGGCGAAGTGGACTACCGATTCCCTCGGCGCGGTGCCGGAGACGGTGACTACGACTATCGACGGCAACGAAGTCGACGCCTACCCGGCACTCGAGGCCACCAGGAACGGCGTGAAAGTCACGGTGCACCCGACGAAGGCCGCCGCGGATGCCTCAATGGTCACAGCGACGCTGACGTTGCTGTTGCGCGAGGTCACGGTCAACGCAGGGCAGATGACCAAGGGGTTGCCGTTGCGCCAGAAGGTGGCGGTGGACCGCTACCCGCACGGCGGCGCCGCCGGGCTGGTGGAGGACGCCCGCGTCGCCGTGATCCGCGACCTGATGTTCTCCTCCGGCGGGCCGGTGCGCTCGCCGGAGGAGTTCGATGCGCTCGTGGCAGAAATCCGCCCCCAGGTCGCTGGTGGGGTGCGCCGCGTGGTGGTCACCTTGGCGCCGGCTCTGGCGGAGTACGCGAATATCGCGGCAGAGCTTGAGCAGTGGGAGGGCCCGGCTATCGACGACATGACGTCGCAGCTGCGGTTTTTCCTGCCGAAGCACGCGGTGACTGTCCACGGCATCGGGCACTTGCAGCACCTGCCCCGCTACATTGACGCGATGCGCATCCGCCTGGAGGACATGCGGCTGGATCCGGACCGCGACGCCGACCGGCAGTCAGTGATTGATTCTGTGAAGGCATATTTGACGCAGCGCATGAAGGCCTTGCCCGCTGGTCGCACGAAGACCAAGGCGTACAAGGATGTTTTGTGGCTGATTGAAGAGCTGCGTGTGAGCTTGTTCGCGCAGCGTTTGGGTACGCCGAAGCCGGTGAGCCAGCGGCGCATTGAGAAGAAGATTGACGCTCTGCGTTAGCGTCAAGACCGCGGGTTAAAAGTCCTCGCGGTCGCGGCGGCGCATGAGCCGGATTTCGGATTCGAAGTCGTCTGCGCTCTCGAACGACTTGTACACCGATGCGAAGCGCAGGTACGCCACTTCGTCGAGGGCGCGCAGCGGTTCAAGCACCGCCAGGCCGATCTCGTGGGCGGGCACCTGCGAGCTGCCCTGGGCGCGCACAGTCTCTTCCACTTCCTGGGCAAGGCGTTTCAAAGCGTCGTCGGTGACATCGCGGCCTTGGCATGCTCGACGCACGCCGACGATAAGTTTGTCGCGGTCAAACGGTTCGCTCACGCCGTTGCGTTTCACAACGGTGAGGACTGCCTTTTCCACTGTGGTGAAACGTCCCCCGCACTCGGTGCACTCTCTGCGTCGACGAATCGCAGAGCCGGCTTCGACCAGCCGAGAGTCAGTCACACGGGATTGCTCGTTGTGGCAAAAAGGACAAAACACGGTTTTCCACCCCCAGAGTCTTCAAGGCTTGGTGTAGCCGTGAGTCTACGCCCTGCCTATCGCGCCGTTGCCACGGTGGCGGTGTGCGCGGCCTGGCTGCTGGTCATCGATGAGGGATCCTGGTCTTGCGCCGAGAAAACGCCGCCGAATGCGGAACCGATAAGCAGCGCCGCAGTCATGCATACGCCAAGCAGGAGCGTATCGCGCGTCTCGTGGCGCGTTTCGAACGTCTCGTGGCGCGTTTCGAACGTGTTCGCTTCTGTAGAACCGCCCGAAACCCGGTTTGAGACAGAACGAGCACTCGTTCGATGAGACGCAGAAATGGTTCGAACACCGGCCCCGCCGCTTCGACGCTTCGGCACAGAATCAAGGTCCCAAATCTCCGCCGGGGGAACCACGGATGCGGCGCCCGTGCGAGATGCGGATGCATTGTGTACTGGATTGATTGCAATGGACATGGTGAGTCTCCCTTCGTTTCGCGGCACACATTACGTTCGGCGCCGACACGCTCGAACGTTCTAACGTTCATTTGTTCGAATACGCTTACGTGTTCGATTTATAGCACCCCAGCCGACAGGTGTCCACCCTAACGCTGCAACCATCGAACATGAGTGCCCTATCTGGTAGGTTCGTAGGCGCACTACGCCACCGAGCCCAAGGAGAACGTCATGGCACGAAAGAAGGCCGAGCCCGGCAACCCGGATTTCAACGCACTGTCTGACCGTCAGCGCCGTATCCTCCAGGTCATTCAGGACGCTGTTGTCCTGCGCGGTTACCCGCCGAGCATCCGCGAGATCGGCGATGCCGCTGGTTTGCAGTCCACCTCCTCTGTCGCATACCAGCTCAAGGAGCTGGAGAAGAAGGGTTTCCTTCGTCGCGACCCGAACAAGCCGCGCGCCGTGGATCTGCGTCAGCTGCCAGAGACCGGACGCAAACAGCGCAAGCCGCAGGAAGCGAAGCCGGAGGATTCGGGCAATGCCCGCTACGTGCCGGTGGTTGGCCAGATCGCTGCAGGTGCTCCGATCCTCGCCGAAGAGAACGTGGACACCTATTACCCGCTGCCCGAGGAGCTGCTCGGCGACGGCGATGTTTTCATGCTCAAGGTTGTCGGCGAATCCATGCGCGAGGCCGGCATCCTCGACGGTGACTGGGTTGTTGTCCGCTCCCAGCCGAACGCGGAGGAGGGCGAGTTCGTGGCGGCGCTTCTGGACGGTGAGGCGACGGTCAAGGAGTTCCACCGCGACTCCACCGGTGTGTGGCTGTTGCCCCACAACGATGCATTCGAGCCGATCAAGGGCGACGAGGCTGAGATCATGGGGCGTGTCATCTCGGTGTTCCGTACTCTGTAACCGGTGCGTGTGCGCCGAGAAAACACGAAGACCCAAAGCGCAGGAGATCGATGTACGCCGAGGAGCGGAGACGCCAGATCGCGTCTTTGACCGCAGTTGAAGGCCGCGTCAATGTCACCGAGTTGGCGCAGCGCTTCGAGGTCACCGCGGAAACAATCCGCCGGGACCTTTCGGCGCTGCACGATGAGGGCGCGGTGCAGCGCGTCCACGGCGGCGCGGTGGCCAGCCAGTCGTACCGCTCTACGGAGATCCCTCTAGATACCCGCCAGCGCGCCTCGCTCGCGGCCAAGACCGCGATTGCGGAAACCGCGTTGCAGTTCGTACCGGATACGCAAAACTGCACGATCTTTTTGGACTCGGGCACAACTATCAGCAGCTTGGGCAAGCGACTTGCAGAGACTCGCGGGGATAGGGAGTACTCGGTGGTGACCAACTCCATCCCCACTGCCTTGGAGCTGAGTGATTCCGGTTTACCCGATGTGCAGCTACTCGGTGGCAGTGTCCGTCCGATCAGCCAGGCGGTCGTCGGCAGTACTGCACTTCGCACACTGGCCCTGTTGCGAGCTGACGTTGCGTTTGTGGGCACCAACGCGCTGTCCATAGGTCACGGCCTCTCTACCCCAGACGCCCAGGAAGCTGCGGTGAAAGCTGCGATGGTGACGAATGCCCGCAAGGTTGTTGTGTTGTGCGATTCCACGAAGCTGGGCAACGACTATGTGGTCAGCTTCGCGCCGCTGACGGATATTGATGTGGTGGTCACCGACGCTGAGGCTCCCTCCACCTTCGTCGACGAGCTGCGCTCGCACGGTATTGAGGTCGTGCTCGCACAGACCCAATAGCGCGAGCAACATGGTGGCATCAACGTCTGTTTGCGACCTACACTCGTTGCAGACCTGAATGAAAAATAACGGAAAGGACACCCGAATGGCTTCCAAGACTGTAAAGGTCGGTTCCACCGTCGGGCTGCACGCACGCCCGGCCACGGTGATCGCCGATGCTGCCGGCGAGTACGATGACGAGATTTTGCTGACCCTTGTCGGTGGCGACGATGACGACGAGACGGACGCTGCCTCCTCGCTGATGATTATGGCCATGGGCGCCGAGCACGGCGATGAGGTCACCGTGACCTCCGACAACGCAGATGCCGTGGAAAAGATCGGGACGCTGATCGAGCAGAACCTCGACGAAGAGTAAGCGCTCCTCGCTTTACCGCGAGCTCACGCCCGGGCCACGCGCCCGGGCGTTTTTACGTGCAATCAGTGCCGGACGCTACAACGTCGACGGCTGAGACACCTCGAAATCCTTTCGGTACTGCCCCTCCCCCAACGTGTCGTACGCCCAGCGCATGAGCGGGTAAACCACAATGATGCCGACCGAGCCCAGCGCGATGCCTTCCAGGGTCACAGCTCCGACATCCAGGGTGAGGTTGCCGATGCCCACAATCAGCGCGACCGCGGCCGCGGTCAGGTTCGCCGGGTCGGTGAAGTCCACCTTGTTGTCCTGCCAGATGCGCACGCCCAGCATGCCGATGAGCCCGTAGAGCACTAGGCACGCGCCGCCGAGCACTCCTGCGGGGATGGTGAAGATTACGGCGCCAAACTTCGGGATGAACGCCAGCACGATCGCGAACACGGCGGCGACCCAGTACGCGGCGGTGGAATACACCTTCGTCGCCGCCATCACACCGATGTTTTCTGCGTAGGTGGTTGTGCCGGATCCGCCGAAGCCGCCGGCGAGTGTGGTGGCAATACCGTCGCCGATCAGCGCTCTCCCCTGCATGTCGTCGAGATTGCGCCCGGTCATCTCCGAGACTGCCTTGACGTGGCCGACGTTCTCCGCGATGAGCACCACCAGCACCGGCAGGGTCACCAGCACCGCGGAAACATGGAACTCGGGCTGGTGAAACTGCGGCAGGCCGATCCACGGCGCGTCGGCAATGGTCTGCAGCGCGTCCTCGCCCAGGCCACCTGTCATGGCAGCAAACAGCCAACCGACGAGCACGCCAATGAGGATGGACAGGCGCGAAAGCAGCCCACGGGTGGCCACTGTCACCACCACGACCGTCAGCAGTGTCACCCCTGCCACCCAGGGCTGGGTTTCCACGTTCGACACTGCAGTCGGAGCGAGGTTGAAGCCGATCAGGGCGACGATGGCGCCGGTGACCGCGGGCGGCATCACCGCGTCGATGACCCGCTTGCCCGCCCATTCCACGATGATGCCGACGAGGATGAGCGTCACACCGGTGAGCAGCACCCCACCCAGCTGCGCACCGACACCGTACTGCTGCGAAGCCGTCAACGGCGCGATAAACGCAAAGGATGAGCCCAGGTAGCTAGGCACTTTGTTGCGGGTAATCAGCAAAAAGATGATGGTTCCCAGGCCGGAGAACAGCAACGTGGTGTTCACCGGGAATCCCGTCAGGGTGGGCACCAGCAGTGTCGCGCCGAACATGGCCACGACGTGCTGCATGCCAATGCCGATTGTGCGCGGCCAGCTCAGCCGCTCGTCCGGGGCGACAACTGCCCCGGGGCGCACAGTGCGCCCGTCTCCGTGAAGGGTCCAGCCGAAAGTGTTAGTCACGAAACGCCATTATCACCCCGCCTGCTGAAAATTCCTTTTCCGGGGGTGACAGACGGGCAAAGTACACAGCTCTCAGAGTGGCCTTGCTATTTTTGATCACCATGGAGATTATTGTGCGCCCAACCGCCGAAGACGCAGGCGTGTCCGCAGCCGACATCATCGAACCGTTCGTTCGCGATGGCGCGACGCTCGGCCTGGCCACGGGCTCGACCCCGAACCCCACGTACATGGAGCTGGCCCGCCGCCACCGCGAGGAGAACTTGAGCTTCGCGCAGTGCGACGCGTTCCTTTTAGACGAGTATGTCGGGCTGGAACGCTCCGACGAGCAGTCCTACTACGCCACCATCCGCCGCGAGTTCACCAACCACATCGACATCGACGATGCGAAGGTGCAGTCCCTCGACGGCCTGGCGGCAGACCCCGCGGCAGAAGCCCGCAGCTACGAGGAACGCATCACCGCCGCCGGCGGCGTGGACGTGCAGATCCTCGGCGTCGGCGCCAACGGCCACATCGCGTTCAACGAGCCGCCCAGCACCCTGGATTCGCGCACGCGCGAGATCGACCTTCACCCCACCACCGTGGCGGATAACGCCCGCTTCTTCGACAACGAGGACCAGGTGCCGCGCAAGGCCATGACCCAGGGCGTGGGCACCATCATGGAGGCGCACACCATTGTGCTCATCGCCACCGGCCCGAATAAAGCCGACGCAGTCAAGGCCCTCGTTGAGGGGCCGGTGACACCGGGCTGCCCGGCATCGGTGCTGCAAAACCACCCGCGAACTACGGTGATCCTCGACGAGGACGCGGCGGCGAAGCTCGAGCGCTAGCTCACCACGAACTCCGCGTACCGCTCTGCGAGTACGCGGGGCAGGCGGACGTCGATACGCGTGCCCGCCTCCTCGTATTCCTCCGAGCGCACCGTGCCCTCGTCGTGGACGCGGCTGACCACGTCGCCACGGGTGTACGGCACCACCATGGTCACGTGCGCCTCGATGGAGTTGAGGTGCTGCTCAATGCGGGCCTCCAGCTCCTCGATGCCCTCGCCGGTCAGCGCGGAAACGAACACTGCCGTGCGCCCGGTCTTCTCAAACGCGTGGCGCAGCTCGGCCAACACGAGCGGGTCGGCCTCGTCGATCTTGTTCACCACCACGATCTCCGGGGGTATCTCCTCACCGGAATCGCGGGTGACCTCCGCGAGCACCTCGTTGACGGCCTCGATCTGCTTCAGCGGGAACGCGTCGGAGCCGTCCACGACGTGCAGCACCAGATCGGCCCCCGCGACCTCCTCAAGCGTCGACTTGAAGGCCTCGACCAGCTGGGTGGGCAGGTGACGGACGAACCCGACGGTGTCGGTGAGCACCACGTTGCGCCCGTCCGCAAGCTTCGCCTTGCGGGTGGACGGGTCCAGGGTGGCAAACAGCGCGTCCTCCACCAGCACGCCGGCGCCCGTCATCGCGTTGATCAGCGAGGACTTGCCCGCGTTGGTGTAGCCGGCAATCGCGATCTTCGGGATGGTGGAGCGCTGGCGCTTCGCGCGCTTGACCTCTCGCGCGGTGGTCATATCTCGCAGCTGGTGGCGCAGCTTAGCCATCTCGGTGCGCAGGCGGCGACGGTCCGCCTCAATACGCGTCTCACCGGGACCGCGCAGGCCGACGCCGCCGTTGGAGCCGGCGCGGCCGCCGGCCTGGCGCGACAGGTTGCCGCCCCAGCCGCGGGTGCGGCTGTAGAGGTACTCCATCTGCGCCAGGCTGACCTGGGCTTTACCCTCTTTGCTCTTCGCGTGCTGGGCGAAGATGTCGAGGATGAGCATGGTGCGGTCGATCACCTTGATCTTCAGCGCTTCCTCGAGCGCGATCATCTGCGACGGCGAGAGCTCGCCGTCGAAAATCACCGTGTCCGCACCGGTGGCCTGCACGATTTCGCGCAGTTCCGCCACCTTGCCCGAGCCGATATAGGTGCCCGGGTCCGGCTTATCGCGCTTCTGGTAGAGCATGTCCAGTACCTCGGCACCGGCGGTTTTCGCCAGCGCCGCCAGCTCCCACATGCTCGCCTCAATCTCGGCCACGGTGCCTTCGGTCCAGGCGCCGACAAGGAGGACCTGCTCGATGCGGAGCTTTCGGTACTCCACCTCGTAGATGTCGACGTGGTCTTCGGAGCGCAGCTCCGTCGCGCCGGCGACTGAGCGGAAGGAGTTGCGGTCCGCCAGGTCGAGGGCACCGACCGAGGGTTCGGCGCCGGGCTGTGGCTCGTTGTGGCGAAACGCCTGTCGCAGCAGCTCCTCGTGGGTGCGCTGCTCTGGCGTCAGTTCGTCTTCAAGCAAAAAGCGATCTTTCCTGTGTGTTGAATCTGTCACTGTCATATCTACCCGATAGAACGCAGTATGGCCCAGGATTCTTCCCGACTAGGCCGATTGACTAGAATCTACGGCCATGAGCACAGCAGTGAGCACCGATCTTTCCGCACTCGGCTTGAGCTTTAACAAGTGGCAGGATGCGGTCGAAGCCGCGATTGCCACCGACCGCCTCGCAGTCGTCGGCGAGGTTCGCGGCGGCCAGCTGATTCAGTACACCGACCCGTCCGGCGCGCAGCTGAACATCCTGGCTGTGGAGCCGTTTGCCACGTTCGCGGGCTTTGAGTCGGTCACCAGCACCTACGCGCACATTACGCCGCTTAACGACGTTGTCGCGCTGGCCGATGTTGTCGATCCCCGCGGCAACGCCATGGCATCGCTGACGGTGAACCTCGCGCAGGAGCCGCTGCTTGTGGACGATCCCGCGCTCGAGTGGCAGGAACTCTCCGTCACGGCGCTGGGCTTGGCGGTTGACCGCTACGAATCCACCGACGCCTACCTGGCGCTGCACCCGGGCGCTGTGGTGGGCACCGTGGCATCCCCCGGCGCCGAGGCTGTAGCGACCGGCAGCGCCACCACCCCGGATGCGAGCGCTGAGTTTTCGGCCCGCGTGCTCGAGGCGGAGTACCGCACCTCCGCGCTGACCGGCCAGCGCTTCATCCACGTCTCCGTGGATGCCGCCTTCCCGTTCGACGTGTGCCTGCCGGACGGCGAGCTGCCCGCCCGCGATTCCGTGATCGCCGGCACCGCCGTGATGGCGGGCTCCATCCCGACGCCTTCCGGTGGCGGCTGTGGGGGCTGCGGCGGATCCTGCGGGTGCGGCGGCCACTAGACGTTACAAAGGCTTCCCGATGAACTCACCGAACAGGGATCTCTCCCGAGCGTTAATCGGCGCACTTGTGCTCGCTGCCGTTGTGCTGCTGGTGTTCACGCTCAAACTGCCGGGTCTTTTGCTGTCGGCACTGCTGATCATCGGGGCGATCTTGCTCGTGCGGCGCGTGCAGATTGACCCGGAGGTCATGGCCATCCGGTCGTCGCTGCAGTACGCGCGCGACGACATCGCTGAGGTGCTCGACGCCTACGAGCAGCTGCAGCACGGCGCGAGCGCATCCGACATTGCGGACCGCACCTTGCACTACCCCGCCCTGGCGAACCCGGATAATTCGGTGCCACAAGTCAACGAGTTTCTACTCCGCGCGTCTTCCGCCCGGCGCTTCTTAGAGCGCATCGACGGCTACCTGGAGTCCGCATCCACCGACAAGGCGCAGCTGGAGCGCATCCTCACTGTCGCCGACGAGCGCGCCTTCGAGCTACAGGAGGCCTGGGACGACGCACGCCGGGCCGCGAAAGAAATCGGCCCGGCGTAGGTCTTCAATTTTTCTCGGGTTCCCGAGGGCAGCTGTTGCTAGAACGGCAGCGTGATGCCCAGCTGCGGTGCGAAGGCAACCACACCGCCAGCAATCAGGCCGAGTGCAACCAGCACACCAGCGATAATGCCAATGATCTTGCCGGTGTCCTCGCTGGAGCCGTTGTTCTTGGCGTTGTCGGTGGCCTTGTCGCCGGCCTTGTCACCTGGCTTGGTCTGATCCGGCTTGGTCGTCTTCGCGGTCGGGAACTTAACATCGCGCTTGCCCCCATCAGCGCAGGCGGTTTGTGCGTCACCCATAGCGCGGGCGAATTCGTCCGCAAATGCTGGCCACTTCTGTCCAAATGGCGTCGCAGCAAAAGCTTTACGCGCCTGCGCCGCTTTGTCACCCGAAATTTCTAAAGCGTCGATGATATAACCGGGGAGATCTGGGGCGGAGACTGGCTCGCGACTTGCTTCAACCTTGCTGAAGATCAGATCGCCAAGCAAGTCGTCTTCGTCGATAACTTTTCGAAGGCTGGGGTGTACGGACAGCATCTTTGCTTCAAGATATGCCTCGTACGTGTATTGCTTATTGACATCATCAAAGCGGTTCTCTTCCTCAGTGGCCCGCAGCCCCAGCCGTGCATACTGAGCGTCGGCGGGTTCTTTCCCAGCTTCTATCACGCTGACGATCTCTCGAACCTCTGGTGCATTCGCCACCCGATCGCCTAACTCCTTGAAATCCGGGTATACAGATTCGACACTGGCGACGCCTGCTTCCGCAAGTGTAGTGACATTGAACGCTTCCATTTGCTGCTCGAGGTAGCGCTGCTCCGCGTCGGTGAGACGGACGGAACACGTCGCGTCATAGTCCTTGGGCCCAATCTGCGCCGCATCAGCAACCGGGGCGGTGATGAGAGATGCCGAGAGGCCAAGGGCTACAGCCGAGGCGAGAACTTTGCGTTGCATGGAAGACTCCTGTCCGAATGCTGGGAAAAACAACGGCAGTTGAATCATATGCCGACGTGTGACAAAAAGTTCTGGAACCGCGATAAATATTCATCGCGGCGCATTGTTCCGGGCAATAATCCGCGAACTTACAGCTCGTCCGCCAGCTCCCCGCGGTACACGATCGTGGACGGGCCGGTCATGGTGGCCTCGCCGTCGTCGAGCACGACCTCGATGGCCCCGCCCGGCACGTTCACGATCACGGAGCCGTTCTCGATGCCCGCGTCCGCAAGTGCTGCCTGCGCGGCAGCGACGGTACCGGTGCCGCAGGAGCGAGTCTCGCCCACGCCGCGCTCCCACACGCGCATGTGCACGCTGCCCTGATCAAGCTCGGTGAGTACTTCCACGTTGACACCCTTGGGGAAAAACTCCGGGTCGAACTCCGGTGCCACGAGCTCCATGTCCGCAAGATCCGAGGAGCTCATCCCCGGGATCACGCACGCCAGGTGCGGGTTGCCCACGTCCACGCCGATGCCCGCGAATTGCTGCTCGCCCATCGCCGCGGTGGACACACCGGTGACCTCAACGCGGCCCATGCCCACGGAGACAATCGCGTCGGCGCAATCGGCAGAGATCACCCGGATGTGCTTGACACCGGCGCGGGTGTCAACGTCGAACTCGGAGGCGTCTTCCAGCCCCTCGGCCACCAGCACGTGCGCGAACGCTCTGATGCCGTTGCCGCACATTTCTGCGATGGTGCCGTCGGCGTTGCGGTAATCCATAAACCACATGCCTTCGGCTCCCCCGCGGCGCACCACGCGCAACAACCCGTCGCCGCCGACGCCGGCGCGGCGGTCACAGAGGAACGCAACCTGCTCCGGGGTTACGTCGAGCTGGTCGTCTACGTCGATGAGGACAACGAAGTCGTTTTCGGTGGCGTGCGCTTTAAGAAATTTCACGTCAGCGAGTCTAACGCGGCGCCCACAACGTCATCGCCGGCAGCGTCCAGCCACACCGTGCGCGGGTCGCGGTTGAACCAGGAGCGCTGGCGGCGCACGTACCGGCGCGTGCCGGTGATCGTCTGCTCCACCGCCGCGGCCTCGGTGAGCTCGCCGTCCAGCAGCGCCAGCACCTGGGCGTAGCCGATGGCGCGCCCGGCGGTGGAGTCGCGCACGAGGCCGGCATCCACCAGGCCGCGTGTCTCGTCGATAAGCCCCTGCTCAAACATGAGCTTGGTGCGCAGCTCGATGCGCGGGTTGAGCCACTCGGCGTTGGTGCGCAGCCCCAGGATGCGCGTGCCCCAGCGCGGTGCCGCGTTCTTCGGCGGCTGCGAAGCCTGAAACGGTTTGCCGGTCAGCTCGATCACCTCAAGCGCGCGCACCGTGCGTCGCGGGTCTTTGTCCTCGATGATGCGCGCGGCGGCCGGGTCCACCTCGGCCAGCTCCGCGTGCAGCGCGTCCACCCCGATGTCGCTGAGACGGGCTTCATACTTCGCGCGCACGGTGGGGTCGGTGGGTGGGAACGACCAGGCGTCGATAAGCGATTGCACGTACAGCATCGATCCGCCCACCAGCACGGGCACCTTGCCGCGCGCCATGATCTTCTCCACCGTCGCCACCGCGAGCGCCTGGTACTCGGCCACCGAGGCGGTGCGGGTGACTTCCCAGATGTCCAGCAGGTGGTGCGGGATGCCCTCGCGCTCTGCCGCGGGAAGCTTCGCGGTGCCAATGTCCATGCCCTTATACAGCTGCATGGAGTCCACGTTGACCACTTCGCCGCCGAACTCGTGCGCCAGCGCGATGCCGAGCGCGGACTTGCCGCTGGCGGTCGGTCCCACTACTGCAATCGGTTTCATACGCTCCACTCCGCTACGTAGCGTCCCACGCCCAAGGTGTCGTCGTGGTCGATCAGCCGGGCCTCTCTCGGCCGGAGGGCTGCAAGTTCATGCCACAACGCAGGTTCGGGCAAATGCTTATCGACGACCTCCGGTTGCCCACCGCCTAGCCACCCGCACAGCCGCTCGTGGTACTCCGGCGCGCCGTCCACGAGCGCGAGCGGGGCGCGCGGGGTCAACCCCGCCGGGCCGTCGAGCACCACCACAGTCACCGCGTCCGGATCGGGGGTGCCGATTACGCCGCGGACCTCGCGCACCTCCGGATCCCCCAACGCGAAACGCGCGACCAGCTCACCCAAGTGATTGCCCGCGCGCACGGTGATTTCGGGCCCGCCCCAGGCAGCAAAGGACCCGGTGTGGGCGGTGCGCCAGCGATCGTCTAGCGAGCAGACGATGTCGATCGCCCTGCCGTCGGCGGTGCCTGCGAGTGCGCGGACGGCCTTGACAAGGCGTTGCGAAGCTTCGTCGCTAGGCGAAAGCGCGAGTGCCGGCGACCCCGGCACGATCCAGAGGTTGGGTCTCACGCGCACAACCCTACCCAGCGCCCCGTTTGCTCCCCGCAGGGCGTGAAGTGCCGGTAATATCGCACGCATTGCGCAAGGCAGCCGCGACGCGCGGCACAGTGCGGCCACACCACAGGCCGCGGAAAGGATGTCCACCATGACCGATTCGAACTCCACTCCGACCCCGGGCACCAAGGCGCCCTCGCCGGCCGCGATGGCGAAGAAGCCAGGGCCGCGCCCGAGAGCAGCGGCAAAGACCGTCACCCCGGCTCCCCTGCCGGCACGCGAGCCGTCGGATCCGTCCAAGTTCGGTCGCGTGGACGAAGACGGCAACGTTTTTCTCACCCGCGGCGGTCAGGAGCGCCAGATCGGCTCCTGGCAGGCGGGCACGCCCGAGGAGGGCCTGGCGCACTACGGCCAGCGCTACGACGACTTGGTCACCGAGGTGGAGCTCATCGAGACCCGACTGCGCGCCCACCCGGAAGACGCGGATTCGCTGCGCAAGTCCGCGGAAGCGCTCAAGGCTTCACTTACGGACGCTGCGGTAATCGGCGACATCGACGCTGTGGAGGCCCGCCTGGACAAGGCAATCGACGCCTCTGACACCGCGCGCGAGAAGGCGAAAGAGCAGAAGGCGCAGCGGCGCGAGCAGGCGATCGCCCGTAAGGAAGCGCTCGCCGCTGAAGCCGAGGACTTAGCCGAAAACTCCACCGAGTGGAAGGCCGCGGGCGACCGCATCCGCGCCATTTTGGAAGAGTGGCGCGGCATCCGCGGCATCGACCGCGCAACGGACGACGAGCTGTGGAAGCGCTACTCGCGCGCTCGCGACAGCTTCAACCGCCGCCGCGGCTCCCACTTCGCCGAGCTGGACCGCAACCGCGCCCAGGCCAGGAAAATCAAGGAAGAGCTGGTCGAGCGCGCCGAGGCGCTGAAGGACTCCACCGACTGGGGCCACACCGCCCGCGCATACCGCGATCTGATGACGGAGTGGAAGGCCGCCGGCCGCGCCCCGCGCGAGGTGGACGACAAGCTGTGGGAGCGCTTCCGCGCCGCCCAGGACCACTTCTTCGAGGCCCGCAACGCCATCAACGCCGAACGCGACCGCAAGTTCGAGGCCAACGCCGAAGCGAAGAACGCGCTGATTGCGGAGTACGACTCGCTCATCGACCCCGCGAAGGGCCTCGGCGCGGCGAAGGCGAAGCTGCGCGAGCTGCAGGACAAGTGGGACGAAATCGGCTTTGTTCCGCGCGGGCGTGTGCGCGAGTTCGAGGACAAGATCGGCCGCATCGAGCAGCGCGTGTCCGAGGCGGAGGATTCCCGCTGGCGCAAGACCGACCCGGCGCAGCAGGACAAGGTCAACCAGTTCCAGGTCAAGGCCGACGACTTTACCAAGCAGGCCGAGGCCGCCGAGGCCAAGGGCGATGCCACCAAGGCCGCCTCCCTGCGCGAGCAGGCGAAGCAGTGGCAGGAGTTCGCCGACGTCGCCGCCAAGGCCGTCAACGAGGGCTAGTAAGTTAGCGCGAGTGCTCCACCCCCACCTTTTCGTCCCCCGACCAGACCACGGCGACAATGCCGAGGCCGTGGTCGGGGGCTACGCCTTTTCCGCCACCCTGGCCATCCAGGACATCACCGGCCTTGCCACCTCCGGCGTGTCCGCCGCCCACATCGCCAAACGCCTCGAGCCCTCCGCCGAGTCCGAGGCGATGCTGTTCGGCCTGACCTCCTCGCAACACCTGCGACCGGTGACCGACTTGGGCTACCCGGAACTCTTCGCCGAGGACCTCGACTTCCTCGACGCCTGGCTGTTCGTTTCCCTGCCCCTGCTGGAGGATCGCGGAGTGATCGAAGCGAACTTCACGTTCGACTCCGAGCTCGCTCCCCTTCCGGGTGAGCCGGTCCCCGACGCACCGTGGGAAAGCGCACTAAAGCTTCTCGACGACCTGTCGGCCCGCCTTTCCCGCCCCACCCGCCAACTATGGGTGACCCACGCCCTCGACGTGGAGGAGCCGCCGCACGTGCGGGGCTACGGCTACACGCCGGCGTTCCGCGAAGATCAGGGCACGTTTTCCATCTCCGCGATACAGGGCCTGCCTCACGCCGTAGACGCCGAGTTCGCGGTCATCGAGGGACCGGGGTTCTTCTCGCGCCGCAAGGCAGGCGCGGACGAGGTGCAGCAGTTCTCCCGCCTGCTCACGGCGGCGTCGCGCGACTACCCCCGCGGCGAGCTGGTCATGGACACCATCGAGTGGGACCTTCAGCGCATCCGGGATGCCGGTGCAAGGTTGCAGGACCGCGGCGGCGCGCAGCTGACGGGCCTCGCCTACGTCGGCGGCGTGATCGTCGGGTTGTGCGAGGTGGTGCGCTTTCTCGCCGACGACGCGAAAGTATGCGAGCTGGGCCTGGTCTACGTACTGCCCGAGCACCGCGGCCGCGGCATCGGTTCGGCGCTGCTGCGCGCGTCGCTGACCCGCGCCAAAGAGATCTGGGAGGACCTAGAGACCGTCTACTGCTCCTACCCCGCCGACTCGCCCGCGGCGAACGCCATCATGCGCGGGCTTGACGCTGAGGTGGTTTCTACCACCACCGCGTGGCAGGAAAGTTAGGCAGTGCGCTCACCTGGTAAACGCCGATATCGGCGTTTACAGGGTGAGCTGCCACAAAAGCCCAGGTCGCGGATCGGCGGTCGAGCCAAATGCCGATATCGGCGTTTACAGGGTGACCCGCCCCGGCTTGATATCCGTTAGTCCGACGTCTTGCGGTGACGCTCTGCTGCGCGGGCACGGCGGTCGTCGATAAGCAAAGGGTTTTCCTGCTCCCTCGTCGCGGCGCGCTGCGCGAGCGCCACCTCGTCTTTGCCTTGCGCTTCGGCGCGCTTTTTGGCAACGGCTGCCTGTTCTTCGTTGCGCGAAAGGATCAGCGGGAACACCGTGAACACCACGATCACCACTGCAAGGACCACCAGGTAGTAGCCGGGCCCGCGGTTGATGCCGGAGGCGTTGGAGTTGCGCAGCCAGATGCCCAGCACCGAGTAGACCAGGGAGACGGTGGTGACCATCCACGCAGGAACCGCGAGCGCGAATCGCTGCGTGACCACGGCAAGAGTGGTCAGGATGCCCACGCCGACAAGCGAGATCCACGCGAAGACGTACTCCGTGATCGCGGTCTGGGCATCCTTCGCCGCGTCAGTTGCGGCGAGCACCTGCCACAGCGACGCCCCTCCCACGAACGGCAGGAACAGCGCCACCAGGTAGATGGCTACTGCGGCGGCGAGCACCCAGCGCTTCGTACCCATGTCCACGGTGGATGCGGCGTTCTTCTCCGCGCGGGCAAGGGATTCGGTGTTGGGCTGCGTCATGTCGCCCAACTGTAGCCCTAGCTCCCGTAGCAGGCGGAATCTGCCGGTGCGGCGGCGGGCTGGCCGATCGTCGGCAAGCCGAGGCCCACACCGATGGGCGCGGTGGTAGGCACTTCTCCCCTCGCGGAGTTGTCGCCGGCCTTGGTGCGTCGGTGGTGGTGGATGCCGGAGTCCCCGATCAGGTAGTGCGGCTTCGCCTCGGTGATGGTGACGGTGACAATATCGCCCGGGCGGACCTCGCCGTCGATGTTGCCCTCGAGCGCGAAGTGCACCAGGCGCCCGTCGCGAGCGCGGCCGGACATGCGCTGCGTGCGGTCGTTCTTGCGGCCGCCCTCCTGCACCAAAAGCTCCTGGCGCGTACCAACGAGCTTCGCGTTCTCCTCCGCACTGATGCGCTCCTGCAGCGCGTGGAGGCGCTCGAAGCGTTCCTGCACCACAGCCTTGGGGATCTGATCTTCCATCTCCGCTGCCGGGGTGCCGGGGCGCGGCGAGTACTGGAAGGTAAACGCGGAGGTGAAGCGGGCCTTTTCAACCACATCGAGAGTGGCCTGAAAGTCTTCTTCGGTTTCGCCCGGGAAGCCGACGATGATGTCGGTGGTGATCGCCGCGTGCGGCAGCTTCTCGCGCACCTCGTCCAAAATAGCCAGGAACTTCTTGGAGCGGTAGGACCGGCGCATGTCTTTGAGCACCTTGTCGGAGCCGGACTGCAGCGGCATGTGCAGCTGCGGGCACACGTTCGGGGTCTCCGCCATCGCGTCAATGACGTCGGACGTGAACTCCGCCGGGTGCGGGGAGGTGAAGCGCACACGTTCCAAACCTTCGATGTCGCCGCAGGCGCGCAGCAGTTTGGAGAATGCGGAGCGGTCGCGCTCCATGTCGTCGTCGACGAAGTTCACGCCGTAGGAGTTGACGTTCTGGCCCAGCAGCGTCACCTCGGACACCCCCTGGTCCACCAATGCCTTGACCTCGGCGAGGATCTCGCCCGGACGGCGGTCCACCTCCTTGCCGCGCAGGCTGGGCACGATGCAGAAGGTGCACGTGTTGTTGCAGCCCACAGAGATAGACACCCAGCCGGCGTACGCGGACTCGCGCTTCGCGGGGAGCACGGACGGGAAGACCTCGAGGGCCTCCACGATCTCCACCTGGGCTTCATCCTCCACACGCGCCCGGTCGAGCAATGCCGGCAGCGCGGAGATGTTGTGGGTGCCAAAAACAGCGTCGACCCACGGCGCCTTTTCAATGACGGTGTCGCGGTCCTTTTGCGCCAGGCACCCGCCGACCGCGATCTGCATACCGGGGTGCTCGGCCTTGACATTCTTCAGCTGTCCGAGCGAGCCGTAGAGGCGCTTATCGGCGTTCTCGCGCACCGCGCAGGTGTTGAAGACCACCAGGTCGGGCTGCTCGCCTGCACCGGCCGCGACGTAGCCCGCGTCTTCGAGCATGCCGGAAAGACGCTCGGAGTCGTGCACGTTCATCTGGCAACCGAACGTACGCACCTCGTAGGTGCGCGGATTGTTGTTTTGGGTGGTGCTCGCCGTAGTCACGGCGAGACAGTCTAACCAGATGGGCTACAACCGCGAAATGACGTCTGCCAGCCCGTCGATCTGCTCGAACGTGTGGGTGGCCATCACCGTCACCCGCAGCATCGCTGCACCCCGCGGGACGGTTGGCCAGCGGATCGCGGGCACGAAGTACCCGGCTTCGCGGAGTGTGGCGGACGCGTTGACTGCTTTGGTCTCGTCGCCGATTGGCACCGGGATAATCGGGCTGGCCCAGTCGCCCATCCCGAGGTGGCCCGCCAACCGACGGATGTTGCGGTGCAGCGCAGGCACCGGACTGTCCTGTCTCTCGAGCATGCTGATGGCCGCGGAAACCGCCGCGCACGTGGCCGGCGTGGACGAAGTGGAGTAGACGAAGGTGCGAGCTTTCTGCCGCAGCAACGCCGCGACCGGGGCGGAGGTAGCCACTGCCCCGCCCTCGACTCCGAGTGCCTTGGAGGAGGTGGCGACGAGGATGTCCGGATGTTCGTCGATAAGCGAAAAGTGCTCCGTGATGCCGCGGCCTCGAGCTCCTAGTGTGCCGGTGCCGTGCGCGTCGTCAACCATGAGCGCGGCGCCGCGGGCGCGACAGATGGTGAGCAGTTCCGGCACGGGCGCGAGGGTGCCGTCCATGGAAAACAGCCCGTCGGTGACCACGATTGCTTCTCCGGAGCGTTGTCGGAGCAGCTCGTCGACGTGCGCGGGATCGCAGTGGCGGTACACGCGCACCGTGGCACCTTGCGCCTTGGCCAAGCGGCAACCGTCGATGATGCTGGCGTGGTTGCGCTCGTCCGACAAGATCAACGTGTCCGAACCGGCGAGCGCCTGCAGCACACCGGCATTGGCCATGAACCCGGCGGAGAAAAACACGGCGTCGTCGTAGCCGAGGAAACGCGCGAAGTCGCGCTCAACCTGGGTGTGCAGTTTCGTGGTGCCTGTGGTCAGGCGCGATCCGCCGGAGCCCGCGCCGAACTGGTTGAGTGCGTCGGAGGCCGCTTCAGTCACGGCGGGGTGTTCGGCAAGCCCCAGGTAGTTCGAGGAGCTGAACAGGACGTACTCGTGCCCATCGATGGTGGCTACCGGGGTCTGGCCGGTGCCAAAGATTGCGGGGGTGCGCTCAAGGCCTTGGCTGCGCCAGTCCTCGCTGTGTTGCCTGGCGGCATTGTCGAGCCAGCTCATTCGGCCTCCCCAACCAGCACCGGGGTGTGCTCGAGGAAAGTGATCAGGTCTGCGGGCTCGTCGGTGTCCACGACGAACAGGCGGCCGCCGACCGGCGATCCGTCGGGCTTTATGTTGGGCACCCGCAGGTAGCCCAACTTTTTCGAGGCGACGTAGCCGGTGGTGTAGTCCGGATCGTCTGAGATGCACACCTCGGCCAGCACCGCCGGGTGGTGCGCCACTTTGGAGGCCAGCACAAGCGCATCGGTGACGCGGGTCTTGCCGGAGTGCGCCTCGGGGCGCTCGCCTGTAGCGATGGCGGCGTCCATGGAGGTGACCCGCACGCCGCGGGCATGATCCGGTTCGAGGCGCGCACCGGTTGGCGCGTGGAACAAAATGGCGCCCCGCATGTCGCGAACGGTGGTGAGCAGGTTCCACGCTTCGGCGGCGTGCGGGGTCAGCGGGACCAGGGCGTTGATGACGATGTCGCGGGCTTCGGCCGTGTCAGCGCAGCGCGCTTCTGCGATTGGCAACGCCGGGATGCGCTCGACCTCGCGGTCGATCGCGGTGACAGTCACGGTGATTGCATCCGGCTGTCCTTTGCCGTGGGTCATCGCGCGCTTGCTCATGGCGGCGCACACGTCCGGAACCTCATACTTCTCCACGATGCGCTCGGCGCCGGAGATGTGGGTGCCGTCCGCGCTGGATCGCATCTTCACGCTGAACAATGCCATGCGTACTAGTCTAGGAGACCGCCTTGAACACTGTTCAGTGTTTCGGACTACTCCTCACACTCGGCAATGCGCGCGTCCAGTTCTTCGCGCGCGATGCGCAGCGCCATCCCCTGGTTGAAGCCACGCCGGGCCAACGCGCCAACGACGCGGCGCAGGTGTTTGTCGTACTCGGCGCGGTCTGCCGGAGCTGCCTTGACCTTCCGCGCGGACTTTTCCGCCACAGCGCGGGCGGTGTGTTCTTCGTCTTCTTCAGAGATCTGCTCCAGTGCCGCGGCGCGGTCCGCCCCTGAAACGCCCTTGTCACGCAGCTCCATATCCAGCGCTCGGGTGGACTTGCCCCTGCGGGAGGCTCTTTGGCGCACCCACTCGTGAGCGAACTGCGCGTCGTTGAGGAGGCCGGAGCCTGCAAGGTCGTCGAGCACTTCGTCAACAAGCTGCGGCTCAAATTCCGCCCTGATCAGCCGGTCGCGGAGTTCCGTGCGGGAGCGCGCACGCTGATCCAGCAAACCGAGAGCGCGCTTACGAACCGGCGCTAGCGCCTCCTCGTGTTCCCGGTCGAAAAGACCGGTGCCCGGTTCGAAGGCATCGAGCGCCGCCTGGAGCCGGGCAATCTGGTCCGCGTCCGCCAACTACTTCTCCGCAGTTGCCGGCGCGGCAGCATCTTCCTCGTCGTCGAAGTCGATGTTCGGCACCACATCCACCGGCTCGTCCGTCAGCTCATCGGAAGCGTTGGCGTACTTACCCACGCCGAGCGCGCGGAAGATCTTGTCCTCGATCTCGTCGGCCAGATCCGGGTTCTCTTTGAGGAACATGCGGGCCTTTTCCTTGCCCTGGCCCAGCTGGTCGCCTTCGTAGGTGAACCAGGAGCCGGACTTCTTCACAATCCCGTTTTCCACGCCCATGTCGATAATGGAGCTCTCTCGCGAGATGCCCTCGCCGTACATGATGTCGAACTCGGCGATCTTGAACGGCGGGGAGACTTTGTTCTTCACAACCTTCATCTTGGTGCGGTTGCCGATGGAGTCCTGGCCGTCCTTCAGCGTCTGAATGCGACGGACATCGCAGCGCACGGACGCGTAGAACTTCAGGGCCTTACCGCCAGTGGTGGTCTCCGGGGAGCCGAACATCACGCCGATCTTCTCGCGCAGCTGGTTAATGAAGATGGCGGTGGTGCCGGAGTTGTACAGCGCACCGGTCATCTTGCGCAACGCCTGGGACATGAGGCGAGCCTGCAGGCCGACATGGCTATCGCCCATCTCGCCCTCAATCTCGGCCTTCGGTGTCAGTGCGGCCACCGAGTCAATCACGATCATGTCAATCGCGCCCGAGCGCACCAGCATGTCCGCGATTTCCAGCGCCTGCTCACCAGTGTCAGGCTGGGACACCAGCAGGTTGTCCGTGTCCACGCCGAGCTTGCGCGCGTAGTCCGGGTCGAGCGCGTGCTCCGCGTCGATAAACGCGGCGATGCCGCCGCCGCGCTGTGCCTCCGCGATCGCGTGCAGCGCCACGGTGGTCTTACCAGAAGACTCCGGCCCGTAGATCTCCACGATTCGTCCGCGCGGCCAACCACCGATGCCGAGCGCGACATCGATGGCGGTGTTGCCGGAAGAGATGGACTGGATCGGCGGGCGGTTCTCATCGCCCAAGCGCATGACAGCGCCCTTGCCGTAGTCCTTCTCAATCATTGCCAGCGCTGCATCGAGCGCATTCTTGCGGTCATTGCCGGCCGAAGCCGCGGACTTCTTCTTCGTTGCCATGTGGTGTTTCTACCTCCAAGTATTCGGCGGCGCTGGGCGCGTCGCGTGCACAGTTTCTTAGTTAGACGTATCGCTATACCGCTTCGGTTCCATTCAACGCGAAGAAATCTTTCCCAAGCGGAAAACACGGCACACTGTAGAACGCAACGGCGACACGCCAGAGAATACACGCAAACGTGTTCGAAATTCAAAGACACGCCGGGGTGGCGGAGCCGTCGATAAGCAACTGCCCTTCTACGTCCCCGGACGATCGACCCCGAGGCGGCGCTCCTCCGGGACATCGAACGCGTCGCAAAGTCCCCGCCACGCGTCGCGCGGGTCCACGCCGGCGTCGATGAGCTGCGCAGACGTCTGCTCAAACCCGGGCAACACCTGGGTCTGGATGATCCACTGCGCACGCTCCGAGCCGAACTCGTCCTGCACAAGCTGGTGAAACTCCGTCAAACGCATGCGCCCGACAGTACACGCCACCCACCCCGGTACACTCCCGCGCATGAAGAAAAACTCTACGGCGCAGGATATCGCGCTCATTGCGGTCTTCGCCGCCATCGTTATCGTGCTTGGCTTCGTGTCCATTCCCGTCGGCGCCGCCGGCGTGCCTATTGTGCTGCAGAACGCCGCCGTGATCCTCGCCGGGCTGGTGCTCGGGTGGCGCCGCGGCCTCTCCGCCGCCGCAATCTTCCTGCTGGTGGGCCTGGCGCTGCCGGTGCTCGCAGGCGGCCGCACGGTCATCTCCGCACTCGGTGGTCCGACCGTGGGCTACCTGGTCGGCTACCTTGTCTCCGCAGCCGTCGCCGGCGCGATCGCATACACCGCGCCGGCACGCTCGAACAAAACGGCGAACATCGGCATCCTCATCCTCGCCGGCTACCTGGCCCTGTTTTTCCAGTACCTCTGTGGCGTGTTCGGCCTGATGTGGCGCGCTGACATGAGCTTCGGCGCAGCCTGGGCGGCGCAGGTGCCGTTCCTGCTGCCGGACGCCGGCAAGGTCGCCCTCATGATCGCTATCGCGTTCGCGGTGCACCAGGCGTTCCCGGATCTGCGCGCGGCTCGCAAGTAAGCGCCATGCCCCTTATCGATTTCCGCGGCGCCGCTGTCGCTTACGACGGCGAGCAGGTCCTCGCACCGCTGACCGTGAGTCTGTCGGAGCAGCGCATCGGCATCATCGGCTCCAATGGTTCCGGCAAATCCACCACCGTGCGCCTGATCAACGGCTTGATCGAACCGACTTCGGGGCAGGTGCTTTACGACGGGCTCACGCCCGACAAACACGGCAGAGACATCCGCAAGCGCGTTGGTTTTGTCTTCTCCGACGCCGAATCCCAGATTGTCATGCCGCGCGTTTCCGACGACGTTGCATTTTCCCTGCGCCGCTTCAAGCTGCCACGCGAGGAGGTAAAGCGCCGCGTGGCAGACGCGCTCGAACGCTTCGATCTTGCCGATCGCGCCGAGAACTCCCCGCACACTCTCTCCGGCGGCGAGAAGCAGATGCTCGCGCTCGCGTCCGTGCTGGTGATCGAGCCGGACACGATCATCGCCGACGAGCCCACCACCCTGTTAGACCTGCGCAACCGCCGCCGCATCATGCGCGAGTTGATGTCGCTGGACCAGCAGCTGATCGTGGTCACGCACGACCTAGAGATGCTGCGCGGATTCGACCGCGTGCTCGTCATCGACGACGGTGCCTTGGCCTACGACGGCACGCCCGATGATGCGATTGCGTTCTATACCGACCTGATGGATGCGAAGCCGTGATCCGCGAACTCCCCTTAGGCGTCTACATCCCCGGCGACACGTGGCTGCACCGCATGGGAGCGGCGCTGAAGTTCGCGCTGCTGGTCGTTTTCATCATCGCCGTCACTGCCCTGCCCACCCAGCCGTGGCACTCTTTCGCCGCACTCGTGTTTGTGCTCGTGCTCTACGTGTGGGCGCGCATCCCCGCGCGCGTGGCGTGGCGCCAGCTCGTGCCGCTGCTGCCCGTGCTGCTGTTTCTGGGCGTGTTCATGGTGTGGCAAAACGGTGTGCAATCTGCGCTGACGCTGCTGATCGGCCTGCTCGCCACCATCGCCGCGGCGAACCTGCTCACCCTGACCACACCGGTGGAGGAACTGCTGGCGGCGCTGGACCAAGCGTTGGCCCCGTTCGGACGTACGGGTGAATTGATCTCCCTGACCATCGCGCTGACAATCCGGTTAATTCCGCTCACCCTCGCCACCGCGAACGAGGTCCTCGCGGCGCGCAAAGCCCGCGGCGTCGGCTTCTCCTTCAGCGCTTTTGGCATCCCGCTGGTCATCCGCTCCGTGCGCCGCGCCAAGATGATGGGCGAAGCACTCATGGCCCGCGGAGCCGTGGACTAGCTACACTGCCCCCTCCCCATATCCCAAATCCAGCTACTAAGACCCAGCTATTCGGCCCTGAGGGGCGAATAGCTGGATCCTGATAGCTGGAAACGCCTGGAAGAAGCCGTGGAAGGTTGCGCTCGCACTCTGCTATAGAACGACGCTCCGCCCGGCCCCTCCTACGAGGAACCGGGCGGAATGCGTTTAGCGGGCGTGTGCGGTGTTACTCCGTTTACTCCCCGCGCAGCTCGCGCATGCGCTGTGCGACAGCGTCGTCGGAGACATCGCCGCCGACCGGGTTCGAAGAACTAGCAGCACCACCCTGAGCAGCACCACCCTGAGCAGCCTTACCCTGCTCGATGGCCTGCTTCTTGCCGGAGGTCAGCTCCCCTGCCATCTCGGCGCGCAGCTGCTCCAGGCGGCCGTGGCCTGCCATCTGGATGCCGGCCTGCTCAACCTCAGCCATGCGGCCCTCGATGGAGTTCTGCGCGAGCTCGGCGGCGCCCAGGGCGTTGGCGTAGCGGCGCTCGATCTTGTCACGCACCTGATCCAGGTTCGGGCCGGAGGAGGTGATGGAGTTCATGGACTGCATGGTCTCCGAGACCTTCTCCTGCATCTTCGCCTGCTCCAGCTGGGACAGCAGCTTGGAGCGCTCCGCCACCTGCTGCTGCAGGTGCGCCGCGTTGCGCTCGACGGCCTGCTTCGCCTGGGCCGCCTGCTGCAGCGCCTGGTCGTGCAGCTGCTTGGTGTCCTCAACGCCGGACTCGGCGGTCACCAGCTGGGCCGCGAATGCCTCGGCAGCATTCTCGTACTCCTGCGCCTTCTGGGCGTTTCCCTCGCCGCGTGCCTTGTCGGCGAGCTGGAGCGCCTGGCGAGCGTTCGCCTGCAGCTTCTCAACGTCCTCCAGGCGACGGTTGAGCTGCATCTCCAGCTGGCGCTGGTTGCCAATCACGGCAGCCGCCTGCTGGGACAGTGCCTGGTGCTGACGCTGAGCGTCGTTAATGGCCTGCTCGATCTGGATCTTCGGGTCTGCGTTTTCTTCGATCTTGTTGTCGAAGAGCGCCATCAGGTAGTTCCAGAACTTGGTAAAGGGATTCGCCATGGCTAAAGCACCGTGACCTTTCTGTCAGTAGATTGCGTTAATCGCCAACCACTGTAGTCGCGGATTGCCAGCTACGCTTCCGCAGCAGCCGGCGTGGTGCGCTCCAGCTCTTCGGTGAAAGAGTGCAGCGACATGTTCGCCACAGCTTCCAGCAGAACCTCGGAGACCGTGGTGCCCAACGCCTCGCACAACGAGGCCAGCAGCTCCGAGGAAACTTCCTTGCGGCCGCGCTCCAACTCGGAGATGTAGCCGGAAGACACACGCGCTTCCTTCGCCAGCGCACGCAGCGTCACGCCTTTGTCGGCGCGGAATGCGCGCAGCGACATGCCGAGCGCCTCTCGGAACAACGGCTCGCGGGACGAAGCAGGGGCAACCTCGGCCGGGGCAAGCGGCAGGTTTACCGGGGTGTCGTAGAGCAAAGTAGTAGTGGTCATCAATTACTCCAACGACTCGCCGTTTAGTTTTGTTCCCGCACGCACTTCAGCGCTCCAACCAGCACGGCTTCCACCGCCAGGCGGCGGACTTCGTTGCGCTGCCCGGACAGCACACGCACGGGCACCGCAGCTCCTGGCATGAGCGCATACTGGCCGACAGACGGGTCGAGCAGCTCAGCCGCCTGTGACGAGGCAGTCCACTTCGGCCCCGCCAAACCAATCCACACGGTGCCGGCGGGCACACCGTCCTGGCTGTCGGGACCCGCCACACCAGTCAGCGCCACCGCCCAGTCGGACCCGCACACGCGCCGCGCCCCGCGCGCCATCTCGCGCGCAACAGTGGCAGAGACCACACCTTCGCGCTCGATCAGCTCCGCCGGCACATCCGCAAGCGCCGTCTTCAGCTCCGGCGAGTACGTCACCAGGCCCCCGACCAACACATCCGAGGCACCCGGCACATCAGCCAACGTCGCAGAGACCAGACCGGCAGTCAGCGACTCGCAAAAGGCGATGGTTTGGTGGCGGGCGCGGAGCTCGTCGATAAGCAATTGCGCAGTAGTCACTTGTTCACCTTTCCTGCGTCGACCAGATACTGCACGCCCGTGACCACGGTGACCGCGACCGCCAACAACATCACCACGAACGTCGGAGTGTCCATCCACGCGGGCAGCGGGCACAAGTACAACCCAACGGCGAGGGTTTGAAGCGCCGTCTTGAGCTTGCCGCCCTTCGACGCGGGCACCACCTTGCCGCGGCGCAGCATCACCATGCGCCACACGGTAATGCCCAGCTCACGGGCCACAATGACCACCGTCACCCACACCGGCAGCGTGCTGGCGATATTCAGGGTGACCAGCGCGGTGACCATCAGCGCCTTGTCCGCGATCGGGTCGGCAATTTTGCCGAAGTCCGTGACCAGCCCGCGGGCGCGCGCGATGTCGCCGTCGAGCTTGTCCGTGATCATGAGCGCAACGAACAACCCGAACGCCCACCACCAGCGCTCAGACAGCACCAGCCAGGCAAAAACGGGAATGAACAGGATCCTCAGCGAGGTCAAAATGTTCGGGAGGTTCCAATTCGACTGCTTGTCGGGTTGCATCACAACGTCCACCATACCCATGCGGCGCCACGCTCCTAGACTGCCCTTCATGAAGTATTTCGCAGCCACGTACATCTACGGCGAGCAAAAGCTTGTCGACGACACACGCCCCGCCCACCGCGAATTCATCTCCTCCCAGCTGTCGCTGGGCCGAATCGTCGGCTCCGGGCCGTTCGCGGGCGCCGAGCAGGCCCTGATCATCCTGCAGCTGCCGGACACCGCCACCGAGGAGGACGCGGCGACCATCCTGGACGGCGACCCCTACAACGTCGCCGGGGCCTTGGCCGCCCGCGAGATCCGGGAGTGGAACCCGGTGATGAATATCTTCAGCTAGGGGTTACCCCTTGCGGCCGCCACGGGCGACGTCGAGGTGCCCCGTGTCGCGCGAGCCAGTGGCGGTGTGGTCGCCCTTGCCGGAGGTGGCAGGGTCGTCGATCCACTCCACGTGGTGGCCTTCGCGGTCCACCTTGCGACGGTTGCCGTGATCGTCGTAATCGATGTGGTACTTGCCCTCCTCCGGATCCCGGCGACCGGCTTTCACCTCCGCGCGGTCCTTCATCAGCGACGCAATTGCGGTGACCGCAAGCGTGCCCACGATGACGAGCAGCGAGGCAACGGTGCCGACCTCCGGCACGTTCAAGCCCTCGCCGCCGTTGATGAACGGCAGGTTGTTCTCGTGCAGCGCGTGTAGCAGCAGCTTCACGCCGATGAAACCGAGGATGATGGCCAGGCCGTACGGCAGGTAGACCAGCTTGTCCAGCAGGCCGTTGAGCAGGAAGTACAGCTGACGCAGGCCAAGCAGCGCGAACGCATTGGCGGTGAACACCAGGAAGGATTCCTGCGTGATACCGAAAATCGCGGGAATGGAGTCGAAGGCGAACATCACGTCGATGAAACCGATGGACAGCAGCGCCACGAACAGCGGGGTGACGGCCTTCTTGCCGGCTTCCGTGGCGGACACCAGACGGTCCGAGTGGTACGACTTGGTCACCGGAATGACCTTGCGCAGCGTCTTGACCACGAACATGTCGTTCGGGTCCGGGTCTTCCTGGTCGGTGACTTCGTCGTAGACCAGCTTGATGGCGGTGTAGATGAGGAAAGCGGCGAAGATGTAGAACACCCACGCCCAGGCGGAGATGATCACAGCGCCAAGCAGAATGAATACGAGGCGGAACACCAGTGCCATGACAATGCCGATGAGCAGCACCTTCTGTTGGTACGCCCGAGGGATCTTGAACGAGCCCATGATTAGCGCGAACACGAAGAGGTTGTCGACACTCAGCGACAGCTCCGTGATGTAGCCGGTGAAGAACTGCAGCGCATGCTCACTATCCCACAGCCACCAGACGAGCCCTCCGAAGATCGCGGCCATAGTCATGTAGAACAGCGCCCAGCCGCCCGACTCTTTCATCGTCGGCTCGTGCGGGGTGCGCACGTGCGAGACGAAGTCGAAGACGAAAAATCCCAGGATCACCGCCGAGGTGATCAACCAAATGTACAAGGGCACATGCATAAGTAAGCCTCCGGTCAGCGTCACAAAATAGACCGGAGGTCTCCCCCACCGCCGTGGGCGGTCCGGACCGGGGCCATCACTTTACGACGGCACCGTGCTGACGATCCTGGACACTTCCGGGGTACTCCCCTCCAAGCGCGTTACACACTACACCACCCGGCCTACACAACGCGGCGCGGTGTGCCGACCCGCCGGTCTGCGCCGCTCCCGCGCCTCTCCGTGCCGCCCGCGCCTTTCGCGCAAATGCTTACCCCAGGATGCTTACCGCCCCAGGATGCTTACCGCCCGAGGATGCTTACTTCTAAACGCTTACTTGTCGAGATGTCCAGTGCTTCGGCAGGTGCACCACTCGATGGGTAAGCATCCTCGGGTAAGCATCTAGACCCGGTAAGCATCCTCGGGTAAGCATCTAGGGCGGTTATATGTCCGCAGCCTAGAACGCACCCCCGGTCGGGTTGTACGTTGCAGTGACAGTCCGGGTGTCGGCGTCGCCACCGGCATCGGAGCCATCCGCGCCGGAACCGTCCGCGTCACCGGCGCCGTCTTCAAGCTCGACGCCCTTCGGTGCTTCGGCGGGGTCTGCGCCCTTGATCATCCAGATGATGGTCTCCAGCTCCTCGGGCTTAACCAGCACGTCTCGGGCCTTGGAGCCTTCGGACGGTCCGACCACGCCGCGAGATTCCATCAGATCCATCAGGCGGCCGGCCTTGGCGAAGCCTATGCGCAGCTTGCGCTGCAGCATCGACGTTGAACCGAGTTGGGAGGTAACCACGAGCTCGACGGCCTCGAGCAGGTCGTCCATGTCCTTGCCGATGTCGTCATCGATGACCTTGGCTTCGGCCTGCTTATCCTCGGTGACACCCTCGACGTAGTCGGGCTCGTCCTGCTGCTCCTTCGCAGCCTCGACGACCGCCTGGATCTCCTCGTCGGAGACGAACGCGCCCTGGAGGCGCTGCGGCTTGCCGGCGCCCTGCGGGATGAACAGGCCGTCGCCCATGCCGATGAGCTTCTCGGCGCCGCCCTGGTCCAGAATGACGCGCGAGTCGGTCAGCGAGGACGTCGCAAAGGCAAGCCGCGACGGCACGTTTGTCTTGATCAGGCCGGTGACCACGTCCACGGACGGCCGCTGGGTCGCCAGCACCAGGTGGATGCCAGCCGCACGCGCCTTTTGGGTGATGCGCACGATGGATTCCTCGATCTCCTTCGGCGCCGTCATCATGAGGTCAGCCAGCTCGTCCACAACGCACACGATGAACGGGTACGGTCGCATCTCGCGCTCGGATCCCGGAGGTGCGGTCAGCTCGCCCGATTGGACCTTGCGGTTGAAGTCCTTGATGTGGCGCACGCGCGCGGACTTCATGTCCATGTAGCGCTGCTCCATCTCCTCCACCAGCCACTGCAGGGCAGCGGAGGCTTTCTTCGGCTGGGTGATGATCGGGGTGATCAGGTGCGGGATGCCCTCGTAGGGGGTCAGCTCCACCATCTTCGGGTCCACCAGGATCAGGCGGACTTCCTCCGGTGTGGCTCGCGTCAGAAGCGAGATCAGCATGGAGTTCACAAACGCGGACTTACCGGAGCCGGTGGAACCGGCCACCAGAAGGTGCGGCATCTTCTGGATCGAGGAGGCGATGAAGTCGCCCTCGATATCCTTGCCCAGTCCGATGAGCATCGGGTCGTCCTGCGAAGAGACCTTCGGCGAGTCCAGCACGTCGCGCAGCCGCACCATTTCGCGGTCTGCATTGGGAACCTCGATGCCCACGGCGGATTTGCCGGGGATCGGGGTGAGCAGGCGCACGTTGTCGGTGGCCACGGCGTAGGCGAGGTTGGATTGCAGGTTGGTGATCTTGGAGACCTTCACACCAGGCCCCAGCTCCACCTCGTAACGGGTCACTGTCGGTCCGCGGGAGAAGCCGGTGACCTGGGCGTTGACCTTGAATTCCTCGAAGACATCAGTGATCGCCTCGATCATGCGGTCGTTGGCCTCGGTGCGCGACTTCGGCGCGTTGCCTGCGAGCAGCAGTTCGGTCGACGGCAGGTTGTAGTCTCCCTGCGAGATCTTGCGTACCTGTTTCGGCGCGGCCTTTTCTGCTTCGGATTTCGGGGTGGTTGCGGGGATCTTGGAGGCGTCGATGCCGCTGCGCGCCGCGATCGCCTTGGCCATCTGCTCGCGCGAGCTGGCTACGGCGTCGGGGGCAGTTGCTTCTCGACGTCCACCCTCCGGAGCTTCCCGCTGCAGCACCTTCGTCTCGTTGACTGTCTCGTTGTCGCGCTGTGCTGGCTTCGCCTCAGCCGGTTGTGGTGCGGCCGACTTGGCCGATGCGGGCTTGGGGGCTGGTGCCGGAGCTTCCGCCGGGCGCGGGACCACGGCGGTCTCCGCAGTGTCGGCGGGCTCGGCCGCGGGCTGGTCAAAGCTGTCGTGGTCTTCGACCTCGTCGGCGAAGTCGAAGAGATCCAGCTCGTCATCGCCGTCGGCCGGGTAGCTCTCCATCGGGGTCGGGCGGCGCAGTGACGGGCGCCGAGCCGGGCGGTCCGGGCGGTCCGGGCGTGCAGCGTCGGCTGTGCGGCCACGCCCACGTCGAGAAGCTGCACGCGTCGCTGCCCCACCGGAGCCGCGATCGCGGGTGGCGCGGCGCTCGCGGCCTTCCGCGATGTCGTCCAAGTCGTCGGCGACGTGGCTGTACGGATCCAGGTCGTCGTCGGGCGTGTCCGTGTCGGACAGCATCCGAGTGACCAGGTCCTTGATGTAGTCGTACGCCTCGCGCACGGTGATTCCGGTGGTCTTCAGCGCACCGTAGACAATCACCAGGCCAAGCAGCGGGATTGCGACGAAAGAGGAGAATCCGGCTGCGAGCACCCCGCCGGTGAAGGCGCCAAGTGCGCCGCCGGCGAGTTTGCGCTCCTCCCACGCCGCAGGATTGCCGGAGAAGACGTGGATCAGGCCGAGCATGCCAATAGCGATGATGGAAAGGCCCAGCGTGACACGTGTGCGCACTGCGTCGGAGGCACGCACGTTGAGCATCAGTGCGATAGCGATGCCGACCAGGATCACCGGCAGGATCAGCGCACCCGCGCCGATGAGCCAGTGCGTGCCGGTGGAGATGACCTCTCCCACTGGGCCGGCCACGTCGAACCAGACCGAACCGCCGATGACTGCGGCGAGCCCAATGAGAAGCAAACCCCACGCGTCGGCGTGGGTCTCAAACGTGCTGTGGCCGCCGAAGCGGCTTTCCCGCCGCGGTTCGCGGTCTCGGCGATCGCCGTTCGCGGAGCTTTCGGTGCGCTCCTCTGGCATGTCCAGATCGTCCTCCCATTCCTCGTCCCAATCATCACGGCTGCGCCTGGGTCTGCGGGTGGCGGTGCCCTCGAAGTCGGACTCGTGCTTGTCGCGGCGAAAGAACGAGCCGACGCCACGGGCAGCTGCACCCAGCGAATGGCCGACGACTTTATACGCGGATCCCACGCGTTCGTCGGCGGTTTCTGCGGCCACGTTCGACGATGTCGGCGGGTGCGTCATGGACACCGGACCGCCATAGCGGGTGCCGCCTTCTGGGCGGCGCGTTGAAGACCGCGACGAGCGCGGCGCGGTGTTTTTGACAGACATGGGTGTAACTCTAACGCCTTAAGTCACATTTACACCTCACGCCACACCCGCGACGCGCAGTCAAGGGTCACATCTTGATATCGAAACCCTCGAACACCTCTACGGCACCAGTCAGTTCCACCTTGGCGGCGACGCGCCCGGACGCCCACAGCAAGAGCTCGCCGGGATCGCCCGACACGCGCAGCACGTTGTCTCCGCGCTCGGCAACCCCGGCCTTGTCGCCGATGGTCGCAGGCGGCATCGTCGGCGGAGTCAAGATCACAGGCACCGGCGCATTACGAAGCGTCAGCTTGGCAAAGCGCTTTGCCAGCGCAAACAGCTCCTCGTTGATGACTTGGGAGAACTCGCGAGGCTCAACCACTCCCCCACCCCGGCGCACGTCTTCGTGGTGAATGAAGTGCTCGGAGGTGTTCATTGCGGAGTTCAGCGGCTTGAGCCACACGGGCGGGCCAGCAGCCCACTCGCGCACGACATCTTCGTACGGGCGAGCTTTCTGCTTATCCGTCTCCTTCTCGGTGATGCCGGACAGCGCATCCACGAAGATTCCCGGGGCTGCCGCCGGCTTGAACTCCCGGATGAGCAGGTGCACTGCGAGGTCCCGGGTGGTCCAGCCTTCATTCAGCGTCGGCGCACCGGGGCCGACCTGAAGCAGCAATTTGGCGAGGCGTTCACGTTCCTTCTGCGCAAAAGACATGCACTCAAGCCTAGCTGGAAAGGTTCACTCCGGTGCCGCTGGAGAGCTGCAGTTCCAGGTTGTTGTAGCTCCTGATTAGCGGTGCGAACTGTTCGACCTTCGGGTCGAAGGTGATTACCTCTCCGAAACGGCCCCATCCGAGCTTTGTCGCCTGCTTGCCGTCCTTGTAGCACTCATTTCGTCCGCCCTTGGCATTCATGTGGCACATGACAGAGTCGCCCTCGAAGGCGCCCATCACGCGCACTCCCTGCACCTTGATGTTGCGGAAGTTCGGGTCACCGAAACGGATCACGTCGTAGAGTTTCCACGCGGATGCGTAGCCAGGCTCGTACGGCACCTCGGTGCCGGGCGGCAGGGGCCGGCCGCCGGTCCAGTCAACGTCGTCCTGTGCATGAGCGGTTGGTGCGAGTGTCACCGTGGCGGCAAGCAGTGCCGCGGCGGTTTTCGTTGCGATCTTCATGGGCCACATTGTGCACACCTGTCACAAAGGTTACTAGGGCGTGTTGCACGGTTGTTATGAAACCGTACGGTTTCCGGCTACATCTGGGAGGACCCTGACGGATCCTCAGTCACGACCTTGCCGTAGGTATCTCATACCTGTCGTATCGGAATACCCTGAAGACGCGTTAGCCCCCTCGGCTACCACGGGGTGGGCCGAAGGGGCGTCGTAAAGCAAATGCTTAGCGGGACTCGCGGGTGGACGCGATCTCGTCCTCGCTGGCGATGTGGTTGTCCGACGACATCGGCACCACAGTCGGCAGAATCACAGGCTGCCGCTTGTAGTTCTGCTCGATTGCGCGAGAGACCTTGCGGCGGATCTGCTGCACCATACGGAACGGATCGTTTTCGCCCTCGGCGGCCAGATCGCCCATGACGGCTTCAACGCCCTCGACGACTTTCTTGTTGAAGTCGCGGTCGTCGTCGCTGTAGCCCGTGGTGGACACCTGCGGTGCCTCCAGCAGGCGTCCGGTGCTGTCGTCGACCACGCAGGTGATGGACACAACGCCTCCGGACGCCAGCGAGGTGCGGTCCGCCAACACGTCCGGGTCCACGTCGCCCATGGTGGTGCCGTCAACGTAGAGCTGGCCCACCTGGTACTGACCGGCAACCTTAATGTTGCCTTTGTGCATGTCCACTACCACGCCGTTCTGGGCGAGCGCCGTGTTGTTCGGCTTGACGCCAGTGGAGATCGCCAGCTCCTTGTTGGCGCGCATGTGCCGCCACTCGCCGTGCACCGGCATCGCGTTGCGCGGACGCGCCGCGTTGTAGAGCGCGAGCAGCTCACCGGCATAGCCGTGGCCGGACGCGTGGACGTGCGCCTCAGCGTTGGTGATCACGTTCGCTCCGATCTGCGCGAGGTTGTTGATCACCGCGAACACTGCTTCCTCGTTGCCCGGAATGAGCGAGGACGAAAGGATAATCGTGTCACCGTCGTGGATGGTGATCTGGCGGTGCTCACGGCGGGACATGCGCGACAGCGCAGCCATCGGCTCACCCTGGGTGCCGGTAGTGATCAGCACCGTCTTGTGCGGCGCCATCTTCGCGGCTTCCTCGATCGGGATGATCGTGCCCTTCGGAGCCTTGAGCAGGTTCATCTTTTCCGCGATCTCCATGTTGCGCAGCATGGAACGGCCGTTGAAGGCGACCTTGCGGTTGTTGGACACAGCGGCATTGATAGCCATCTGCACGCGCGCCACGTTGGAGGCGAACGACGCGATGACCACACGCTGGCGGGCGTTGGACACCAAGCGTGTCAGCGTCTCCTCAATACCTGCCTCCGAGGCGGAGATGCCCGGAACGGTGGCGTTGGTGGAATCGCACATGAACAGGTCGATGCCCTCGTCACCGAGGCGGGCAAGCGCCGGGATGTCCGTCGGCTTGCCGTCGTATGGCGTCTGGTCCACCTTCACGTCGCCGGTCATCACAACGTGGCCCGCACCAGTCTTGATGGACACGCCCAAGCACTCCGGGATCGAGTGGTTGACGTGCCAGAAGCGCAGACGGAACGGGCCGACGGTGACCTCGGAATCCGTGTTCACGTCGTTGAGCTTCGGACGCTGGCGGTGCTCCTGCGTCTTCGCCTTGATCAGCGCGTTAGTGAACTTGGACGAGTAGATCGGAATATCGCTGCGCAGCTTGAGCAGCCACGGGATAGCGCCAATGTGGTCCTCGTGACCGTGCGTGACCACGAGTGCGTCGATCTTGTCCAGCTTGTTTTCAATCGGGCCGAAGTCCGGCAGCACGAGATCCACGCCCGGCTCGTCCGAATTCGGGAACAGCACGCCGCAGTCCACGATGAGCAAGCGGCCGTTGTACTCGAAGACCGTCATGTTGCGGCCGATTTCGGAAATGCCGCCGAGCGCGTAGATGCGAAGCGTGTCCTTCGCTGGCTTCGACGGTGCGGGCAGGCGCTTGGTCAGATCGGCGCCCTGCATCGACTTCATCGGGTTGCGGCGGCCGCCGCCCTGGCCCCCGCCGTTGCCGCCACGGCCACGGCGACGACGGTTGCGGTTGCTGCCACCGCCGTTGCCGTTGCCCTTATTGTTGTCGCGGTCTTCGCCACCACGGCCACCGCGGGCGTTGCCGCCACGGTTGTTGTTGCCGCCGTTGCCGTTATTGCCGTTGCCACCATCGCGGCCGCCACGGCCGTTGCCGCCGTTATTGCCGTTGTTTCCACCGTCGCGCTCAGCTGGCGCGTCATTGCCGCCGCCGTTTGCAGGAGCGTCGCTCGGTGCCTGGAATACCGGCTGCTGTTCGGTTGCCTCCGGCGGCCCAGCCTTACGCGTCACCTTGCGTGCGCGGTTGCGGGGTTCATTCATATTTATAGGACTCCAGCCTGTGTCATTTCTTCGCGGAGCCGCTCGACCTGCTCATCCGTCGCCGCAGCGACCGGCAGGCGCGGGTCTCCTACTTCGATGCCCTGCAGTCGCAGAGCTGCCTTTGCAAATGTCACGCCGCCCAGCGCGCCCTGTTGGCGCGCGAGCACGTTGAGTGTGTTGGCGTTGATTTCCCGTGCGCGGGCGAGATCGCCGGTCTCGTAAGTAGTCACTAGTTCACGCAGTGCCTTCGGTGCGGCATGCCCCACCACAGAGATCATTCCAGTCGCGCCGACGGCGAGCCACGGCAGGTTCAAGGGATCGTCACCCGAGTACCAGGCCAGCCCGGTCTCCTGGATCAGCGTGGACGCTTCAAGGAAGTCGCCCTTTGCGTCCTTCACCGCTTGGATCGTGTCCACTTCCGCAAGCTTGCGGATGGTGCCGGAATCGATCGGAATGCCGGAGCGGCCGGGGATGTCGTACAGGCAGACAGGAAGATCGGTCGCTTCCGCAACTGCACGGAAGTGCGCCTCCACCCCTGCCTGGGACGGCTTTGAGTAGTACGGCGTGACAACCAGCAGGCCGTCAGCGCCGGCCTCCGCGGCCGATTTCGCCATTGCCGCCGCATGGCGGGTGTCGTTGGACCCCGCGCCTGCGATGATGTGGGCTTTGTCCCCTACCTCTTCGCGCACTGCCTTGAGCAGCGCGACCTTCTCTTCGTCGGTGGTTGTCGGGGATTCGCCCGTTGTGCCTGCGAGCACTAGTGCGTCGATTCCTTGTTCTACCAAGTGGGCAGCGAGATCGCGGCCTGCCACAACGTCTAGTTCGCCGTCGGAATCAAACGGCGTGACCATTGCTACGCAGACGGAGCCGAAGATGTCGGCTCCCAGATCAGCTTTGAGAGATGTGCCCATGGCCCACTAGGATACCTGCCTCCCGGAAGCAATTGCTTATCGACGTTCCCCTTCGGCCAAATCGCCGAAAAGCAGCGGCGCCTCGCGCTGCATGACCTCGAGCACCGCAAGGGCGAGCTGCCGGATCTCTTCGTGCTGGAACCTGCCATTGTGCGCGGCGATGAATTTGCGCCATGCCCGGTAGGTGCCGGTGGCGACCAACTCAGTCGCGGCGGCGGCAGGCACAAGCGCGTCGGCTGCCTCGCGCGAGCGCTTGCGCCTTAAGAGCGCGTTTGGCTCGCCAGCCATCGCCTCCTCCAACGCGTGCAACAGCTCGCCGCGGACAAACTCCGCTTCCTCCACGGCAGCCTCAAACAGCCGTGTCAGCTCCTCGTCGGCGGCAATCGCGGCCGGTATCACCGCGCCGTTTGCCGCGCGCTCGCTGACCGCCAGGCCGTGCCCCCGGACCGCGGCGGCCGCGTCGCGCGAGATACCCCGGATATGCAAGGTGGCGCTGGCGTGTTCCAGCATGTGCGCGCGAGAATCGGCGAGGTCGTCGGCGTGGCGGCGAAGGAGGGCGGCCGGAGGTTCGTCGCTAAGCAAGGCGTAGGCAACCACACCCTCCCCTTTGGTGACGCCCTCTGCCACTGGGACCCGCAGTGCGGTGGCTGCGATGAGTTCAACCTGCATTTACAGCCCGAGGTAGGCGTCGAGGCCGATGGTCAGGCCCGGACGGTTCGCCACCTCGCGCACGCCGGTGAGCACGCCGGGGACGAAAGATTCGCGGCCGTAGGAGTCCTGGCGAATTGTCAGGGACTGCTCGGTGGTGCCGAAGATGACCTCTTCGTGCGCGACCATGCCCTTCATGCGCACCGCATGCACCGGAACGCCATCGATGCTCGCGCCGCGCGAGCCGTCGAGCGCCTGCTCGGTGGCATCCGGCATCTCAGTCAGGCCAGCTTCTTTACGCGCATCCGCGATCCCCTGAGCGGTCTTGACCGCCGTGCCGCTAGGCGCGTCGAGTTTGTTCGGGTGATGGAGCTCCACTACCTCCGCCGACTCGAAGAACGGCGCTGCCTGGCGGGCAAACGCCATAGTCAGCACCGCAGAGATGGCGAAGTTCGGAGCGATGAGTACTCCGACGCCCTCGTTTGCCGCGCACCAGTCGCGGACCTTCTGGTAGCGCTCGTCGTCGAAGCCGGTGGTGCCCACCACGCAGTGGATGCCGTTATTGATGCAGAACTCCAGGTTGTCCATCACCGCGTTCGGGGTGGTGAAGTCGACGATGACGTCCACGCCTTCATTCACCAGCACCTGCAGCGAATCGCCAGCACTCACCTTGGCGGCGAGCTGCAGGTCATCAGCCTTTTCCACACCGGCAACAACGGCGGAGCCGACCTTGCCGGCCGCTCCGAGCACTCCAACTTTGATCATGGGTGTCCTTTCTGTTTGTCTCCGGTGGCCATGGTAGCCCCGCTAGGGTGGGGCTATGACACTCCACAGCCGCAAGTTCAGCCCCACCCGCAGCCGAGCTCTTTGTGCAGCGCTCGCAGTGACCGCTCTGACCGTTGCGGGCTGCGGAGCCGAGACGGGAGACACGGAGCCGTCTGTAGAGCCCGAGACCAGATCAGTGACGACCTCCGCCGCGAGCTCCACTGCACCGGCGTCCACTTCCGCGGCCGCAGACAACACGACAGAGGCGGACACCAAGGACGTCTCCGCAGCGGCAGCCCCGGCAGGCGCACAGTCCGCCACCCAGTTCACCCTGGAAGACACCCACCTGCAGAACCCTGGCCACCCCGAGCTGCAGATCGAAGACGTCCGGGCCGGCTCCCACGAAGGCGTCGACCGCGTCGTGGTGGAGCTATCCGGCACCGGCATACCGAACGTGTTGGCCGGCTACACCGCCGACCCGCGCCAGCAGGCCTCCGGACTTCCGCTTGTGCCCGCCGGCAACGCGTACTTCGAGCTGATTATCCAAGGCGTGCCGTGGTCGATGGGCCTAAGCGATGCCGATTTGGCCAAGGCCGACCCCGCCGGAGTGGCGGCTGGCGGCATCCAGGAGATCGCCGACGGCGGAATCTTCGAAGCGGACGCCCAGTACATCGTGGGCCTTAACGCTCAGCGTCCGTACAACCTGTACCTGTTGGAGAACCCGACCCGCGTGGTCGTGGACTTTCAGAAGTAGGAGGCAACAGTGAGTCTGATTTCCTGGCTCGGACTCGTTTTCGTGGCGTTTCTTGCCATCGGCGGCATCGTGGCCCTGGGCAACACGGCCAAGGAAATCCACGAAAGCGACATGGACGAGGACTCCAAGCGCCGGTGGGGTTTCCTCATGGGGTTTTCGCCCCTGGCCGGGCTGTACGCCTACAAGAGGCGGAATGAACTGTTCGGCCACAGCGAGCGGCCAGCGGATGAGCACAGCGACAATCCGGAACGCAACCGCGGCTCCCGCTAGTTTCTAATTGCGGTCAGTGTGAACGACGGTGCGCGGAACTGCTGACTATGCAGACTCACAAGCTTTAGGGTTGCGTTGTTGAGCGCTACATTGTCCATGACCATGTCCGGCACAGCCACATTTGGCACCGGGCGCGCGTCCGGGATGCCGAGCTGCTGGAGGACAGCGCCGAGATCGCCATTTAAATCCACCGTGACGGGCACCGTCGGCACCCCGGCTACCACGGGCGTTGCGGTGATGCCCGTTACCTCGATACGCACAGGGCCTCGGGAGAGTCGTGTTTCAACTGGACCTGTTGTCAGGTTCCCAAGCCCCGGAAGCCCCGGCAGGTCCAAAGAGAGGTTTCGCGCAACAAGCTCGTCTCCAGTGAGGATGAGTGTGCACGTTGCCCTTCAGCTCCACGTGCTCCCCGCGCGGCAGTCTTTTTCACACTAATGCGCCCCATGGATTCACCTTTCCTGCACGGGAACTCGCGGGGCCGTCAAAGCGGAACTCCACTGATAATCCGCCAAACCCTACCACGGCGAATGCAGCCTAAGCTCGTCTCCATGCTCCCCAAACGGCTCAATGAAGCAGCACTGCCAACACCCTTCGTAGATGAACTGCTCGCACTCACCACCAACCACACCACCGGTTCGCTCGCCTCCGGAGACTGCACCGTGGTCCGTTCCCCCTTCGTTGAGGACGCCCTCGGCGCTGTCGGCAACGGCACAGAGGCGGATGTGGACGAAGCGTTCCGGATCGCCCGCTCTGCGCAAAAGGACTGGGCCGCGAAACCCGTGGCGGACCGCGTGAAGGTCATGGAGCAATTCCACAAGAGTGTTGTTAAACGCCAGGACCTGCTGGCGGATCTGGTGCAGCTGGAGACAGGAAAAGACCGCACCGCGGCGTTTGATGAGGTGCTGGACGTGCTCAACAACGCCCGCTACTACGCCAACAACGCAGCCGGTTTTCTGTCCACCAAGCGACGCGCCGGCGCATTTCCGGTGATCACCTCTACCAAGGAGCAGCGCTTCCCCAAGGGCGTGGTGGGCCAGATCAGCCCGTGGAACTACCCGCTCGCGCTTGGGGTCTCCGACGCTATCCCCGCACTGTTGGCTGGTAACGCCGTGGTGGCGAAGCCGGATTCCACCACCCCGTTTTCTGCCATCATCGCCAAGAAGTTACTCACAAACGCGGGCCTTCCGCACGACGTGTTCCAAATTGTCACCGGTTCCGGAAAGGTTGTCGGCCAGGCGATTGCCCAACAGTGCGACTACCTCATGTTCACCGGCTCCACCGCCACCGGCAAGCTCTTGGGCAAGGTTGTCGGCGAACGCCTCGTGGGCTACTCCGCCGAGCTGGGCGGCAAGAACCCGATGATCATCGCGCCGGACGCCGACATCGAAGCCCACATCGACACGATCGCCACCGCCTGCTTCTCCAATTCCGGCCAGCTGTGTGTCTCCATCGAGCGCATCTACGTGCCTGACGAGGTCTTCGACCGCTTCATCGGCGCGTTCAGCGAGGCCACCAAACGCATCAAACTGGGTTCAGGCCTGAATTGGAACTACCAGATGGGCTCGCTGATCAACCAGAACCAGTTGGACACCGTGCAACGGTTCGTCGATGACGCCGTGGCAAAGGGCGCGACCGTCGTCTCCGGCGGCACACCCCGCCCTGACCTTGGGCCGTTCTTCTTCGAGCCGACGGTGCTCACAGATGTCAGCGAGGACGCCGACCTGCTCACCCAAGAGGTCTTCGGCCCGGTCGTCTACGTCCAGCGCGTCGCAGACACCGAGGAGGCGATCCGCCTGGCCAACAGCACCAACTACGGCCTCAATGCCTCTGTCTTCGGCGCCCCGGATACAGCGTGGGAGATCGCCGAGCAGGTTCACGCAGGCGGCGTGACCATCAACGACGGCTACGCGGCGACCTGGGCATCCGTGTCCACCCCGCTCGGCGGCGTGAAGGAATCGGGCGTGGCCCGCCGCCACGGCCCCGAAGGGCTGACCAAGTACACCGAGGTCAAAAACATCTCCCAGCAGCGGATCATGCCCATGCGCGGCCCCAAACAGATGCCGCGCAGGTACTACGGCGAGCTCATGACTACTGCGCTCGATCTGGGCAAGAAGTTGCGGTTCTTGCCGTGACGTGAAGCGTCGACAAGCAAGAAAGCGGGTGCTCTCACCTCGAGAGCACCCGCTTTTCGACGATTACCTGACGGTTACTCGCCGTCCTCGACCGGAACCAACGAGATCTTGCCGCGGTTGTCGATGTCGCGGATCTCCACCTCGACCTTGTCGCCGACGTTGATGACGTCCTCGACGTTTTCCACGCGGGTGTTGCCGCCCAGGTTGGAGATGTGGATCAGGCCGTCAGTGCCCGGCATGATGGACACGAACGCGCCAAACGCCACGGTCTTGACCACGGTGCCGAGGTAGCGCTCGCCCACCTTCGGCATCTGCGGGTTGGCAATGGCGTTGATCTTCTCGATCGCGGCGTCCGCTGCCTCGCCGGATGCGGCGGAGACGAACACGGTGCCGTCGTCCTCGATGGAGATCTCGGCGCCGGTGTCCTCGGTGATCTGGTTGATGGTCTTGCCCTTCGGGCCGATGACCTCGCCGATCTTGGCCACGGGGACCTTCACGGTGGTGATCTTCGGAGCGAGCGAGTTCATCTCGTCCGGGCCCTCGATGACCTCTGCCATGGTGTCCAGGATGGCGTCGCGCGCGTCGCGGGCCTGGTTCAGGGCGTCTGCCAGCACCTTCGACGGGATGCCGTCGAGCTTGGTGTCCAGCTGCAACGCGGTGATGAACTCGCGGGTGCCGGCAACCTTGAAGTCCATGTCGCCGAACGCGTCCTCCGCACCGAGGATGTCGGTCAGCGCGACGTACTCGGTTTCACCGTTGACCTCGCCGGAGACCAGGCCCATGGCGATGCCGGCCACCGGGGCGGCCAGCGGCACACCCGCGTTGTACAGCGACAGCGTGGAGGCGCACACCGAGCCCATGGAGGTCGAGCCGTTGGAGCCCAGCGCTTCGGAGACCTGGCGGATGGTGTACGGGAAGTCCTCCCGCGACGGGATCACCGGCAACAGCGCGCGCTCCGCGAGTGCACCGTGGCCGATCTCGCGGCGCTTCGGGGAGCCGACGCGGCCGGTCTCGCCGGTGGAGTACGGCGGGAAGTTGTAGTGGTGGATGTAACGCTTGGAATCCTCCGGGTGCAAAGAATCCAGGTGCTGCTCCATCTTCAGCATGTCCAGGGTGGTCACGCCCAGGATCTGGGTCTCTCCGCGCTCGAACAGGGCGGAGCCGTGGGCGCGCGGGATGAGCTCGACCTCGACCTCGAGGTCGCGGATGTCGGTCACGCCGCGGCCGTCGATGCGGAAGCCCTCGGCGAGGATCTTCTCACGCACGATCTGCTTCATCAACGCGTTGTAGGCCGCGCGGATCTCCTTCGACGCCGCCGCGTACTCCTCGCGGTCATCATCGTCGATGTCGAAGTCCTCGAGGAGGCTGTCCTCGATGTCTTCCATGTACTCGTTGGTGGCCTCGTCGCGCTCGGCCTTGCCCTTGATAGTCAGCAGCTTGGCCAGCTTCTTGGACGCCTTCTTCTCCACGGCGTTGAAGACCTTGTCGGAGTACGCCGGGAAGAGCGGAAACTCCTTGGTCTCCTTGGCCATCTCGTCGGCCAGGCCGCGCTGGGCGCGGCACAGCGTCTCAACGAACGGCTTAGCGGCCTCGATGCCCTCGGCGACGGTGGACTCGGTTGGTGCTGGGTAGCCAGCCTCGATCTGCTTGACCACGTTCACGCCGGCGCCAGCCTCCACCATCATGATGGCGACGTCTTCTTCGGTCTTGCGGCCGCGCTTGCGCTCGACCATGCGGCCGGCGACAACCATCTCGAACAGGCAGCGCTCGTGCTGCTCGTGGTTCGGCAAGGCCACCCACTGACCCTCCGGGTGCTTGTCGTCTGCCAGCAGCGCCATGCGCACGCCGCCGACCGGGCCGGAAACCGGCAGGCCGGACAGCTGGGTCGCGGCGGATGCGCCGTTGATGGCAACAACGTCGTAGTACTCCTCCGGGTGCTGCGACATCACGGTGATGACAACCTGCACCTCGTTGCGCAGCCCCTTGACGAAGGTTGGGCGCAGCGGGCGGTCAATGAGACGGCAAGCCAAGATCGCCTGCGTGGAGGGGCGGCCCTCGCGGCGGAAGAAGGATCCCGGGATCTTGCCGGCGGCGTACATGCGCTCTTCCACGTCCACGGTCAGCGGGAAGAAGTCGAAGCCCTCGCGCGGCTGGTTGGATGCGGTGGTGGTGGCCAGCATCATCGTCTCGTCGTCGAGGTAGGTGGTCACGGAGCCGTCCGCTTGACGTGCCAGCTGCCCCGTTTCAAAACGAATGGTGCGCGAGCCGAAGTCGCCGTTGTCCAGGGTGGCTACTGCCTCGGTGATGCCGAACTCCTCGTCCACGTGGACGTCGTACGAGTTCTGTGGCGTGAATTTACTCAAAAGGATCCCTCTCCTTGAAGGTTCGTGGCGATCATCGGTGCCGCCTGGTCGTGTTTCTCATGCAACGGCCAATGATGATAACAAAAAATCGGCGCTGATCACGCCGAACCACCCCGGCGGCCCCGTGCGGATTTGTTCACGGCGCCGCAGCGGAGCAGTGAATTTGTTGCCTCGTAGTTGCCGAATTGTTCACTCTGCCCAGGTTGGGTGTTCGAATAGTGCGGGATCATTCATCGCGCCGTGAACAATTCTGCGCATGGCCGCCAACGAGGACCCAGCCCGGCTCACCCCAGCGCAACCCAGTTCAACGCCGCACGAAAAAACGCCCCACCACGTTGGGTGAGGCGTGCTTCCAGGCGCGTGATTAACGACGCAGGCCCAGGCGACCGATCAGGTCACGGTAGCGCTCGACGTTGTTCTCGCGCAGGTACTTCAGCAGACCGCGACGACGGCCGACGAGCAGCAGCAGGCCACGACGGGAGTGGTGGTCGTGCTGGTGGTCCTTGAGGTGCTCGGTCAGGTTGTTGATGCGCTCGGTGAGCAGCGCAACCTGTGCCTCCGGAGAGCCGGTGTCGGTCTCGTGCAGGCCGTAGTTCTTGAGGATCTCGCTCTTCTTCTCAGTGGACAGTGCCATGAGGTACTCCTTGGTTGTTTCAGTTCGCGTTCTACGGAAAAAGTCTTTGCTGCGCCGTGACTGCCGCGAACCACAGTCGAGTGGCGCAAGACCTCGCAAGAGGTTACACGACCGGGGTTGCCTGAGCCAAAACGCTCAACCGCTGCATGAACTCCTGCAAAAAGCCCGTCGTGTCTACTCGCACGGCCACTGCGGCGTGCTTGTCTGGGTCGTTGAGCCGGGCCTCGTCGCCGATGGTGCGCCCGCGCGTTTCGCCTTCCGTGTCCACCTTCATGTTGACGCCCAGCGTGTCCACCAGGCCCGGGTTGATCGCCGCCGCTACCGCCAGCGGGTCGTGCAGACCGCAACCGCCCAGGTGCGGCGAGGTGGTTTTGTATGCGTCGATGTAGTAGTTCGTGATGTCCGCCAAGAACGCGCCACCGGCTGTGCCCAGCTCGGCCCACTTCGTGGTCTCCGCAGTAGTCAGCAGCGTTTGGAGGGTCACGTCCAAGCCGATCATGGTGACGTTGCGCAGACTGCGGAACATCAGGTCGGTCGCCTCCGGGTCCTGGTGGATGTTCGCCTCCGACCACGCCGTGACGTTGCCCGGCACGGTCAGCGCACCGCCCATCATCACAATCTGCGCGCCGTCGCGGAACACGTTTGACACCTCGATCGCGGCGGCGATTGTGGTGGACGGGCCGGTGGGCACGATCACCAGTTCGTCGCCGTACTTGTGCACCGAATCAACCAAAAAATCCACCGCGGAAGTCTGCTCAACCTGGCGGGCGGCATCCGGGATCTCAACCTCGCCAATGCCGTTTTGGCCGTGGATGAACGCGGAGATCTCCTGGACTTCAAACGAGTCCTTGGCGCGCGCGTGGCCCGGGCCTTCGAACACTGGCACGTCCGTGCGGCCGAACAGCTCCAGAATTGCCAGGGTGTTGCGGACGGATTGCTCAACCACGACGTTACCGTAGGTGCAGGTCACGCCGATAAGTTCGACTTCCGGCGAGGCGAGCGCGTACGCGAGAGCCAGGGCATCGTCGATGCCGGTGTCCAAATCCAGGATCAGCTTGGGGGTCATGCCCCGAGAATATCGCGGGTGCGGGAAACGTCGCGGGACATGTGTTCCAAAAGCTCGTCCACGGAGTTGAACTTGAGCATGTCGCGGACTTTTTCCACGAATTCCACGCGCGCCATGCGCCCGTACAGGTCCGCGTCGCGGTCCAGCACGAAGGACTCCACGCTGCGTCGCGCGTCGCCGAACGTGGGGTTGGTGCCCACGGAAATCGCCGCAGGGTAGCGCACGCCGGGTTCCATGTCGCCGTCGATTTCGCCGTCGTCGATGATGGTCAGCCAGCCGGCGTACACGCCGTCCGCGGGCACTGCGGAGGTGTCTGAGGCGTACTGGTTCGCCGTGGGGTAGCCCAGCTCCCTGCCGCCGCGGCCCGCGCCGCGCTCAATCGGGGCGATGACGGAAAACGGCCGGCCCATGAAGTCTGTGGCCAGGGCGACGTCGCCGCCGGAAAGATGGTCGCGGATGGCAGTGGAACAAATCCGCACTTCGCCCTCGCCCAGCAGTTTGACGATGGTCACGTCCACGCCCGCCCGCTCCCCGAGCTGCGCCATGTCGGTGGCGGTGCCGGCGGCGTCGCGTCCGAAGGTGAAGTTCTCCCCCACCAGCACGTGCTTCGCGCCCAGGGTGGAAACCAACACGTCGTCCATGTACTCCGCAGGCGTCAGGCCGGCCAGTTCTTCACGGAAATCGATGACCACAAGCTCGTCCACGCCCAGGTCGGCGATGTGGCGGGCGCGCTCGTCGAGAGGCATCAGCGCCCGAGGCGCGCGCTCCGGAGCGAAAATGGTCACGGGGTGCGGGTCGAAGGTCATCACAACGCACGGCACGCCGAGTTCGCGAGCGGTGTCCACCGCTTTGGAAATGAGCAGCTGGTGGCCCCGGTGCACTCCGTCGAACACACCGATAGTGACTACCGTGCCGGTTTCCGCGAAGGAATCCGGCACACTCGAAAGCCCGCGCAGAATATCCACGGGGACTTAGGGTACGGCATAATCGCGAGACATGAACGATCCCCTCGCCACTTCCGGAATCGTCGTCGTGGACAAGCCCGCTGGCATGACCAGCCACGACGTTGTCGCACGCCTGCGCCGCTTCTTCGGCACCCGCAAAGTCGGCCACGCAGGCACGCTCGACCCCATGGCAACCGGTGTCCTGGTGGCGGGCATCGAGCGCGGCACGAAGCTTCTGGCCCACCTCGTGGCCGAGGACAAGGTGTACGAAACCACCATCCGCCTGGGCGCGTCGACGACAACGGATGATGCCGAAGGCGCAACCGTCGATACGCATGATGCTTCCGGGGTCACAGATGAGGCGATCCGCGCTGAGGTGGCAAAGCTGACCGGCACGATCATGCAGGTGCCGTCGAAGGTGTCCGCGATCAAGATCGACGGGCGGCGCGCGCATGAGCTCGTGCGCGCCGGCGAGGAGGTGGACATCCCCGCGCGCGAGGTGACCATCCACGCCTTCGACCTCGGCGAGATCCGCCGCGACGGCGAGTTCGTGGACGTCGACGCGCGCGTGCACTGCTCTTCCGGCACCTACATCCGCTCGCTCGGGCGCGACCTGGGTGCTGCCTTAGGTGTCGGGGGGCATTTGATTGCCTTACGACGCGCCCGTGTCGGCGCATTCTCCCTCACCGATGCACGCACCCTGGAGCAGCTCGAGAATTCCGCCGAGCTGTCGCTGAGCCTGGACGACGCCTTGATTCGCGTGTGGCCGGTCCTCAACGTGACAGCAGACGAATACGACGCCCTGGCCATGGGCAAGTGGCTGGAGCCGCGCGGGCTCAAGGGCGTCCACGCGGCGGTGGGTCCGGATGGGCGCGCGGTGGCGCTTGTGAAGGAGAAGGGCAAACGCCTCGCCACAGTGTTCGTCGCACGCCCCTCGACGCTGTAGGGGCCCGCCCTGCCCCGTCTTGCCCCGCCCTGCCCTGCCCTCGGTGCACAAACCCTGGGATCGAGAGCCTGGGTTCGCGCAAAAATCGGCGGATCCCTGGGTCTAGATCCCAGGGTTTGCGCGAGGAGGTGTCAGCCTTCGATCCTGCGCACGGGAGCTACCGCACGTAGGTGGCGGTGACCACGTAGTTGCAGCGCTCGATCCAGCGGCCCTCGAACAACGGCACTGGGGCGGGCCGCGCCAACAGCTGGGAGGTGAAGGACCCGTCGGTGCGCAGCTCGATTTCGGCCTCGTCGAAGTCCAGCCAGCGCCGGGTCATCGGATACCAGCACTTGTAGGTGGCTTCCTTGGCGCAAAACAGCAGCCGATCCGCCCAGGTGTAGCCGTCGGTCTGCAGTCTTTGCACCATCGCTATCTCGGTTTCGCTGGCGATGGAGCGCAGCACCCCGTCCGGAAGCGGCTCTGCCGGCTCCGCGTCCATGCCCATGGAGTGCACGTGGCGGGTGGAGGCAGCCACGGCTGCGCGGAGCCCGTCGGTATGCGTGAGAGAGCCGGTGAACCCCTCGGGCCACAGCGGCATGCCCCTTTCCCCTCGCAGGATGGCCCCGGCAGATTCCACGCCGAGTTCACGCAGCGCCTGGTGCGCGCACCAGCGAGCGTCGCCGAACTCGCCTTTGCGCACGTCCACGGCGGCGCTGACCTCATTACGCTCGTCGGGGTGCAGGTCCTCGTAGCGGGTCAGGTCGACGGTGTCGGTCGAGTCGTCGGCGAGGTAAAACACGCAACGTGCTTCGGGAGGGAACAGCGCAACGTCTTGCATCACTGCTCAACCTCCATGACCGGGTACGGGAACGGCTGCGCAGACGGGTGCTGCTCCCATTCGCGCGGATAGCCGAGAGACGCTTCGATGTGCTCTATTCCGTCGACAGTTGTCACCCCCGGCATGTGCAAGTGACCGTACACGACGGCCTTCGCGTTATAGCGCTGGGCCCAGGTTCGCGTGTGCCGGGTGCCGCACCACAGGGCGATGTCGGACCACTGCATGCGCTGTACCGGCTCCTGCACCAGCGGCCAGTGGTTGATCAGGATCGTGGGGCCGTTGATACGGGAGAGCCGCTTGGTGGTGTACGCCAGCCGGTCCCAGCACCAGGCGCGGATGTCCACGAAGGGGGCAATGGCGACCTCGTCGGTCATCACCACGTTGTTCTCGTGCGCGGCGGCAAGCGCCTCTTCCACGGTGAGGTCGCGGGCGCGGAACGAGTAGTCGTAGAGGGTGAACAGCGGGCAGATGGTCATCCCGCCGAAAACCGGGTAGCGGTCCTCGGGGGTGATCACGCCGATTGCCCGCATGGCCTGCACCAGCATCGTGTATTTCTCACGGCCCCGGTGCCTGTCCGCTGAGCGGCAGAACAGCTCGTGGTTGCCCGGCACCCACACCACGGTGTCGAAGCGTTTAGCCAAATTTTCCATCACTTGGATGATCAGCTCTGGCCGCTCGGCGACGTCGCCCGCCACGATGAGCCAGTCCGACGGGTCGGCCGGCTGGATTGCGTCGATCTTCGGGCCGTTGCGCTTCACCGCCGCGTGTAGGTCGCTGACGGCCCAGAGCGTGGTGGTCATTCCTCTTTCTTACCATCTACGCCAGACACGGCCCACCGCATTGAGCGGAACCTCCACACCACGCCAACCAATCGCGTGGCTACCTGAGCGAGTTGCCCGACCCAGATGCCGGTGAGGCCCCAGCCAAACACCCCGGCGGCCAGGATGATCGGCAGCGCCACCGCCAGCAGCGAAAACAGTGTGAGGTTGCGTAAGAACGCGGCGTCGGCGGCACCAAGCAGCACGCCGTCGAGGGCGAAGACAGCCCCGCCGACCAGGATCATTCCGATAAGCAGCAACCAGGGCACCCGCAGCGTATGAACGACCTCCGGGTCCGCCGTAAAGATACTCTGGATCGGCACAGCGAATAGCGCGAACACGGCGGACAGCGCCACCGCGAAGATCATGGAGTACTTCAGCGCCTGCAGCCCCACGGCACGGGCTTGCTGCGCGCCTCCGCGGCCCAGCGCGGAGCCGGTGAGCGTTTGCGCCGCGATTGCCAACGAGTCCAACACCAGTGTGAGAAAGTTCCACAGCTGCAGCATCAGCTGGTGCGCCGCCAGCGCCACCACTCCGATCCGGCCCGCGACCGCCGCGGCAGCCAAAAGCGAGACCTGGAACGACAGCGAGCGCAAGATCAGGTCCCGGCCCAGCACGAGCTGGCGTTTGATCACGCTCCAGCGCGGCGCCCAGCTTCCGTCGTACCTGGCGTTTTCGCGCGCCAGCACCACCACGAACAGCACGGCGGTAATCCCCATGCCGATCACGTTGGCAATTGCGGAACCGACCAGGCCGAAACGCCCCACTAGAATCGGCAGCAGGATCGCTCCCGGGATCAGCCCGCATAGCGTCAGGTAGAACGGCAGCTTCGTGTTTTGCACGCCGCGCATCCAGCCGTTACCGGCCATGATCGCAAGCGTTAACGGCACGGCGAAAACCGCCACGCGCATCCACTGGGCGGCCCGCACGCTCGTCGCATAGTCGTTGGCGAGCGCCTGGGCGAGGGGTTGTGCGAACAGCCCAACGATAATCGCCAGCAGCGTGCCGACGCCTAGCGCCACCCACGTGGCCTGCACCCCCTCCGCCACCGCTTTGTCGCGTTTGCCGGCGCCGAAAAAGCGCGAGCTGCGCGCAGTGGTGCCGTAGGACAAAAACGTCAGCTGGGTGGTCACCGTGGACTGGAGCGCCGCGCCCGCCGCAAGCGCGGCCAGCTGTGCGGTACCGAGCCTGCCCACCACTGCAGTATCGAGCAGCAAGTAGAGCGGGTTGGCGGCCAAGACGCCGAGCGCTGGCAGGGCGAGCATTAGGATCTCGCGGCCCATCGAACGTTGCTTTGCTGGTTGCCAGTTAGTCATCAGTTGCTTGCGGCTCCGGGAACGCGTCGAGAAGCTTGCGGATTACCTCGTTGCGGCTGCCGGTGGCGGAATATCCGGCGGCTGCCCAGTGGCCGCCGCCGCCCAGCTGCTTCGCCACGGCGGAGACATCCACCACAACCGAGCGCAGCGACATCGCCCATTGTTTCTTCGACTGCTCCTTGAGCACCACGCCGACATCCGTGCCTTCCAGCGAACGGGAGTAATCGATAATCGACTCAACCGCTGTCTGGCTCATGCGCGAGTGGATGCCCACCGGGATCGTCAGCACGGCCACGGACAGGCCCTTCGTGGGCACGATGTGGGTGTTCGCCAGCACCTCGCCCATCAGCTGCAAATCCACGGGCCCCATCGTGTCCATCAGGTCGAGCGCGATCTGGCGGGTGTTCAGTCCGTACTCCATGAGCTCAGCGGCGAAGGTGTGCATGCGCGGTGTGCCCCAGCGGAAGCTTCCCGTATCCGTGACCAAACCGGCGTATAGGCCGTAGGCAATGTCCGGGTCCAGCTCGACGTCGAGGCGGCCCAGCAGCTCGCGGACCATCACCGTGGTGGATTCACTGTCCACAATCAGGTTCATCCCGCCGAAGCCGGGGTTGGTGTTGTGGTGGTCGATCACGATGACCCGGGAGGGATCTTCCATGATCGCCGGCATGAGCGAGCCGGTGCGGTCCGCGGACGCGCAGTCCACGGTGACCACGAGGCCGTCGTCAGGCAGCGGCGCGCCGTACTGGATACGGTCCACACCTGGGATGGTGCGCATGTTCGCCGAGTGCGGAAGCGGCTGGCCAATATAGACCTCCACGTCCTTGCCCAGTTTCTCCAGGCCGAACGCCAGCGCGCAGGCGGAGCCGATCGCGTCCGCGTCCGGCTTGATGTGCGCAACCACCGAAATTTTCTCTGCTGCGCGCACACGGGAGGCGGCGGCCTCGAACTGCGCCGCCGCCTCCGGGAGGTATACCGGTGCCTGCTTAGACATCGTCACCTGTGCGCTTGTAGGGGTCGCTGTCGCCCGCCGGCTTCGCGTTCGCGCGCAGCTTTGCCAGTTCCTCGTCGCGGGCGCGGGCCCGGTTGAGCAGCTCCTCCATGTGGGCGGAGGACTCCGGGACGGTGTCGCGCTCGAAGGAAATGGTCGGAGTGAAACGCACACTGAGCTGATCGCCCACGATCTTGCGGATCTGGCCGCGGGCGCGGTGCAGCGCCTCGGCGGCCTGGTCGTAATCCGGATCGTCGTCGATGTTGCGGCCACGCACCGTGTAGTAAATGGTTGCGTCGTGCAGGTCGCCGGTGACGCGGGTGTCGGTGACGGTGACCAGTTCCAAGCGTGGATCTTTCACTTCCCGCTCGATGGCGGATGCGACGATCGTTTGAATCTGCTTTGCCAGGCGCTGTGCGCGAGGGTTGTCAGCCATGCTCAACTCCTTTGTCCGAAACTTTCAATAGTGTAACCCCCGCCCTGCGCAGGTTCGCGCGGAGCGGGGGTTGGCGTCGATAAGCAATTGCTTTACGACGGGGACGGCGCTGCAGTGCTAGTCGCGCGGCACCTCGACCATCTCGTAGGTCTGGATGATGTCGCCCGTCTGAATATCCGGGTAGGACAGCACCATGCCGCACTCGTAGCCCTTGGCAACCTCGTTGGCGTCGTCCTTCTCGCGGCGCAGCGACTCGATGGTCGCGTCCGGGGTGATGACGTTGCCGTCGCGGACCAGGCGCAGCTTCGCGCCGCGCTTGACCTTGCCTTCGGTGACCATGCAGCCGGCGATGAGGCCGACAGCGGATGCCTTGAAGATCTGGCGGATCTCCGCCTCGCCCAGATCGCGCTCCTCGTAGATCGGCTTGAGCATGCCCTTGAGCGCGCTCTCGACGTCCTCGATGGCCTGGTAGATCACCGAGTAGTAGCGGATCTCCACGCCCTCGGCGTTGGCCTCCTCGGTGGCCTTGCCGTCGGCGCGGACGTTGAAGCCGATGATGATCGCGTCCGACGCCGCCGCGAGGGTGACGTTGGTCTGGGTCACAGCACCGACACCGCGGTCGATGATGTTGACCTGCACCTCGTCGTCGACCTCGATCTTGAGCAGCGCCTCCTCCAGGGCTTCCACCGAACCGGCGTTGTCGCCCTTGAGGATGAGGTTGAGCTGGCTGCGCTCCTTGAGCGCCTGATCCAGATTCTCCAGGGACACGCGCTTCTTACGACGAGCCTGCATCGCCGCGCGCTGACGAGCATCACGCTGCGCAGCAATCTGGCGGGCAACGCGGTCGTCGTCGACCACGAGCAGGTTGTCGCCCGGGCCGGGGACACCGCTGAGGCCCTGGACTTGGACCGGGCGGGACGGGCCCGCCTCTTCCACGTCGTTGCCCCACTCGTCGACCATGCGGCGCACGCGGCCGAAGTTGCCGCCGACGACGATGGAGTCGCCGACACGCAGGGTGCCGCGCTGCACGATGACGGTGGAAACCGGGCCGCGGCCGCGGTCCAGGTAGGACTCGATGGCCACGCCCTGGGCGTCCATGTCCGGGTTCGCCGTCAGCTCGAGCGCCGCGTCCGCGGTCAGCAGCACAGCCTCGAGCAAATCGTCTATGCCGGTGCCCTGCTTCGCCGAGATGTCGATGAACATCGTGTCGCCGCCGTACTCTTCCGGCACCAGGCCGTACTCGGTGAGCTGACCGCGGATCTTGTCCGGCTGAGCCTCCGGCCTATCCACCTTGTTCACCGCCACCACGATCGGCAGCTCCGCCGCCTTGGCGTGGTTGATCGCCTCGACGGTCTGCGGCATCACGCCGTCGTCCGCCGCCACAACCAGGATGGCCAAGTCGGTGGACTTGGCGCCGCGGGCACGCATGGCAGTAAACGCCTCGTGGCCCGGAGTATCCAGGAACGTGATCTTTCGCGGCCGGTCCTCGAGGGTGACCTCGGTCTGGTACGCGCCGATGCCCTGCGTAATGCCGCCGGCCTCGCCGCGACCCACGTTTGCCTTGCGGATCGAGTCCAGAAGGCGGGTCTTACCGTGGTCGACGTGGCCCATGACGGAAACCACTGGCGGGCGGTGCTCAAGTGCCTCTTCGCCGCCTTCGTCCTCGCCGAACTGCAGGTCGAAGGACTCGAGCAGCTCGCGGTCCTCGTCCTCAGGCGAGACGATCTGCACCTCATAGTTGATCTCGGCGCCGAGCAACTGCAGCGTGTCCTCGGACACGGACTGCGTTGCCGTCACCATTTCACCGAGGTTGAACAGCGCCTGAACCAGCGACGACGCCTCGGTGTTGATCTTCTCCGCCAGGTCAGACAGGGTCGCGCCTTGGCGCAGGCGGACGGTCTTGCCGCCGCCGTCGGGGAGACGAACGCCACCGATGACGTTCGGCTTGTGCATCTCCTCGTATTCAGCCCTCTTCTGACCCTTGGACTTACGACGCTTGCCGGGCGCACCACCCGGACGTCCGAATGCACCGGCGGTGCCGCCGCGGCGACCACCGCGACCGCGGAATCCGCCACCCGGACCACCGAAACGGGGACCACCCGGTCCACCGCCACGACCACGGCCACCGCCACGGCCTCGACCGCCCGGGGCGGCCGCCTTCGACGGCATCTGTGTCGGGGACGGACCTGCAGGCATATCCGCCGGGGACGGGCGTGAGCCGCCGCCTTGGCGTGAGCCGCCGCCTTGGCGTGAGCCGCCGCCTTGGCGTGCGCCACCGGGGCGCGGGCCACCCTGACCCGGACCGGAACGGCCGCCACCCGGACGTCCACCACCCGGACGCGGCGGACGCTGTCCGCCACCGGTGTTGGAAGAGAACGGGTTGTTGGCCACACGCGGACGGCCCGGCTTCGGCACCGGACGCGGCATAGCGCCCGGCGTCGGAGCGCCGCCCTTTGCACCCGGCTTGGCAGCCGGCTTCGGTGCGGCCGGCTTGGGTGCGCCCGGCTTCGGCGCGCCAGGCTTTGCGCCCGGCTTCGGGGCACCCGGCTTCGGCGCGCCCGGCTTCGGCGCGCCCGGCTTCGGCGCGCCCGGCTTCGCTGCTGCGGGCTTCGGGGCACCCGGCTTCGGCGCGGACTGGCCACCCGCGGGCTTCGCGCCCGGCTTGGGGGCACCGGGGGCAGGCTTGTCGCCCGCCGGCTTCGACTGCGCGCCAGGCTTCGGGGTGGCAGGCTTCGGCGCCGTTGCCTTCGCACGGTTCTGGCCCGGCTTCTTCAGCGGCGGCTTCTTCGGCCCAGCCTCGCTCTTCTTCTCGTCGGCAGCGTCGTTGCCGCCGGTCTGCTTGGCGTAGTGCGCCTTCATTTTCTTCACGACGGGCGGCTCGATCGTCGACGACGCCGTCTTCACAAACTCACCCTGCTCCTTGAGCGTGGCAAGCAGTTCCTTACTTGTTACGCCGAGCTGTTTTGCCAACTCATGAACGCGTAGCTTTCCGGACACGTATCTCCTCTTCGTTGTTGCTAGGAGCAGTGCCCTTCCGGCTACCTGCCCCTAGACGTGGTCAGTGACATTCATCGCTGATGCTGCTTCATCGTTGCGTACTCATCAGTGTTCAGTCTTTCCTTTTTCGTCTGGGTCGTTTACCTCATCACAATTGCTTTGCGACGACGCAAGGTACGTACGTACATGACCTAGGTCCACCGCAGTGGACAGACGGAGCGCCCGCCCGAAGGCACGGCGTTGTTCCGCCAGCTCGACCGCATCCAACGAGGGCGTGATCCACGCTCCCCGGCCAGGAAGTTTCCTGGCCGGGTCCGCAAGCACACGCCCCGGCACGTCAGGGTCGGCGACAACCCGCAGCAGCTGGGTATCCGGCTGCGCGGTGCGGGTGGCGATGCAGGTTCGGGTGCGGATCGGCTGCTTGCGCGCAACACCCATCCGCGTCCCTTCCTTTCACGCCATCGTCGTCGCCGCACCTGATTGTGCGGACACAAAAGCCGTATAACACTGTACGCCAAAACCCGCTGGATCTATATTTCCAGCGGGTTTCCTGGTTACAGCGGTGTAATTTACTGCGAGCTACTCGGCCGCGTCTGCGTCGGAACGGATGTCGATCTTCCAGCCCGTCAGACGCGCAGCGAGGCGGGCGTTCTGCCCTTCCTTGCCGATGGCCAGCGACAGCTGGTAATCCGGTACGGTCACCCGGGCCGCCTGCGCCTCAAGGTCCAGCACTTCAACGGAAACCACCTTCGACGGGGCCAGGGAGTTGCCGACGTACTTGGCGGGGTCCTCGTCCCAGTCGATGATGTCGATCTTCTCACCGGCGAGCTCGGACATGATGTTGGTGACGCGAGCACCGCGCGGGCCAATGCAGGCACCCTTGGCGTTGACTCCCTTGACGGTGGCGCGCACCGCCACCTTGGACCGGTGGCCCGCCTCGCGGGCAATGCCGATGATCTCTACGGAGCCGTCCGCAACCTCCGGCACCTCGAGTGCGAACAGGCCGCGCACCAGCTCCGGGTGCGTGCGCGACAGGTTCACCTGCACGCGCTTGTCGCCCTTGTTCACGCCCACGACGTAGGCCTTGATGCGGTCGCCGTGCTTGAGATTTTCGCCCGGGATTTTCTCCGCCGGCAGCAGGATGCCGTCCTGCGGGTCTGCCTCGGTGCCCAGCTGGACAATGTTTAGGCCGCGGGCCTCCGCCTGCGCGTCGCGCTGGACGATGCCGGAGACCACTTGCCCCTCAAACCCGGAGTACTCGTCGTAGACCCGGCCGGCCTCCGCCTGACGGAGACGCCCCTTGATGGCGTCGCGCACGGCCACGGAGCCGATGCGGGAGAAGTTCACCGGAGTGTCGTCGTACTCGGAGACGACCTCCCCCTCGGCGTTCAGCTCACTGACAATGACGGCCACATCGCCGGTCTCGGTGTCGATGTCGACGCGCGCCTTGGAGCTGTCGTCCCCCTTGACACCTGCATCCCCCTCCTTGAACTCGCGGTAGGAAAACAGCAGCGCATTTGCGATAGTCGCCAGCAAATCCTCCATGGCGATGCCCTGCTGTTCCTCGATCGCCTTCAGCGCGTTCAAGTCGATATTCACTTGTGTTCCTTTCCTTCCGCCGCAGCGGCCTCAAGCTCTTCAAACGCCCGATCCGCCAGCTCTGACTCGGTCGCTGGCGGGGCATTGAACTCAATTTCTACCACTGCTCCCGACAATTCAGAAACCGGCGAAATACGAACCTCCTCCCCCTTTTTCGTCGCGTGCACCAACGCCACCAGAGTCTCGTTCGCGTCGAGCGGTCCCACGCGCCACTGCTCCCCGCCTACCTTGACCTTGCGGCCGCGGTTGCGGCGGAAGTGCCGCGCCTCGGTTAACGGCAGGTCCACGCCCGGGGTGGTCAACTCCAGGGTGTAGCCGGCGCCGAAGCTGACTTCGCCGCGTTCCTCGGCGTCGTCGAAAAGCGTAGAGAGCTCCTTCGACACCTCCTCGAGGTCGTCGAGCGTCGGATGCTCGTCCGAGTCCAGGGCGATGACCACCTGCGACTTCTTGCCCGCCTTGACCGTGCGGATCTTCTCAATGTCCATGCCGTAGGTGCGCGCAACCGGTTCAACCATGCGCTCGATTGCCTCGTTCGTGGGAAAAGCCATGCCGACCAACCTAGCGTGTAACGTGCAGCGCGTGAAGAAACTCCTCCTGCTGCCCGCCGCCGCGCTTTTGCTCACCAGCTGCACCGTGATGGACGTTGTGGGTCCGCGCGCGAACGGCGAAATCATGGCGCTGGCGAAGCAGGCCTCCGCCGACTGGTCCGGCGGGGACCCCGCACGGGAGCAGTGGCGCGAGATGCGCAAGAAGCAAAGCGAGGAGCTGAAAGGGGAAGCGCGCAGGCTGTGCGGCGTGGACGCTACCGGCAACACCCCCGCCTCCTGCGACGTGAGCTACGGCGACACGGACCTGCCCGCCACGGGTAACGCGGACGCGCTGCTCGGGCACACCGTCGCCGCCGCCGACAAGGTGCCGGCGGAGTCCGTGGACCTCATCGTCGCCCAGGCTATCGACGCACTAACGCTCTCCCCCGTCGACCTCGAGCCTGTCACCGAAACTGTTTCGAATACCGCCGATAAGGAAGCGGCCCGCGACATGCTCGCCCGCGAAAACGCCATGTACTACGGCCTCGGTGTTGCACTCGCCTACGCCGATTTTGATCTGCGCGAGCGCGTCGGCGAGCTGCGCGAGGCATCCCACGAGCGCACCGCGGCGCTCGCCCGCGTGCTGGGCCCTGTCGAAGGCGCGGCCGACGAGGCCCTCGTTCCGGCCGCCGGCTACGACTTTGCCGAGGGTTACGCCGAGCCTGCGAACGCAGAAGAGGCCGCCCAGCTGGTGAGCACCATGCAGGGCGACCTGGTCAAACAGTGGCGCTACACCGCCGCACACGCGGAGTCATCTACCTGGCGCGAGGACGCCATCAGGCTGGCCGCCCACGCGCAGCGGACGTAGGGCGCAAGCAACAACCCCGGGCTACCCCAAACGTTCCGCCACGAGCTCCTGGACCTTCGCCACGATTTGGTCGGCTGGGACCTCGAGCGTCTCGCCGCCGCGGATGCGCAGCTCCACGATGCCGTCGGCGAACGCGCGACCGAGGATGACAATGAACGGCATGCCCAAAAGCTCGGCGTCTTTGAATTTCACGCCCGGGGAGACCTTCGGGCGGTCGTCGAAAAGCACCTCGAGGCCCGCCTCGGACAGCTCGGCGGTGATCCGGTCGCCCGCCTCGAGTGCTGCGGCATCTTTGTTCGCCACTGCCACGTGCACCTGGAACGGGGCGATCTCCACGGGCCAGACCAGGCCCTTGTCGTCGTAACGCTGCTCCGCGATCACCGCGAGCATGCGGGAGATGCCGATGCCGTAGGAGCCCATGGTGGGCACTGCGCGCTTGCCGTTTTCGTCCAGGATCTGCACGTCCATGGCTTCGGTGTACTTGCGGCCGAGCTGGAAGATGTGGCCCAGCTCGATGCCGCGGGCGAGCTCCACGGTGCCGTTGCCGGACGGCGACGGGTCGCCCCCCTTGATCTCGGCGGCCTCGACGTAGCCGTCGACGGTGAAGTCGCGGCCCGCGACCAGGCCCACCACGTGCTTGCCCGGTGCGTCCGCGCCGGTGATCCAGCTCGTGCCGTCGACCACGCGCGGATCCGCCAGCACGCGCACGCCGTTGGACTGCAGCGCGCGCGGGCCGACGTAGCCCTTGACCAAGAAGTCGTGCTTGGCAAAGTCCTCATCGCTGGCCAGCTCAAACGTGGCCGGCTCCAGCGATGCCTCCAGGCGCTTCTCGTCCAGCTCGCGGTCGCCCGGGATGAGCACGCCGACGAGCTGTTCGCCGACCGGCTCGCCGTCTTCATCCAGCGCGCGCGGGTCGTTGACCTTCACCATCATGCATTTGAGGGTGTCGCAGGCTTCGGCGGAGTGGCCGTCGATAAGCACCCCCTGCCCCTTCGCCCACTCCACGAGCGCCGCAATCGTCTCGGAGGACGGGGTGTCGTGCTCGACCGCCTCCGGCAGGCCGTCGTACGCGCGCGGCTCCGGTGCGACGGTGGTCACGGCCTCCACGTTGGCCGCGTAATCGCCCGCGGTGGAGACGACGAAGGTGTCCTCGCCGTTGTCGGAGTACGCCAAAAACTCTTCGGACGCGGAGCCGCCCATCGCACCGGAGGTGGCCTTGCAGATCTCGTAGCGCAGCCCCACGCGGTCGAAGATGCGCTGGTAGGCGGCGCGGTGGTTGGCGTAGGACCGATCCAGCCCCTCGTCGGACATGTCAAAGGAGTAGCTGTCCTTCATCACAAACTCGCGCCCGCGCAGGATGCCGGCGCGGGGACGCGCCTCGTCGCGGTACTTCGTCTGAATCTGGTACAGCGTGACCGGGAAGTCCTTGTAAGAGGAGTACAGGTCCTTCACCGCCGTGGTGAACATCTCCTCGTGCGTGGGGCCGAGCAGCATGTCCGCGCCCTTGCGGTCCTTCAGGCGGAACAGATCGTCGCCGTATTCGGCCCAGCGGTTGGTGGCCTCGTACGGCTCGCGGGGAAGCAGTGCCGGGAAGAGCAGCTCCTGGCCGCCCATGGCGTCCATCTCCTCGCGGACCACGCCCTCGATCTTGCGCAGCGCGCGCAGGCCCAGCGGCAGCCAGGAGTACACGCCGGGGGCGGCGCGACGCACATAGCCTGCGCGCACCAGCAGCTTGTGGCTGGGCACTTCGGCATCGGCGGGATCTTCGCGCAGCGTGCGCAGGAACAGCGTGGACAGGCGTGTAATCATGGTTTGGCAGTTTACCGCTAGGGTTTTGCGCATGCTGATCGTCCTCCCGCCTTCTGAAACCAAAGCCCCCGGCGGCAACGACGCTGAGATGCAGCTGTCGTTCCCGTCGCTCGATCCGGTGCGCACTTTGCTTCTCGACGCTCTCTCGGCCACCGACGTCGACACCATGATGCGCGAGTTGAAAATCCCCGCCGGCAAGCGCGCGGAAGCCGAGGAGAACCTCGCGTTGCGCTCCGCGCCGGTGATGCCGGCGATCCAGCGCTACACCGGGGTGCTCTACGACGCACTCGATGCTGCTTCGCTCTCCACGGACGCGCTGTCGCGCCTGGCCGTGGGCTCCGCGCTGTTCGGTGTGGTGCGGGCGGGCGATCTGATCCCCCGCTACCGGGTTTCCGGCGGCTCCAAGCTCGGCGGGAAGACGATGAAGGCGTGGTGGGGCTCTGCCGTGACGAAGGTGTTGGCCGAGGAAGACTTCGTGGTGGACATGCGCTCCGGCGCCTACCAGCAGCTCGGGCCTGTGCCGGGAGCGCTGACCGTGCGGGTAGAGCAGTCCGCGACCGGCAAGGTGGTCAGCCACTTTAACAAGCAGTACAAAGGCGAGCTGGCCCGCGCGCTGGCGCCGCACGACGCCGCGTCCACTGAGGACGTCGCCGACATTGCCGCCTCTGCCGGCTTCGACGTCGCCCTCGACGGCACGCTGCTCACGATGCGGGTGTAGCCATGGCTTCCAACTACCGCCGCTACGGCCTGGCCGCGCTGATCTACGCCACCGGGTTCGCGTACGTGCTGCTGCGCTGGGACGCGATCCCCGACCCGGTGCCGATACACGTCGGCCCCACCGGCGAGGCGGACGGGTTTGCGCCAAAGACGCTGTTCAGCGCGACTGCGCCGATGATCATCGGCATCGTCGTCTCTGTGGTGATGCCGCTGTTACTGCCGCCGCGGACGTTTGCCCGACGCACCGTCGACGTTCCGGCCGAGGGCGCGTTGCCGTTTTCGGAGACGGCGGCCCGGCGCGTCGAGAAGCTTTGCGGCGCCTCCGCAGACGTCATCTCCAAAATGATCCTCGCGATGGCTGCACTGTTCGCGGTGATGAACATCTCCATGGTGGTGCCGGACGTGAAGCTGCCGTTTTGGCTGGAGATTGTGCTCTGGATCGGCTTCACCGTCTATGTAGTGGTGATCGCGGTGCGGATGACCTCTGCGAAGGACGGCATCGAACCGGACGCGGAGGAGCAGGTGCGCAACGAGAACCTGCGCTACCAGGGCGGCATGGGCACCTACTCTGCGCCGAACGACCCGATGGCCGTCGCGGTGCTGCCGTCGAACCCGGGCAAGATCGCGGTGAACACCGCGCACGCGCCGGGTAAACAGTATCTGCGCCGGGTAGTCGTTAGCGTGGTGGTGCTCGTGGCAGTAACCATGGCCATTGTGGTGACGATGTAACGGACGCGCGCCGCCACGGGGACTTTATCGATTTATCGGTTTATCGGCAGAGTGTGAATTATCGGTTTATCGGTTTCGGTATGCTGACCAGCGTTAACTCGCCGCCTTCTCCACCATCTCCGCTAACGCGAGAAGCCGGCGCACATCGGTCACAAACTCATCTTCTCTGAACAGCAAATCGACCGGAGACGGGCGAAGTAGCTTGACGCCTGCCTTCAGCAGGTTCTTTTCACGGCGACGTTCTTTCCGCAGCGTCTCGTCGGTTGGTTTGAACGTCACTCCGTCGTATTTGTAGTCGCCGTCTATCTCCGTGACGAACATCCCGCGGCGAAGATCCACCTCATAGCCGACGAACATGCCGTTGACGATCCAGTGCTCTGCCACCCGCTCGATCAGAATCGCTCTTCCGTAGGACTCGAACGGCGAGCGCGAGTTGTGCACCGCGAACTTCACTACTTTCCGCAGCGTGTCAATCCCTCGCACCCTGCCCAGCTTCTCCATCTCGGCCTCGACCATGTCCCTGTCCGCGTGGAACTTCAGTATCCAGTCCATGGCGACGAGCCCCTCCCTGAAGCCATGTCGCAGCGCGATTTCGAACGCCGTCGTCAGTTCATCCGTGGCACGCAGCGTGTCGAAGTGCCGGATTGTCGCTGACCGTCTCCTTGCCCGGTGATAGACCGTGTTCGCCGGCTGCTGTTTCTTCGGCGGCGCTTTGCCGTTTGGCAGGATGAGTTCCACTGGCTCGTTCGGGTCGGTCGTCACCACCCACATATCCAACGCTCGTGCTGCTGATCGCCCAGCCAGAGCCGCTTTCCTGGCAGCTTTTCCTGCAGCGATGGCCTGGATCCATCGCTTCTCAAAGAACGCGAGCTCATCAAAGTCGGCTCTCAGCATGCAGTGCTTCGATGACAGAATCACTGCACCTGTATTGTTCGTATACCGACGGCGTAACTTACGTACTATTTCTGTTTGTCTCCCCCGATCCATGCCGCGATCCTGACAGAGGTTCAAGCGAAAAGGAAGAGCGTTTGCTCTTCTGTGGACAACTCACCGGCGGAGTTATCCACAGCTGACGTTCTTGGGAACCTACCCGCCAAATGCCGATATCGGCATTTACCCTCCTGACCCGACCACGACCAGGGCTTTTGACACCGCATCAACGCTAAACGCCGATATCGGCATTTAGGGCAGCCCCGCCCGCCACTACCGCCCCGCGGGTACCGTCGCATCCATGACCACATCTTCCACCATCGACACCGCCCGCACCCTCCTCACCGACGCCTCGCACATCGAGGTCTTCACCGGCGCCGGCATGAGCGCGGACAGCGGCATCGCCACCTACCGCGACGCCCAGACCGGCCTGTGGGAGAACGTGGACCCGCAGGACATGGCGTCCATCGACGCGTGGCACAACGACCCGGACACCATGTTCGCCTGGTACCTCTGGCGCGCCCACCTCGCGCAGCAGGCGGAGCCGAACGCGGGCCACGTTGCCGTCGCTAAGTCGCCGAAGACGACGGTGACCACCCAAAACATCGACAACCTCCACGAACGCGCAGGCAGCAAAGAGGTTGTCCACCTGCACGGTTCGCTGTTCGACTTTCGCTGCTCGCTTTGCGACGAAAACTTCGCCCAGCCCATCGACCTCCCCAAAGAACCCGTGGAGGCAATCACTCCCCCGGCCTGCCCGGTCTGCGGTGGCTCCGTGCGCCCAGGGGTGGTCTGGTTCGGCGAGGCCCTGCCCCAGGCCGAGTGGAAAGAGGCGGAGCGCCGCATGCGCACCGCGGACGCGCTGGTGATCGTGGGCACGTCCGGGGTGGTCTACCCCGCCGCCGGCCTGCCGCTGATGGCGCACGTCCGCGAGATCCCCATCATCGAGGTCACCCCGATGCGCACGGACCTGTCCCACCTGGCCGACGTGGTCATCGAAGACACCGCCGCCAACGCACTGCCTGCCCTTTTGGGCTAGCGCGTAGCCCGGAGCACCGTGAAGGTTGTATTCCGCGCGACCTGCTCCACGGATGCGAATCTGCGCTCCACCTCGCCGCGGTAACGCAGGTGGGAGTTGTGCACCACATACAGCGCACCGCCGGGTGCGAGTAGGCGCACGGAGGCGTCAAGGAGGTGCTGCACGAGGGTGGCGTCGACGGTGGTGCCGTCGTGGAACGGCGGGTTCAGCGCAATCGTGTCGAAGGACGCATCCGGCAGGCGTGAGCCGGCGTCGTCCCACGTCGCCTCCAGCCCAATGGCGCGCGCGGAGAGTACCGCGTCTGCGTCCGCGTCCGTGGCCACGCCGCCCATCCCCCGGGTGACCGAGCCGTTGCCGCAGCCCAGATCGAGCAGGCGGCCAGGCTCAGCCGGCAGGCAGGAGCGAAGCAGCTCCCCGCCCCGGTCCGGCTTCGCGCCGGAGAAGACACCGCCGACGGCGACCAGGCCGTCGCCAAGCAATGGCGCATAGGCCACCTCCCGCGGGCCGGAGGCGACGAGGCAACGGAACTTGCCGCGGCCAAGCGAGGCTGCGACGTCGGTGAATGATTCGCCCAGCACCGTGTTCATGCTGCGTGCGAGGTGCTTGTTGTTCGCACCTAACACGACCCGCACGTCGTCGAAACCCGCGCCCGCGATGGAGCGCGCCAGGTAGTCGAGCCGGGCGAGCGACTTGGGCATCTCCCCGACCGCGACCGCGGAACCGGTTGCGCCGGCCAAGAACTCGTCGAGCCGCACATCACCGGCGATCTCGACGCCCATTGCCGACGCCTCTTGGCTTCGCGCGTAGTCCGAGTCCAAGAACAGCACCGGCGCGCCCGTCGCCACCGCGGCGCGGGTGAGGTCCAGCGTCGGGTCGTGGCAGATGAGCACCGCCTGCCGGTCCCCCTCCCCCAGACCCTGGGAACTAGAGCCTGTCATCGGCCGATTTTTGCCAGCCCCCAGGGTTTGGCTCCCAGGGTATGCAGAAGCGGCGGGCTCGACGGAGGCGACGCCCCCGAACGCCGTGTCCCCGAACGCGACGTCCCAGATCAAGCTATCCAGCGTGCGCAAGGCCTGCGACCTCCCCCACCACGTACACGGCCGGCGCCGCGACGCTCTCGGCCTCCATCACGTCGGCCAAGCTCGCCGCGGTGGCGAAGTACACCCGCTGCGCGTCCGTCTCGCCCTCCTGGATAACGGCGGAGGGCGTCGCACCATCCAAACCGGCCTCCACCAGCGCCGCCGTGATGGCGCGCACGTTGCGCACGCCCATCACCACCACGATCGTCCCGCCGACGCGAGCCAGCGCGCCCCAGTCCACCAGCGACTTTTCGTGTCCCGGAGATAGGTGCCCGGACACCACCGTGAACGCGTGGGTGACTCCGCGCTGGGTCACCGGCACCGAAGCGGCGGCCGGGACCGACACCGCCGAGGTCACGCCCGGCACCACCGAACACTCCAGCCCAGCGGAAGCGCACGCCTGCAGCTCCTCGAAGCCGCGCCCGAATACGTACGGGTCGCCACCTTTGAGCCGCACGACGTGCTTGCCGGCGCGCCCATAGGCAACCAGCATCTCGTTGATGCGCTCCTGCGCCACCTGCCTCGCGTACGGCAGCTTCGCCACGTCCACGACTTCCTTGCCGGTTAAGTCCAAAAAGCTCTCCAGCTCAGCGGCGGGGCCGAGGTGGTCGGCGAGGATGACGTCGGCAGCCTCGAGCGCGCGCAATCCGCGGATAGTCAGCAGATCCCACGCGCCTGGGCCGCCGCCTACGAGTGTGATGTGGCCGGTAGTCATAGCCAATCAGTTTAGGGTGGAGCCATGAATCACCCCCAGCTCGCCCACACGCTCGCAGATGCCTTGCCGGAGCTCGCGCACGCAGAGCCCGGCACGCAGTTTGAGAACCCGCAGCTTGTCGCGCTCAACGAGCCGCTTGCGAAGGAGCTCGGGCTCGATGTCGCGTGGCTCAAATCTGCCGACGGCCTGCAGTTTCTCTCCGGCGGATCCGGCGGCCACGCCATGGCGTACGCGGCGCATCAGTTCGGTCAATTCGTGCCATTGCTTGGCGACGGCCGCGCCCTGCTACTCGGCGACACCGCCGGCCATGAGATCCAGCTCAAAGGCTCCGGCTTGACCGCGTTTTCGCGCCCCGGCACGGACGGGGTGGGCGCGATCGGGCCGATGCTGCGTGAGCACCTCGTCTCCACGTTCATGCATGCGGTCGGCGTGCCCACCACCCGCTCGCTTGCGGTGCTGTCCACCGGCGGCACCGTGATCCGTCAAAACGGCGCGGTTCCGGGCGGCATCGTGGTGCGCGTGGCCAAGAGCCACCTGCGCGTGGGCACGGTGCAGTACGCGGCGACACAGTCGGAGGAGCTAACGCGGAAGGTCGTCACCGCCGCGGGCTTTGACACCGCCGAGGAGATGCTGCGCACCGTCACCCGCCGCCAGTTCGATCTGGTGGCGCACTGGATGCGCCTGGGCTTCGTCCACGGGGTAATGAACACCGACAATGTGGCGCTGTCGGGCGAGACCATCGACTACGGGCCGTGCGCGTTCACCGAGCGTTTCGACGGTACCGCGAGCTTCTCATCCATCGACAGGCAGGGGCGCTACGCGTTTGGCAACCAGCCAAACATCATCGCCTGGAACATGGCGCGGCTGGCGGAGGCGCTCTACCCGCTGCTCGGCGCGGAGAAGGTCGACGAGTACGTCAAAACCGTCCAACCAGCCTGGGACGAAGCGTGGGCGAAGTGGATTGGTAACGACCACGACGGGCTCAACGCCGCGGACGACATCACCACCTACAACCGCGAGCACGGCATCAACGGTGAGCCCGGCCCCATCTTCATCCCCCGCAACCAGATGCTGCAGGAGGCTATCGACGCCGCCGAGCTCCGCGGCGACTACACCGCGTACAACGAGCTGCTCGCCGCGGTGAGTGACCCGTACAACGAAAAAGCCGGGCCCGAATGGATGACCCGGCCTGAAGGGCAGCTGCCCTTTGTCACCTTCTGCGGCACGTAGGGAGCGCTACAGGGTGTTTTCGTCCGTGTCCAGCCCCAGCGTCTTCTGGGTCCACGCCCACTGCTCGTCGTAGGCGGCCTCGTCGCGCTTGAGGGACTTGCCGTAGGTGGGGAACATTTCGTGGAGCTTGTCGCCCCAGTCGATCATGTGCTCGCCGAAGCAGCGCTCCAGAAGCTCGATCATGGCGGCCGGGGTGATGGACGCACCCGGGGAGGCGCCGAGCACGCCGGCGATGGTGCCGTTCTGGTCGTTCACCAGGGCGGTGCCGAATTCGAGGGTGCCGAAGCGCGGGAACGCGGCCGGCTTGATCACCTGCACGCGCTGGCCAGCGACCACGACCTCCCAGTCCTTGCCGTCAGCTGCCGGGTAGTACTCGTGCAGCATGTCCACCTTGCCGTCGAAGTCGCGGAAGACCTCCTGCACCAGGTACTTCACCAGGCCGATGTTGGTGGCGGCCACGCCGAGGTAGGACGGGATGTTGTCCAGGCGGATGGACTTGAACAGGTCCAGGTAGGAGCCTTCCTTGAGGAACTTCGGGCTCCAGCCGCCGTAGGGGCCGAACAGGAGGGATTCCTTGCCGTCGACCACGCGCAGGTCCAGGTGCGGCACGGACATCGGCGGGGCGCCGACCTTGGCCTTGCCGTAGACCTTGGCCTTGTGCTGCTGCACCAGTTCCTGGTTGTCGGTCTTGAGCCACATGCCGGAGATCGGGAAGCCAGCGTAGCCGTGCACCTCAGGCACGCCTGCCTTGCGCAGCAGGTCAAGGGCGTAGCCGCCGGCACCGACGAAGACGAAGCGGGCGCGCACGACCTGCTTGTCGCCGGTGTGGACGTTTTTGACCGTGACCTTCCAGAAGTTGCCTTCACGCTTGATGTTGGTCACTTCGCGGCCGTAGCGGATCTCGGTGCCGTTGCGCTTCGCAGCATCGAGGAACTGCCCGGTCAGGGAACCGTAGTTGATGTCGGTGCCCGCGTTGGTCCAGGAGATGGCCACCGGCTCGGCGTCGAAGTCGCGGCCCTGGGACATCAGCGGCAGCTTCTCCGCGAAGGTTTCGCGGTCATCCGCGAACTGCATGTTAGGGAACATGTGGTTTGCGGAGAGCTTGTCGTAGCGCTTGCGCAGGTAGTTGATCTGGTCTTCGCCCTGTGCGAAAGACACGTGCGGCACGGGGTTGATGAAGGCGCGGGGATCCGTCAGCACACCGTTTTCCACCTGGTAGGACCAGAACTGGCGCGAGAGCTGGAACTTCTCGTTGATGTTCATCGCCTTGGAGACATCGATGCGTCCCTTTTTCTCGGGCGTGTAGTTCAGCTCGCACAGTGCGGAGTGGCCAGTACCGGCGTTGTTGAACGGGTAGGAGGACTCCTCGGCAGGACCGTCGAGCCGCTCGAAGATCATCTGGGACCAATCAGGCTCCAGCTCGTGCAGCATCGAGCACAGTGTCGCGCTCATGATGCCGGCGCCGACGTGCAGGATGTCCACCTCGTCCGCGTACTTTTTACCACCGTTGTCAGACATGCGTAGTCATCCTTTGATGTTTATCGACTTTTGGGAGTGGTGACCATATTACGTCCCCTTCATGCCCAAGGTGCAAAGGCTTGTCGACGACCAAAGATCCGAACCGTTCGCAGAAAAGTATCATCGGCCGCATGAGTGACACCGCGCATCAGCTTGATTGGCAACCCGACCCGCTCGGCGACGGATTCGAGCAGGCCGTCCTCCCCCAGGGCAAGGACCCGGACAGTAGAACCCGCGTGGATGCGGTGCTGGTGCGGGACGTGCGCGCGTCGCAAAGCAAAAGCCCCCAAAAGCCCGCGGTGCTGTGGGTGCACGGCATGTCCGACTACTTTTTCCAGACCCACGTCGCCGACGAGTTCGCGCGGCACGGGTACCCGTTTTACGCGCTGGACCTGCGGCGCTGCGGGCGCGCGCTAAGAAAGGATCAGCGCGCGCACTTCACCCTTGCCATGAGCCGGTATTTCCCCGAGCTCACGCAGGCGTTAGAGATCCTCGCCGCGGAGCACGGTTCGGTGGTGGTGCTGGCGCACTCCACAGGCGGATTGATCGTGCCGCTGTGGGCGGATCACCTGCGCCGCGACAAACCTGCGGAGCATAAGAGGCTTGCCGGCATCGTTTTGAACAGCCCGTGGTTGGACATGCAGTTCCCGAAGTGGCAGGTGGCCGCGCTCAAGCCACTGCTCAACTTCTTCGGCACGATGTTCCCGTCGCTGCCGCTGCTGCAGCGCGGGGAGGGCACCTACGGCAAGTCCATCCACAAGGACTTCCACGGCGAGTGGGAGTTCAATACGCAGTGGAAGCCGATTGACGGGCACCGCAAGTACTTGGGCTGGATCCGCGCGGTGATCAAGGGGCAGGAAAAGATCCACGCCGGGGACGTTGACACTGGCGTGCCGACGCTGACGCTGCGCTCTTCGCATTCCTATCTCGGCGAGGAGTACTCCCCCGCCGCCGACACTGCTGACACGGTGCTGGATGTTGACCAGATTCAGCGCTGGGCACCAACACTGTCGGGCACCGCAGACGTGCAGGTCATCGATGGTGCCCGGCACGACGTGTTCCTGTCCGAGCGCCACGCCCGCGAGGCCGCATTCAAAGCCGTATTTGGGTGGCTCGACGGCCAGGGTTTCGCCCAGTAACGTCGATACGCGAAATACACATATATATAGAGGAGAAGACCATGCCCGCTCACGGAAGCGATTTGCAGGACGCCACACGCTACGACCTGATCATTGTGGGAACGGGTTCAGGAAACTCCATTCTCACTCCCGACTTCGACGACAAAAACGTCGCGATTGTGGAGAAAGGCGCGTTCGGGGGCACATGCCTCAACGTCGGCTGCATCCCCACCAAGATGTACGTACTTGCCGCGGAGCAGGCGTACGCGGCGCGCGAGGCCGGAAAGCTCGGCATCGATCTCGAGTACAAGGGCGCGGACTGGCCCGGCATTGTCGAGCGCGTCTTTGACAACCGCATCGACCTGATCGCCAAGGGTGGTGAGGACTACCGCCGCAACGGCTGCCCCAACGCCACGGTCTACGACGTGGAAGCGCGCTTCGTCGGCCCCAAGACGCTATTGACCGGCCGCGGTGGGACCGAAGAGCTCATCACCGCCGACACGGTCATCCTCGCCGCCGGCGCCCGCCCGTTCATTCCGGAATGGGCACACGATGTCACCTTCCACACCAACGAGGACATCATGCGCCTTGAGCGCCAGCCGAAGTCGCTGACCATCGTCGGCGGCGGGTTCATCGCCATGGAGTTCGCGCACGTTTTTGATGCCCTCGGTACCGAGGTGACCATCATCAGCCGCTCACAATTGCTGCGACAGTTGGACCAGGACCTCGCGGAGCCGTTCAACACACTCGCCGACGAGCGCTACACCGTCCACATGGGCCGCACGGTCACCTCCGCTTCCGAGGACAGCGCGGGCGTCACGCTCACGCTCGACGACGGCACCACTGTCACCTCCGAGTCCCTCCTGATCGCCACGGGCCGCATCCCCAACAGCGACACCCTCGACGTCGCCGCTGCCGGGATCGAAACGCACGAAGACGGACGCGTCGCTGTCGACGAGTTCGGCCGCACCACCGCGAACGGTGTGTGGGCGCTCGGCGACCTGTCGTCGCCGTACCAGCTCAAGCACGTGGCCAACGCGGAGCAGCGTGCGGTGACCCACAACGTGCTTCGTGCCTGGGCGGGCGAAGACGATTCCGCGATGGTGCCGATGCCGCACGATCACGTCCCGTCGGCGATCTTCACCCATCCGCAGATCGCAACGGTGGGGATGACCGAACAGGAAGCGGTGGACGCGGGCCTCGACGTCACGGTGAAGGTGCAGAACTACGGCGACGTGGCCTACGGCTGGGGCCTGGAGGACTCCACCGGCGTGGTGAAACTGGTGGCGGACCGTAAAAGCGGCCAGCTTTTGGGCGCGCATTACATGGGCCCGCAAGCCTCCACTCTGATCCAGCAAATGGTTACCGTTCTCGCATACGGGCTGGATCTGAGGGACTTCCCGCGGTCCCAGTACTGGATCCACCCATCCCTTGCAGAGGTGACCGAAAACGCGATCCTCGGCCTCGACTTGACGTTCAAAGAAGTCTAAACCTTTACTTCACCCCCTCTTTCGGGGGACCACGTCAAAAGGCATGATCTTTTTGACACACCTGGCGAAAAGAGCACGTGAGAGATATTTGGATTAGCCCAATCTTTTCAGCTAACGTCAAGTTTTCCAACCTTTGGTTGAACTTTTGAAAATTTTTAAGCGCCAACTTGCATACGGCTGGAAGTCTTCGGCTATTGTCGGGGCAGACACCGGGACCGAGCCCACCGGGCTTGCTATCGGTCCTAGGAGCTCATGCCCCTGGGATTCTTTGAATTCCACCCGGACGTCGTGCAAGAACTATCAGAGAAGGATTTCGTTTCATGCGTAATTTCCGTAAGGCAGCCCTCGCCGGCGCAACCGCCGTCGCTGTGGCATTCGGCTCCACCGCAGTCGCAACCGCCGAGACCGTCAACCCGGACAACCAGCTTGGTGAGGCCACCGCTGGCGACAGCTCCCTGTCCTCCCGTATTGGCGCTGGCCTTGAGGGTGATCAGACCGCTTACGGCCCGGCCCTGTTCGGCTCCTCCCACGGCGAGGCCGAGGGCGAGACCGAAGCCTACGAGCAGCAGCCGGCATGGGCTAAGCTCTTCCACGCTCTCACGATCTTCACCGCTGTGTCCGCCCTCGTTGGCATGATCGTCGGCCCGGCGTACAACTTCGTCGTCCACGGCCCGTTCAACGTCTAATTGCGGTTTTCCGCGATCTAATCCCCCCATCACACCTGAAAGAAGGATTGCAATGCGTAACTTCCGCAACGCTGCTGTCGCAACCGCGACCGCGATCACTCTCGCCGCTTCCGGCACCTCCATCGCTCTGGCAGAGACCACCGATGCTGCAGACGCTTCCGACCGCAAGGTGACCCAGACTGGTGGCCAGTCCTCCGTGGCATTCCAGGGCACCAAGCAGGACGGCGACAAGAGCTTCGGCGAGGTCATCTCCGACGGCATTAAGGGCGAGGGCTCCTCCCAGTACGTCACCAAGGATGACGCTCAGACCCGCTTCGACATCCGCGACGCTGCTGGCAAGGAGAGCAACGTCGAGAACATGCCGCAGTGGGCACGTCTCTGGGTTGACGGCACCATCGTCGCTGGTATCGGCGCCATCGTCGGCCTGGTCATCGCTGGCATCAACTACGCTTCTTACAACGGCTGGATCCAGCTGCCGAACTTCAACTTCTAAGTTGAGCTTCGCCTGTAGGGCGTAAATGAAAGACCCGCTGCAGCCGTGCAGCGGGTTTTTCCTTTTCCCACAACAACCGAAAGCCCGGCGGAGCAGTGTGAGCTGTCCCGCCGGGCTTTATTGGTTTTCGGTCTTACTCCCCCAGCATGTGCTGCCCGGCGGCGACGTCGGAGTCCGGGATGGTGAGGATCTCGTTACCGTCCTCGGTGATCACGATGGTGTGCTCGAACTGGGCGGTGTATTCGCCGTCGATGTTCTGCACGGTCCAGCCGTCGTCCCACACACGGTACGGCAGCTCGCCCAGGTTGATCATGGGCTCGATGGTGAGCGTCATGCCCGGCTCCAGTATGTCCGTGTAGGCGTCGGAATCGTAGTGCAGCACCACCAGCCCGTTGTGGAAGGTGGTGCCCACTCCGTGGCCGGTGAAGTCCGTGACCACGTTGTAGCCGAAGCGCTTGGCGTAGGACTCGATCACGCGCCCGATCACGTTGATCTGGCGGCCGGGCTTTGCCGCCTTGATGCCGCGCATCGTCGCCTGGTAGGTCCTATCCACCAGGTCCGTGTGCTCCTGCGCCACCTCGCCGGCGAAGAACGTGGCGTTGGTGTCGCCGTGCACGCCGTTTTTGTAGGCGGTGACGTCGATGTTGACGATGTCGCCTTCCTGGATCACCGTGGTGTCAGGGATGCCGTGGCAGACAATTTCGTTCAGCGAGATGCAGCAGGACTTCGGGTACCCACGGTAGCCCAGCGTGGACGGGTAGGCACCGTGCTGAACCAGATAGTTGTGGACGATACCGTCGATCTCATCGGTGGTTTTGCCCGGGGCCACAGCGGCGCCGGCAAGCGCCAGAGCGTTCGCCGCGATCTTCGACGCTTCACGCATCGCCTCGATGGTCTCAGCGGTCTGGATCACCGGCTCGCCGACGTTTTCCTGAACTTCGTCCTTCCATGCGTACTCGGGGCGCTCAATGGTCTTTGGCACCTTGCGCTCTGGGGTGGGTTTTCCTGGGGTGAGTAGGCCTCGGTTATTCATGTCCCCAATGGTAGACCTGCGGTCAAACATGGCCTGAGCATCCCTCCGGGAGACTTACTCGGCGGGAGCGTCCAGGTTCAGCAGCATCCGGTCCGACAGTGCCACAGCGGCCTCAGAACCGCCGCCAAGCACCACCAGGGTGGCGAAGGCGATGTCATCGTCGGCCCGGTAGCCGGTGAACCACGAGTGGGAGCCGCCGTTGATCTCGGCCTCGCCGGTCTTGCCGCGGATATCGCCGCTCGCGGTGAACGCGCTCGCCGTGCCGCCAGGGCCGGTGACCGCAGCCATCATCTGACGCAGCTCCTCGGCCGCCTGCGGGTCCATTGGCGGGGCCTCTCCGCTCAGCTTCGTCTCCTCGCCCTCCACCAGGTACGGCACAGGCAACGAGCCGCGCGCGGCAGCGGCGGACACCAGCGCCATACCGAACGGGCTGGCCAGATCCAGGCCCTGGCCGTAGCCGGCCTCGGTGCGGTCCAGCGGCTCTTCGCCCTCCGGGATGGAGCCGGTGATGGTCTCCACACCGGGGATCTCCATGTCCACGCCCAGGCCAAACTGCTTGCCAACGTCCTGCAATTCGCCGGGCGCCAGTTTCGTGGAGATGTCCGCGAACGTGGTGTTGCACGAGCGCGCGAACGCGGTCTCCAACGGCACGGTGCCCATTCCGAAGCCCGCGTAGTTGGTTACGGTGCGCCCGTAGAGGTTCATGGTGCCGGGGCATGGCACCGGCGAAGCCGGAATAAGCCCCTGCTTTGTCAGCCCGGCAAAGGCGGTGAGGATCTTAAACGTCGAGCCTGGCGGGTACTGGCCCATCGTGGCCAGGTTGCCACCGGCATCCGCGGCCGGCGTCTGCGCAATGGCCAGGATTCCGCCTGTGGACGGCCGCATCGCCACGATCATGGCCTGCTGGCCGGCAACCGGCTCGAGCGCCATTTCCGCGGCACGCTGGATGCGGTGATCCAGGCTGATGTGCACCGCGGGAGCCGGAGCGGCGTCCTGGCGCTTGATCTCCTCGTAGGAGGCACCGTTTTCGTTGACCACATCGACGCTCCAGCCGCTATCGCCCTGTAGATCGTCTCGCACCAGCTCACCCACGCGCGCCATGATGTCGGGCGCAAACTCCGGCTGCGCATTGACCATCGCGGCCTCCTCGTTGAGCCGCACGCCGGGCTCACCGGCCAGTGCCGCCTCGAACGCGTCTTTTGCGGGCGCAGGCACCACTGCAACGGAGTATGTGCCGGAGGCGTCCTGCAGCTCCTTCGCTACCTCCTCCGCGTCACGCAGGGGCACGCCGCGATCCACCTCGTGGGCCTTGGCCAGCGCCGCGCTGATACCGGCTGCCGCCGCCCCGGCGCTGTGCATTTCCTCCGTGTCCACCAGCACGCGGTAGGCGGTGCCGGGCGTGAGCAGCTCCACCCCGTCGGAGGAGACCACGCTCGCCTGCGACGGGGCCACTGCGCGCAGCTCCAAGTGCTGGTTCGCCCCCAGTCGCGGGTGCAGCACGGACGGCTGCCAGCGCACGTTCCATTCGTTGCCGCTCTGCGTCAGCGTCATCTGTGCCTGATACGTCAAATCCCGCTCTCGAGGCAGGTCCCAGCGCAGCTCGTAGGTGGCTGTGGCCAGGTTGTCGTCCTGGTTGACGTCGATAAGCGATGCGCTCAGGCTTTCCGCCTGCAGCCCGCCCCACGTGTCGTTTAGGGAGGTTTCGGCGGCGGAGGCGTCGTCGATAAGCGACGAGTTCACCTCGCGCTTCTCCAGCGCGCTGAGAAAATCGGAGGCGGCGGGTTCGGCGTCGTTGGGGCGCGGGGTGCAACTGCTTATCGACGCCGCCAGCGCCACCACCGCAACCCCCGCGACACGGCGGCGCAGCATATTAGCGGGTGACCTTGACCTCGGCCTTAGCGCCCTCGACCTCCTCGAGGCCCTCCTCTTCGGCGATGCGCTGCGCGTAATCAATGAGCGTTTCCACGATCTTGGACTCCGGCACGGTCTCCACGACCTCGCCCTTGACAAAGATCTGGCCCTTGCCGTTGCCCGACGCCACACCGAGGTCGGCGTCGCGCGCCTCGCCCGGGCCGTTGACAACGCAGCCCATCACGGCAACGCGCAGCGGGAACTCCATGCCGTCCAGGCCAGCGGTGACCTCCTCGGCGAGTTTGTACACATCCACCTGGGCGCGGCCACAGGACGGGCAAGAGACGATCTCCAGCTTGCGCGGGCGCAGGTTCATCGCCTGCAGGATCTGATCGCCGACCTTGATCTCCTCCACCGGATCAGCGGACAGGGACACGCGGATGGTGTCGCCGATGCCCTGCGAGAGCAGCGCGCCGAAGGCCACGGAGGACTTGATCGTGCCCATGAATTTCGGGCCTGCCTCGGTCACGCCGAGGTGCAGCGGGTAATCGGTCTTCTCCGCCAGCTGGCGGTACGCCTCCACCATGAGCACCGGGTCGGAGTGTTTGACGGAAATGGCAATGTCGCCGTAGCCGTACTCCTCGAACAGGCCGGCCTCGTAGATTGCGGACTCCACCAGCGCTTCTGGGGTGGCCTTGCCGTACTTCTCCAGCAGGCGCTTGTCCAGGGAGCCGCCGTTGACGCCGATTCGGATCGGGATACCCGCGTCACCCGCAGCCTTGGCCACCTCCTTAACGCGGCCGTCGAACTCCTTGATGTTGCCCGGGTTCACGCGCACTGCCGCGCAGCCGGCGTCGATGGCCGCGAAGATGTACTTCGGCTGGAAGTGGATGTCCGCGATCACCGGGATCGGCGACTTCGCAGCAATGGCCGGCAGGGCTTCCGCGTCCACGGTCTTCGGGCAAGCCACTCGCACGATGTCGCAGCCCGCGGTGGTCAGCTGCGCGATCTGCTGAAGCGTGGCGTTGATGTCGTGCGTCTTCGTCGTGGTCATGGACTGCACAGAAATCGGGTGATCCGAACCGACGCCGACATCGCCCACCATCAGCTGACGGGTTGTGCGGCGCGGAGCCAAAGTCGGTGCCGGGCCTTCGGGCATGCCTAATCCGATGGGGGTGTTCATGGTGGCTAACTCTAGCACCGTCAGCCAAAAATTCGGACGGGGTTGACCACGTCCGCGGCCATGACCAACACACCGACGCCGAGCAGCAGCGCAGCCATGGCGTACGTCAAGGGCATGAGCTTTTCATAATTCGCGGGAGCGCCTGGGCCGAGGCCCCGGAGGCGTCGTAAAGCATCGCGAATCTTTTCGTACAGCACCACCGCAATGTGCCCGCCGTCCAGCGGCGGCAACGGCACGAGATTGAACAGCGCGAGGAAGAAGTTCAGGCTGGCCAGCATCATCCAGAACGCGGACCACATATCCTGCTCCACCAGCTCACCGCCGGTGCGCGAGGCACCGATGACACTGACCGGGCCTTCGATGTCGCGTTCCGCGCCGAAGATGGAGGCCACAACACCCGGGATCTTCGCCGGGAACGACGCGATGCCGCCCACCGTCGCGCGCAGCATTTGGCCGGTGAACCGGAAGGTCGCAGGCACCGCTTCTGCCGGGCCGTACTGCTTCACCGCGTCCGTGGGGGGCGCTGAGACGATGCCCACCGCCCCCTGGGTGACGCGCTCCCCAGTGGCCGGGTCGATGCGCTCAACCTCGGCGACAGGCACGTCGAGGGTGACGGTTTCTCCGCCGCGCAGCACCTCGAGGCGCACGGTTTCGCCAGGCTGCTTAGCGACGGCATCCCGCAACTGCCCGAATTGCTCAATCTCCTGCCCGTCAAGTGCCACCAGCGTGTCGCCAACCTGGACACCGGCCTCGCCCGCCGGGCCCGCACCGGAGCACTCCCCCAGCGTGTCAGCGTCCACCTGGTCGGCAACGCACACCGTCTTGCCCACTCGCGGGGTGAAGTCCGCGTCCGGATTCGGGATGCCGGAAAGCACCGCCACAAAGTAGGTGATGACAACGCCGATGAGCAGGTTCATCACAATGCCGCCGGCAAGCACCGCGATGCGCTGCCACGCCGGCTTATTCACCATCGCGTGCGGCTCCTCCTCTGGCGTGAGGGGATCCAACGCGGTCATGCCCGCGATGTCGCAGAACCCGCCGAACGGCAGCGCGGCAAGGCCGTACTCGGTGTTGCCCTTCGTGGTCGACCACACCGTGGGGCCAAACCCAATAAAATAGCGACGCACGCGCATACCAAAGGCGCGGGCGGTGAACATGTGCCCGGCCTCATGCAGCGCAATGGACGCAGCGATCGCCAGCGCGAACGCCAAAATGCCTAGCGCACCCACAGAACCCCTAGTGCGCTACTTGTGCGCGAAGCGCTCGACAACGGCCTCCGCACGCTCGCGGGCGCGGCTTTCGGTGCGCAGGACCGCGTTGACGTCCGCCGGTGCCTCCGCGAAATCATCCGCGTTTTCGAGGACCTCGGCGATGGTGTCCACAATGTGCGGGAACTTGATGCGGCCTGCCACGAACGCGTCGACGGCAACCTCGTTGGCTGCGTTGTAGATCGCCGGGTACGGCTCGCCCTTCTCAGCCGCTTGGCGTGCCAGCTTCACCGCCGGGAACGCTTCCTCATCCAACGGCTCGAAGGTCCACTCGAAGGATTGCGAGAAGTCCAGGGCAGGCTGCGCGTCCGGGATACGGTTTGGCCAATTCAGCGCGTGGGAGATTGGCAGCATCATCGACGGCGGGGACGCCTGGGCGATCGTGGCGCCGTCGGTGAACGTCACCATGGAGTGCACTATGGACTGCGGGTGGACCGTGACGTCGATGTTGTCCGGCTCGACGTCGAACAGCAGCGATGCCTCAATCAGCTCCAGGCCCTTGTTCACCATCGTCGCGGAGTTCAGCGAATTCATCGAGCCCATAGACCACGTCGGGTGGGCGACGGCCTGCTCGTAGGTGACGTCCATCAGCTCCTCGCGGGAATTGCCGCGGAATGGGCCACCGGAGGCGGTGAGCACGAAGCGGGCCACCTCCCCGCGGTCGCCGGAGCGCAGCGCCTGGGCCATCGCGGAGTGCTCCGAATCCACCGGGATAATCTGTCCGGGTTTTGCCGCCTCCAGCACGAAGCGGCCGCCAGCGACGAGCGACTCCTTGTTGGCCAGCGCTAGCGTCGCGCCGGACTTCAGCGCAGCGAGGGTCGCCGGCAGACCTGCAGAACCGACGAGCGCGTTGAGCACCAGGTCCGCCTCCTGCGACTCCACCAGAGCCGCAGCGCAGGCATCGCCGGTAATAACGAAGCCGCCGAGCGCCTTTGAAACCTTCTTGGCTCCTTCTAGATCACGCACGGCAACCTGGTCAGCGCTGAGGCCGAACTCGCGGGCTTGCTCAATAGCCCGGTCCGGGTTGGTTCCACCGGTGGCGATGCCGACCACGTTGAATTGATCTCTATGTTCGCGAATGACATCGATCGCCTGAGAACCGATAGAACCAGTCGAGCCCAAGATGATTACATTCTTCACACGCCTATTGTGACATGAATCAGCACATTGTGGCACCGTGCGGGCATAATCCCGTGGACTGTGGTGCGAAAGTTTGAACACATTGGGGGTGAGAAGTCCCCTTTGGTCAACCCAGTGTGCGATGATAGGCGCTGAAAGTTTTACCAATCTTGGCAACCGCTAACCAGGCTTTGAAGGAGCATTCCAGTGGCCCACGCGAAGGACAACGCACCCCAGGTGTACAACGGTGTTTCTGAGGCGGACGTTCCGTCTGCCCGTTTCGGCTGGAGCGCGTTCACGGACCGCACCATCCAGCTCGCCGGTTGGATCTCCGTTTTGTTCCTCATCGCCTACAACTTTGGCAACCACCAGGGCCACGTGGAGACCATCTGGCTCATCTCCCTGGCGGTGCTGCTGGCGCTCGGCCTGATCCTGCACGCTACCAAGCCGAAGCTGAGCCAGGTGCGCACCGTCACCTCCCACAACAAGCCGGTGGGCCACCAGGAGCCGGACTGGATGTACGACCAGGCCACCCTCTCCGGTGACGTATACGAGAACCTGTCCGACTCGCAGCTGCGCGCCCTGAACATCGAGCCGGGCCGCGTTGCCCACCTGCGCCCGGCACACGGCCAGGAGCGTGTGGTTGAGCGCACCGCCGCCCGCCCGGTCGACGCGCCGCACCAGCACGAGGACGTCGAGGTCATCACCGTCGAGTCCCGCGGCAAGCACGAGCGCATCTAAGCTTCTCGACGCCACCGTCACCGCCAGCCCCACCGCTGGCGGTTTTTTCGTGCCGTGAGTGCCCGCCCTGCACCCCACTCGCCACCTCCCCATTCCGCCTTGGCTCGAATCCGCAGACCCAGAGCAAGAGACCCCTAGTATGGCCCTATTTTGGGCATACTAGGGGTCCTGTACTGGGGGTCTGTACGCGGAGGCGTGCTCGGAAGGGTTGCGGCGTGGGCTGTAGCGCCGCAGGTAAACGCGAAAAGTGAGCTCGGCAGAAGCTAAGCGGCTAGCTGGCGTCCTCGTCGGCAGCGAGCTGGCCGCAGGCGGCGGCGATTTCCTGGCCCTTGGTGTCGCGAACGGTGCACGGCACGCCCTGGGCCGCTACCCGGCGGACGAACTCGTCCTGGCGGGCCTTCGGCGAGGCGTCCCACTTCGAGCCCGGGGTCGGGTTGAGCGGGATCACGTTGACGTGCACGCGCGAACCGAGCGCCGAGTGCAGCTTCTTGCCCAGCAGGTCCGCCCGCCAGTCGTGGTCGTTCATGTCGCGGATGAGCGCGTACTCGATGGACACGCGGCGGCCGGTCTCGTCCGCGTAGTAGCGGGTGGCGTCCAGCACTTCGGACACTGCGAAGCGGTTGTTGACGGGGACGAGTTCGTCGCGGAGCTCGTCGTCAGGCGTATGCAGGCTCACCGCCAGGGTGCAGGACAGCCCCTCGTCCGCGAGCATGCGGATCTGCGGGGCCAGCCCCACCGTGGAGACGGTGACGTTGCGCTGGGAAATGCCGAAGCCATCCGGGGACGGCTGGGTGATCTGGCGCACCGCCTCCACAACTCGCTTGTAGTTGGCCAGCGGCTCCCCCATGCCCATGAACACGATGTTGGACAAGCGCGAGCCCTCCGCGGCCATCATCGCGGCGGCGGCGCGCACCTGGTCCACGATCTCCGCCACGGACAGGTTGCGGTCCAGCCCGCCCTGGCCGGTGGCGCAGAAGGGGCAGGCCATGCCGCAGCCGGCCTGCGAGGAGATGCAAAGGGTTGCGCGGCCCGGGTAACGCATGAGGACGGACTCCAGCAGGGTGCCGTCGTGAAGCCGCCACAGCGTCTTCGTCGTGTCGCCTTCATCAGTCTCCACCGTGCGCACCGGAGAGAGCAGCGTAGGAAACAGCGCGTCCTTGACGGTCTGGCGCTGTGCCTCCGGCAGGTCCGTCATGGTTAGCGGGTCGGCTTCGAACTTGCCGTAGTAGTGGCGCGCGATCTGGTCGGCGCGGAACTTGGGCAGGCCGAGTTCCTTGAGCGCGTCGATGCGCTCGTCTTTGCTCAAGTCCGCGAAGTGCTTCGGCGGCATGCCGCGCTTCGGCGCGAGCAGCTGGATCTGGGGGAAATCGCTCATAGTGCGCCCCATCTTGGCACGTCGCGCGGCGAATTTCGAATCTGGCGCGGGCGGAAACCTACTGGTTCATCAACGTGATGGTGGTCAGCAGGATGTAGGTCGCCGCCGCGGCGGGCAGCATGCCGTCGAGCCGGTCCATGATGCCGCCGTGGCCCGGCAGCAGGTTGGACATGTCCTTGATGCCCAGCTCGCGCTTGAACTGGCTTTCCACCAAATCGCCCATGGTCCCGCAGATGACCAGGGCGATGCCGAGCACGATGCCCATCCACCACGGGCCGTGGATGAGAAAGTGCACCACCAGCACACCGGTGATGATGCCGGCGGTCATGGATCCGGCGAAGCCCTCCCAGGACTTGTTGGGGCTCACGGCCGGGGCCATCGGGTGGGAGCCGAACATCACTCCTGTGGCGTAGCCGCCGACGTCGTTGGCCACGACGCACAACATGAACGCCACGATGTACGCGGAGCCGTCCACCCCGGCCTCGGTGATCCGGGAGATCATGGCGGCGAATGTGCCGAACAGCGGGATCCACGCGAGCACGAAGATCGCCACTGCGGTGTCGCGCAGGTAGTTCTCGGGCTGGTGGTGCCTGCCCTGGTGGAACATGCCCCAGAACATCACCACCAGCACGGTGAAGGCGAATCCGGAGACCAGACCTGTGGTGCCGTAAGGCGCGGACAGCCAGAGCATGGCCTGGCCGAGGATGATCATCAGCGTGCGCGGCTGGACATAGCCGGCCTCTCTCAGACGCGTCATCACCTCCCACATGGCCAGCGCCACGGCGGCGGCAACCAGCGGGTACCAGGCGACGGGCCCGATCCACACCGCCGCGATCACCAACGCGCCGAGCACGACGCCCGTGGCGATCGCCGCGGGCAGGTCGCGCCCCGCCTTGTTCTTCGGCTTCGGGGCGCGGCTGGGCCAGCGGCTCGGGGTGGCCTCGGGTGCCTCCGGGGCATCGCTCACGGCCGCACCCATCTCGGTGGTTTCCGTCTGCGCCTTCGACACGTCGGCTTAGACCTCCAGCAGCTCGTTTTCCTTGCGCTGCACGATTTCGTCGATCTGACCGACGTAGTCCTGAGTGGTTTTGTCCAGCGACTTCTCAGCGGTGATGACCTCGTCCTCGCCCGCGTCGCCGTCCTTCTGGATCTTCTTCAGCGCTTCCATGCCCTGGCGGCGCACGTTGCGGATGGCGATCTTGCCGTCCTCGCCCTTCTGCTTGGCCTGCTTGACCAGCTCCTTGCGGCGCTCCTCTGTGAGCTGCGGGACGGACACGCGGATGACCTGGCCGTCGTCCGTCGGGTTCACGCCGAGGTCGGAGTTGCGGATGGCGGTTTCGATCTCGCCCATGGTGGACATGTCGTACGGCTTGATCAAAAGCATGCGCGGCTCCGGCACAGAGATGGTGGCCATCTGGTTGATCGGGGTGGGCGCACCGTAGAAGTCGGCCATCACGCCGTTGAACATGGCCGGGTTCGCGCGGCCGGTGCGGATGGTGGCCAGCTCGTTTCGGGTGTGTTCAACGGAGGCGGTCATGCGCTCTTCGGCGTCCAGCAAAACGTCATCAATCATGGTTTCTACCCCTATCGTTTCTCGGGTTTGCGTCCCCCTTAACTTACCAGCGCCAGCCGCGTGCCTAGACTGTCGCCATGCCGCACCCAGCCTTCACGTTCGTTGCGCCGCCCGGCGCCGCGCTCGCCGGCCCGCTCGGCGGGCGGCTTTCCGGCTGGAGCATTCCGATCAAAGACGGCACCGATGTCGCCGCCATGCCCACCACGCACGGCAACCCCGCACGCGCCTACACCGCGCAAGCGACAGACCCGTTCGCGCAGATGCTTATCGACGCCGGAGCGCGCGTCAGCGCCAAAACCCTCACCTCCGAGCTCGGCGCCACCTGCTACGCGGAACGCCCCGGTGTGCCCGTGCTGGAATCCCCCGCCTTCCCTGGCTGCACGCCCGGCGGTTCGTCCGCGGGCGCTGCGGTCGTGGTCGCGGACGAGACGGTGCGTGCGGCCCACGGGACCGACGCCGGCGGCTCGATCCGTGTGCCGGCCGCGGCCTGCGGGGTTGTGGGGTTAAAGCTCGCCAGCCACGACCTGTCCGCCCACGGGTTGTTCACCCGCAACGTCGGCGACCTGTTCACGGTGACGGGATGGGCGCCGCCAGCCCGGCGACGGCTGCGCATCGGCGTGCTCACCCGGGGCGTGTTCGCGGACCCTGAGGTGGCGGAGAGGCGCGGAGCTGACGTCGAGAAGCTTGCCGCAGCCCTCGGACGCGCCCACGATGTGGTGGAGATTTCCCCCTACGCCGAATCGCGCGAGACGTACGCGCACTTCAGCACCACCATCAAGCGCGCGTTCAAGGATGTGGATCCGCTGGACAGCGGCTACATCGCGTGGCTGAAAGATCAGGCGCACCGCCTACGCCCACAACACGTCGCCGCAGCGAACGCGCACACGAGCGGGTTGCCCGCGTTGCTCGCGGCGCAGTGGGGCGTGGATGCGGTGCTTTCCCCCACGATCGCTTTCGATCCGCCCCCGCTCGGCTACTTCCCCTCGCTCAGCCCAGAGGAGAGCTTCCACGCGCAAACCGAATGGTCGCCGTGGTGTTCGGTATTTAACATGCTGCGCACCCCCGCGATCGCGCTCGCGGGGGTGCATTTGGGCAGCCTGAAGCTCAGCGGCCCGGAGTTGCTCGGCCTTGCAGCACAGGCCGAGCTGTTGCGCGCTTAGGCCACCAGCGTGCCCACCTGCTCGCCGGAGACGGCGCGGGCGATGTTGCCCTCCTGCAGCAGGTTGAACACCAAGATGGGCATGTTGTTGTCCATGCAGAGGCTGAACGCGGTAGCGTCAGCGACCTTCAGGCCGTTTTCGATGACCTCGCGCGGGGAGATTTCGGAGTACAGCTTCGCGTCCGGGTTCTCGCGCGGATCGGAGTCGTACACGCCGTCAACGCCCTTGGCCATCAGCAGCACCTCGCAGCCGATCTCCAGCGCGCGCTGGGCGGCGGTGGTGTCGGTGGAGAAGTACGGCATACCCATGCCGGCGCCGAAGATGACCACGCGGCCCTTTTCCAGGTGTCGGGCGGCGCGCAGGGGCAGGTACGGCTCGGCGATCTGCGCCATGTTGATGGACGTTTGCACGCGGCAGTCCACGCCCATCTGCTGCAGAAAGTCCTGCAGCGCCAGGCAATTCATCACCGTGCCCAGCATGCCCATGTAGTCGGAGCGCGCGCGGTCCATGCCGCGCTGCTGCAGCTCGGCGCCGCGGAAGAAGTTGCCGCCGCCGATGACCACGGCGACCTCGGTGCCTGCGCGTGCCACGTCAGCGATCTGGCGCGCGACAGACTCGACCACGTCCGGGTCGATGCCGACTTTGCCTCCGCCGAACATTTCACCGCCCAACTTCAGCATCACTCGCTTGAAACCTGTGCGGCTGGGATTGAGGTCAGTCACCGAAATTCGCTCCTTCTGCGCGGCGGGTTGTTCAGATGTTCGCGAACGATTCTAGACGCGCTTTCGCGCGGGCACCGAAACGTGCGCTCCGGGCTGTGTGCGTGACGATGAAGCCCCGCAGACGCCACCGGCCCAACTGGGCGGAAGCGTCTGCGGGGCTTGCGAGTGCTCAGGTGAGCGGCTTACGCCTGGCCGACCTCGAAGCGGACGAAGTCCAGGACCTCGATGCCGCTCTCCTCGGCGAACTGCTTGACGGTCTTCTTGGAGTCAGCCAGGGACGGCTGATCCAGCAGGACAACGTCCTTGAAGAAGCCGCCCATGCGACCCTCGACGATCTTGGCGATGGCAGCTTCCGGCTTGCCCTCGTTGCGGGTGATCTCCTCCTGAACCGCGCGCTCCTTCTCAACGACATCGGCCGGGACGGACTCCTGGTTGAGGTAGCGGGCCTTCATCGCTGCGATCTGCAGAGCGACCTGGTGTGCGGCCTCAGCGTTGTCGCCGGTGTAGGACACGAGGACGCCAACTGCCGGCGGCAGGTCTGCAGCCTTCTGGTGCAGGTACTTAGCCGTCTGCTCGCCCTCGATGGTGGCGGCGCGGCGCAGCTCGAGCTTCTCGCCGATCTTGGCGGAGAGGCGCTCCAGGACGTCGTGCGCGGTCTCGCCCTTCACGTCTGCGTTTGCCAGCTCCTCCTGGGAGTTCGCCTTCGCTGCTGCTGCGGCGTCAGCGATCTGTGCGGCGATGTCCTTGAACTCCTGGTTCTTGGCCACGAAGTCGGTCTCGGAGTTGATCTCGACGATGGTGTTGCCGGAGATGGCGACCAGGCCCTCGAGGGCGTTGCGCTCTGCGCGCTTGCCCACATCCTTGGCGCCCTTGATGCGGAGGTTTTCGACGGCCTTATCGAAGTCGCCGCCGGTCTCCTCGAGTGCCTTCTTGCAGTCGAGCATGCCGGAACCGGTGGTCTCGCGGAGCTTCTTGACGTCAGCAGCAGTGTAGTTCGCCATAGTGGGCGATCCTCCTCGTGAATGTGTTGCTAAAAGTGTTCAAACCGTTTCAAGCGTAGCCGACAGTACTCGCTGTGGCACGGCTTGGAGCGGGGGGCGCACGCAAAACACCCCGCGCCCGCACTGTCCCCGGGCGTGATGCCGGCGGGCGTGAGCGGAACGCGGGGTGCGCGTGCAGGTGGCGTGAGCCGAAAAGCTTACGCCTGGGTTGCAGACTCGTCGCCGGACTCGTTCGTCTTGGCCTCAGCCTGCTCAGCCTGCTCAGCTGCGCGAACAGCGTGCGGCTGCTCAACCTCGGCGACCTCCTGCGGAGCCGCGGACTCAGCTGCGACGGCAGCCTTCGCTGCGTCAGCTGCGGAAACTTCCTCGGAAGAAGCAGCCTGAGCAGCTGCCTCAGCAGCCTCAGCTTGACGCTTCGCGTCGTTGTCGCCGGCTGCGTCGCGTGCGGAAGCGAGCTGGCGCTCCTCGCGCTGCTGCTTACCGGCGATGACAGCCTCGCCCACGATGTGGGTGAGCAGCTTCACGGCGCCGATAGCGTCGTCGTTGCCCGGGATCGGGAAGTTGACAACGTCCGGGTCGCAGTTGGTGTCCAGGATGGCAACCACCGGGATGCGCAGCTTCTGCGCCTCGTTGACGGCGATGTGCTCCTTGTTGGTGTCCACGATCCACAGCGCGGACGGCGCCTTGGTCATGTCGGCGATGCCGCCCAGCACACGCTCGAGCTTGATGCGTTCGCGGGTGAGCATGAGGACTTCCTTCTTGCCGCGGCCTGCGTAGCCGTCCTCGGCTGCGTCCATGGCCTGCAGTTCCTTCATGCGGCCGATGCGCTTGGACACGGTCTGGAAGTTGGTGAGCATGCCGCCCAGCCAGCGGTGCGTCACGTACGGCATGCCGACGCGCTGCGCCTCTTCCTGGATCGGCTCCTGTGCCTGCTTCTTGGTGCCGACGAACAGGATGGTGCCGCCGTGTGCGACGGTCTCCTTAACAAACTCGTATGCCTCATCGATGTAGGTCAGCGTCTGCTGCAGGTCGATGATGTAGATGCCGTTACGGTCGGTGAAGATGAAGCGGCGCATCTTCGGGTTCCAGCGACGCGTCTGGTGGCCGAAGTGCACACCGGCGTCGAGGAGTTCACGCATGGTTACAACTGCCATGGTTTTGTCTCCTTCGGAGAAAGTAGTTCGGTTAATTGCTTGTCTCACGTGCGGGTTTTTATCCCGCACCCTGGCACCGTGCTCGCCCTGCACCCTGAGAGAGGGACCGTCGCTGAGCAGGCATTATCCGGCGCGCGTAGTCAGCCCATAAAAGCTGCCCGTGCAACACTACCCGCCCGCGCCCACAAAACCTAATCTCAACTGCGTCTTCTGTGGATACCCTCGCGGCGGGCGGCGGGTTATCCACAGATTTTCGCAACCAGGCTAGTGTTCTTGCCCCCTGCGTGCTCGTATTCACGCATGCGCTTCTCGACGATCCTCCGGTCCGCCACCGCCCTTATCCTCGCCGCCGCCATCAGCGCCGCCCCGGCCGCCGCCTGGGTGGACCCGGCAGCCGGCACCCCGTACCCGGCCGCGGTGTCGCGCCCTGCTGACATCCCGGAGCAGAATTGGAAACCCGGCCACCGCGGCGTGGACTTACCCCTGCGCCTCGGCGCTGACGTGCTGGCCGCAGGCGACGGCGTTGTCGCCTTCGTGGGCGTGGTAGCCGGCACCCCGGTGATCTCCGTCGATCACGCAGGCGGGATCCGCACCACGTATCAGCCGGTGCGCTCCCCGCTTGCCGTCGGCGACAAAGTGCGCGAAGGCGAGCCGATTGGCACCCTCGCGCACGCCCCGGCGGGGTTTTCCGGATCCCACGACGGTTTGCACTGGGGTGCGCTGGTGGGCAAGGACACCTACATCGACCCGCTCACGCTGTTGGAAGCGCCGCGGATCCGGCTCAAACCCTTAGACGGCGCCACTACGCGCGCGGGTGCGCCTGGTCGTAGACGCGCTTGAGCCGCTGCGCGGAGACGTGTGTGTAGATCTGCGTGGTTTGCAGGCTGGTGTGGCCGAGCATCTCCTGCACCACGCGCAGATCCGCCCCACCTTCGAGCATGTGGGTGGCAGTGGTGTGGCGCAGCGTGTGCGGGCTGACATGTTCCACCCCGGCGCGCTGCCCGGCGCGCTCGACGATGCGGCGTACCTGGCGCTGGTCGATGCGCCCGCCGCGAGAGCCAACGAACATCGCCTGCGTGTCGGCTGCGAGTTCTGCGCGGCCGAACTCGAGCCACTCGGACACGGCGGCAGCGGCTTCGTCGCCGAACGGCACGACGCGCTGCTTGTTGCCCTTGCCGGTGACTTGAGCGAGACCGCGGGCAAGGTCCACGTCGCCGAGGTTTAACCCCGTCAGCTCCCCGACGCGGATGCCGGTGGCGTAGAGCAGCTCGAGCATGGCGCGGTCGCGCAAATACTCGGCCGGGTGTGCGTCGTCGGCCGTGCCCGCCTCCACGAGCTCCCCGGCGCGCTCGCCTTTGACCACCGTGGGCAGCGGGCGATTGACCTTGGGGGCCTTTAGCCGTGCCGCGGCGTCTGTGGCGATGTAGCCCTGACGGTAGGCCCAGGTGGAAAAGGCGCGGGCGGCGGCGGTGCGGCGTGCAAGCGTGGCCCGGCTTCTGCCAGCACTCATCGCGTCCGCGAGCCAGCGCCTCAGCGCGTCGAGGGTGAACGCGTCGAAGGTATCCACGTAACCCGCGAGCCCTCTAAGGTCCGCGACGTAACCCTTGACCGTGTTCGGGGAGCGGCCGAGGACAAGTTCGGCGTATTCGGCGAAATCCTCCACCGCCGCCTGCACTTGCCCCAACTGTTCACTCATGTCACGGCAGTGTACTCGCTTCCCTTAGTCGGGCTGCTCCACCCGCGACCACACCCGCTTGTCGCGCTCCACCAGCCCGCGCTTGGACAGGTCCATCAGGATGTGCACCGTCAGCGCGATGGACAGCCCCGCGTCCGCGGCCACCGCCTCGGCTTCTCTGCCGGTGCGGCCGGCGGGCGGCAGGGCGTCGTAAATGCGCAGCTCGTTGCGGGAGAGCTGTTGGGTCACACTCGGCGGGTACTGCATCTCCATCTGCTCCTCGGCGCTGTATTCGCCGACCGCGGAGAGCTGCTCGTGGATCTGCCCGGCGTTGAGCACCATTTCGGCCTCGTTGTTCTGGATGGCCAAGTTCGCGCCGAGGGATTGGGCGTCCGTGACCGGCCCGGGCACCGCCATGGCCGTGCGGTTGAACGCGTTGACCCACTTCAGGGTATTCAGCGCCCCGGATCGAAACGGCGCTTCCACCAGCACGGTGCCCAGTGTCAGGGCGGCCACGAGACGGTTTCTGGTGAGGAAGCGGTGCCTGTCCGGCGTGACAGCGGGCGGATATTCCGTCATCAACGCGCCACCTGTGGCCACCACCCGTTCGAAAAGTGCCTTGTTCGAACGCGGGTAGTGCTCGCCAGGCCCGCAGGCCGCCACCACCACAGTCGGGGTGTTGACGTCCATGGCGGTCGTGTGCGCGACCGTGTCGATGCCAAGCGCGCCGCCGGAGACAACCGTGTAGTTGTGCCCGCCCAGCCCGGCAACAAGATCCTTGCTGGCCATGTGCCCGTACTTGGTGGCGTGGCGCGTGCCCACCACACCGACGGACTGGGCGAACAGCCCTGCCAGGTTGGTGTTGCCCGCGACCCACAGCGCGTGCGGCGCAATGCCGTCCGGCTGGTGGCTGGTCTTACCCGCCGCTCCTGTCTGCTGGCGACCGAACGAGCACTGAATCGCCTCCGCCGGCCACTGCGGCGACTCCGGGGTAAGCAGCGTGTAGCCAAGGTCCGCGGCGAACTCAAGGTCCTCAGCCGGGCGGTCCCACGTGAAGCGGTTCTCGGTCTGCGAAAGCAGCCCGCCGATCCAGGTGGCGCGGGTGCGCACGCCCTCGGCGATCTCGTCCGCGCTCTTGCCCACACGCAACAGCGCCTGGATATGGTGCGACGGCCCCTCCACCACGCGTGAGAGGTAGGCCCAGGATTCCAACGAAGACATCTACGCCACCTCCTCGCGCTGCAGCTGGTGCTCGCGCATCTCCACGGCACGGCAAGCGTGGTGGATGTCCGGCTGGTCCATCTCTTCCAAGTCTGCCAGCGTCCAGGCCAGCTTTAAGCATTTGTCCACCCCGCGCTGCGTGATCTTGCCTTGGATCAGCTCTGCCTGCAGCATCGCCATCGCCGCCTCCTTGGCGGGAAAATGCCTGCGAATCAGGGTCGCGGGCACACGCCCGTTGACGTCCTCGTTGCAGCCCGCTTTCGCCCACCGGACCGCGGCGCGTTCGCGAGCGGCTGCCACACGCTCCGCGATGCTTATCGACGGCTCCGCGTCCCTCGGGCTGAGCACCGCCGCGTCGCCAGAGGTGGTCACGAACACGTCCAGTCGGTCCTTCAACGGGCCGGAGACGTTGCTTAAGTGGCGCGCCCGCTGCGGGGACTTGCACGAGCACTGCCCTTTCACCCGCTGGCACGCGCACGGGTTCGCCGCCAGCACCAGCTGGAAATCCGCCGGATAGACCACTTCCCTCCTCGCCCGTGTCAGCCGCACCTCGCGCTTTTCCAGCGGGATGCGCAGCGCGTCGAGCACCCCTGCCGGGATCTCCGAGGCCTCGTCCAGAAACAGCACCCCGCGGTGCGCCTGGCTGACCACACCGGGGGTTGGCGTGCCGCCTCCCCCGCCGATTAACGCCGCCCGGGTCAGCGACGGGTGCGGGGCGATAAACGGGCGCGTTGCCACTACCCCGCCGCCAGAGACCCCGGCCGCGGAATGGATGGCAGTGACCTCGACCATCTCCTGCACGTCCATCGGCGGCAGGATCGACGGGAGGCGCTCCGCCAGCATGGACTTGCCCGATCCCGGCGGGCCGATCATCATCACGTGGTGCCCGCCGGCCGCAGCCACCTCGAGCGCCTCGCGCTCCTCGGACATCCCCGCAAGGTCCTGGAAATCCGGCACCGCACGCTGCGGCGCGGCCGCTTCCGGCGCTGTGGCGCGCTCCAACTCTGCCTCGCCGGTGATCCACTGCCACACCTGCGCAAGCGAATCCGCCACCAGCACCTCGCGGCGGCCCAGCAGCGCCGCCTCCGCGGCGTTGGCTCTCGGCACAACCACGGTGCGGATCGGGTCTGCCGCGTCGAATGCTGCGATGAGCATCGGCAGCACGCCTTCGGCCCGTCGCAAAGTCCCGTCCAGCGCCAGCTCCCCGCAGAACATGGTGGATGCGAGCGTGCGCTCCACGCGGGGGTCCAGGCTGCCCAGCACCGCAAGCGCAATGGGCAGATCGAAGTGCGAGCCAGCCTTGGGCAGGTGCGCGGGCGAAAGCGACACCATGATCTTCGTGCGCGGCCACGGCAGCGCCGAATTCGAAATCGCGGTGCGGATCCGCTCGCGCGACTCTTTCACCGCCGCATCCCCCAGACCCACCATGTGCATGCCGGGCAAACCGGCGCCGACGTTGGCCTCCACCGTGACCAGGCGGGCGGCGACGCCTTCCACGGTCGCGCTCATCGTACTAGCAAGCGCCATCTTCCACCCCCGGGAACCGGCGCAGGATGTAGTCCTCGCCGTCGAAGACCACCTCGACCACGTCGAAGCGGATCGGGCGGTACTGGCCCTGCGCATGCTTGTCCAGCCACTGCGCCGCGCACCGGCGCATGGTGTTGAGCTTCTTCGTGGTCACCGCCTCCGCTGCACCAAAGGCGGTGCCGCGGCGGGATTTCACCTCCACGAAAACGACGGTGCCGTCCTCGTCCTCAACGACAGCGTCAATCTCACCGGCGCGCATCCGTTGCCGGTGCCCCAAGAGGGTGTAGCCCTCGTCCTCGTACCACCTGATCGCGGCGTGTTCTCCCGCCCTGCCCAGCTCCCACTGGTCCTGATAGTTCACCTGCACGGTGCCTCCCCGTTTCATAGAGTTGCCAAAAATGTTGGTCCTCTATCAGACGCAGAAGGCCCCGCCGCGGTTCCATGGCGCGGGCAGTTTTGTAAAACTCGGCGGCCGCACCGATGATTGCCAGTCACCCGCTATGCAGCTGCATAGCGGTGGGTGGTGGTCCCTCGCAAAAGTTTATATTCTGCCGAAGTCGGCCCTCAGCCACCCACACTTACCCTCGCCTAAACCGGAAACTGTTCACAACCACCTGACGCAAAGCGCGACACGCCGAGTTTTACAAACGGATCGCCGCGAGCACTATTCCGGGAAGGTCAGGTCCGGCTTGTCCAGCTCTTCGATATTGACGTCCTTGTACGTGATCACGCGCACGTAGCGCACAAAACGCACTGCGCGGTACATGTCCCACACCCACGCGTCCGACATCAGCACCTCGTAGTAGACGTCGCCGCCGTCGGTGTGCGGGATGAGCTTGACGCCGTTGGCCAGGTAAAACCGGCGCTCAGTTTCCACCACGTAGGAGAACTGGCTGGCCACGTCCCGGTACTCGCGGTAGAGGGAAAGCTCGACGTCAGCCTCGTAGTTGTCAAGATCCTCGGCGCTCATGCCTGCCCCTTCTTGCTGGACTGCCAATAGAAGTCGTCAGCGTCCCTGACGTTCGCATAACTATAACGGTGCTCAGGGCTCGCACCGTGGCGGCGCACCGCGTCCATGTGCACCTTTGTCGAATACCCCTTGTGGCCCTCCAAACCGTACTGGGGAAACGCTTGGGCCATCTCGCACACCAGCCGGTCCCGGCTCACCTTCGCCAGCACGCTGGCCGCGGCGATGCAGCGGGCCGTGTAGTCGCCTCCCACCACCGGCAGTTGGGGTGAAGGAAGTCCGGGGATACGGAAGGCGTCGATAAGCACGTAGCCCGGTGTAACCGAAAGCCCCGCGATGGCGCGGCGCGCGCCGTCAATGTTGGCGTGCTGGATCCCGCGGCGGTCGATCTCGGCCGCGGAGATATGCACCACCGAGTACGCCACCGCGGCGTTTTTCACCGCGTCGAAGAGCGCGTCGCGCTTGCGGGCGGTGAGTTTCTTGGAATCCGTCAGCTCCTCCAACGCCGGCTGCGGTGCTGTCGGCAGCACGCACGCAGCGATGGTGATGGGGCCGAAACATGCTCCGCGGCCGGCTTCGTCCACCCCCGCCACCGGGCCGAAGCCCGCCTTGTCTAAAGCGACCTCGTAGGTGCGCAGCTGCTTTAAGCGCCGCACGAGCCTACTGCTGGATGTCCGGGTCGCTCACGCCCTGCATGCGATTGATCGGGAACACCACAGCCTCGACCTTGCCGCGAATGTTTTCTTCCGGGATGGTGCCCTGGAACTGGTCGCCGATGTGCGCGCGCGAGTCCAGGGAGTTGGTGCGGTTATCGCCCATCATGAAGTAGTTGCCCTCCGGCACCGTCACAGGGCCGAAGAAGGGCCCGCCGCAAGCGTCGGAACCCGTGGATTCATCCACCGGGTAGAAGTTCGGCTGCAGGGTGTAGGACTGGTCGACCGGCTGGCCGTCCACCATGATCGCCGGGTCCCCCGCCTGGCAGGACACCGTCTGGCCACCGGTGGCAATGATGCGCTTGACCAGGGTGTTCTCGTCCTTCGGCACCAGCCCCACCCAGGAGCCGACCTCCTGCATCCCGCGGATAACCGGGTTGGAGGAACGGTTGGAGTCGAAGCCCGTGTTCCAGGAATCGGTGCCAGCGAAGACGATCACGTCGCCCGGCTCCGGGTCGGAGAAGTAGTAGCTGACCTTCTCCACGAAGATGCGGTCGCCGGAGCCGGATTCGCCGTGCAGCGTGGGCTCCATGGAGGCGGACGGGATGACGTAGAGGCGGCCGATAAACGTCTGGATCACAAACATGATCAGCAGCGTCAGCACCACCACGACCGGAATTTCCACGTACCAGGGAAGCTCCTTTTTCTCCTCTGGCTCGTCCGCGGCCGGCTGCTGCGCAACCGGGGCTGCGTCACGGCGCGGCTCGGCGGCGTAGGGGTTGTGGGGCTGTGCAGGCTGGGAAGCGGAAGGCTCGCCTGCGGATCCGTTCACGTTGGTCACTCGGGATACGTTAGCACCGCGGGAGTCGTCGACAAGCAAAGTGCCCCGCCCGAGCGAACTCGGACGGGGCACTGTGGCGCGCTGAAACTAGCGACGCTCCTTGATGCGGGCAGCCTTGCCGCGCAGGTTGCGCATGTAGTACAGCTTGGCGCGGCGAACGTCGCCCTTGCGCACAACCTCGATCTTCTCCAGGTTCGGGGAGTGCACCGGGAAGGTACGCTCAACCGCGATACCGAAGGAGACCTTACGCACGGTGAAGGTCTCGCGGATGCCGTCGCCCTGGCGGCGGACCACAAAGCCGGTGAAGACCTGCGTACGGGTCACAGAACCCTCGATAACCTTGACGTGGACGTCGAGGGTGTCGCCCGGGCGGAAGTCCGGGATGTCGTCGCGCAGCTGGCCTGCGTCGACAAGATCAATGATGCCGTTGCTCATGAAAGCAATCCTTTACGTGTTCGGACAGAGGACCCTGGCGGCACTTCCCCATCCGGGGCGCTCGGCCGGTTCATGTCGATTACAAGAACCTGCAGCATTTTACATATGTGCCGGTCACTTCCCAAATCCGGCCCGCTTCAGCGCATCGGCCATGGAGCCAGATGCTTCTCGACGTCCCTCCGGTTTACCCCGCTTCCGGCCGCGCTGCTTGCGCGGTTTCTTCTGCGCCGGCTGGCCCGGCTCGTCGTCAAGCCGCAAGCTCAGGCCGATGCGGTTGCGTGCGACGTCGACGTCCATGACCTTGACTTTCACTACCTCGCCGGAGCGCACCACCTCGTGCGGGTCCGAGACGAACTTGTGGCTCATCGCGGAGACATGGACCAGGCCGTCCTGGTGCACGCCCACGTCCACGAACGCGCCGAAAGCTGCGACGTTGGTCACCGTGCCCTCCAGGATCATGCCCGGTTTGAGGTCCTTGATCTCGTTGACGCCTTCCTTGAACTCGGCGGTCTTAAACTGCGGGCGCGGGTCGCGCCCAGGCTTGTCTAGCTCGGCGAGGATGTCGGTAACGGTGGGCACGCCGAACTGCTCGTCAGCAAAATCAGCCGGCGCGAGCTTGGTCAGCACGGCGGTATTGCCGATGAGCTGCTCGGTGCTCAGGCCCGTGGCCTGGGCGACGCGCTCGACCACCGGATATGCCTCCGGGTGCACCGCGGAGCTGTCCAACGGGTTGGTCCCGCCCTGGATGCGCAGGAAGCCGGCGGCCTGCTCGAACGCCTTCGGGCCCAGGCGCGGCACTTTGCCCAGCTCCTTGCGGGTGGTGAACCGGCCGTTTTCGTCACGGTAGGCCACGATGTTCTTCGCCACAGTGCCCGACAGGCCGGCAACGCGCTCGAGCAGCGGCGCCGACGCCGTGTTCACGTCCACGCCGACGGAGTTCACCGCGTCCTCCACCACCGCGTTCAGTGTCTGCGCGAGCGCGGTTTGGTTCACGTCGTGCTGGTACTGGCCCACGCCGATAGACTTCGGGTCCACCTTGACCAGCTCCGCCAACGGATCCTGCAGTCGGCGGGCAATGGACACAGCGGAGCGCAGGGAGACGTCCATGTCCGGGAACTCCTCCGCCGCGATCTGGCTGGCCGAGTACACCGACGCACCGGACTCGGACACCACCACCGGGGTGGGGCGCTTCCCGCCCGCCTGCGCGATCAGGTCCGCCACCTCGCCAGCGAGTTTCTCGGACTCGCGCGACGCCGTGCCGTTGCCCACGGCGATGAGCTCCACGCCGTGCTGCGCGGCCAGCGACGCCAGCTCAGTGCGCGAGGCGTCCCAGCGGTTCTGCGGCTGGTGCGGGTAGACGATCGTGGTGGCGAGTACCTTGCCGGTCTCGTCCACCACGGCGCACTTCACGCCGTTACGGTAGCCCGGATCCAGCGCCAGCGTTGCGCGCTGGCCGGCGGGCGCGGCGAGCAGCACGTCGCGCAGGTTGGTCTTGAACACTTCCAGCGCGCCCTCCTCCGCCTTCTCTTTCAAACGCATGCGGGTGTCCAGGTTCGCGGAGACCTGCAGCTTGGTGCGCCAACCCCAGCGCACCGCCTTTGCCAGCCACTCGGAGTCTTTCACCGGCAGGTCGAAGCGCTCGGCGATCATGCCTTCGTACACGGCCTCCTCGCCCGGGTCCATGTCGATGGTGAGCACGCCCTCGGCTTCGCCGCGCAGCAGCGCCAGGATCCGGTGGCTAGGTAGCTTCTCAAACGGCTCGGAGAACTCGAAGTAGTCCGCGAACTTCGCACCCTCGGTCTCCTTGCCCTCCACCACGGCGGAGCGCATGGTGCCCTGGCTATACACGCGGTCGCGCACCTCGCCGACTAAGTCCGCATCCGTGGCGAAGCGGTCCACCAGGATGGCGCGGGCGCCCTCGAGCGCGGACTTCGCATCCGGGAAACCCTCCGACAGGTAGGCCGCTGCAAGGGTTTCGGGGTTGGCCGAAGGGTCGTCGATAAGCTGCTGCTCCAACGCCTCAAGCCCAGCCTCGCGCGCGATGTCCGCCTTGGTCTTGCGGCGCTTCTTGTACGGCAGGTACAGGTCCTCCACGCGCGCTTTCGTGTCCGCGCTAAGGATCGCCTGCTTCAGCTCGTCGGTAAGTTTGCCCTGCTCGTCGATGTTTTCCAGCACCGCCGTTTTGCGCTCGGCGAGTTCGAGCAGGTAGGTGTTGCGCTCCTCGATGTGGCGCAGCTGCGCGTCATCGAGGCCGCCCGTGGCCTCCTTGCGGTAGCGGGCGATGAACGGGACGGTGTTGCCCTCGGCGAGCAGTTTCAGCGCCTGCTCGACCTGGTTGTCCCGCACATAGATTTCGTTCGCGATGGTGGCTGCGATTGATGTCATTCGGGCGAGTCTAGTCGCGGGCCTGTTGCGCCAGCGCTACAGCAGCACCTGCGCCAGCATTGAGCCCACCACACAGGAGGTGAACACCGAGATCGCGCCCGGGGTTGTGCGCGGCGAAGAACGTGTCCGCCATCCACGCCACGCCGAAGACCGAGAACACTGCCGTCAGGCCGGATTTTAACGCGGATGTCGGGGCGAGCACTGACGCGAGGAGGGGTCCTGTCTTACGCATGCAACGCACCCAAGTGTATTGCCCGATTGGTCAGACCTTTAAATTTCCAGAGGGTAATGTTGCCCACCAGATAAGTTAAACCTCTTTAGTCTGGCCGGACTGATAAGCCCCAGGTGGCAGCGCGTTTCCCACCGCCCGCGTGGCCTCCTCGAGCGCGAGCGCGGTGCGCCCGGCGACGGTGAGCGTATCCCCCTCCAGCGTGATCTCGGGGTCGCGGTAGCCAGCCTTCTTCAATGCCCTGCGCAATTGCTTGACGACGATCCGCGTCGCCCCGTCCACCCACACCGTCGTAAGCACGTCGCGTGCGTCCAACATGAACCGGTCGTCCTCGCTCAGATGAGTCTGCTCCAGCAGCTCAGGGCGGACCTCGCGCGTGCGCTTCAAGGACTGCTCCCTACGCCAGGCCTCCACCTTGGCGTGGTCGCCGGAGGTGAGCACCGCCGGCGCCTCAAGCCCGCGCCACACGCGCGGCTTGGTGTAGCTCGGGCCCTCGAGCAGACCGTCGGAGAAGCTGTCGTCCTCGTGGCTTTCGGTGTTGCCCAGCACGCCCGGGATCAGGCGCGTGACCGCTTCCGCAATGACCAAGACGGCAACCTCGCCGCCAATGAGCACATAGTCGCCGATGGAGACCTCGCGCACGCGGTAGCGCTTCTTCGCATCCTCGAAGACGCGCTGGTCGATGCCCTCGTAGCGCCCGCAAGCGAACACGATGTGCTCCTCGCGCGACCACGCCTGCGCGTCCTGCTGGGTGAAGGGCTTGCCCGCCGGGGTGGGCACGAGCAACAGCGGCTTGCTGCTGTCCTCGCCGCCTTCGTATGGACGGGGCGCGACCTCGTGGACGTCGTCGTGGCGCAGCTTGTCGTTGCGGTGCGCGGCGGCGGTGTCGAGGGATGTTCCGGGGCGGCCCTTGGCGACGTCGTCAAGCGCAGGCCCCCACACCTCCGGCTTCATCACCATGCCCGGTCCCCCGCCCAGCGGCGGGGCGTCCACGGATTTGTGGTTGCCGGTGGCCCAGTCGCGCAGGTCGTGTACGCCCACCGACAGGATCCCTTGCTCGATCGCCTTGCCCAGCAGCGCCTGGCGCAGCGGGTCGAGGTACTCGGGAAAGATGGTGACGACGTCGAGGCGCAGCTTAGACATCAAGCAAGCCCTCGGGCGGGGTGATGGTGAGGTAGCCCGCCTCCGTGTCGAGCTCCGGGACAAAGTCCATCACGAACGGGACCATGACGTCCTTGCCGTCGTAGTCGATCTCCAGGATCTTCCGGTTCGGCGCATCCATCACGCCGGTGACCTCGCCGACCTCTTCGCCCTCGTGCCGCACCTTCAAGCCAATAAGCTCGTGGTTGTAGTACTCGTCCGAGTCTTCTTCACGCTCGAGAGGCTCGGCGAAGAACTTCATGCCGCGCAAGCTGTCGGCGGCAGTGCGGTCCGGCACCTCCTCGAAGCTGACCAGCAGGCGCTTCTGGTGCGGGCGCACCGTCTTGACGGTCAACTCCCGCTCCTTGCCCGCCTGGCGGCCGGTCAGCACAGCGCCGACGACGATGTGCTCCTCCGACTCGTCCGCCAGCAACTCGACGGCAACCTCACCTTTCACGCCGTGGGACTTGACCACTCGGCCGATCTGCAGCTCCATGGGTGATTACGGTAGCAGGCCACGGGTTTGCCGAGCGTTCCTGGCTGCGCCACATCCCCCTGCGCCGCCTCCCTCTACGCCACCTCCGCAGACCCTGGGAGGCTCATCCTGGGAATGGCCAATTTTTGCGGGCGGGATCAAGCGGTTAATGCGCCACGATTGAATATTTGCTGGAGTATCTCACGTGGGGTTGCTCCGCCGAGGACTTGTCGTGGTGTGTCGTTGAGTTCGTCTTGTACCCAGGCGACGTGCTCGGGGGTTACTTCGGCGAAGTCGGTGCCCTTTTTGTAGAAGCGGCGGCGGATCTCACCGTTGGTGTTCTCGTTGGTCGGCCGCTGCCACGGCGCGTGCGGATCGCAAAAGTACACCTCGCAGCCGTCTTTGATGCGCACACGTGCGGTTTCAGCCATTTCCACGCCTTGATCCCAGGTGATGGTCTTGAGCTGTTCAGCGTTGAGGTCTTTGACCATCTGCTGGATCGTTTCAATCACCGTCATCGATGTGTGTTCGGTGGGCAGATGACCAAGCAGGGTGTAGCGGCTGGTGCGCTCCACCAGGGTAATCAGCGCGCTTTTGCCGCCGGTGCCGATAACAAGATCGCCTTCCCAGTGCCCGGGGATTGCCCGGTCGTCAGCCTCTGGGCTGCGCTTGGTGATTTCAGCACCTTTGATCCACGGCTTACCGGTGAGCACACCGGCATTACGGGGCCGGGCTTTTCGCCGCTTGCCGCCGCGGATGAGCACATCTTGGGTCTTCATCACCGCTTCAAGCTCGGCGCGCAAGCTGCCTTTGCCCTGGATGTACAAGGCACTGTAGATCGCTTCGTGGGAAATACGCATGCTTTCATCATCGGCGAAAGCATGCTGAAGCCACACACTGATGCGCCCGGGCGACCACCGGCGGGCAAGACACGTCACCACCACAGCACGAAGTGCCGGGTTGTCGTCAAGCTTGCGCACCTTCGGCCGGCACGCACGCGCCTTGGCGCCCAGGCCGGCTTGCCGGGCGTTGTAGTACACCGTGGCCTCACCGTCTTCGCCGACAACTTCCCACCCGTTGCGGGCGATTTCCCGGCTGATCACGCTGTGGTGGCGCCCCAGCAGCGTTGCGATCTGCCTGGCTGACATTCCCTGGCTGCACCCATGTTGGATCGTCAGGCGGTCTTCATACGACAGTCGGACCCCGCGGCCGACTTTCACACGGTCCTCGGCATAGTCGGCAGGCGCGTGGCCTGCTTGCGTTTTCATTGGTGCTGGCACGGAATCAACTTTGCTGTGTGCAGGTGGTTTTACCGTGCAAGCCTCCGGCGTGTCCGCGCGCTGTGACGCATCACGGTTTCCGCCCGCCTTCTCCTGGCGTGCTTGCTGCACCCAGCGATACACCGAATTGGCAGACCGGTCGAACGCCGCCGCGACCTTGTCAACCGGCTCACCAGCCAGCACCCGTGCGACCGCGTCAGCTTTCTGCTGCGGGGTGATGCGGGGCTTTTGCTGCAGTTCGGTGAGCACACCGACTTTCGCCAACCGCTGGTACAACGCCCCTGGTGACATGCCTAACGTCGCAGCCGCATCCGGTACCGACATACCTGAAGCCACCAGCGCCACCGCCTCGTCGATGAGTTGGTCACGTGCACGTGCCAACGCCTTCTTCGGTGGGAGTGCGCCTGCTTGCTTGACCCATTCATAAACCGTGGCCTCTGCCACACCGGCCTCACGTGCAATCTCGCCGACATCATCGCCTGCAACAAGCCGCGCCACAGAAGTAGCCTTCACATCTTTCGGAGTCCAACGACCAGCCACAACAACCTCCAAGTCGAGGTGGCGCATTCACCCACTGACAACTCCGCGCGAACCCAGGCTCTGGATCCCAGGGTATGCGTGCGGCCAGTCCGTCAAGCGGCTGGCTGGTGCGGGGCAAGGCGGGGTGGAACTCACCGAACCCCACCAACACGAAACCCCCGCTGCGCACGCGGTGTGTGCAACGGGGGGTTCGTCGAGAAGCGAAGAGTGCTTAGTTCTCCTCAGCTTCAGCGTCCTCGGAAGCCTCGGCTTCAGCGTCCTCGGCGGACTCGCCCTCAGCCTCAGCGGCCTCAGCCTCGGCAGCAGCGGCGGCCTCAGCGGCCTCCTTTGCCTCAGCCTCTTCCTTGGCCTTCTTGCGCTTCTCGGTGATGGCCTCAGCGGTCGGGCCGTTCTTGGCCTCCTCCAGAGCCTGGTTGAACAGGTCGAGCTTGGACGGCTTCTCCTCTGCGGTCTTGAGGGTGCCCTCAGCGCCGTCGAGGCCCTTGTGCTTCTGCCAGTCGCCGGTCACCTTCAGCAGTGCCATCACCGGCTCGGTCGGCTGCGCGCCGACACCCAGCCAGTACTGAGCGCGCTCGGAATCGATGCGGATGAGCGACGGCTCTTCCTTCGGGTGGTAGATGCCGATGTTCTCGATGACGGCACCGTCGCGACGGGTGCGGGCGTCAGCGATGACGACGCGGTACTGCGCGTTGCGGATCTTGCCAACGCGCTGCAGCTTGATCTTTACAGCCATGATGTACTTCCTTGTAGGTCACTGGGCAGTGCAGACACTCGCCACTTATCGACGAGCCGGTTCAACCCTTCTTATTTACCCTGCGCGTGCCTGGCCGGGCGACCTGCCTCGTTTAGTGCGAGGTACAAGACGGATCCGGCGCGTACGCAGTTATGGACTTGTCGTGCCTGGCGCGCATACACGCCGGACAGCCCGTGATACTTTACGCGCGCTATCCCCAGGTTCCAAAACACGCGTCCGGTTTTAGCGTTCCGCATCCGCGCGAGTCTGGTTCGGTCCCGCGCGTTGGGGGCGGTATTGTCCTTAACCGCTTGTGACGATACTCGGCGACGATAGACGGCACAGCGCAGCAAGGCACACGACAAGACGGGTTGGAGAAACGGTTGAGTACGACGGCAGGGCACCCACCACAGCCGACGAAAGGCTCCACCGCATACCGCGTCGACCTGGACGGGCTGCGCGGGTTCGCCATCGCGCTCGTGGTGCTCTTCCACGTGTTTGTCGGCCGCGTCTCCGGCGGCGTGGATGTTTTCCTGCTGCTATCCGGCTACTTCTTCCTCGGCGGGCAGCTGCGCTACGCGCTGCGCCCCAACCCGAACCTGAACCCGTGGTGGCCGTTGTGGCGCACCATCCGCAGGTTGGTGCCAGCGCTCGCGCTGGTGGTGGTCGTGGTCGTCGGCCTTGTTATGGCGTTCACCCCGGAGCTGATGGGCGTGGAGCTTTCCCGCCAGGTCACCGCGTCGATGCTGTACTTCCAAAACTGGGAGCTGATGGCGCAGAACGCGGATTACGCCGCAGCCAGCCAGGAGACCTCTCCCCTGCAGCACCTGTGGTCCATGTCGGTGCAGGGACAGTTCTATGTCTTCGGCATTCTCCTGGGCTGGATCATCGCCGTGGCCGTGACCAAGCTGCGGGCGAAGCCTGAACACGCCCGCCGCGCCGCCATTGCACTGCTTGCGGTGATCACCGTGGCGTCGTTCGCCTGGGCCTCCCGCTTCGGGCTGGAAGGCACCGGCGAGAACTACTACTCCACGTTCTCCCGCGCGTGGGAGCTCTCCCTCGGCGCGCTGCTCGCTTTCGTGCCGGCGCATCGGTTCCTGCCGCAGGCCACCGCGTGGCTGACCGCACTCTTGGGCGTAGCACTCATTGCCGTCACGGGCGTTATCGTGCCCACCTCGCTGGCCTTCCCCGGGCCCGTCGCCCTGATCCCGCTCACCGGCGCGGCGTTGGTGATTCTCTCCGGCAACGCCAACGGCGTGTCCAAGGTGCTCGCCTCCGCCCCAATGACCTGGCTGGGCAGCGTCGCCTACTCGCTGTACCTGTGGCACTGGCCGCTGTTGATCATCGTCACCGTCATCGGCGGCTACGCCACCCCGCCGGCCTGGCTGGGCGGACTGGTCATCCTGGTGTCGCTATGCCTGGCCCACGTCACCCACACGCTGGTAGAGGACCCGCTGCGCCAGCACCGCCCGCGCCCGCGTGGTAACGACGACCCGGTGGCGGCCGCGAGGGCGTCGCTACGCACCTTGCCCGGCGTCGCGCGTGCGGTGGGAGGCGTACTGGCCGCAGCGCTGTTCGCCGTCGCGCTGGCCGTGCAGCCGTACTGGGACAAGCGGGTGGACAGCGCAGAAAAAGCGCTCGACCCGGTGAACTACCCCGGTGCCCGCGCCATCCAGGGCGCACAGGTGCCGGATGTCAAGCCGCAGCCGGACCCGAGCCTCATCGCCGGCGTGTTCCCGCCCATCGGTCTCAACGACTGCATGATTTTCCTCCCAGAAGCCCCCGACGCCATGCCCGGCCCCGACTGCACCTACGGCGACCTGGAGGCGGATACCACGATCGTGCTCGCTGGCGGCTCCCACATCGAGCCGTTCATCGTCCCCCTGGACAAACTGGGCAAGGAACACCATTTCAAGGTCGCCACCTTCGTGCGCCAGGAGTGCCCGCTGGTGGTCGGCGGCCCGCTGAACCCCGCCAACGACATCGTCTCCCCCGAGTGCGCCGAGTGGGGCGAAAACGCGATGCAGGAGATCATCAACCTGCAGCCCGACCTGCTCGTTTCCACCTCCACCCGCCCCGCGGGCCACGCCGGCGACGGCCGCGTCTCCGCCGACTACGTGCCCGACGCCTACGCCAACCTCTGGCAGCGGCTTGCCGAGCTAGGCATCCCGTTCGTTGGCCTGCGCGACAACCCGTGGATGTTCACCCCCACCGGCGAGCCCATGGACCCGAACCTCTGCGTCGTCGCGGGCCACTCCGAACACGCCTGCTCCATGGCCGCGGACATGGTCTACGCCCCCAAGGACCCGGCGGCGTATTTCCTCGACGGCGGCTACGCCCAGTGGGAGATCGACACCGCCGGTTGGTACTGCGTTGACGGCCTTTGCCCGCCGCAGATCGGCAACGTGTACATCTACCGCGACCAGAACCACATCTCCAACGCCTACGCCGAGTCCCTGACCCCGGTGTTGTGGGAGCGTCTCGCGCCGATCTTCGAGGAGCTTTCGCTTCTCGACGCCCCTCCGGCCGCCCCGTAGCCCCCCCCCCCGTTGGCGGCTCCGTAGGCTGCCCCCGCTCGGCCCACCCACCGGCCGCCGCTTCCCCCGCCTGCTGACCGCCCCATTCCGTGGAACCAGCTAGTAGGAGCTCGATATTCGCCATTTTTCGCCGGGTAGCTGGGCCCTACTAGCTGGATCCGCGCCGACGACCTTGCCGGAATGCCTCCCCGGCCCGCCCTACAGAACCAGAGCGAGAAACCCCTAGTACGGCCGAAAACTGGCCATACTAGGGGTCCTCCGCTCGGGGTCTGCGGGGAGAGTGCCGCCGGTTGGCCCGCCTAAACAGACCGCACCACGCCGCCGACTAGAAAAACTTGCCCTTCTGCATGCGCTTCATCGCCTCGTTGAAGTCGAGGTTGTTCAGGTCCATGCCCTGCATGCCCGCCGGCAGCTGCTCCTGGAGCTTCTCCAGCTCCTTCGGGTCCGGCATCCCACCGGGCATCCCCGGCATGCCGCCACCCATGCCCGGCATGCCCGGCATCTTGGGCATGCCGCCTCCGCGCTTCGGTGGCTTACGCTTGCCGTTTTTACCCTTGCGGCCCTTCGGCTTCTTCTTCGTGGCGGAGCGGCCGCCGCCCATGCCAGGCATGCCCGGCATGCCGAACTGGCTGGCCATCTGCCCCATCATCTTCTTAGCCTCGAAGAAGCGGTCGACGAGCTGGTTGACGTCGGAGACTTTGACGCCGGAGCCGTTGGCGATGCGCTTGCGTCGAGAGGCATTGAGGATCTTCGGGTCCTGACGCTCCTCGGGTGTCATGCCGCGGATGATGGCCTGGATGCGGTCGAGTTGCTTCTCGTCGACCATGTCGGCCATCTGGTTCATCTGCTTGCCGCCCGGCATCATCTTCAGCAGGTTGCCAATCGGCCCCATGCGGCGGATCATCAGCAGCTGGTCCAGGAAGTCCTCCAGGGTCAGCTCGCCGGAGGTGAGCTTGTTGGCGGCGGCCTCGGCGTCCTGCTCGTTGTAGGTCGCCTCGGCCTGCTCGATAAGCGAGAGCAAATCGCCCATGCCGAGTATTCGGCTGGACATGCGCTCCGGGTGGAAGACGTCGAAGTCCTCGAGCTTCTCGCCGGTGGAGGCGTACAGGATCGGCTTGCCGGTGACTTCGCGGATGGACAGGGCTGCACCGCCGCGGGCGTCGCCGTCCAGCTTGGTCAGCACCACGCCGGTGAAGTCCACGCCCTGTGCGAACGCCTCGGCGGTTTTCACCGCGTCCTGGCCGATCATCGCGTCGATGACGAAGAGGACCTCGTCGGGGTTAACGGCGTCGCGGATGTTGCGCGCCTGGGTCATCAGCGTCTCGTCGATGCCGAGGCGGCCGGCGGTATCGATGATGACCACGTCGTTCTTCTGCTGCTTGGCGTGCTCGATGCCCTGCTGCGCCACCGCAACCGGGTCGCCGTGGGAGGTGCCCATCTCGTGCTCGTAGGAATCCAGGGAAGTGCCCGGGTCCGGGGCGAAGGTGGGCACGCCGGCGCGCTCGCCGACGATCTGCAGCTGCTGCACCGCGCCCGGGCGCTGCAGGTCGCAGGCCACCAGCATCGGGGTGTGGCCCTGCTTGGCCAGGTGGTTGGCCAGCTTGCCGGCCAGCGTGGTCTTACCGGCACCCTGCAGACCGGCGAGCATGATCACGGTCGGCGGGTTTTTCGCCATGTTGAGCCGACGCGTTTCGCCGCCGAGGATGTTGGTCAGCTCCTCGTCGACGATCTTGATCACCTGCTGCGCAGGGTTCAGCGCCGCGGACACATCTGCGCCTAGCGCACGCTCCTTGACGCGCTTGATAAACGCACGCACGACTGTGAGCGAGACGTCCGCCTCAAGCAGGGCGAGACGGATCTCGCGCGCGGTGGCGTTGATGTCTGCCTCGGTGAGCTTGCCCTTGCCGCGCAGGCCGCCGAGGGCTGATTGGAGGCGGTCGGACAGTGACTCGAACACGGTGTGCACGCTCCCTTGTGCTGCTAGCGGAAAATAATCCCCACAAGACTAGCGCGCGCCCCGGGCGATGGGCACATCGCTGTGTCATCGCCGGGGCGCGTGCGCGTCGATAGGCAAATGCTTAGCCGAGCAACGCGTCGACGAAGCTTTCCACCTCAAACGGCGCAAGATCGTCTGCGCCCTCGCCGAGGCCGACGAGCTTGACGGGCACACCGAGCTCCTCTTGCACCTGGAAGACGATGCCGCCCTTGGCGGTGCCGTCGAGTTTGGTCAGCACCACGCCGGTAATGTCCACGACCTCGCGGAACACGCGCGCCTGCATGATGCCGTTTTGGCCGACGGTGGCATCCAGCACCAGCAGGACCTCGTCGACGTTGCTCTTCTTTTCCACCACGCGCTTGACCTTGCCCAGCTGGTCCATCAGGCCTGTTGAGGTGTGCAGGCGACCAGCGGTGTCCACGAGCACGACGTCCGTGCCCTCGGCGACACCGGTGGCCACCGCGTCGAAGGCGACGGATGCCGGGTCCGCGCCCTCCTTGCCGCGCACGGTGGAGGCGCCGACGCGCTTGCCCCAGGTCTCCAGCTGGTCGGCCGCGGCCGCGCGGAAGGTATCCGCCGCGCCGAGCACCACGGAGTGGCCCATGGACACCAGCACGCGAGCGAGCTTGCCGGTGGTGGTGGTCTTGCCGGTGCCGTTGACGCCGACAACCAGGATCACGGCGGGTTTACCGTCGTTCGGCATGGCCTTAATCGAGCGGTCCATCTCAGGGCGCGCGGCCTCGATGAGCGTCTCTCGCAGCATCGCGCGGGCCTGATCCTCGGTCTCCACGCCGCGCTCTGCGATCTTCTCGCGCAGCGAGTCGGTGACCTTCATGGTCAGCTCAGCGCCGAGGTCCGCCATGATCAGTGTGTCCTCGACTTCCTCCCAGGCGTCCTCGTCGAGGTCGCCAGCGGTGAGGATGCCCAAAAGGCCCTGCCCGATCGCGTTCTGGGAGCGCGACAGGCGCCCACGCAGCTTGCCCATGCGGCCGGCGGCCGGCGCGATGTCGTCCAGCGGCTCCTCGGTCGGCGCCTCAACCACCACGGCGTCATCGGAGACCTCCGCGCCCTCCTGGCGCGCCTCGCCCACGCTCTCCTGCGCCGCTGCCGCAGCCGCCGCGGCCTCCTCGGCCTCAGCAGTCTGCTTATCGACGGGCTCCGCTTCGACCTCGTCAACCCGCTCCACGGGCTCAGCGGGTTCGACGGGCTGCTCCGGCTCTACTGGCTCGACCGGTTCGACGGGCTGCTCCGGCTCGACCGGTTCGACCGGCTGCTCCTCGGCGACTGGCTCCTCTACCGCCGGCTCTTCTACCGCCGGTTCCGTCGGAGTCTGCTCAACGGTTTCGGTGGGCACCTGCGGTTCGTCGTCACGCGAAATTGCGCGTTCGACAACGGTCTCTTCTTCTTCCTGCTTCGGTGGAACAAAGGCCGCGGCCGCTTCCGGCTTCGGCTGCGACTGGACCGCAGGCTTGTCGCGGCGGACCGGCTCCGGCTGCTTCGGCTGCGCGTCCGCTTGCGCAAAGTTGAAGCCGCCCTTGGCCTGGTAGTTGCCCGACTTCTCCTGCTGGGTCAGCTCCTTGGGCTCTTCGACCTCGTCAAAGGAGATGGTCTTCGATTCCCTGCGCTTCTTCCCGGCGACAATAACGCCGATGAGGATCAGCGCAATGACGATGACTGCGAGGACAATCCAAAACGCAGTGCTGTTGACTAAAGCATTGAGATCCATGCGCTCTAGTGTGCCAGCACCGCCGACATCACGCGGGCGCGGCCCCGGCGGGCTGCATACGCTGCGAAAGCACGCGGGTGACACCGTCACCGCGCATGGTCACGCCGTACAGTACGTTCGCGACGTCCATGGTGGGCTTCTGGTGGGTGATCACGATGAGCTGGGAATCCTGCCGCAGCTCCTCGAGCAGGGCGATGAGGCGGCGGAGGTTGACGTCGTCAAGTGCCGCCTCGACCTCGTCGAGCACGTAGAAGGGGCTGGGGCGCGCGCGGAAGATGGCCACCAGGAACGCGAGCGCGGTCAGGGACTTTTCACCGCCGGAAAGCAAGGACAGGCGCTTGACTCGCTTGCCCGGCGGGCGGGCCTCGATCTCGATGCCAGTGGTGAGCATGTCGTCCGGCTCGGTGAGCACGAGGCGCGCCTCGCCGCCCGGGAACAGGGTCTGGAACACACGCGGAAACTCCGCCTCGACGTCCGCCCAGGCGTCGGTGAACAGCTGCAGGATCTGCGCGTCCACATCCTCGATCACGCCGGTGAGGTCCTTGCGGGCCTGGATCACGTCGTCGAGCTGCGTGCTCAAAAACGTATAGCGCTCCTCCAGTGCCTTGAACTCCTCCAGCGCCAGCGGGTTGACCTTGCCCAGGGCGCGCAGGTCCTTCTCCGCCTGTTTGAGACGCTTCTGCTCGGCATCGCGGTCGAAGTCCTCGCCCGGGGTGTAGTCCGCGAGCAGGTCGGACACCGCGATGCCCAACGACGCGGTGATGTTGGACTCCGCCTCGTCTATGCGCACCTGCGCCTGCGAGCGCGCGATGTCGGACTGGTGCGCGTTGTCCGTCAGCCGCGCGAGTTGCTGGCGGGTGGCGCCCACCTGTTGACGCGCCTGCTGCACCTTGCCCTGCAGGGAGTTGAGCTGCGCGTTCAGCTCGTCGCGCTGGGCGGTGGCGCGGGCGAGCGCGTCTTCGATGCGGGCTGCCAAGTCGCGCGCATGCTTCTCGACGGCACCGGCCAGCTCCCCTTCCGCCCTCCGGCGAGCCATCGCCGCTTCATGGCGGGCCTTCGCCTGCCGCTCCTGCTCCGCCTGCCGGCGAAGCGCGTCGCCCTTGCCAGTCTCGGCTTCCGCACGCTGCTGCGCGGTGCGGGAGGCGAGCGTTGCCTCCATCTCCAAGGACTTGGCGTGGTTGAGTGCGTTTCTGGCCTGGTCGCGCTGCTCCGTCGACGGCTCCTCCGGCGACTCGGCGACGTCCGTGTCCACGCGGGTGAGGCGGTCGCGCGTCTCCTCCAACTCGGCCTTGCGCTGCGCCAAGCGCGCGTCCGCCTCGTTCGCACGCGCCGCGGCGCGCTCGTGCTCGGACTTGTTCACCTCGGCCTGCTTGACCAGGCGCGCGAGGTCGCGGCGCCAGGATTCCACTTCGGTGTCGTGCTCGCGCAGCGCCGCCTTGGCGGACGCGGCGCTCACGCGGGCCTCGTCGGCGGCGACGGTCGCGCCTTCCAGGGTGCCGGCGAGCTCCTCGAGAAGCTGCTGTGCCTCGGCCAATTCGGACTTCGCTGCCTCGATGCGGGCGGAGACCTCCACCGTGGAGGTCTGCCCCGTGCCGGCGGCGACCCAGCCTTCGCCCACGAGCACGCCTGCAGGCGTGACAGCCCGCAGGCGTGGATCCTGCTCTACCACGCTGCGCGCGGCGGCGAGATCGTCCGCCACCACCACGTCCGCGAGCAGGCGCGTGACCGGGCCGGTCACGGAGGGGTCAAGTGTGATGTGGTCGAGCAGCCAGTCCACCTCGCCGTCGGTGTCCAGGCGCCACGACGAACCGCCGCGCGCGTCCACCACCACGGTCCGCGCGGCCGACTCCAGCGCGCCGACCGCGTCGTCGGAGACTTCACCCGCCAGTGCCTCGGCGTGCTCACCGAGCGCGGCGGCAAGCGCGCGGTCCAGCCCAGGCTCCACGGTGACTAAGCCCGCAAGTGCCTTGAACCCGGAGAGCACGTCTTCTGCCGATCGCTTCGGCGCCTGCTCCGCCAGCGTGTCAATGCGCGACTGCAGCGTGGCCACCGCACGCTCGTGCTCGCGCTGCTTCGCCCGCAGCTGGTCCAGGCGCTTGTCCGCGGCGTCGGACTCGGTGTGGGCACGGGCGAATGCGTCGTCGAGAGGCGAGCGCTCCGCTGCAAAGCCCGCGATGCGCTCCTCGACGGACGCGACCTCCGCATCGGCCTCACGCGCGCGTTGTTTCGTCTCCGCGAGCGTCTCCTCTAAGCGGCGGACCTCATCCTCGGCCGCCTCGACGGCCGCTGCCTGGGACTCCTCCTGCGCGATCAGACGCACGACACCCTCGCGGCGGTCCGCGATCGCGCGCACCTGCGCCATGTGCTCGCGCTCGGCTGCGTCGAAGGCTTCCTGACGCTCGGCGACTTCCTCGCGGATGGTCTCGAGCTTCTCCGCGGCCTCCTCGGCGGCTTCGAGAGCCTCGGCGTAGCGCTCGTCCGCAAGCTGCGCCCGCGCCTCCAGGTCCTCCGGATCCTGGCCCGCATAGGGCGCGAACGAATCGGAACTGCGGGCGCGTTCCGACGCGATGCGCTGGGTCGCGCTCACCCGCTCAGCCAGCGTGGACAGCGCAAACCACAGCTGCTGCGCCTCCTGGGCCTGCGGCTGCAGCTCCTGCTGACGCGCCTCCACAGCCTCCTGCTCCTCCACCGCGGTCTCCAACGTCGCGGTGACGGTCTCCACCTGCTCCGCCAGCATTTCAGCGGCGCGCTCGGCGTCTGCGTACTTCTCGCGCAGCCGCACCACCTGGTCTCCGGCGAGCTTGAGTTTCGCGTCGCGCAACTCCGCCTGCACCGCCGCGCCCCGCTTGGCGGCCTCCGCCTGGCGGGCCAGGGGTTTGAGCTGCTTGCCCAGCTCGTCGGTGAGGTCGGTCAGGCGATCCAGGTTCGCCTGCATGCCGGAAAGCTTGCGCTGCGCCTTCTCCTTGCGGCGGCGGTGTTTGAGCACACCCGCAGCCTCTTCGATGAACGCGCGGCGCTCCTCGGGTCGCGAGTCCAGGATCTCGGAGAGCTTGCCCTGGCCGACGATGATGTGCATCTCGCGGCCGATACCGGAATCGGACAGTAGCTCCTGGATGTCCATCAGGCGCGCCTTGGAGCCGTTGATCTCGTACTCCGAGGCACCGTCGCGGAACATGCGGCGGGTAATGGCCACATCTGTGTAGTCGATGGGCAGGCGCTTGTCCGTGTTGTCGAAGGTGAGGGTGACCTCCGCGCGCCCCAACGGTTTGCGAGCGCCCGCGCCAGCGAAGATGACGTCTTCCATCTTCCCGCCGCGCAGGTTTTTCGCGCCCTGCTCGCCCATCACCCACGCGAGCGCATCCACCACGTTTGATTTGCCGGAGCCGTTCGGCCCCACCACGGCGCAGATGCCGGGCTCGAATTTCATCGTCGTCGCCGACGCGAAAGACTTGAATCCTTTGAGCGTCAGCGATTTCAGGTGCATTTTGTGGATGTTACCGCGCGTTGGCTAGCGCGCCTGCATGACCACGATGTAACCCCAACCATGCCCCGCCACGTAGCCGTGGGCCGCACCGATGCCCACCGCACGAGCGTTGGACAGCATGTTGCGGTTGTGCCCCGGCGAGGTGCGCCACTGCTCAAACGCCGCCTCCGGGCTGTGCGAGTTGAAAGCGATGTTTTCGTATACGTTCGCGTCCGAGTGGCGAAAGCTGTTGGTGCGGCTGAGCTCCTCGGCCCACGCCTGTGCCTGCGCGTCCAACTGGCCGCTTCGCAGCCACGGCAGGCGGCCGTTTTGGATGCGGTAGAAATTGATGTTGCGGTAGGTCTTCGCCCGCGATGGTTCCGCCACATCCCACGGCCGAGCGGGATCGTACTGCCGGTTAGGCAGGCTGCTCATAGACGCGAAGCTGGAGGATAAGTCCTGCGCTTGCGCGGGTGCCGGGACCGCTGCAAGTGCCACTGCCGCAGCGGTTGCCGCAATTCGCTTCTTCATCGTTCCTCAAACCCTTCCGCACCCTTCGGCTCCCCAAATTGGGCCTGGACGTGCTCCACACTCCCCGGGCGATCGGCACTCGAAGGCTGTTCTTCAAGAAGAGCTTTTAGCTTTGCGACGTCACCTTCGGCCCCCTCCGCAACCACCTCTACCCTGCCGTCAGAGAGGTTCTTGGCGTAGCCGGTGAGCCCCAGCTCGAGTGCGCGGGAGCGGGTCCACCAGCGAAACCCGACCCCTTGGACGGTGCCGCGGACGTGGGCGGTCATGCGTGTTGTTGCCATGCCGCCCAAGCGTAGCGCCCGATTAACGCCCGCGGTTGTCGTCGCGAAGCACGATGCGGTCCTCTTCGCTGCGGCGCGTCACCGGGTCCGAGCCGTCCCAGAACTCCACGTTCTTCAGCTCCGGCAGCATCTCGCGGTGGAACACCGGGTCGATGCCCTTGCGGCGCTGGTCGTTGAAGTTCTTCAGCAGCTTCAGTACCACTCCGCCGAGCGGGATGATCGCGACGATGTTGAAGATGGCCAGCAGGCCGGCCATGGTGTCGCCGAGCGCCCACACCAGCGGAACAGAGCCGAACGCGCCGAAGATGACAAACCCGATGACAACAATGCGGAAGACGTTGAGCGCTGATTTGGATTCGGTGAGGTACTCCAGGTTGGTCTGCGCGAGGTAGTAGTTGCCAATCACGGAGGAAAACGCCAGGAAGAACAGAATGGCCGTGATGGCGTGGGCGCTCCAGTCGCCCAAGGAATCAGCCAGCGCGGATTGGGTCAAGGAGACACCCTGCACATCGTCCATGCCGTAGGACACGGCCGGGCCGAGCAGCACGATAAAGGCGGTGATGGTGCACACGAGCAGCGTGTCAAAGTACACGCCGAGGGTTTGCACCAAGCCCTGCTTGACCGGGTGGGACACGGTTGCAGATGCGGCTGCGTTCGGGGCGGAGCCCATGCCGGCCTCGTTGGAGAACAGACCACGGCGCATGCCTTGGGTAAACGCGAGCCATACCCCGGCGCCGGCGACTTCCTTCAAGCCCAACGCATGGGTGACAATCAGCTCGAACATGGCGGGGATCTCGCGCCAGTTCACAACGAGAACCACCACGCCCATGATGATGTAGGCGCCGGCCATAAACGGCACGATCACCTGCGTCCACGATGCAATACGCGTCACGCCACCGAAGATGACCAGCGCGGTCAGGATCGCCAGCACGCCAGCGACCGCGGATTTGACCAGCGCGGAGTCGTTGCCCACGGAGGTTTCAATCGCCGCGGTGATGGAGTTGGTCTGGATGGCGTTGTAGACAAAGCCGTAGGTCAGCGCCAAAAAGGCCGAGAACAGCACGGCCAGTGGCCTCCAGCCCAGACCGCGCGTCATGTAGTAGGCGGGCCCGCCGTGGTAATTGCCTTCCGCGTCCTTGGTCTTCCACAGCTGCGCCAGCGTGGACTCCACAAACGCGGTGGCACCGCCGAGCAGTGCAAGCAGCCACATCCAGAACACCGAACCCGGCCCGCCGATGGAGATCGCCAGCGCCACGCCGGCGATGTTGCCGGTGCCCACGCGCGAGGCGGCGGAGATGGTAAACGCCTTGAACGCGGATACGCCACCGTATTCTTCGTCGAGGTCGCGGCCCTCGCGGTCCTTGCCCTTGGGCGTCTCGGCGACGGCCTTGAGCATGTCTGGGATGAGGCGAATTTGCACGAACAGGGTGCGGAATCCGAAGTAGACGCCGGCGGCGATGAGGAACACCGGGACGATGTTCCACAGCACGCCGTTGAGCGAATCTTCGACGAAGGTGGTGGCTGTTTCCATGGCGGGCAGTGTATCCGCAGGTTGCCCACATCACACAACTAGAGGCTTTTGAGCTACCCCTCCACCACTGGGGTGCACACCTCGCCGGGTTCAATCGCGCCGTGGGTGCCAAACTCGCGCTGCCAGTACAGCAGCGGGCAGTTCGTGTTCACATCCGTGTTCTCTACGTTCACCAGCACAAGTACGTGGTCGCCCGCAGCAATCATCTGCGCCACACGCCCGGCTACCCACGTGTGGTTGCCGGCCAGCTGCGGCGCGCCGTCGGCCATCTGCCACTCCACCCCCGCGAAGCGGTCCACGCCTTTGGACGCGAAGCGCCGCGCCAGCATGTTCTGCTCGGTGGAGAGCACATTAATGCCTATCGACGCCCCTTCGGCCAACAACGCCAACAGCGACGACCTTTGATCCAGCGAGACCAGCACCATCGGCGGATCCAGCGATAGCGACATGAAGGCGCTGACGGTGGTGCCGTGCGGGTCTGTCGCAGAACCGGTGGTCACGATCGCCACCGCGGCAGCCAGCTGGCTCATTGCGTCTTTGAATGCTGACTGATCAACCATGTCGCACCACCGTACTCGCGCGCTACAACACCTGGCATGCCGGGCAGAAGTAGCTGGAGCGGCCGCCGACCGCAACGCGCTCGATCGGGGTGCCGCAGCGGGCGCAGGGTTTGCCCGCCTGCCCGTAGGCGTTGAGTGAGCGGGAGAAATACCCGGACGCGCCGTTGACGTTGACGTACAGCGCATCGAAGCTGGTGCCTCCCTGCTCCAGCGAGCGGGCCATCACTTCGCGCGAGGCATCCAGCGCTGCCTCCGCGTCGCGCTGACGCATGGTCTTCGCGCTGCGCCAGGGCTTCAGGCGCGCGGCCCACATCGCTTCGTCGGCGTAGATGGATCCGATGCCGCTGACCACCTCCTGGTTCAGCAAAACGTTCTTCAGCGGCGACCTTCGGCGCCGCATCGCACGGGCAGTCTCCCGGATGTCGAAGTCGGGCTCGAACGGGTCGGGGGCGATGTGGAGAGCGGGGTGCGGGATGCCGTGCACAAGCTGTGTGTACTGCCAGAACCCGAAAGTGCGCTGGTCCACAAAATCCAGCTCCACCTCCCCCACGTCCGCGCGGATGCGCAGGTGCGGCGAGGTGACGGTGCCATGGTTTGCCACGAGCATCTGCCCGCTCATGCGCAAGTGCACGAGCAGCGCCGCGCCGTCGCTGAGCGTGAACCACATGTATTTGCCGCGCCGGCCAGTGCCAGTAATCGTGAGCCCCGGCAGCGTGGTCTCCAAGTCCACGGTGTTGCCGCGCGCGGCGCGGGGGTGCAGCACCTCTACCCGCTGAAACGTGCGGCCGACTACGTGCTGGTCCAGCCCGCGGCGCACCACCTCAACTTCGGGCAGCTCAGGCATTGCCGCGAACGGCCTCCGCAGCGTGGTCGCGCAGGTACAGCACCGCTTGGTGGGCCGCCTCCTGCTCCGCCAGCTTCTTGTTCGGTCCGGTGCCGGTGCCGCGGGCGACGCCGCCCACCAGCGCCTGCGCCGTAAACGTCTGGTTGTGCTCGGGGCCTTCTGCCTCGGAGACGTACTCCGCCACCGGCAGCTTCAGCTCCGCCAGGCGCACCTGCAGGTCCGTCTTCCAGTCGTGGTGCTTCTTGTTGACGGTGGCGGTGCGGAGCTTTTCGTCGAAAAGCTTGAGTATCACATCGCGCGCCGGCTCGAAGCCGTGCTGCAGGTAAATCGCGCCGAAGATCGCCTCGGTGGTGTCCGCGAGGATCGACTCCTTCTCGCGGCCGCCGGTGAGCTCTTCGCCTTTGCCGATGAGCACGTGCGCACCCAGGTCGATGTCCCGGGCGATGTCGGCCAGGCCGTAGCGCGAGACGATCGCCGCGCGCATCGGCGATAGGTCCGACTCCGGGCGCGAGGGGTACAGCTCGAACAGCTTGGTGGCCACAGACAGGCCCAGCACGGCGTCGCCGACGAACTCCAAGCGCTCGTTGTTGGGCAGGTGCCCGTGCTCGTTGGCGAAGGAGCGGTGGGTCAGCGCGAGCTTCAAGCTCTCGCGCTCGATGTCCACGCCGAGGTGCGCAATGAGCGGGGCGTGGTCGACGGCGTCGAACGCCTGCTCCCAAAGCTCGTCCGCGTTGCCCTTCTTCTTCGAGCGGCTCACAGGAACTTCTCCAGGCCGGCCCAGCGCGGGTCGACCAGGTTATTTTCCTCGCCCTCGACCGCGTCCGGGGCCGGCACGTCCGTGTCGCCCTCGCACTCCGGTTCGCAGGTGGGGTTGAACGGCCAGCTCATGCCGGCCTCGTCCACGAACGCCTGCTCCAGGTCCACGGTGCCGTCGACAACCTGGCGGATCTCGTCGCCCGAGCCCTGGTCCTCGTCTTCCTCACTGTCGCCGGTGATGAAGTCGTCGGAGGCGGAAAACACCTCGGAGATGCGCAGCGTCTCTGTCGGGGTGAGTTCCTTCAGGCAGCGCACACACTGGCCCTCAAGCTGCGCCGTGGCGGTGGCATCCACCATCACTCCGGAGCCCAGCGGGACCAGCGTCGCCTCAATTTCAACCTCGCGCCCTTCAGGGATCGCAATCATCTCGGGGCCGATGCGCGCCGGGGACGGGCCCGTCTGCGTCACAGTCTCTGGTGTGCCGTCGCCGCCAAGGACGTCGCTGACGTCGAATACGAAAGGGTTGGTAGACATAACGGCAACAGACTACCCGTTAGAACTCGTCGCGGCGGCCGCGAGCCGCCGCACCTGCGGCACCGGCACCGCGGCGCAGCGCGGAACGGTCGGAGGAGACGGTCTGTAGCACGCCCCGCAGCCCGTCTTCGAACTCTGCGAGCTTGGAGTCGACGTAGTCGTCGCACTCGGAGCGCAGGCGGTTGGACTCGGCGGTTGCCTCGTCCACCAGACGGTGCGCCTCCTCGTCGGCGCGGCGCATGACCTCGGACTCGGAGATCAGGCGCTTCTGCTCCGCCAGGCCCTTGTCCACGGTGCGCTGGTACTCGACGTTGCCGGAATCGACAATGTTGTCGGCCTCGCGCTGGGCGTTGGTGACGGTCATCTCGGCCACGTTCTGCGCCTGGGTGACCATCATGTTGGATTCTTCTTCCGCGTCGGTGACCAGGTTGGTCGCGCGCGCCTGCGCGTCAGAGAGCATCGACTCGGACTCGGAGTGCGCGTCGGAGACGATGCGGCGGGCATCCTCCTCGGCGTCGCCGACGAGCATGTCGGCGCGGTCCTGCGCCCCGCGCAGGATCTCGTCCTGCTTGTCCAGCACGTCCTGCGCATCGTCCAAGTCGACGGGCAGGGCGTTTCGGAGGTCGTCGAGAAGCCCGAGCATCTCGTTGCGGGGAACCATGCAATTAGAGGTCATAGGCACGCCGTAGGCCTGCTCCAGGGTTTGAACTAGCTCATCCAGGGCTTCAAAAACGCGGTACATGGTGCCTAAGCGTACCCGCTAGAGCGCTAAATCACGCCCTGAGCAAGCATCGCGTCGGCCACCTTTTTAAAACCGGCGATATTTGCGCCGATGACGTAGTCGCCAGCGCGGTCGTATTCCTCGGCGGTGCCCTTGGCCACCTTGAAAATGTTGGACATGATCTTTTGCAGGCGGTCGTCCGTGTAACCGAAGGACCAGGAGTCGCGCGAGGCGTTCTGCTGCATCTCCAAAGCGGAGGTGGCTACACCGCCGGCGTTAGCGGCCTTACCTGGGCCGAAGCAGACGCCGCGCTCACGAAAGACCTCGATCGCCTCGGCGGTAGACGGCATGTTCGCTCCCTCGGCGACGTAGCGCACACCATTGTCGACCAGGGTGCGCGCGTGGTCGCCACCCAGCTCGTTTTGCGTCGCGCACGGCAGCGCCACATCGGCCTCGAGGTCCCAGATGGAGCCGTCGGCGTGGAAGGTCGCGCCGGTGGTTTCCTCCGCGTACTCGGACACGCGCCCACGGCGCTTCTCCTTGATGTCCTGGACAAGCTCGATATCCACGCCATTGGGGGTCTCCACCCAGCCGGAGGAATCGGAGAAGCCGACAACGGTCGCGCCGAGTTCCTGCGCCTTCTGCATGGCGTAGATGGCAACATTGCCGGAGCCGGAGACGATCACCTTTGCGCCGTCGATGGATTCGTTGTTTGCCTTCATCATCTCGTTGGTGAAGTACACGCAGCCGTAGCCGGTGGCCTCTTTACGCACCAGTGAGCCGCCCCAGGTCAGCCCCTTGCCGGTGAGCACACCCGATTCGTGCTGGTCCACCAGGCGGCGGTACTGGCCAAACAGGTAGCCGATCTCACGGCCGCCCACGCCGATGTCGCCGGCGGGCACGTCGCGGTACTCGCCAATGTGGCGCCACAGCTCAGTCATGAAGGACTGGCAAAAGCGCATGATTTCCCCGTCGGAGCGGCCCTTCGGGTCGAAGTCGGAGCCGCCCTTGCCGCCACCGATGGGCAGGCCGGTCAGGGAATTTTTGAAGATCTGCTCAAAGCCGAGGAACTTGATAATGCCCAGGTTCACGCTCGGGTGGAAGCGCAAGCCCCCCTTGTAGGGGCCGAGCGCGGAGTTGAACTGGACGCGGAAGCCGCGGTTGACGCGCACATTGTTGTCGTCGTCCAGCCAGGGCACGCGGAAGATGATCTGGCGCTCTGGCTCGCAGAGGCGCTCGATCAGCCCGTAATCCGCGTAGTGCGGGTCTTTGCCCAGCACGATCTTCAGCGAATCCAGCACATCGGCCACTGCCTGGTGGAACTCCGGTTCGCCCGCATTGCGCTCCAGCAGCTTCTGGTAGTAGCCGGCAACTTCTTGATCAATCGCGCTCATTGGGCGTGGCCTCCGATATCTATAGCTATGCAGAATTGCGTACCGGACAAACTTTACAACACCGTTAGGCCGCTCGTCGCCGGCAGCTAGAATCTCCCCCATGGTTTCTCCGCTCGACGCAGTTCCCTCGCCCAAAATCGTTGTCGCTCCGGATTCGTTCAAGTCCACCGCAACAGCCGCCGAGGCCGCAGAATGGCTAGCCGAAGGCGTGCGCTCCGTCATCCGCGACGCGCACATCGTGCTCACCCCCATGGCGGACGGCGGCGAAGGAACCTCATCGCTGTTCGAGGGCGAGCGCATTTGCTTGCCGACGACTACCGCGGCCGGCCGCCTCACCGAAGCGGAGTACACCTTCCACGCCCCGAGCAAAACCGCCTACATCGACGTCGCTGCCGCCTCGGGTTTGCCTGCGGTGGACGAGCCGGTGCCGCTGACGGGCGACACGTACGGCACCGGCGTGCTCATCGCGGACGCGCAAACCCGCGGCGCTGAGCGCATCGTGCTGGGCCTCGGGGGCACCGCAACGATCGACGGTGGCACCGGCATCCTTGTCGCCCTCGGCGTCAACCCCCTGGACCAGGCCGGCTACCAGCTCAAGCCCGGCGGCGGCGCGTTAGAGCAGCTGGCTCACCTCGACACCGCGAAGGTCAACGTCCCCGCTGGCGCCGTGGAGTGGGTCCTGCTCACGGACACCACCGCGCCCGCCACCGGCCCGCAGGGCGCAGTGCACGTGTTCGGCCCGCAGAAGGGCGCAACTAGAGACAACGTCGAGGTGCTCGACCGGGGTCTGGCGCGTCTGTGCGAGGTCGCGGACGTGGACCCGGCAACCCCAGGCTTGGGCGCAGCGGGAGGCGTGGGCATCGGCATCACGTGGCTGTCCACCATGCTCCACGGGGACTCATCCCACGTGCACATCCTGCCCGGCGCGCGCGTGGTGGCGGACTCCAACGGGCTCGCGGAGCAGGTCGCAGACGCCGCGCTTGCAATCACCGGCGAGGGCCGCTTCGACGGGCAGACCGGCACCGGCAAGGTCGCCTCCGTCGTTGGCGAACTGGCCCGCGAGGCCGGCGCGGCGTTCGCGGTCGCCGCGGGGCGTTTCGACGAGCAGCCGGACGAAGGCACCATTGCGGTGACGCTGTCGGAGACTGACAGCGTGCGCGAGCAGCTCACCCAGGCCGGCGCGGAGATCGCCGTGGCCTACCTGAACACCTCCACGGTCCAGGGGTAGATCGACGGGGCCTCGAAGCGGTCCTGGTCCTCCAGCATCACCGGGTCGCGCGGCAGGTCCACCTTCGGTGTGAGGATGCGCGACAGGCCCATGGCGAGGCGGTTGAGGCTGTCCGCACCCTCGGGCGTGATGCTGTAGCGAAACACTTCTGCTTCCGCGGGGTCTTCGCCCCGGTCCCGCTCGTAGGTTTCAGCCAGCTGCGCGCGCACGGAGTCGTCGATAAGCACCTGCTCCATGTCCACCGTTGCCGCGGTGAGCTTCCCCCGGTGCACGAGGATGTCGAGTGCGCGCTGGAAGACCTCTTTGACCTCGCCGGCGACGGTGGGTGGGACGAGGACGTCGAATTGGATCACAGACATGTGCTCAAGGCTAACCGGTATGGTTGCGTGCATGTCTAACCCCGCCATGAACCCAGCGCACTCGTACCACGTGGCGCTGCGGACCATGGCGGACGGGACTTTAAAGCAGGTCAATCCGTTCTCCGGCACGGAGGTGTGGACGGTTCCAGGCCGCGGCAACAGGCCCCTCACCGCCACAGGCGCCCCACCTGAGCCCTTGGGTCCCGGCGCGCACACGGACACCTGCAATTTCTGCGAAGCGCGCAAACTGCGCACCCCGCCGGAGAAGTCGCGGCTGGTCGCCGACGGCGAGGGGTTTGCCATCCTGCGCGACGCCATGCCCGACGAGTTAGACAACACAGTCGCGGAGTTTCGGCGGGTGCCCAACCTGTTCGAGATCGTCTCCTACGACTACTGGCAGAAAAACTACGGCTACGAAATGCCCGTGGCGCGCCGCAGCCACATGGAGCGCTACCTGGCGGACCCCGCCGGGCGCGAGCATGTGCTGGAGATCGTGCGGACGCGGCTGGCCGCGGCCGGCCAGGATCCCGACAAGCCGGAAGACGAGCTGCTTGAGCTGGCCCCGGCCTACTTCGGCGGCGGCCACGACGTGATCATCGGCCGGCGCCACTTTGCCGATGGTGCAACGCGCACCGACCAGCTCGCCGGCTCCGGGTCGCTGACCCCGGAGGAGCACTACCGCTTCATCGCGTTCACCGTGGATTCGCTGCGCGACCTGGTGGAGCAGCACACCTACGCCCGCTACGTGGTGGTGTTCCAAAACTGGCTCTCGCCCGCCGGCGCCTCGTTCGAGCACCTGCACAAGCAGCTGGTGGCCATCGACGAGCGCGGCGTCAACGCCGAGACCGAAACGGCGAAGCTGCGCCAGAATTTGAACCTGTACAACGACTGGGGTGTCAACCACGCGTTTTACCAAAACCTGGTCATCGCGGAGAACGACCACGCCATCCTCACCGCCGGCGTGGGCCACCGCTACCCCACCATGACGGTGTACTCGAAGTCCCGCGCCAGCGAGCCGTGGGAGCACACGGACGAGGAGGTCCGCGCGGTCTCCGACCTGCTGCACGCAGCGCACGCCGCCACCGGCGGGCAGGTAGCCACAAACGAGGAGTGGCACTACCGCCCCGTGGACCTGGACGTGCCCATGCCGTGGCGTATCAACGTGAAATGGCGCATTTCCACCCTCGCCGGCTTCGAGGGCGGCACGCAGATTTACGTGAACACGCTGTCGCCGTTTGATATGCGCGATCGCGCCACGGCTGCACTTCGCACCTTGCGTAGCGACGGACACGTGGCCCCCTCCCTGCGCATAGCCGAGGAATGCACCCCGGCGCCCAATCTATTGCGATATAACCCAAATTTGGAGAGATGAATTTTGAGTAATATTTCCGAGATTTTGCGCTCCTACTCCGTGGACGAGGTGTGGCAGCGCCGCCTCTACGAACTGCTGCACGCCAACCCGGAGCTGTCCATGCAGGAGGAGGAAACCTACAGCCGCCTGATGATGGGGCTGTCGCGCTTCGACTGCGAGGTCATCGCCCCCATCGGCAAGTTCGGCATCTGCGCCGTCTTCGAAAATGGCGAGGGCCCGACCGTGATGCACCGCGCGGATTTCGACGGCTTGCCGGTGACCGAGCAGACCGGCGCGCCGTACGCATCCCACACGGTGGCCAAGACTGCCGACGGGCAGACCGTGGGCACCATGCACGCCTGCGGCCACGACATCCACACCACCGCACTGCTGAGCATGTGCGACTTTTTGGACAACACCCGCGAGCAGTGGTCCGGCACCTTTATCGCTTTGTTCCAGCCCGGCGAGGAGATCGGCGCCGGCGCCCAGGACATGGCCGACGGCGGCCTGACCGAGAAGGTGCCCGCCCCGGACGTGGTCTTCGGCCAACACGTCATGCCGGGCCGCGCCGGAGAGGTGATGTCCAAGCCGGGCCCGCAGTTCGCCGCCTGCGACTCCATCCGCATCAAAATCCCGGGCCGCGCCGCTCACGGCTCCATGCCGCACAACGCCATCGACCCCACCTACACCGCGGCGATGATCATTGCCCGCCTGCAGGCGATCGTGGGCCGCGAGGTAGACCCGGCGGACTTCGCCGTGGTCACCGTGGCCAGCATGCACGCCGGCACCACCAACAACATCATCCCGGGTGAGGCCGAGCTGGTGCTCAACTGCCGCTTCTACTCCGACCGGGTCAAGGCGAAGGTTTACTCCGCCATCAAGCGCGTGGTCCACGCCGAGGTGCTGGCCTCCGGCTCGCTGGAACAGGCCATGATCTCCTTTTTCGCCCACGGCGAGCTGCTGGACAACGACGAGGAAGTGTTCACCCGCGTGCGCGGGCAGTTCGACGGCGTCTTCGGCGACGCCTCCGTCACTGCCGACCCGAAGACCGTCTCCGAGGACTTCCCCGTCATCGGCCAGGCCTACGGCGCGCCGTACTTCTTCTGGCTCGTCGGGTGCACACCCCACGACGTGTGGGACAAGGCCGTGGAAGAAGACCGCGTCGGCGAGGACGTGCCCGTCAACCACATGTCCACCTTCCTGCCGGAGTACGAACCCACCATCGACGCCTCCACCCGCGCGGGACTGACCGCCGCGCTGAGCTACCTGGCCAAGTAGCGCGGCCGCGGTCACCTGCACACACCCGGCAGCGCCGGTACGCTCGGGAGACATGACTGCATCTCAGCCAGCATTCGAGCAGACCGTCGAGGGCCACGTCCGTAGCTTCTCCGGCCGCGCGCCGCAGGACTCCACGGTGAAGAAGTTCTGGACGGGCCTGTCCGCCGCCACTGTCGAGCAGATCGCCGACAACTGGGCGAAAACCCGCAACACGTACAAGACCACCCGCCGTGCGGCGTACTTCTCGGCGGAGTTCCTGGAGGGTCGGGCGCTGCTGAATAACCTGACTAACCTTGGGCTCGTCGATAAGGCGAAAGCAATTGCGGAGGACAACGGCTTCGAGCTTTCAGACGTGCTGGAGGCCGAGCACGATGCCGCCCTGGGCAACGGCGGCCTGGGGCGCCTGGCCGCCTGCTTCCTCGATTCCGCCGCCGAGCAGGACTTCCCGCTGACCGGCTACGGCCTGCTCTACCGCTACGGGCTGTTCCGCCAGGAGTTCGAGGACGGCTTCCAGCGCGAGCACCCGGACGCGTGGAAGGAGTCGTTCTACCCCTTCATCATCCGCCGCGGCTCCGAGCAGCGCATTGTGAAGTTCGACGACATGCACGTGCGCGCCATCCCGTACGACATGCCGATCACCGGCTACGGCACGGACAACGTGGGCACGCTGCGCCTGTGGGACGCCTCCCCGATCGCCGAGTTCGACTACGACGCGTTCAACTCCCAGCGCTTCGCCGACGCGATCCTTGAGCGCGAGGCAGTCCACGACATCACGCGCGTGCTCTACCCCAACGACTCCACCTACGCCGGCAAGCTGCTTCGCGTTCGCCAGCAGTACTTCTTCTGCTCCGCATCGCTGCAGGAACTCATCGACGACTACATCGCCGCCCACGGCGACGACCTGCGCAACTTCCACAAATACAACTCCATCCAGCTCAACGACACCCACCCGGTGCTGGGCATCCCGGAGCTGATGCGCCTGCTAATGGACGAGCACGGCCTCGGATGGGACGACGCCTGGGAGGTGACAACTCACACGTTCGCCTACACCAACCACACGGTGCTGCAGGAGGCGCTGGAGACGTGGGAGGAGTCCATCTTCAAGCAGCTGTTCTGGCGCATTTGGGAGATCGTGGAGGAAATCGACCGCCGCTACCGCCTGGACATGGAGTCCCGCGGCGTGGACGCGGACACGGCGCACCACTACTCCCCGGTGCACGACGGGCGCGTGCACATGGCGTGGATCGCCTGCTACGCCTCCTACTCCGTCAACGGCGTGGCGGCGCTACACACGGAGATCATCAAACGCGACACGCTCGGCTTCTGGCACGGCCTTTACCCGGAGCGCTTCAACAGCAAAACCAACGGTGTCACGCCGCGCCGCTGGCTGCGCATGTGCAACCCCCGCCTGTCCGCACTGCTGGATCGCCTCGCCGGTTCCGACGAGTGGGTCACCGACCTGGACAAACTCAAGGAGCTTCGCCCGCTTATGGACGACCCAAAGGTGCTCAGCGAACTCCGCGACATCAAGTCGGCGAACAAGCGCGACTTCGCGGAGTGGATCGCCGCCCGCCAGGGTGTGGAGATCGACCCGGACTCCATCTTTGATACACAGATCAAGCGCCTGCACGAGTACAAGCGCCAGCTGATGAACGCGCTGTACATCCTGGATTTGTACTTCCGCATCACGGTCGACGGCGAGCAGGACGTGCCGAAGCGCACCTTCATCTTCGGCGCGAAGGCCGCCCCCGGCTACGTCACCGCCAAGGGCATCATCAAGCTCATCAACACCATCGCGGAGCTTGTGAACAACGACCCGGATGCCTCGAAGTACATCCACGTGGTGTTCGTGGAGAACTACAACGTCTCGCCTGCAGAGCAGATCATTCCCGCCACCGACGTCTCCGAGCAGATCTCCACCGCCGGCAAAGAAGCTTCGGGCACGTCGAACATGAAGTTCATGATGAACGGCGCGCTCACCCTGGGCACCATGGACGGCGCGAACGTGGAGATCGTCGACGCTGTCGGCGAGGACAACGCCTACATCTTCGGCGCCCGCGAGGAGGAGCTGCCGGAGCTGAAGGCGCACTACAACCCGCGCCAGGTGGCCGAACAGACCCCGGGACTTATGCGCGCCCTCGACGCGCTCGTGGACGGCACGTTGGACGACCGCGGCACCGGCGCCTTCCACGACATCCGCGCCTCGCTTCTGGAGGACAACGGCTACGGCGAGCAGGACGTCTACTACGTCCTCGGCGATTTCGCCGCCTACCGCGAGGCCCGCGACCGCATGGCCGCGGACTACTACGCCGACCCGGACGGGTGGGCGCGCAAGTGCTGGATCAACATCTGCGAGTCCGGCCGCTTCTCCTCCGACCGCACGATCCGCGACTACGCCGAGGATGTGTGGAAGATCGAGCCCACCCCGATCAGCTAACTAGTCGCGCACCATGCGCTTCAAGGTGACGCTGTCACCCTCTATACGATCACGGCACAATGATTCTGCTCGTTGACAATTACGACTCATATACATTCAACCTCGCCCACCTGGTCGCGCAGGCCGCCGGCCACGAGCCCCTGGTGGTCCCCGCGGGCGAGCCCGCTGACCTTCCTCAGCGTGTGCGCGCCGGCGAGTTCAGCCACGTTGTCATCTCCCCCGGCCCCGGCACCCCGGAACGCGAGGAGGACTTCGGCGCGTCCCGGCGCGTCATCGAGGCAGCCGCCGACGCCGACATTCCGCTGCTCGGCGTGTGCTTGGGCCACCAGGGCTTGGCCATGCTGGCCGGTGCGGCCGTGACCCGCGCGCCTGAGCCGCGCCACGGGTTTGTCTCCACCGTCACCCATTCCGGCGAAGGCATCTTTGCCGGCATCCCGCAGGATTTTGAGGTGGTGCGCTACCACTCGCTTCACGTTGACAAGGTCCCCAGCATCACCGTCCACGCCCGCAGCGAGGACGGCGTCATCCAGGCGCTTAAGGTCGACGGGTTGAATCACTGGGGCGTGCAATTCCACCCCGAGTCGGTGCTCACCCAGCACGGCGCGGCGATCATGCGCAATTTTCTCGGCGGCTGGCGCCTGCTCCACCGCGAGGTGCCCGGCGTGCTCGACTGCCAGCGGGTATTCAACGCCATCAGGTGCGACGGCAACGACGCGTTCTTCCTCGACTCCGCCGACGCGCGCGGGCGTTTCTCCATCCTCGGCGACACCGCGGGAACGCTGTCGCGCTCCATGAGCTATTCGCTTGACGACGGCAACGTGCTCGACACCCTCGACGCCGAACTGTCCACCCCAGTTGTTGATGCGCCCGACCTGCCGTTTACCGGCGGGTGGATCGGGTACTTGGGCTACGAGTGCGCGCAGCTGACCATGCCGATCACGCTGCGCCACCACTCGCCCTACCCGGACGCGTACTTCGTGCGCCCGCAGTCATTCATCGTCTACGACCACCAGGCCGAAACCGCGCACCTGTGCGCCTTGGCGGGTGACGGCGATACCGGCTTGCTCGACCGGCTGGAGCAGGCATTGAAGGGGGCGGAGGGGGCCGGAGGGACGTCGATAGGCGAAGGCTCCTGGAGCAACCCGGACTACCTGGGCAGCATCGAGCGGGCGCAGGAGCTGCTGCGCGCGGGCGAGAGTTACGAGGTGTGCTTAACCGACACTTTCACCGCCGAAGCGACGGGCGATATCTACCCCAGCCTGCGCGAACACAACCCCGCGCCGTACGCCGCGCACCTGATCTTCGACGGCGTGGAGGTCGCCAGCGCCTCGCCCGAGCGGTTCCTCACCGTGCGCGGCCGCGAGGTGGAGGCCAAGCCGATCAAGGGCACCATCGCCGCCGACCAGGACCCCGCGCTGCTTGACGATGCCAAAACCCGCGCCGAAAACCTCATGATCGTGGACCTGCTCCGCAACGACCTCTCTCGCGTCTGCGACCCCGGCACCGTGCGCGTGCCCGGGCTGATGCAGGTGGAGTCGTACGCGACGGTGCACCAGTTGGTTTCCACCATCACCGGCCGCCTGTGTGAGGGCCGCACTGCCGTCGACGCGATTCGCGCGACGTTCCCGCCTGGCTCCATGACCGGCGCGCCGAAACTGCGCACCTGCGAAATCATCGACCGCTTAGAGACCTCCCCGCGCGGCGTCTACTCCGGCGCGCTGGGCTACTTCGGCTTCGACGGTCAGGCCGACTTGTCAGTGGTCATCCGCACCGCCGTGCGCGCAGGCAACAGTGTCACCGTGGGTGCGGGCGGCGCGATCGTGCTCGCCTCCGACCCCGATTCCGAACTCGTCGAGCGCAATCTCAAAGCCCAGTCCGTGCTGGGAGCATGGGATGCGTAGGTACGCCTGGCACGGCGACTTCGTCGAGTGCGACGTCCCCGACGGCCCCCTCGACGTCGCCGACTCTTGGCGCCACTCGAACGGCCGCACGAACGGGCTCGCGCTGCACCTGGAGCGTTTCGCCCGATCTGCTGGCCAGCTGCCCGAAGGATTCGTCGACGCAATGATGCCACTGCTGCGAGACGGCGAGCTGTTTCCCCGCATCGCGCTGTCGCAGGGGCTTTTGCTTCTCGACGTCCGCCCCGCCCCTCCCCCGCGCCCCACCACCTCACTGACCTACGCGCCTGCCCCGGACCCGCGCACCCGCCCCGAGGTGAAGGGGCCCGACTTCGCCGCATTTGCCGCATACCGTTCGCGGTACCAGGTGGAGGGGACGGACGACACGGTGATCGTCGATAGGCATGGCTCCATGCTGGAGACCACCACCGGCGCGCTGGTGATGTGGGACGGCGACACCCTGTGCGTTCCCGACGGAGTGTGGCTGCCGAGTATCACCCTGCACCAGGTTGTTTCGAGGGCTGAGCAGCTGGGCATGCGCGTGGAGCGGCGCCGGCTGTATCCCGACGCCGCCGCCGAGCACCCCCTGTGGTTCCTCAACTCTCTGCACGGCATCAGCCCGGTTCGCGAACTGCACGTCGGCGACACCGTGATCACTCCCCCGGCACACCCTTGTTTCGACGATTGGCGCGACTGGTGGTGGGGCGGCTTCACGGTCGAATGGCCCGGATGCTGAAAAAACTATGCAGCTGCATAGTGAGCGGGCCCACGGGGACTATGCAGCTGCATAGTCCCCACACCCAGCGACCTACGCCGACCGCTCGGCGAGCACCTTCCCGGTCGCGGTATCGCGCTCGGCCAGCTGCGCCGGGGTGCCGGTGGCGACGATCTGCCCGCCGTCGGCGCCAGCGCCCGGGCCCATCTCGATCACGCGGTCGGCCTGAGCGATTACGGAGAGGTCGTGCTCGACCACGATCACGGTCTGTCCCGCGTCGACCAGGCTGTTGAGTTCTTGCACCAGCAGAGCAACGTCGGCGGGGTGCAAACCTGTGGTCGGCTCGTCCAACAAGTACACGGTGTGGCCCCGGCGCGAGTTGCGGGAGCGCTGCAGCTCCGTGGCCAGCTTGATGCGTTGCGCCTCGCCGCCGGAAAGTTCTGGCGCGCCTTGGCCGAGGCGCAGGTAGCCCAGCCCCACCGCCTGCAGGGTTTCCACGGCGCGAAGGATCTTCGGCTCGTTAGCGAACACGTCCGCGGCTTCGTCGACGGTGAGCTCCAGCACCTCCGCGATGGTCAGGCCCTCCCACGTCACCTCGAGGGTCTCGTCGTTGTAGCGCGCGCCGCCGCAGTCGGGGCAGGTGGTGTACGACCCAGGCAGGAACACCAGTTCCACCTCGATCTTGCCTGCACCGCCGCAGGTCGGGCACTGCCCTTGCTTCACGTTGTAGGAAAAACGCGACACGGTCCACTTGCGCCGCTTCGCTTCGTCGGTGCCGGCGAACAGTTTGCGCACACCGTCGAAAAGCCCGGTGTAGGTGGCCAGCGTCGAGCGCGGCGTGCGCCCGATGGGCTTCTGGGTGATCTGCACGACTCGGCTCACCGCGTCGAAGCCTTCTTGCTTATCGACGCCCCACTCGCCGTCCTGCCCCACCTCGTCCTCCTCATCGACGACGGTGGATGCCGCCTCGCGCAGCACCCCGGCGAGCACGGTGCTCACCAGCGTGGACTTGCCGGAGCCGGACACGCCGGCCACGGCGGTGAACTGGCCCATCCCAAACGACACGTTCAATCCATCGATGGAGCGGGCCGAGACACCGGCCAAAGACAGTTCCCCGGTGGCGGACCGTGGGTCGTCGTTAAGCGATGGCGCCCGGTTCGCCAGCGCTTTCGCGGTGGGCGCGTCGCCGGTGTACTCGCTGGTGGGACCGGCATACACCACCTCGCCGCCGCGCTCGCCGGCGAGCGGGCCGACGTCCACGAGATAGTCGGTCTGGGCGACCAGTTCCATGTCGTGCTCGACCAAGAGCACGGAGTTACCGGCGTCGATGAAGCGGCGGCAGATGTCCAGCACCGCGCCGCGCTCGGCGGGGTGCAAGCCGGCGGACGGCTCGTCCAGCACGTACGCCACGCCGAACAGGCCGGAGCGCAGCTGGGCGGATAGGCGGATGCGCTGCAGCTCACCGGCGGACAGCGTCGGTGCGGGGCGGTCCAGGTTTAAGTGCGCAAGGCCCAAATCAAGCGCGGACTGCAGGGCGGGCAGGATCTGCTTGAGCAGCAGGTCCTCGGCCGAGCCCTCGGACGGTTCCTGCGCTGCCAGCACCTCGTAGACCTTATCCAGCGGCAGGGCGCCGAGCTCGTCGATAGGCATCCCTGCGTAGGTGACCTTGAGTGCCTCCGGGTTGAGGCGGCGACCGTGGCAGGTCTCGCACACGCGCGACTCCATGTAGGACAGCACGCGTTTGCGCAGGGTATCGGACTGGGTCTCGGCGAGCGTGTTGGTCAAATACGACGCCACCGAGCGCCACGTGCCTTTGTAGTTGCGCTGGATCTGGTCTTCGCCGCGCAGGGGCTTGACGGTGACCACGGGGCGCTCCTCGGTGAACAGGATCCACTCGCGGTCTTCCTTGGGCAGCTCCTGCCAGGGCGAATCCAGGTCGTAGCCCAGGGTGGCCAGGATGTCGTGGAAGTTTTTGCCGGCCCACGCGCCCGGCCAAGCCTGAATGGCCCCGTCCTCGATGGACAGCGTCGGGTCCGGCACCATGGATTCCTCGGTGGGCTCGTGCACCACGCCGGTGCCCTGGCACGTCGGGCACATGCCCTCGGGCGTGTTCGGGGAAAACGAGTCGGAGTACAGCCCCTCCGGGTTGCCGCCGGCGCGCGAGTACAGCAGGCGGATGCTGTTGGACAGCGCGGAGACGGTGCCCACGGTCGAGCGCGCGCCGCCGCCGGAGGTGGACTGCTCCAGCGCCACCGTCGGTGGCAGCCCCTCCACCGAGCCGACCTGCGGGTCAACCGCGGAGCCGATCAGGCGGCGGGCGAACGGCGCGACCGATTTGAGGTAGCGGCGCTGGCCCTCGCCGTGGATGGTGCCGAACGCGAGCGAGGACTTGCCGGAGCCGGACACTCCGGTCACCGCAACGAGTGTGCCGCGCGGGATGTCCACATCCACGTTGCGAAGGTTGTGCAGGTGGGCGTCGCGAACTTCGATTCCGGTTTCTGGCATGCCCACCAGCCTAACTACTTAGGGGTTGCGCGTGTCCTCGCCGAGTTGGTGGACGTGAATGGTGTTCGTCGTGCCCGCAACACCCGGCGGGGTGCCCGCGACAACGACCATGGTGTCGCCCTCCTTGTACTGCTCCATTGCCAAAAGCTGGCGGTCCACCACCTTGATCATGTCGTCGGTGCTGTGGACCTGCTCGCACAGGAACGTCTCCGCGCCCCACGTCATGGCCAGCTGCGAGCGCACCTGCTGCACCGGCGTGAACACCAGAAGCGGCAGGTCCGGGTGCAGGCGCGCCACGCGGCGTGCGGTGTCGCCGGAGGTGGTGAACGTGACAATCGCGCGTGCGTTGAGGCGGTCGGCGATGTCGTTGGCCGAGTAGGACACCACGCCGCGCTTCGTGCGCGGGATGTGGTTCAGCGGCGGCACGCTGCCCATGGTCTCGGCGGAGCGGACGATGCGGCTCATGGTGCGCACCACGTTGTGCGGATCGACGCCCACAGACGTCTCGCCCGAGAGCATGACGCCGTCCGCGCCGTCAAGCACCGCGTTGGCCACATCAGACGCCTCGGCGCGCGTCGGGCGCGAGTTCTCAATCATGGAGTCGAGCATCTGCGTAGCGACGATCACCGGCTTGGCATTCTCGCGCGCAATCTGGATCACGCGCTTCTGCACTGCCGGGACCTGCTCGAGCGGGATCTCCACGCCTAGGTCGCCGCGGGCGACCATCACTGCGTCGAACGCGAGGATGATGGATTCCAGCGCGTCCACAGCCTCGGGCTTTTCAAGCTTGGCGACGACAGGCACACGCCGGCCGACCTCATCCATGATCTCGTGGACCTGCTCCACATCCGCCGGAGAACGCACGAACGACAGGGCGATAATGTCCACGCCGAGCTCGAGCGCGAAGCGCAGATCAGCCTTGTCCTTCTCGCTCAGCGCCGGCACGGAGATGTCCATGCCCGGAAGCGAGACACCCTTGTTGTTGGACACCGGGCCGCCCTCGGTGACGCGGCAGACCACGTCGTTGCCGTCAACCTCGGTGCAGACCAGGCCAACTTTGCCGTCGTCCACGAGCAGGCGGTCACCCGGCTTCGCGTCCTGGGCGAGCTGCTTGTAGGTGGTGGACACGCGGTCGTGCGTGCCTTCGACGTCGTCCACGGTGATGCGGACAGTCTCGCCGGTTTCCCAGTAGGTCTTGCCGTCGCCTTCGAAGCGGCCGAGGCGGATCTTCGGCCCCTGCAGGTCCGCCAGGATGCCCACGGCGTGGCCGGTTTCGTCGGTGGCCTCGCGGACCCAGCGGTAGTTCTGCTCGTGGTCCGGGTAGTCGCCGTGCGAGAAGTTCAAACGCGCCACGTCCATGCCGTCGCGCACGAGTCCCAAAATCGCATCCTTGCTGGCTACAGCCGGGCCGAGGGTGCAGACGATCTTTGTCCTTCTATCCACGTGTACCAACCTCACCTTCGTAGGTGTCATTCGTGTTCTTCAGCGCCCCACGGTACTCCCGATCCTGGGAGTCTGCCGTGGGCGCTCGGTTGTACTCCGGGTCCACCTCCTCCGGGGTCTCCCTGCCCTTTTGCAGCATGAAGAAGACCACCACGGCGACGATGAACAAGATGGCGGACACCCACGTGTTCACGCGCAGGCCGAGGATCAGGTTTGCCTCGTCGCGGCGCATGAACTCGATGAAGAAGCGGCCCAGCGTGTAGCCGGCCACGTACAGCCAGAAGACACGGCCGTGGCCGAGGCGGAATCGGCGGTCCGCCCAGATGAGCACGAAAAACACCGCCACGTTCCAGATCAGCTCGTAGAGGAACGTCGGGTGCACGCTCGCGATCACCTCGCCGGTGGAGCGGCCCGTCAGCGGGGCGTACTGGCCGGCTTCATTGACGCGGTAGTAGATGTCCAGCGCCCACGGCACATTCGTCTCCGCACCGTAGAGCTCCTGGTTGAAGTAGTTGCCTAACCGGCCGATGCCCTGGGCGAGGATCACCGACGGCGCGATCGCGTCTGCAAGCGGCGCAATGGGCAGCCCCTTGCGCCGCATCATCACCCACACCGCCAAAGCGCCGAGCGCGACCGCGCCGATGATGCCTAGGCCACCTGCGGTGATGTTGAAGGTCTGCCAGGGGTTTTTGCCCTCGCCGAAGTACTTCTGGTGGTCCGTGATCACGTGGTACAGGCGCCCGCCGATGATGCCGGCGGGGATGATCACAATCGCCGCGTCCCACACCGTCTCCGGGTTGCCGCCGCGCGCTTTGTAGCGGCGCAGCGAGATCGCCATCGCGACGATGATGCCGGTGATGATGCACAGCGCGTAGGCGCGGATGGGGATGGGACCGAGGTACCACACGCCCTGCGGCGGCGACGGGATGTTAGCCAAGTTCAGCGTTTGCACGCCAAACAGTGTGCCATTTAGCGTCGCGACGGGCACGCGGGGTGCTGGCCTGCGGTGGCCAGCGAGCGCGTCGCCGAGAGCGCATCGCCGGCGGCCATGACGGCCTCCGCCGCGAGCACGGCGTCCGCGCCGCAGGAGGCTGCGTTGATCAGATCGCGCGGGGTGGACACGCCGCCCAGACTAATTTTGATTACCTCGCTGGGAAGACCGGGCGCGATCTCGGCGAAGGCGTTGCGGTTCAAATTGTTGGTGTCGAAAGTCCAGGAGTTCACCGCCACAACGGTCACGCCCGCGCGCAGTGCGCGGTCCGCCTCCTCCGGGGTGCGCACCTCCGCCACGGCGGCCATGCCGAGGGACTCGGCGCGGTCCAGCAGCGCCTCGAAGCGGGCCTGGTCCAAGATGCCCACCTGCAGCGGGATGGCGTCGGCGCCGTAGCAGCGGGCCTCGTGAATCTGGTACGGGTCCACGATCACGTCGCGGCACACCATCGGCAGTTCCACCGCTGCCCTGGCCTGGGCCATGTCCGCCAGGGAGCCGTCGAAACGCAACCGCTCCGTCTGGCACGCGATGAGGTGGGCTCCGCCGGCCTCGATGTTTTGCGCCAGCGCCTCGATGCTCAAATGCCCGGCGCCGGTGGGTCCGAAGACCGGAGAGTTGCGCTTGATCTCCACGATCACGCTGCAGCCATGACGCAAAAGCGCCGCCCGGGCGTCCCGGGTCGGCGCCATATCGCGCGAGCGCGCTTTGATCTCTTTGAAGGAAACGGCGGCCTCACGCTTGGCAACGTCGCGAAGCACACCAGCGACGACGTCGTCGAGTGTGCTCGGTGCCGGCATGGCTACCTCCCAGTTGCAAGGGGCCTGGCCTGTCACGGATAAGGCTAGCGGGTGGACTTCGAGGATCGGAAATCCGGTCCGCCCCCGCCGCCGCGCGGATCGGTCGGATCAATATCTGCGCTGATCGCGTCCCACAGCACGCGGCCGGACTGGGGGTCCTCCTCCAAGTCCTCGCGCACCTTCTCCCGGCGCACCGTTTCCTTCTCGTACTTGTTCTGCCGCGGCGAATCCTCGCCCGGCCGCGCGACCAGCAGCGCCCCGCCGGCCAGGCCGAGCACCGCCGCCACCAGCGCCAACCCGGGGCCGAACGCTTGCGTCGTAGTAGAGGTGATATCCGCCCACTGCGCAATCGCCGGCGCGGAATTGCCCTGCTGCGCCTCGTCCGCACCCGCCGTGAGCAGAGCGTGCACACGCTCCGGATCCGCCCCGCCAACCAGCAAACGCACCGCCGGCACCGCCAAGCCCACGGACGCCACTGCGCAGATGGCGCCGATGACGCGGCGGCCGAGACGTCGTAAAGCAAATGCCGCGACCATCCCTGCGAGCAGCAGCACGGCAATAGCACCGGTCTCCGTGGACCAGTCCGCACCGTTGACACTTGCCTCGCCGCCGCCGGAGATGTCTTCGACGAATTCCGCGCGCACCCAATCCATCCGCGAGCTGATCCAGGTCAGCGCGCCCGCGACACCAAGTGCGACCGCCCCTTTGCGGGCGGCCTTCTTGTCTGGTTGTGCAGCTGTAGTCATGCGTTAAGCCTCCTCGCCCGCATCATTTTGGACCGTTTGTAGCGCCTCCATCACCGCGGCGTGGGCTTTGGCGGTGCCCACCACAGCCCCAACCTTGCTGGGCTTCCACGGCGTGCCGTCGCCGGCGGTGGCCACCGCTCCCGCGCTGCGCGCCAGCAGGATGCCCGCGGAGTTATCCCACACGTGCGGCGAGAAACTCACCGCGGCCTGGTAGATACCTTGAGCCGCAAACGCAAGGTCGATGCCCACCGAGCCGGAAATCCGCGGACGCAGGTGCGCCCGGGCCAGCTCGCCGGCCAGGTTCAAACGCTGGCTGGTCGGCATGCGTCTGCGGTCGCGGGAGTGCAGGGAGCCGACGCCCACGTGCGGCGCGGACGTGGCCGCGCTCACCGGCGGCAGCGCCGCGCCGTTGAGGTGCACCGGCTCGCCGTCGATGGCTGTCATGCGCATCTCCAGCAGCGGCGCATCCACCACCGCCACCACCGGCTGCCGCTCCACCAGCAGGGAGACCAAGATCGCGCAGTTGGGGTTGCCAGTGGAATAGTTCGACGTACCGTCGATGGGGTCCACCACCCAGCAGGCGTGCTCGTCCAGTTCGCCGCCCTGCTCCTCACCGAACACGCCGATGCCGGTCGCGCCGGTGAGCTTATCGCGCAAAAGTTCCTCCACCGCCAGGTCCGCGGCGGTAGCGAAGTCGCCAGAGCCTTTGTGCAGGGCGGGCGCGGCGCCGAGTTCGTTGACGAAGATCTCACGGGCAGCGTCAACCGCCGCCTCCGCGGCCTGCAGGTGGCCCATCAGCTCCGTCATACCCGTCATCGCGCTACCCCAGCTGGGCGATCCAGTTTCGTAGCACGCCGGCACCAGCCTCGCCGGAGGCCTCGGGGTGGAAACGCGTCGCCCACAGTGGGCCGTTTTCCACCGCGGCGAGCACCTCGCCCGCCCAGCTCAGCTTGGGGTAGGCAATGAACTCGTCCTCTTGCAGCTCAAAGTTGCGGGCGCCGGTGGCAGCGTTGAACTCGAATTCCTGCGCACCGTCAAGCATCAGCGAACCCTGCGCAGGCGCAACCTCCGCTCGTTCAACGGGGGCATCTAGCTTCTCGACGCCTCCCGGCCACTCCCCGAACCCAGCCGCGCCATCCGCGCCGCGCTCGAACAGCGCGTCCATGGCGGCGCCAACCACAAGCACCGGGCGCGAACCGGCGAGGCGCTGCCCCACAACGCGGTCCGCCTGGGCTTTGTGCAGAGCACGCAGCGCCTCGGCGGCATCAACGGAGGCGGCAATAACAAGACCATCCGCGGCGACGGCATTCGCCGGGTCAGAGGTGACCTCCGCACCGACGCCTTCAGCCCGCAACGCAGCGTGCAGCGCCGTCACCGCGGGATCCGCGCCCGCAAACGGGTCGAACACCGCAACAGCGGCAGTTTTCGGGCTGGAGGTTGTCTCGCTCATAGGTGCGTAGTGTAGCCCCCGCGCTGCCTACTGGCGCTTGCGCGGGTAGGGCCGCGGCACCTGCACCGACTTCAGGCGCGCGGACAGGTTGTTGACTTCCACCACGCGGTGGCGGCCCAGCTGGCGGTCCAGCAGCGTAATTGCCAGGCCGATGGTGATCACGGCAGACGCGATGCCGAACACCGGGGCAAACGCCATCTGCGCCACCAACATGCCGTAGAACGTGGAGCCCAAGCCGGTGCCGCCGTCGAAGCCGATGTTCCAGATCGCGGAGGCCTCCGAGGTCTTGTGGCGCGGCAGGCGGTAGAACAGCATCGTCAGCGCCTCGTTTTGCACTCCGCCGAAGCCGGCGCCGTAGAACAGCGCGGCGATGAGCATGGTCCACGCGGGCAGCTCCATGGACAGGATCATGGCCATCAGCGCCACACCGACAGCGGCGATGATCTGGCACGGGATGACGACGGAGCCCGGGTAGCCGCGGCGGTCCATAATGCGGCCGGCGACGTAGCGCGCGACCATCGCAGCAAAGTTGAGGACGGCAAGCATCACGCCCGCCAGCGCAGCGCCCGATACCGGGTCGAGCTCGCGCATGGACACCGGCAGGAAGTTCGTGATCGCGCCGTATGCGGTAGTGACAAACATCAAGGCGAGCGCCGGCACGAGCGCGAGGTGCCACATGGGCACGCGCACGCTTTGCTGCGTTTCAGCGTCCGGGTCCGCCGGTGGGATGGGCGGGATAGCCAGGCAGGCCACCAGCGAAACCGCGCCGATGGAGGCGGCGATCACGTACACCGCGTCGTAGCCGATTTTGTCCACCAACGCCAGGCCGGACGGCAGCGCCACCATCTGCGCCAGGCCCACGACCATGCCGAAGATGCCGGTGGCGCTGCCCAGCAGGCGCAGCGGGACAAGCTCGGCGATGATGGCGGCTTCCGCCACGGACAGCGCACCGAAGCCGATGCCGCGGATCGCACTGACGGTCAACAGCGGCACGGCGTCCATGCCGAGCATGTAGCCGAACGCGGGGATGCCCAGCAGCAGCGAGGAGATGGCCAGCACCCAGCCGAAGCCGAACGTCTTCAGCGCCTTTGGGGTGAAAATTTGGGTGATCACGGTGGCGAACATGAACACGCCGGTGGAAAGCCCTGCCAGGGAGGCTGGCTGGCCAGCGTCGATCACGGCCGTGGGGACCACAGGCAGCAGCAACGCCCACGCCGCGAAGGCCGAGGCCACCGCAACGAGGACCGGGATCAGGCCCCGGGCGCGCCACACGTTGGTCAGCGATTCAACTTCCCCACGGGTCAGCGGCTGTTTGGACCATGCCATCTCACATCACCTCCATAAGCGCGAGGGCTGCGAAGAGCAGGGCCATGACAGCTAAAAGCGCAAGCACCGCGGTAAATGCACGGGGTGCTCCGCGTTGATAGCTGGACCAGACTCCGCCGACGAGAAGCCCCGCCACAAGGCTGAGCACCACCACCAAAATCGGATTCCCGACAGCGGACACCGCAAAGACCTCCTTCGCAACCAAGTCGATTCGGCCGTCATTGTAGACGCTGCGTAGGAATCCATGGATGCTGCCTTCACAGTGGGCGCTATGCTCGCTGTATGGGAAAGCACGCTGCACCGGCGGGCCCTCAGCGCCCCGGCGAGGTCACGCTCGAGCGCGTCGCTGCACTGCTGGAGGGCCTCGGCTTCGAACCGCTGGTGCGCCCGGACCGCGTGGTCATCGGTGCACACGCTTTCACCGTGGCCCTGTGGGTGGATTACTCGCGCCCAATGGCGCTGGTCATTGACACTGCGGAGCGCATCCCCACCGACTTCGAGCATGCGATGGCGCTCGCCCGCTTTATCAATACCTGGAACCACGACCGAGTTGGCCCGTGGGCGAGCTACCGTCTGATGGAGTCCGGGGATCTGTGCGCGCGCATGCGCCGCGGCGTGCACATCAAGCATGGGCTTAGCGACGATCAACTGGCCGCCGAATTGTTAGACACGCTCGAGCACGCGGCCGCGTTTTACCGGCGGTTGCGCGAACGATTCTTGGACGCGGGCCTGGACCAGCCCCTGCCGCCGCAGCTGATGCGCGCCCAGGACACCGAACTGCTGCTGGGCCGGCATCCCTTGCTGCGCCACTTGCCGCGCGGCGGGCGGCAGGAGGTGTCCACCGCACCGGAGCTCTACCGCGAAGTGGAAGGACCCGCAGGTGAGATCGCGCCGGTGGGCGTGAGCGATCTCACCGACGCGTTGGAGCAGCTGGAATTCCGCTACGGGGTCGGCGAGGACGACGTGATCGCCACCGGTGTCAACGGCGTGCCGTTTGCGCTGACTATCGAAGGCGAACCGGGACCGCGCTACGCCCGGGTGACAGGCATGTGGGACACCGGCCGCGACGCCCTCGACGCGTTCTTGCCGCTGTGGCTGGTGTGCAACGACGTCAACGAGCGCACGTGCGCCACGGCCGCTTACCTGCACGAATTCGACGGCACCGCCCACATGCACGCCGAGTCCACCATGCTCGTGGCTGAGGGCGCCGCACCCGAGCAGGTCAGCGAATTTGTCATCTCTGCGATGGCGGCGTGCTTGGCGGCCATCGACCACGTCAGCCAGCAGACGGCTGGCCAGTCAGTGGTGGATTGGCCCGGCAGAGGCGCTAACTAGCGCTCTTGCCTGGTGTAGGCCAAAAGGTTGGCGGTCCAGTACACCAGCACCGCCGCGAACGGGCCCGCTGCCCAGGCGACACCTGGTCGCACGGGCGGCACCATGGTCAACGTGTCGCCGTCCGTAAGCGCCTCGGGCGCCGGCAGGGGGTGCATAAGTCCCACGAACCAGCCGCCGAAGATGTAGAGCGCCACGGCGGCTACCGCGCTGACGATTCCGGCCCAGATCAGCCAGGCCACGGAGCCACGGACTTTCTCGCGCTTCGCGGCAACCAGCGCCACCACCGCCACCACAACACCGGCCAGGGTGGTCAGCAGAGCGAACGAGCCGAAGCCTGCGAATTCGGCGTTGACGGGGCTTTCCGCCTGGTCCACGCGCAGCCCGCCGCCTTCAACCACGCCGATGTACGCGGGCCGCACGAGCGCCCACATCCCACCGCCGAGGATGCCCAAAACGCAACCGAGCGCCAGGAGCCCAGCTCCGGCGCTCAGTGTGGATCTACGGTTTAGTTGCACAGCTTCCAGCGGCCGTCTTCCTTCTGGAAGATCATGGTCGAGGTTTCCTCGCCGTGCTCGCTCTTCGCGGTCAGGCTCGCCGACGCGCGGTCGCCGTCGATACGCACGTCATCCAGGCTGACCTCCGTCTCCGGCAGCTCGATGCCCTGGCCCTGCTCCTCGGCGAGGCGGCTGGCCTCCTGGACCTGCTCCAGGCTCATGCCCTGGCGCTCAAGCTCCTCGAGCATCGGCTCGGTCACGGCCTTGCACGAGTTCTCCAGGATGGTCGGGGTCCAGTCCGCAAACGATCCCGGGTTGAGCACGGCGCGGGCGGTATCTTCCAACTCCCGGCGGTCGTCCTCGCTGCCTTCCTCACCGTTGGCCAACGGCTCATTGGTGTTTTCCGGCATGCCGTTTTCAAACGGGTTGACCAGTGTCGGCGGCTGCTCCTCGCCACCCTGTGCCTGGTTGGACTTCTGCTTGTCGTCCGACTTGTCTTCCTTCTTCTTTTCCTTCTCGGAAGTCTTCGAAGTCTTCTCGGACTTTGCAGACTTCTCGGTCTTTTCAGACTTCGCGGACTTCTCCGCAGAGGCTTCCGTGGAAGAGTTCGCGGCGGACGCCTCAGGCGCCTCGGCGGCGGTGGACAGACCGCCGGAGGTTCCTTCATCGTCGGACCCGCACGCGGTGAGCGGGAGTACGAGGGCGAGCGCCGCCGTCGTCACTGCCAAGCCCTTCTTCGTTTGCAACTTCACGGTATACCTGTACCTCTCGTTGTCGGACCCGCCCGGAAATTCGGTGCGGGCTGGCACCCGCGACTGTGTTTTTCTGTGTTTTTCGGCATCAGCACATGCAGTCGCGGTGAAGATCCATTCAGAAATAGTACCAACTACTCACTGTTGCACTCGTTGGACATCTATATAAGCATTCTGGAGAGTTTCTGTGAGGACGCGTAGAGCCTTTTCGGCCGCAGGTGACCGTTGTGCGTCTATGTTGGAGGAATGCAATTAACCCGTGAGCGCATCACCGAAGCGGCGTTGGCCATCCTCGCCGAGTACGGGCTCGCGGACGTGTCCATGCGCCGGGTAGCCACCTCACTTTCGGTCGCGCCCGGAGCGTTGTACTGGCACATCTCCAACAAGCAGGAACTCATCGCCACCATGGCGGAAGAGATTGTGCAGGTGCTTATCAACGGCCCCCTGCCGGACCCCGCATGTCTGAGCCGAAAGCTGCGCGAAGCGCTGCTTGCCACCCGCGACGGCGCGGAGGTCGTCGTCGCGGCGGTGAGCCAGCCCAGCTCGCAAGTGCAAAAGGAGTTGGAAACCCGGTTCGCGGCGTCGGTCAGGGCGTGGCTGGGCGAAGCGGCGTCGGAAAGCAATGTGCGCATCGCCGCCAGAGGTTTGCTGCGACTGACCTTGGGCGACGCGGCGGTGCAGCAATCCGCCGCGCAGCTGGCGCAGGCCACTGGCGCGCCTGCGGAGTCGGACGGCGCAGGCGAGCACGCCGCGGCGGTGACCTTCCTGCTCGACGGCCTAAAGCGAAGTGTCTGAGGGGGCACTAAGCTGTGACCCCATGAGTGAGACCATCGTCTGGCCCGGTTCTTCTTACCCCCTGGGCTCCACTTTCGACGGCGCAGGCACGAACTTCGCACTGTTCTCCGGCGTCGCGGAGAAGGTGGAGCTTTGCCTTATCGACGACGACGGAGCGGAGACCCGCATCCCGCTGGAGGAAGTGGACAACCACGTCTGGCACGCCTACCTGCCCGGAGTGAGCCCGGGCCAGCGCTACGGCTACCGCGTGCACGGGCCGTGGGATCCGCACAACGGCAAACGCTGCGATCCGAGCAAGCTGCTGGTGGACCCGTACGCGCGCGCCTTCGACGGCGAATTCGACCAGCACTCCTCACTGTTGTCCTACGACATGCACGCCGACGAGCCGGGCACCGGCCGCAACGAGGAGGACTCGTTGGGCCACACGATGCTGTCCGTGGTGATCAACCCGTTCTTCGATTGGGGCGATGACCGTGCGCCGAAGATCCCGGAGGGCGAATCCGTCATCTACGAGTGCCACGTCAAGGGCATGACGCAAACCCACCCCGCCATCCCGGAGGACCTGCGCGGAACCTACGCCGGCATGTCGCACCCGGTGATGGTGGATTACCTCAAGGACCTGGGCGTCACCGCCATCGAGCTGTTGCCGGTGCACCAGTTTTTGCAGGACGACCGCCTGCGGGACCTAGGTCTGCGCAACTACTGGGGCTACAACACGTTCGGCTTTTTCGCCCCGGAGAACAACTACGCCTTTTCCACCGCGCCGGGTGACGCGGTGGCCGAGTTCAAGCAGATGGTGCGCACGTACCACGAGGCGGGCATCGAGGTCATCCTGGACGTGGTGTACAACCACACCGCCGAGGGCAACCACATGGGCCCAACCATCGCCTTCCGCGGGATCGATAACGAGGCGTACTACCGGCTGGTGGACGACGACAAGTTCCACTACATGGACTACACCGGCACCGGAAACTCGTTTAACGTGCGCTACCCGCACTCGCTGCAGCTGATCATGGATTCGCTGCGCTACTGGGTCACGGACATGCACGTGGACGGTTTCCGCTTCGACCTCGCTTCCACCCTGGCCCGCGAGTTTTCCGACGTGGACCGCCTGGCCACCTTCTTCGACCTGGTGCAGCAGGACCCTGTGGTCAGCCAGGTCAAGCTCATCGCCGAGCCGTGGGACGTGGGCGAAGGCGGCTACCAGGTGGGCAATTTCCCTGCGCTCTGGAGCGAGTGGAACGGCAAGTACCGCGACACCATGCGCGACTTCTGGCGCGGCGAGGACTCCACCCTCGGCGAGTTCGCCTCGCGGCTGACCGGTTCGTCGGACCTGTACCAGCACAACGGCCGGCGCCCCACCGCGTCTATTAACTTCATCACCGCCCATGACGGGTTCACCCTCAACGACCTGGTCAGCTACAACGACAAGCACAACGAGGCCAACGGCGAGGACAACCGCGACGGCGAGAGCCACAACCGCTCCTGGAACTGCGGTACGGAGGGCGAGACGGACGACCCGGAGGTGCTGGACCTGCGGGCGCGGCAGCGCCGCAACTTCCTGACCACCCTGCTGCTGTCCCAGGGCACCCCGATGCTCGCCCACGGCGACGAAATCGCGCGCACCCAGGGCGGCAACAACAACGTCTACTGCCAGGACAACGAGATCGCCTGGATGGACTGGTCCAGGCTCGAAGAAGCGTCGGACCTGCACGACTTCACCCGTCGGCTGATCGAGCTGCGCCGCGACCACCCGGTGTTCCGCCGCCGCCGCTTTCTCGCCGGCGGCGCGTTGGGTGACGAGGAGCACGGCCGCGAAATCGCGTGGTTGACACCCGAGTGCACGCTGATGACGCAGGACGATTGGAATACCCCGTTCGGGCGTGCTCTGATGGTGTTCTTGGACGGCGAAGCTATCGCCGAGCCGGACGCGCGCGGACAGCGCGTGGTGGACGATTCCTTCCTGTTGATGTTCAACGCCCACTACGAAGACATCGACTTCACGGTGCCGGACGCCGAATTCGGCGACGAGTGGGAGGTAGTCGTGGACACCACCGAGGCGCTCGGCGTGCGCGAAGACGCCGAGCCGGTCCAGCCCGGCGCGGCTGTGACCGTGGGCCAGCGTTCAACCGTGGTGCTGCGCCGCACCCAACCACCCGCAGGCGAAGGAAATTCGGAGGCCAGCCAGTAATGATCACCGCGCACGGCGCAACGTTGACCGTGACCAACGAGGCACTGACCCTCACTCCCACCGCACTCGCGGCCTCGTTGCGCGGCGGCAGCAACTCCCGCGAGGTGGCCATCGCCGACATCGCAGGCACAACCTCTGTTCCGGGCGACGCGTGGACCCGCCCGCATGTGGACATCGACACTGCCGGCGGCACTGTGACTGTCTGGTTCGCCCCCGGCGACGAGGAGGGCCCCGCCGAGCTTTGCAAGCTTCTCGACGACGCACAGCACGGCCATGCCCCTGCCACCGGCACCGTGGCCGGCGGCGCCGGCATCCCTGGCTTTTCCTTCGTCGGCTTCGACGTGGAGACCGCGAACCGCCGCTGGGGCTCGATTTGCCAGATCGGCCTGGTGAAGATCGTTGACGGCGAGGAGGTGGACCGCGCCTCGTGGCTGTGCAAGCCGCCGGTGTCTCTCGCGCAGTTCGAGGAGGGCAACGTGGCCATCCACGGCATCACCGAGCAGGACGTCGCCGACGCGCCGGATGTGTGCGACTGCATCCCGAAGATGGCCGAGTTCGTCGGCGATCTGCCTCTGGTGGCGCACAACGCCCAGTTCGACGCCTCCGCGCTGCGCGACGCCTGCCAGGCATCCGACGTCGAGGTGCCCCAGATGCTGTTCGCCTGCACCCTCGCCCAGGCGCGTGCCACCAAGCTGGACGTGGCCAACCACCGCCTGCCCACCCTGGCGGAGCACTTCGGCATCACGCTGGACAACCACCACGACGCCTGCGAGGACGCCGCGGCCTGCGCGGGCGTGATGGTGGGCCTGGCGCGCCAGGCCGGTCACACCGGCAGCCTGATGAGCTTCGTGCACGACTCCGGTTTCACGCTCGGCTCCATCGACGCCGCCCGCGTGACCCCGGTGCTGCGCGACCGCTCCGGCGCGGGCCGCGCGATGCAGGCGGAAAAGGCGGCCCAGGGCGGAGTGGCTGCCGCGGTTGCGGCATCGGCGGCACCGCAGGGCTCGAATCAAGCGGGCCCTGCCAAGCGGGCGCAGCACAATAAAGGTCCCCAGCGCCCCTGGCAGTCCGTGGCCACCCCGGACACCGTGCCGGAGCCGGACCCCGAGGCAGATCCGAACGCGCCACTGTACGGCGAACACGTCACGCTGACCGGCGAGTTTGAACCGCACGACAAGGGTGAGCTGTGGCAAAAGATCGCCGAGCAGGGCGCGCAGGTGGGCAAGAACGTGACAAAGAAGACCACCGTGCTGGTGGTGGGCGAATGGGCCACGATGACCTCGAAGGAAAAACGCGCTCGCGAGCTGAAGGACAAAGGCCAGGACATCCAGATCTGGCAGGCCGACCAGCTGCTAGAGGCGCTGGGGCTAAACGAGCAGCCACCGTTTTAGAAAAATCTTCGGCCTCTAGGGAACCGGGGCGGGTGCGGCTGCGTCTAATTAGCCATGCAGCTTCTCCAACACGCACCTGTTCCCGCCACGGCGATCACGTTGCGGCTTGCGCACGTGGACGGCGCGGCAACTCGCGCGCGCATCGCCGCCGGTTTTAGCACCTCCACCGCTTTTATCAGCCTCTCGCCTGGCTTGATGTGCGTCTTCGACTCGCCTGACTCCACCGGCCTTACCCACCAAGAGGTCGGCGCCGCGGGTGTGAGCGCCCATCAGCTGTGGAACGTCTCAGCAGAACAGCTGATATCCCGCGCGCAGCGCGACGACGGCGTGGAGTTCTTAGTACGTTGCCCCAGCGTCGCGCTGGACTGCGACGAGTTGCCGCGAGGCTTCGAGGTGGACGGACACGACTCCCCCGCCGCCTGGTGGCTTTCCCACCCACGCCCCTTTACCTTGCTGCACCGCCACTTCGAGGCCGTTCTGCGGCCGGAGACCGGGCTGGTCTACGCCACCCGCGACTGGCGCGAGCTATTCGTTTTCGACGCGGACGCCGACGAGGTGGCGCAGCACTTGCCCGGCGCGAATGTGCTGGCCTATTCCGTGGGGTTTCCCCTGCTGCGCCACGCAAAATCCAGCTAGGGTGTGGGGCGTGAAGCGCCCCATCACCTCCACGTACCGCCTGCAACTGCGCGGCCCGCATACGGACCCTCACGGCCGCGAGTTCGGCTTCGCCCAGGCCGCCGAGCTTGTGCCCTATCTGTCCGATCTCGGGGTCTCGCACCTCTACCTCTCCCCGATCTTCGCCGCCGCGCCGGAGTCCAACCACAACTACGACGTGATCGACCCGACCGTGGTCAACCCGGAACTCGGCGGCATTGACGGGCTGCGCAGGCTTGCCCGTGTGGCGCACGACGCCGGGTTGGGGCTGGTGGTGGATATCGTGCCTAACCACCTCGGCGTGGAAGTGCCGCGGCGCAACCGGTGGTGGTGGGACGTACTCAAGCACGGGCAGGATTCGAACTACGCGCACTTCTTCGACATCGACTGGGCCGAGGACAACGGCGCGGGCGGCAAAATCGCGCTGCCGGTCCTTGGCGCTCCTGGCGACACGGACGCGCTGAAGCTCGAACACCTCGATGGCGAGGACGTGCTTACCTACTACGACCACGTCTTCCCACTCGCCCCCGGCAGCTACACCGACCTCAATGACGACCCGACCGCCGTGCACGAGCGCCAGCACTACCGGCTGACGTACTGGCGCGACGGCATCATCTCCTACCGCCGCTTCTTCTCCATCAACGGCCTCGCCGGCGTGCGCCAGGAGGACGAAGACGTCTTCAACGCCACCCACTCCTGCCTGCGGGAACTTGTTGGCGAGGGGCTTATCGATGGCGTCCGCGTCGACCACCCCGACGGCCTGACCGACCCGTTCGGCTACCTCACCCGGCTGCGCGAGCTCATCGGGCCGGACACCTGGCTGATCGTGGAGAAGATCCTCGGCGTGGACGAGCCTTTGGATCCACGCCTGAACGTCGACGGAACCACCGGCTACGATGCCTTGCGCGAATTCGACGGCACGTTTGTCAACACCGACGCCGCCACCGCGCTGGGTGCGGTGGCGTTGCGCTTCAGCGGCACCACTTGGGACGCGCACGCTGTGGAAAAGGCCGAGTGGATGCTCAAAGCGCGCGTTGCGGAAGACGAGCTCGCTGCGGAGATCCGCAGGCTCGCCCGCGCGGTGCGCCACGACAGCCTCTCTTCCGCAGGCTCCCAGGTCAGCGACACGGCGCTCACCGAGGTGCTTGTGGAACTGGTTGCCGGCATGCCCGTCTACCGCGCTGACTACCGTTCGCTATCGAGAGTGACCGCGACGCTGATTGCGGAATTGGCCCAGAGCCCAATCGGGTTTGACGCGGCGGCGCTCGACCTTGTTGCGGCTGCCTTGGCCGCGCACGGCGAGGCGGCCCACCGCTTCGCCCAGGTCTGCGGAGCGGTGATGGCCAAAGGGGTGGAGGACACCCTGTTCTACCGCGCGTGCCGTCTGGTAGCACTGCAGGAAGTCGGCGGCGCACCCGGGCGATTCGGCGTCAGCCAGGCTGAATTCCACCTCCTGCAGGACGAGCGCAGCAGGTTATGGCCGCGCACCATGACAACGCTGACCACGCACGACACGAAACGCAGCGAAGACACCCGCGCCCGCATGATCGAGATCTCTGAGGTGCCGGGCGAATTCAGCCAGCTCGTCGACGACGTGTTCGCGCTCACCCCGCCGCCTGACACCGCCACTGGCCTGTTTCTGTTGCACAACGTGCTGGGCGCGTGGCCGCGTGACGGCCGCGCGGACGAAGCATTCACCCAGCGCCTGCAGTCGTACGCGGTCAAAGCTGTGCGTGAGGCGGACACGCTGACGAGCTGGTACGACAACGACCATGACTACGAGGCACAAGTGACCGAGTGGATTGCGCACCTCACGCATGGCCCCGCTACGCGCCTCGTCGCGGACTTCGCCCGCGACCTCGACCGCGGCGGCGTGGCGGTCTCCCTCGGCAGGAAACTGCTGCAACTAATCGGACCGGGCATCCCGGACACCTACCAGGGCACCGAGTTTTTGGACTTCTCGCTGGTGGACCCGGACAACCGCCGCTTCGTCGACTATCAGGCGCTTTGTGCTGGTGAGGGGGCACCGGAGGACGTCGATAAGCAACGTATTGTGCGCGCCGCCCTCACCTTGCGCCGCGAGCGCCCACAGCTCTTCCTCGACGGCGGTTACCGCGCGATCTTCGCCGCAGGCCCCGCGCGCGAGCACGTAGTGAGCATGGCTCGCACACTTCACGACGAACCGCAGGTCATCGCCGTAGCAACCCGCACCCCGCTCAGCTTGGAGCGCGCCGGAGGCTGGCGCGGCACCACCCTCACCCTTCCCGAAGGCACCTGGACCGACCAGCTCACCGGGCAGAAATATTCCGGCACTGTGGAAATGTCGCAGCTGTGCGCCGAACTACCTGCGGCGCTGTTGTCCATGTAAGCTATCCCGCCGTTATGAGCACAGCAAAGCATCCCGCGAAGCCGGAGAAACCCAGGAACAAGGCGATGGACGACACCATCGCCCGCCTCGGGTCGACCTACTTTGCCTGGATGCGCGAACACGACGACATCGCGACGGCGTTTCGGCACGCGCTGCACGAACTCATGCGCGACGCCGGCGTCAACTTCGACCGCGTGGACGCGCGCGTGAAGTCCTGGACCTCGCTGAAGGAAAAGGCCCGCAAGACGCGCGACGACGGCGAGATGGTCTACCCCGACCCGTGGCACGACATCAAAGACATCATCGGCGCGCGCATCACGGTGCTGCACTCCACCGAGATCCCGGCAGTCCAGCGCCTCCTCGCGGACCAGTTCGAGGTTTTGCGCAGCGTGGACAAGGCCGAAGAAACGCGCGTAGCCGGCGGCTTCGGTTACGGCTCGCACCACATGATCGTGCGGGTGCAGGAGCAATCCGAAGGCCTGGAAGAGTACGTCGGGCAGGTCTTCGAGGTGCAGATCCGCACCGTGCTGCAGCACGCCTGGGCCGAGTTCGAGCACGACATTCGGTACAAGCGCGCCACCGAGAACCTGGACCCACAGGTGGACCGGGCGTTCACCCTGGCGGCCGGCCTGATAGAGCTTGCGGACCAGCAGTTCGACCAGATCGCGTCGCTGGCAAACCCGGAGGACCCGGCAGACAAGGTCAACACCGATGTGGACGCGGAGATCTCCCCGGAGACCCTGCCGGGCATCCTTACCGTACTGCTGGGCAACCAGTTCCCGCTGTCGCGCGCGGGCGACTACCGCTTCTGCACGGAGCTTTTGCGCGCCCACGGCATGGAGCACGTCTCCGAGGTTGCGGAGCTGACCAACCCGGCGGACATCGAGGCGATCTCGAACTCGCTGTCCTACCCCTTCGTGCCGGGCCAAGTGCGCATCGTGGACGATTTGCTGCTCAACCGCTACGGCACCGAGCACATCGAGCGCACCTGGGACGCCGGCAACCGCCCGCAGGTACGGCGCAAACGGCTGACTAACCGTTTGCGGCTTTTGCGCGGCGAGTAGTTCAGTTGCGCCGGCCCATCAGCCGGTCGATCTCGCGTCGCTGTTTCTTCGTCGGCCTGCCTGTGCCGCGGTCGCGCACCGGCGGTGCTGCGAACAGCTCGCGCGGCGGGGGCGGCGGCGAGTGGTCGACGTAGCACGACCGGGCAACCGGCGCGCCGACGCGCTTGCTCACGGTCGCCGCCACCTCGAGGATGTATTCGCGGTGGTCCTTCCACACGCGCACCGCCTCGCCGGGGACGACCTGCTGGGCGGGTTTGACGGCCTTGCCGTCGATTTTCACGTGCCCGGCGCGCACCGCGTCCGCGGCTTGGCTGCGGGTTTTGAATATGCGCACGGCCCACAGCCAGGCGTCGATGCGCACCGCTGCCATGGTTGGCTGGGTCAAGCTAGTACTGGTCCTTGTGGTTGACGATTCGCTGGACCTTGTTCCAGTTGGTAAACCCGCCTGCAACAGCAACGACCAGGCCGAGGAACAAGATGGTCCAGGAACCGAAAATCAGGCCGAAGGCGATGCCTCCGGCAACGCCGCCGCCGGCCCACAGGACGGCGTTGCGGGAGTACTGGCGCACGGCGGCCTTGCGCTGTGCGATCGGGTCATTGGGGCGCGGCTGCATGGTCATGAGGTCTAAGTGTAGCGCCTTACACGCCGCGTTCGACCCAGCGGTAGCCGGCCTCTTTCATCTCGGCGCCGCCGTGAGTGGTGGCGGCCAACAGGGCGTCCACACGCTCGCGCTCCCCCGGCGTGAACGCCAGGGTGTAGGTGGCGGCGCGTCCGTACTCCACATCCACGATGTCGATGCCTGCGGTGCGCAGCTCCGACTCAATGCGCCCAGCTTCGGCGTGCGGGAAGTCCACGGTGCCCAGCTCGCGCACTTCGCGGGTGACGCGGGTGACGTGCTCGAGTGTGTCGGCCACGGACTCGGTGTATGCGCTGACCAACCCGCCGGTGCCGAGCTTGATACCGCCGAAGTAGCGGATCGCAACCGCCACCACGTCCTGCATGCCGGAGCCTTTAAGCACCTCCAACATGGGTTTGCCGGCTGTGCCGGAGGGCTCGCCGTCGTCGGATGAGCGCTCGATGGGCTGCGCTGCGTCCTGGTGCACAATGAACGCGGAGCAGTGGTGGCGCGCGTCCGGGTATTCTTCGCGGGCGGCGTTGATAACCTCGCGCGCCTCTTCCTCTGTGATTGCGCGGGCGATCCAGCCGATGAACCGGGAGCGTTTGGCTTCGAACTCGTGGGTGACCAGCTCATCTGCGGGGCGTACGTACGACTGCTCCATCGGTTTACCCCGCCACGATGTAGTCGTACTCGGGCGTGCCCGGCTCCAGGCGGCGGCAGTCGATCGCCGACTCATCCATCCGCCCCAACAGCGGAGCAAGGTCCTCGGCGCGTGCAAGCTCGATGCCCACGAGGGCTGCGCCTGTTTCGCGGTTGTTCTTTTTCAGGTACTCGAACAGCACGATGTCGTCTTCCTCGCCGAGGATGTCGTTGAGGAAGTGGCGCAGTTGGCCTGCCTCCTGCGGGAAGTTGACCAAAAAGTAGTGGCGCAGGCCGCGGTGCACCAGGGAGCGCTCCATCACCTCGGCGTAGCGCAGCACGTCGTTGTTGCCGCCGGAGATGATGCACACCACGGTCGAACCGGGCGAAAGTTCCGCCAGCCCCAGGCCCGCCACGGACAGCGCGCCGGCGGGCTCGGCGATGATGCCCTCGTTTTGGTACAGCCCGAGCATCTCGGTGCACACCGCGCCTTCGTCCGCGGCGTAGAGCTCGGTGGCGTCGCGGTGGGCGTTGAAAACCTGCCACGGGATGTCGCCGATGCGCTTTACCGCCGCGCCGTCCACGAACGGGTCGATGGCCTCCAGGGTGACGGGTCCGCCCGCATCGTGCGCCGCGCCTAACGATGCCGCACCTTTCGGCTCCACCCCAACCACCTTCGTCGCCGGAGACATGTCGGCCAGGTAGGACAGCACGCCGGAGATAAGCCCGCCGCCGCCCACCGGCACCAGCACGGTGTCCAGCTCTTTGCCCAGGCTGGCCAGCTGCGCCACGATTTCGGCGGCGACGGTGCCCTGGCCGACCACGGTGTCGCGGGAGTCGAACGGCTCGATCACCGTCGCACCGCGTGCCGCGGCGTCCGCGCGGGCGGCCTGCGCGGCCTCGTCGAACGTGTTGCCCGTGACCACAAGTTCGATGGCGTCGCCGCCGTGGACGCGGATGCGGTCGCGCTTCTGCTTCGGGGTGGGCTTGGGCACGAAGATCCTTCCCTGGATGCCCATCGCGCGGCAGGCGTAGGCCACGCCTTGGGCGTGGTTGCCGGCGGATGCCGCCACGACACCGGCGGCGCGGGCGTCTTCGCTCAGCCGGGAGATGCCGTAGTAGGCACCGCGGATCTTGTAGGAGCGCACGTCCTGCAGGTCCTCGCGTTTGAGGTAGACATCCACGCCGTACTGCTCCGACAGCCGCGGGCAGTACTGCAGTGGAGTCGGAGAAATCACCGATGAGATCCGGCCTTGCGCGAACCGGATGTCGGCTGCGCGGACTTCCTCGAAGTCGGAGTCGGACGTGTTCGGTGTGGCTGTGCGCATGGTTATCGAGTCTACAACTGCCCGTCTTGTTTACTCCCCCTTCACCTCACCGTAACTTCGCGCCCACCTTCAGGCTGTACACAAGAGCACGTACTCATTTTCAGTTCGTTTTTACAGCCCCCTGAAAGGTTCACCTATGTCCGGAAACCGCATCTCCCGCACCGGCCTCGCCGCCGGGTGCGCCACCGCCCTCACCCTCGGCCTTGTCTCCCCGGCAACCGCCGCCGTCGTTGCTGAGCCGGTGAAGGATCTTGCCGACGGTGCTACCGCCGACATCTCGGTGCTGGGTTCCTACGGCGCAGGCGCCTTTGACGATTCCGCCGCCGAGATTGTCGCCTTCCACGCCGATTCCAAGCGCATCCTCACCGTCAACGCGCTCTCCGGCAAGATCGACGTCCTCGACGCGGCTGACCCCTCCACACCCACCAAGGTCGGCGAGGTTTCCGGCGGAGAGAACACCACCATCAACTCCGTCGCTGTGCGTGCCGACGGCCTCGCGGTGGCCACCGTCGAGCCAGAGAACAAAACCGATGCCGGTGAACTGATCTTCTTCGACGCCGGCGCTGACACGCCCGGCACCGTGCTCGGCCGCGTGGGTGTCGGTGCCCTGCCGGACATGGTGACCATCACCCCGGAGGGCGATTACGCACTGGTGGCTAACGAAGGCGAGCCCGCTGAGGATTACTCGGTTGATCCGGAGGGCAGCGTAGCCGTCGTAAAGCTGCCTGATGCTCTAAAGGCCGCGACCCAGGCCGATGTGCGCACCGCTGACTTCACCGCGTTCGAGGGCACCTTGGCGGACAAGGGCGTGCACATCTACGGCCAGGTGGGCGCCTCCACCACCGAGGCACAGAACCTCGAGCCGGAATACATCGCAGTTTCAGGCGGCAAGGCGTACGTGACGCTGCAGGAAAACAACGCCGTCGCCGTGGTGGACATCGCCACCGCCACCGTCGAGGACGTGTGGCCACTGGGCTACACCGACCGCCGCGAGGTGCCAATGGACATCTCCGACAAGGACGACAAGATCGACCTCCGCACCGCACCGGTCAAGGGCATTCTGCAGCCGGATTCCATCGCCGCCTACGAGGTCGACGGCACGACCTACCTGGTCACGGCCAACGAGGGCGACGCGCGCGACTGGGATGCCTACTCCGAGGAGAAGCGCATCAAGAAGCTGGGCGGCAAGAAGGCGGCCCCGATCTGCGAGGGCTACGCGGGCATGACCGCCGGCGAAATCGAGGAATTCCAGGCCGACGAAAACGCGGGCCGGTTGAAGATCACCACCGCGTTCGGTTTGAACGAAGAGAAGGACTGCTACGAGGACCTTTACACCTACGGCGGCCGCAGCTTCTCTATCTTCACCGCCGACGGCAAGCGCGTGTTCGACTCCGGCGCCGAGTTCGAGGAGCTCACCGCGAAGCTTCTGCCGGAGCACTTCAACACCAACCACACGGAAAACGAGTTCGAGTCCCGCTCCGACGACAAGGGTCCGGAGCCCGAAGGTGTCACCGTCGGCGAGATCAACGGCCGCACTTACGCGTTCATCGGCTTCGAGCGACTCGGCGGCGTGATGGTCTACGACATCACCGATCCGGCGAAGCCGACCTACACCGCCTACATCAACAACCGCGACTTCTCCATCAATATGGAAGAACTTGCCGACGAGAGCGATGACGCCGTAAAGGCCGGGCTAGAGAAGGTTGGCGACTTGGGAGCTGAGGGCCTCACGTTCGTGTCGGAGAAGGACTCCCCGAACGGCGAGAACCTGCTGATCGTGGGCAACGAGGTCTCCGGCACCACCACCGTGTTTAAGGTGGACTCGCTTATCGAGGCACCCGCCAAGCCTACCGAGCCCGCGCAGCCGGGCCAGGACGCTGCCGGCAGCACCCTTTCTCACGGCGGTGTGATTGCGATCGCACTTGCTGCTGTGGCGCTGGCGATCGGCGCACTGGGCGCACTCGGCAACGTTGTGAACTCGGTGTTTGCCAAGTAACTCGGTGGCGGCGGACAACTGTTGTCCATGAAATAAACGCCACCGCTTCACTACATTTTTAACCATAAACCTGCTAGGTTCATCGGGGTGTCATGTAAGGCACAGCGCCTACATCGACAGTTTTGGATCTTTTACGAGGAGAATAAGAAAACAATGAAGCGTATTTCCACCGCAGCTGTGGCTGCCGCAACCGCTCTGTCCCTGGCCACCGTCCCGGCGATGGCTCAGGAGGCTGAGACCAACCAGACGGCATCTGACCAGCCGGCAACTGACCAGCCGGCAGGCCAGCAGGAGGGCGAGTCCGACCAGCAGGAGGGCGAGTCCGACCAGCAGGAGGGCGAGTCCGACCAGCAGGAGGGCGAGTCCGACCAGCCGGCCGACCAGGGCAAAACCAACCAGGGCAAAACCAACAAGTCCTCCGGCTCCTCCCAGGGCACCTTGGTGGGCGTCTTCTCCGGAACGCTCGGTGCTGTGCTGACCACCGCTCTGATCGTGTTCTCCGACCCGCGTGGCGCGAACAAGATCGTCGACATGGTCAACGCTCAGTTCGGCCTGGGTCTGCCGCACCTGCACACCCCGAAGGTTGAGCTGCCTAACTTCCAGCTCCCAAACCTTCCCTTCTAACCCACCCGCTCTCTTTCGCCTGAGGAAGGTCAATCAATGAAGTCCCGTTTCGTAGCCGTGTCCTTCGCGGCCACCGCAATTGCAGCTGGCTCCCTTGCGGGTGCCGCAGCCGCCGCCGAAGCTGATACTTCGACGACGACCACGTCCGCCTCTGCGGAGCCGACCACCACGGCAACGCAGGATTCCGCCCCGACCACCACGGCGTCCACCAAGACCAACGAGCCAGCCCCCACAAAGGAGGGTCCGGTAGTGGTCGAGCCGACCGGTACTACCACCACTCCGGCGACCACCGGCACCACCACCCCGGCTACCACCACTCCGTCCACCACCGGCAAGGAGAAGCCGACGGGCAGCAACGTCGCGACCGTCACTCCGACGGCGACCTACACCCCGCCGGCATGGCTGCAGCCTTCCTCCTACGAGGAGCAGGCGCTCGATATCATCGGCAAGATCTCGCTCTGGGTCACTGCACTCGCAGCGGCGATCAGCTCCCTCATGGTTGTCGTGGGCGCTGTCCCAGGGCTGAAGGAGAGCATCAAGAAGATGGCTAACAAGAAGTAAGGCCTGCTGCGTATACGCCAAGCCCCGTCCGGTGTGACCGGACGGGGCTTTCCGTTTGGTTTGGGGCCGAGCGCTAGCCCAAGATCCCGGCGCCGAGTGTCGCCTTGAGGTCACCCATCAAGCTAGCTGAGCGGTTCACGCGCAGGTGGTCACCCAGAATCATCAGCTGGCTGTGTTCTCCGTTGACCAGATTCAGGTAGACATCGGAATCGCCAGCGTTGTTCACCAGCACGCCTTTAAGCTTGGCGATGTTCTCCGCTGTGCACTGATCGGTGCGCATGGTCAACCGCAGCGGCAGCCCGGCACCGTTGCCGGGGCCAAGCTCCGGCACCTTCACGTCGTCGCCGAACAGGCTCATACGATCGTCGCGGATGGAAACATGCGCCTTGACCAGAATGATGTTGTCCTCCACGATCTGAGGCGCGACCAGTGCGTACACCTTGTTAAACAGCAGCACATCCACCTGTGCGCCGTGGTGGTCCTCGATGGTCACGATCGCCCACGGAGAGCCATCCTTCTTGGAAAAACGGCGGTCCACGGTGGAGATCAGCCCGCCGATGGTCACTTCTGCCCCGTTGCGCATTTCGCCGGAGAGGATGGTGGTCAGCTGGGTATCCGTCTGCGCGTCGATGGCCTCCTCGAAGCCGTCGAGCGGGTGGCCGGAGACGTACAGGCCGAGCATCTCACGTTCCAGTGCGAGCTTGTGTTTGCGGTCCCATTCGTCGTCAGGCACCTCGATGGTGAACGCGGAGTTGTCGGCGCCATCTTCCCCGCCGAAACCGGCGAAGAGGTCGAACTGCCCCTTGTCCGCCGCCTTCTTTGTGGCAAGAACGGAATCGACGGCGTCTTCCTGGATGAGCATGAGCCCCTTGCGCGGGTGCTCCAGCGAGTCGAATGCCCCGGCTTTAATCAGCGATTCTGTGATTCGCTTGTTGCAGGCCGCCAGCTCGATCTTGTCTAGGTAGTCCGAGAAGCTGGTGAAGGAGCCCTTTTCCTTCCTGGTTTTCTTGATGGACTCCACCACTTCCACGCCTACGTTTCGCACAGCGGCAAGCCCGTAGCGGATGTCTTCGCCAACAGCCATGAAGTTTTCTTCGGACTCGTTGATGTCCGGCTGCAGCACGCTAATGCCCAGGTGGCGGCAGTCCGACAGGTAGATCGCGGACTTATCTTTCTTGTCGCCCACAGAGGTCAGCAGTGCCGCCATGTACTCGGCGGCGTAGTTCGCCTTCATGTACGCCGTCCAGTAGGACACCAGCGCGTAGCCCGCGGCGTGGGACTTGTTAAACGCATACGAGGCGAACGGCTCGATCGTGCCCCACAGCGCATCCACGGCCTCCTTGGAGTAGCCGTTGGAAAACATGCCGGCGGAAAACGTCTCGTACTGCTTCGCCAGCACCTCCGGCTTTTTCTTACCCATGGCCTTGCGGAAGCCGTCTGCTTGGCCCGCCGTATAGTTCGCCACTTTCTGCGAGATGTTCATGATCTGCTCTTGGTAGACGATCAGGCCGTAGGTCTCATCCAGGATCTCCTTGAGCGGTTCTTCCAGCTCCGGGTGGATCGGCGTGATCGGCTTGCGCCCGTTCTTACGGTCGGCGTAATCCCAGTGGGCGTTCACACCCATCGGACCCGGGCGGTACAGCGCCAGCGAGGCGACAATATCGTTAAATCCGGTCGGTTTCATGCGCTTGAGCAGCTCCTGCATGCCGCCCGAGTCCAGCTGAAACACGCCTAGTGTGTCGCCGCGCGAGAGCAGCTCGTAGACCGCCTGGTTGTCGGTGTCGAGTGTCTCAAGGTCGATGGTTTCGCCGCGGTTTTTCTTCACGTTCTCCAGCGCGTCGCCCAACACCGTGAGGTTGCGCAGCCCCAGAAAATCCATCTTCAGTAGGCCGATGGCCTCGCACGCCGGATAGTCCCAGCCGGTGATGATCGCACCGTCCGCCGGACGTTTCCACATCGGAATGTGGGCCATCAGCGGCACCGACGCCATAATCACGGCACACGCGTGCACGCCTGCCTGCCTGACCACGCCTTCTAGGCCGCGGGCCGTCTCATAGATCTTGGCCACGTCCGGATCCGTCTCAATCAGCGAGCGGACCTCCGCAGCCTCGTTGTAGCGTTCATGCTCCGGGTCTGTGATACCGGATAGCGGAATGTCCTTCGCCATGACCGCCGGCGGCAGTGCGCCGTTGATGCGGTCCGCCATCTGAAAGCCGGGCTGGCCGAAGTTCACCTTGGCCGAGTCCTTAATCGCCTGCTTGGTCTTCACCGTGCCGAAGGTGATCACCTGGGCGATCTTGTCTTCGCCCCAGCGCTCTGCGGCGTAGGTGATCATTTCTCCGCGGCGGCGGTCATCGAAGTCGATATCGATATCCGGCGCGGACGGGCGCTCCGGGTTCAAGAATCGCTCGAAGAGCAGGCCGTGTTCCATCGGGTCAATGTTGGTGATCGTCAGCGCGTACGCTACCAGGGCGCCCGCCGCAGAACCACGGCCCGGTCCGACGCGGATGCCAATCTCACGGGCGTGCTTGATCAGCTCCGCCACGATAAGGAAGTAGGACGGGTAGCCCTTCATGTCGATGACGTCGATCTCGTAGCTCGCGCGCGTCAGGTATTCCTCCGGCACCTCTCCACCATCGAAACGCTCCTTTAGACCGCGCAATACCTCTTCGCGCAGCCAGGTCGTCGGGGTGTGACCTTCGGGCACGTCCGCGATCGGCATGCGGTCGTGCGGGTGCTCCTCCCACAGCTCGCCGTAGTCGCCCACGCGCTCCGCGATCCAAAGTGTGTTGTCGCAGCCGTCCGGCACCGTGGAATCCCACAGTTCACGCATCTGCTCTGCGGTTTTGATGTAGTAGCCGGAGCCGTCGAACTTAAAGCGGTCCGGATCAAGCAGCGTCTTGCCCGTCTGCACGCACAGCATCGCCTCGTGCGCCGGCGCCTGGGACTCGAGCACATAGTGGCAGTCGTTGGTCACCAGCGGCGGCAGGTCGAGCGTTTCACCGATGCGCAGCAGATCCTCGCGAACACGACGCTCGATGTGCAGGCCGTGGTCCATCAACTCCAGGAAATAGTTGTCCTTGCCGTAGATGTCCTGCCACATCGCAGCCGCCTCGAGCGCGGCGTCGTACTGGCCGAGGCGCAGGCGTGTCTGCACATCGCCCGACGGGCAGCCCGTAGTGGCGATGATGCCGTCCGCATGCTCGGCGATCAGCTCCGCGTCCATGCGCGGCCACTTGCCTAGCTGGCCCTCGTAGGACGCCAGCGACGACAGCTTGAACAGGTTACGCAGACCAGTCGCGTTTTCCGCCAACATCGTCTGGTGCAAGTACGCGCCGGAAGCGGAAACGTCGTCACGCTTCTGATCCGGGGTGCCCCAAAGCACGCGCTTTTTGTTGAAACGGGACTCCGGGGCCATGTACGCCTCGATGCCGATGATCGGCTTGACCCCGGCATCCACCATGCGGCGGTAGAACGCGTTCGAACCGAACATGTTGCCGTGGTCGGTCATGCCCACTGCAGGCATGCCCTGGCGCACAACTTCGTCGGCGAGCATGTCCACCTTCGCCATGCCGTCCAACATGGAGAACTCGGTGTGGTTATGCAGATGCACGAAGGAGGATTTTTTGGCCATGCGGGTCATCTTAGACGGCACGCCGACAGGCGCGAATCCCCTCGAAAACCGGTGCGGTTATTCGTACCGCAGCGCCTCGATAGGCTGCATCTTTGCTGCCTTCGAGGCGGGGTACGCGCCGAAGAACACACCTGTGGCAAGCGAGAACAGCAATGCGAAGATCACGGCACTGATCGGCGGCCATGTCATGTCCAGCACCGCGGAGCTGGCGATCATGCCGATCGCGCCGCCGAGGATCACACCGATGATGCCGCCGATGAGGCACACCAGCATCGCCTCGACGATGAACTGCACGCGGATATCGTTCTGCGTCGCTCCGAGCGCCTTGCGCACGCCGATCTCGCGGGTGCGCTCGGTCACCGTGATCAGCATGATGTTCATCACGCCGATACCGCCGACAAGCAGCGAGATGCCGCCAATGGCGGACAGCACCGTGGACAGGGTGCGGAAGATCGTGGTGAGACCTTCCAGTCCCGCGGAAATATCGAAGACCTCAGCCTCGTAGTTCTCGTTGCCCGTGTACTGGCGGTCAAGGTAGGACTGCAGGTCCCCACGGAACATCTCTGCGTCTTCATCGGCCGCGGAGCGCACGCTAAACGACGATGTCCAGCTCGCGTCCAGCCCAACCCGGTCCGACGCCGTGGCGGGAATGAAAATCTCGGCGGCGGCGGACGGGCCGAACGCCGGGGCCTTGTCCGCCCGTTCCAGCACGCCGACGATGGTGAACACGCTGGTGGTGCCGTCCACGTCCACGTCGAAGCGGGAGCCGAGGGCGGCGGCGGAATCGCCGTCGAAAAGCGCCTCCACAAGCTCCGGGGAAACCACCGCTACAGGGCGGCGGCCGTCGAGCATGTCCTGCGTGATGCCGCGGCCGTACTGCACATTCAAGCTGCGCATGTCGAGAGAGCCGGTAAGTGCGGGGTTGATGCCGACGGAGACAGAGTCGTCGCCCGTGGTGGCCTCGCCCTGGCCGGAGATGTCGATGTCGACGCCTTGGATCCGGTCACCGAAAGCGTCACTCAAATTATCGAGTTCCTCAAGGCTCATGCCGTCGCGCTCTTCGGTCGGCCCGGCCATGCCAAAGCCCGCGAACGGGTCGTCACCGCCCTCGCCCTCCTCCGGGCGTTCGTGCACCATGACCGGGTAAGTGGTGGTGCCGGCGTCCTCGAGGCCGCCCATAACGTCGTTTTCCAGGGCGCGGCCGAGCGTCATGATGATGATCACGGCCATGATGCCGATGATGATGCCCAACAGCGTCAGCAGCGAGCGCAGCTTGTTGGTGTTGAGGCTGGACACGGCCAGCCGCATGGATTCGCGGATGTTCATTTAGCTCGCTCCTCCCGGTGCTCGCACGCCGGCGATGCGGCCGTCCATCATTTCCACCACGCGCCCGGTCTCTTCGGCGAGCTCCGGGTTGTGGGTAATAAACACGATGGCCTTGCCTAGGTCCTGGTTCAACTCGTGGAACAGGTCCATCACCATGCGGCCGGTCTTGGAGTCCAGCGCGCCGGTGGGCTCGTCCGCGAGCAGCAAATTCGGGTCGTTGGCCAGGCTGCGCGCGATTGCCACGCGCTGCTTCTGGCCGCCGGAGAGCTCGTTCGGGTTGTGGTGCAGACGGTCGCCCATACCCATCCGGTCCAACAGCTCGGCGGCGCGCTCGTCACGCTCCTTGCGCTCCACGCCCGCGTACATCATGGGCATGGCCACGTTCTGCAACGCATCCATGCGGCCGATCAGGTTGAAATTCTGGAAAATGAAGCCGATGTTCTTGCTGCGGTAGGAGGCGAGTTCTTTGTCCTCCTTGGCGTACACCGGTTCGCCATTGAATGCGTAGGCCCCTTCGGTCGGCCGGTCCAGCATGCCAATCAAGTTCATCAATGTGGACTTGCCGCAGCCTGACGGGCCGACGATGGAGACGAACTCGCCCTGGTCGGCGTAGAAGTCCACTCCGTGCAGAACCGTCAGCTCGCTGGGTTCGCCCTCGTTGTAGGTTTTGACCACGTTGCGCATGTCGATGAGCAAGCCGGAATCGGCCATGCCATTGTGCTTCGAAGCTTGCGTCATCTACTGCTGCCCCTCGGCCGCACGACGGGTGCTGGTGACCGTCACCGTGGCCGTGGTGCGCTCTTTCTTCTCCCGCGCCTCGCGCACCTGGTCCGGGTTGAAGTTCGGGTCCGTGATCTCCACGTTCTCACCGACTCGGTCTTGGTACTCCTCCGGCCAGTTGATCACGATGTCGCCCGGCTTCAGCTCGCCGCTGGTGACTGCGATGTCCACGTCGTTGGATGCGCCGGTTTTCACAGAACGCTCCTCGACGGTGCCCGACGTCGCATCATCGCCGTCCGTGGCGAGCACGAGCACCTTCTTGTCGCTGTCCTCGCCGTAGACGGCGTCTAGCGGTACGTTCAGCGCGTCCTTCGCCTCGGCGGTGATGATTTCCGCGCGGGCGGAACCGCCGAGCAGCAGGCCTTCCTTGTCGCCGGTGACTTCGATCTCCACCGGGAACGTCACCTCGTTGGACTTGTTGTTGCCCTGCTGCGGCATACCTTGCATCGGGTTCTGGTTGCCGCTGGCAACGGAATCAGAGGCCGGCGCGATACGGGTGACGCGGCCCTTAAACGTCTTCTTGCCAGTCGCGGCGGTGGTGAACTCCACCCGGTCGCCTTCCTTGATATTGGGCACGTCTGATTCGCGCACGTCGGTGCGGATGACCAGGCGGGAATCGTCCGCGATGGTCAAAAGCTTGCCCTGCGGGATGTCACCTTCGCGCACGTCCACGCTGGTGACCAGTCCCGCCATCGGGGCGTAAATGGTGGATTCGCGCACTTGGTATTCCAGGGTGCCGTCACCGTCGCCGAGCTGGGCAGTTTCGGCCTGTCGAATCGCGGAATCCAACTGCGCCTGCAGCTGGTTGCCCTCCTGCGCGGCCGCGGACTGCGCCGCAGCCAGGGCCGCCTTCGCGTCCTGCAGCGCCGCGCTTGCTTCTTCGACGCTCATGCCCGGGCCCACGGCAGCGCCGCCACCAGCACCGCCAGCGCCAGCACCACCAGCAGCGCTTTCCCCCGTCAGCTGCGCCAGCTGTTCAGGGCTCAGCTCACCGGGCATGCCCGGCTGGCCCGGCTGGCCCGGCTGGCCCGGCTGGCCAGGCATGGCCGGGGCCTCCGGTGCCGCCGGGGCCTCCGGCGCAGCCGGTGGTGCCGGAGGCGCCGTCCTGATGCCGAGGTCCGAGGAAATTCCGCCGGCGACACGCTCGACGGCCGCGATGCCACGGTTGACAATGCGAGCGCCGCCGTTGGCGGCCACGGCAGCGTCGTACGCCGCCTGCGCCTGATTAACCTGCGCCTGGGCGGCGCGGATGGCCTCGTTAGTGCCGTTGTTCACGCTTTCCTGGTGGGCGTTAAGCGCCGCGCGGGCCTGATCCACCTGCGCTTGGGCGTCCGCCTGCGCGTTGGCCTGCTGCTTCTGCTGAATCTCCAGCTGGCGCTCCAGCTGCTCGGAGTTCATGGAGGCCAAGAACTGCTGCGGCTGCACGCGATCGCCGGCCTTGACGGCCACCTGCTCCACCTCGGACTGCACCGAGGTGGAGATGTTCACGGAACGGATCGGCTCAATGGTGCCGTTGACCACAACACTGTCGGACACGCCTTCGTTGGTGGCCACGGTGTAATCGCCGGGGTTCAGGCCAGCCCCCTCAGCGTTGTCGTCGTCGCCTCCGCCGAATCCGCACGCGCTGAGGAAAAGCGCGGAGGTTGTCACCAACGCAAGTCCTGCTCGGCTAAGACGCTTGTGTCCGGTTGATTTTTCGGTAGAGGAAGTCAAGAGCTCTCCTTGCCTAACGGTGCAAAACGGGCCTGCGTACAACTCCGCAAACTATACACCCCCGCGTGTTGCGGAAGCCGAGAGAGAAAACGCTCCCCACACCGCATCGGCTTGCAGCATTTCCACAGCAAGAACTGTCTCCGTGGCGTTAATCTGCTCCAGTTGTGTGCGCGGGGCAAACACCACTGCTCCGGCGATTGGAGATGCGGTGGCGGACCGGAGGACGTCGATACGCATTTTGCCTATCGACGCCTCCGGGACCACCACCGGAGCTACCCCCGGCACCACAAGCGCACTGACGCGCGGGGCGGGTGCAAGAGCTGCGGCGGCCTCGTCGGGACCGAGCGGCCGGGCGAACGTCACCAGCGCAAAGGACGATTCCTCATGGTCGAGGGTTGCTGCGGCGCGCTGGGCGTACTGCTGTGGGGTTTCCCCGTCCTCCGGGCCGAGCTGGTCGCCCTGCAGCACTGGTGGGGCGGGCGGGTTGGCCTCCCCCACCAGCCAGAATCCGGCGACCAGCGCAAGGACCACCGCGAGCGCGCGCATCTAGCCGTTCCGCACTTTATCCAGCGCGGCGCGCAGATCCTCCGGGTATTCGGAGGCGACCTCCATGTATTCGCCGGTGCGCGGGTGGGTAAAGCCCAGCTTGGTGGCGTGAAGCCACTGACGCTTCAGCCCCAGCTCCTTGGCCAGGTTCGGGTCCGAGCCGTACATGGGGTCGCCCACGCACGGGTGCCCCACAGACGACATGTGCACGCGGATCTGGTGGGTGCGCCCGGTTTCCAGATGGATGTCGAGCAGGCTCGCACGGCGGAATGCCTCGATGACGCTGTAGTGCGTCACGCTCTGACGGCCGTCCTGGGTCACGGCGAACTTCCAGCCTGCCGACGGGTGGCGCGCGATCGGCGCGTCGATGGTGCCCTCGATCGGGTCCGGCAGGCCCTGGACCAGCGCGTGGTAGGTCTTGTCCACCGTGCGCTCCTTGAAGGCGCGCTTGAGCACGGAATACGCGGGCACGCTGGCCGCCACGATCATCACGCCGGAGGTGCCCACGTCTAAGCGCTGCACAATGCCCTGGCGCTCCGGGGGCCCTGCGTCCGGCAAGGTGAAGCCCATCGCCTGCAACCCGCCGACCACGTCCGGGCCCTCCCAGCCCAGCGTCGGGTGCGCGGCCACGCCCACCGGCTTGTCCACGGCGATGACGTCCGCGTCCTGGTAGAGGATCTCCAGGCCCTCCACCAGCTCGGTCACTGGCTGCGGGGCGCGCTTCGGCTCGGGCAGGGTGACTTCCAGCATCGCGCCTGCGGTGACGCGGTCGGATTTCTGGGCGGCAGCTCCGTCGACAAGCACATCGCCCTCCGCCGCCATCTCGGAGGCGACGGAGCGGGACACGCCGAACAGTTTGGCAATCGCCGCGTCCACCCGCATGCCCTCAAGCCCCTCGGGCACGGGCAAAGCCCTGAACTCACCGCCCATCGTCGCCCCCGTTCAGCTCGCCCGTGAGCGCCGCGATGAAATACACCACCACGCCGACGGTAATCGCCGCATCGGCCAAGTTGAACACCGCGAAATTGCCCACAGAGATGTAGTCCACCACGTGCCCGAACCAGAAGCCCGGGTCCCGGAACAGCCGGTCGACCAGGTTACCCAGTGCCCCGCCCGCGATCATCGCGACGCCGAGCGCCTCCCACTTCGAGGACATGCGTGGTCCAAACCACAGCGCCCCCAGCACGAACGCCAGTTGAATCGCGGTGAACACCCAGGTGAGGTTCTCCCCCATGGAAAACGCCGCGCCGGAGTTGAACAGCAGGTAGAAGCGGAACCAGTCACCAATCACCGGCTGCGGCACGCCAGGCTCCAGCCAGTTCAGCATCAGCTGTTTGACGCCTTGGTCCACCGCGCCAATAGCGAGCATGACGGCCACCACCAGTCCGAGGTAACGGGGGGTGCGTTGTGCTGTCGTGTCCTGCTTCATCGCCAAACCACTTTAGCCGGTCGCACACGGCCTGTCTGTATTCCGCTGCGCGGGCCAGGTAGCTTGAGAAGGATGTTCCGCACCCTCCGCAGTATCGCCGCCGCAGCCACCCTCACCCTCGCGCTCACCGCCTGCTCCTCCGCCGAGGACGATCCGGTGGCAGGGGTGCCGGCATTTCCTCTCGACGCCCCTTCGGTCACTCTGGTCAACCCCGGCGAGAACCCGGAGGAAGTGCGCTACTCACCGGGCGAGGAGTGGGACACCGCCGTCGCCGTGTCCGCCGGCGTGGATCAGCACGTGGCCGCCGCTGGCGAAGCCGAGGTCGCGGACGCCCCCGCCGGCGGTAGCGTGAACAAAACCACCCTGCCGCTGACCGCGACGGCCGACGAGGCCCCCGCCCCGGGCGACGGCGAGGAGGACGCCGATTCCCGCATCGACTTCGTGGTCGGCTCTGGCAAGCACTCCGACTTGGGCATCGGTCAGGACGTCGCCGCTTCCGAGGGGTTCCGCATGAGCTGGCGTACCGACGACACCGGCCGCATCTCCACCCTGAAACTGCTTGCGCCCGCCGACGCGCCGCAGCGCGGCCTCCAGCTTGTCGAGCCCACCCTGATCACCCTGATCAACAACTCCGTCGTCTTCCCCGACGAGCCCATCGGCCCCGGCGCGACCTGGACCGTGGAAAGCCGTGTCGCGGGAGACACCTCGATGACGCGGACCACCACCTACACCCTGCTCTCCCGCGACGGCGACACGCTGACCCTGGACACGAAAGTTGAGGAGCGCCCCCAGAACAACACCCTCACTATCGACGGCCCCGGCGAGCTCGAGGGCGAAAGCGTGCAGGTAGATTCCTCCCGCACCACCTCCGAGGGCCAGATCGTGGTGGACCTTCAACGCCCGCTGCCAGTGTCGGGCCAGACCGCCTGGACCACCCGCCTGATCTATGGCGGAGACGACAAAGCGCGGGTGGTCCAAGACATCACCCGCGCTGTGGAGTTTGGCGTTTAGAGGGCCGGCGCCTCGGCCGGCGCTTCTTCCGGCGCCTGCTCTGCCGGCGCTTCTGCCGGCGCCTCGGGGGCAGCCGGCGCACCGGTCTTGCACATGTCCGGCACCTGCTCCGGGGCGAGGGTGTTGCTGACCAGGAAGCAGGCCCAGCTCTGGGAGATCTTCCACTGGCCGCCTTCGTTAATGAACTCCACGTCCTCCGCCAGCTGGGACTCCGCGTTCGGGCGGGTGAAGTTCACGGTGGCCAGCACCGAGTTGGCCGTGTAGCCCGGCAGCACCGGGTCGACCACCTGGAAGTTCGCGCCGGATTCCTGCTGCGATTGCGTCATCAGGTCGAACAGCTCCGGCGTGGTTTCGCCCCCCTGCACGGTGTTCGCACGCTCGGCGATGGGCAGGTTCGGGTCAGCAGCGCGCTGCAGCACAGCGTTGAGCTCTTCCGCCGTCGGCATTTCGGCCACCGGCGCGGCCTCGGAGGAGGCCGCCTGGGACGAGGCGGTGGTTTCGGTCGTGTCCGAATCCTCGGAGCAGGCCGTCAAGCTCAGTGCGAGGCTAGCGACAGCTGCGGCTGCGACAAGTTTCGGTGCTTTCACGTGTTCTCCTTGCGTAGCGTAAATCTCTTGCTTCACGTTACTGCACACCCGCAACTTTCTGGCACTCTGTGTGCATGAACGTGTTAGTCATCTCAACCGGCGGCACGATCGCCTCCACCACAAACGACCGTGGCGCGCTCGTGCCCACGCTCACCGGCGACGATCTCGTTGCCCGATGCGGCACCACGCGCCAGGTGCGCGCCATCGACGTGGCCAGCCTCGACTCCTCGTCCATGGACTTGGCTGAGATCGATCTGCTGCGCGAAACCGTGCGCACTTCGCTTCTCGACGACTCCGCCTCCCTTGTCATCACCCACGGCACCGACTCCATGGCCGAGACTGCCCTCGCGCTGGACCTCGTCCACGCCGGTCCCCGCCCCGTTGTGCTCACCGGCGCGATGCGCTCCGCCGACCACGCCCACCCCGACGGCCCCGCCAACCTGCGCGGCGCGATCGAGGTGGCCGCCACCCGGCGCGACTGCGGCGTCCTCGTCCATTTCGCGGGCGAAACCCTCCCGGCGCGCGGGTTGATGAAGACGCAAACCACCGCCGAGCACGCCTTCACCCTCACCAGCGGCACACCCCTGCCCCGCCCCATGGCGGTGTCTGCCGCGCCGCTGGCCGGGTTGAACATCCCCATCATCCGCGCGTGGGCAGGCGCCGACGACGCCCTCATCCGCGCACTCGGGCCTGTCGACGGGCTCGTCTTAGAAGCCCTCGGCTCCGGCAATGTGTCGGCGTGCATGGGCAGCGCCGTCGCAAAGCTGCTGCGCCGCGGGGTACCTGTGGTCGTCGCAACGTCGGTGCCCTACGGCGAGGTGTCGTTCGCCTACGGCGGCGCCGGCGGCGGCTCCACCCTCGGCGACCTGGGCGCGTTGCCCGCCGGCTACCTCAGCGCCGGGCAGGCCCGCATCGCGCTGGCCACCGCGCTGGCCACCGGTGTTAACCCGCGCTTACTGCTGTGAGAACCAGTCCTCCCATGCCAACGAATCCAGCGGGTCAGCTTGCTGGAGCTGCGGATCATCCGCGCGAAGGCTTTTGATCCTGCCCGGCCCCGTCGCCCGCGTTTCAAACCGCACCGTCACCCACCCCTTGCCGGCACCTTGGACCCAGCCGTGCCCGTAATCCGGGTGATAGACGTCCTGCGTCGCGCGCCACACGCCGCGCTCCGGAGCGGTCTCCTGGTGCACCTCCGTGTCGAAAGGCGTTTCGTGGTCGCTGACGCCGGTTTCGTAGTCTGCCGACACCGGCGAAGGCTTCACAATCGCCTGGTCCAACTCCGGAAACAGCACGTCCTGCAGCGTCTCCTCCAGGCCCGAGTATGACACTCCCACCAGCCGAATCGGGCCCACCTCGTCGGGGTAGCGCACGATCCGGAAAGCGGTGGCCAGCAGCGTCTCCGCGTCGTCGGTGGCGTACGGCAACGTCGCCGAGCGCGACTCAATGCGAAAGTCCGCCATCCGCAGCTTCACCGTCACCGTTCGCGCCCCGCGCCCATCCTTGCGCAACCTGCGGTGCGACTCTGCAGCCGCCCGTTCCAACGCCGCGTCCACCTCCGGCGGGGTGGTCAAGTCTTGCGGGTACGTGTGCTCCGATGAGATCTGCTTCGACTCCGCCCTTGGCGCCACCGGCCGCTCATCCACCCCGCGCGCCAACCACCACAGCTGCCTGCCCACAGCGCCTCCGATGGCGATGTCCAGCTCTTTCTCGCTGAGGTTCGCTAGGTCCCCGATCGTTTCAATCCCGGCACTGAGCAACTTCGACTCAGTCACAGGTCCCACTCCCCACAGCTCGCTGACCGGCATCGGGTGGAGGATCTCTAGCTGCCGGTCGTGCGGAATGACAAACACACCGTCCGGCTTCGCCCGACCCGAGCCGATCTTGGCGTACTGCTTTCCCGGACCCGCGCCGATCGAACTGGGCAGGCCTGTCTCTTCCTTGATCGCCGCCCGCAGCTCGTTCGCCCATTGCTCCACGTCTTCCGGGCTCGCCCCGACCAAATCTTCCGGCTCCATGAACGCCTCGTCGATGGACAGCTGCTCCACCACGTCCACGTACCTGCCGATGATCTCGAACACCCGGCGCGACGCGACCGCGTAAACCGGCCTGCGAGGCGCCACCAGCACCGCTTTCGAACCCACCAGCCGCGCGGCCCGGTGCGTCGGCATCGCCGAGTGCGCCCCGTACTTGCGCGCCTCGTAGCTGGCGCCTGCGACCACGCCGCGGCCGGACACTCCCGCCACCAACACGGGGCGTCCTTTGAGCGTCGGGCGGGTCAGCTGCTCGCACGACGCGTAGAACGCATCCATGTCGATGTGCAGCACCCAACGGTTCATGCCCACCACTGTGCACCACCGGTAGCACCATGTTCCAATCCGATCACACGGCGAACGAATCCCCGGTGACGTACTCCATTCGCCTCGGCAGCGACCTGTTGCGCGAGACGAACCTGGCACCGTTTTTGAACGTGAAGAACAGGTCAGCCCCTTGGCGCTCGATGGTGACCACTCCGTGGCTCACCTGAGAGTGGCAGCTCGAGCACAACGGGATCAGATTGTCTAAATCAGTCATGCCTCCGTGCTCCCACTCCTTAATGTGGTGCATTTCTATGAAGCGCCTATGCGAACATCCAGGCATAGCGCATTGATACCCCCAGATCGCCAACAGTGCCTGCACTTGGCCGTCGGTGGCGAACCGGCGCGAACGGCCGACGCGGATCGTCAGTCCCGTGTCATCCAGCAAGTGCAAACGCACCATCGCATTTGCAAGGTAGCTGCGCACATCCTCAGAACAGGCTGAGCGGTTTTCCGGCATCCAACATTGACCGAACTGGTTGACCATGAGGTTGACCTGCACGCCGGGACTGCGAAGCGGACTCTTTGGGTTCGCGCGAACCATATCGACCATGGCCAACAACGCCGCGTAAACGTCTTGCTTTTCTGGAGGCCCGTACCGCGACACCGAACGCACGATGTCATCCATGGTGATCTTCGTGCGCTTTCGCGGAGCGCGGTCTTGCTCTGATGGGACGGCGTCTTCGGCGGCAACTGCGTCGTCGATAAGCTTCTGCACCTTCTCCGGATCCTGCAGATCATCTGGGTCCACATCCTCGAGACCGAAACTGGCAAGCTGAGCCACCTTTAACGCGGTCAGGAGCTTTTGGCCAGCTACCGCCGGAAGCCGCGCCTCGAAGGCAAGCATGCCGTCGTCGCACTCGCGGGCGCGGGCATACGGCTCAGTCGGGTCCTTCTCTTTGGGCCTTGCCCCGGCAAGCACAAGCTGGAGATCAGCAAACGACATGCTCAACGCGAGTTGGACGTATTGCTCCTCGTTGCACTCCTCCAAATACTGGAGCAGGAAGCGGACTGTCGAATACGGCATCACCCCCGATTCGAATGCGTCGAACAAGAGCCTGAACTTTCTCAGCCCTCGCGCCACGCGCACGTACTCGAATGCCGTGGCCTGCGGGAGGTTGAGCTCGCTGCGCAACCACGTTGCCGTCGACTTCTCCCCGTACTTTTCCGCAAGCTCCTGTTCGTCGAACTGCCCCACCGCATCGAGCATCCGCGCCCGGTGGTGGTTCGCCGACAATTGATTGCACTTGATCTGATCCTCGAGCACCTCTGCCGACAGGTCACTCGTTCGATCTTCTGTCCGTTCGTCCACCGCAATTGTCATGGTTGATCCCCTTACTCATGAACATTGACACCTTTATAGAACGCTCATGTGTTCGAGTCAAGGGTTTTGCAGAAAATGTCCATTGAAGTGGACAACACACACGGTTTCACGAGTCCGGGGATCGAACATAAAACCCATTCGCTATGCCGCTGCATAGTTGGTGCCACCCCAGTATTGGCACGAGAAACTATGCAGCTGCATAGTCAGCAACCCACACGAACGCCCCCAAAAACTATGCAGCTGCATAGTGGGTGCCACCCCAATATTGGCAAGAAAAACTATGCAGCCGCATAGTGCGAATCATCGAACGACGGTGCAACGCCCCCGCTGAGCAGCCAAAAAAGGGGCCCCACTCTGCACGAGTGAGACCCCAGCCCGAAAGAACCTAGCTGTTCTTACGAACAGTGGTGGTCACGCCATCGATGACGTCGTGTCCCTCGACCGGCTCGGTGACCACGTCGAAGGATGTCGCCAGGGTTTCGGCGGCGATGTGGTCGGCGTGGGTGCGGGCCCACTCCTCCTTCTCCGCAGGCACGGCCAGCACCACAGCGATGCGGTCGGAAACGTCGAAGCCCTCGCGCTTGCGGGCATCCTGCAGACCGCGGATCACGTCGGCAGCCCAGCCCTCAGCCTCGAGTTCCTCGGTGACCTCGGTGTCGAGGACGACCAGGCCAACGGTGCCGTCGGCGTCGACACGCGCGGTGCTCTCCGGGTTCTCCGCCACCAGACGCTCGGTGTAAAGCTCCGGGGTGAGCACGATGTCGCCGTCGACCACCACATCGTCTCCGCGGCGCTCGTAGTTGCCGGCCTTGACGTTCTTGATGGCGCGCTGCACGTCCCTACCCAGCGACGGGCCAGCCACCTTGGCGTTAACCACGACTTCGAAGGATCCGGCCGCGTCGACGTCGTCAGTCAAAGCGACGTCCTTCACGTTCACCTCGTCGCGGATGGTGGAGCGGAACGCCTCAAGCTTGGCCGAATCCGGCAGGGCGACGGTGAGCTTCGGCAGCGGCAAGCGGTTGCGCAGCTTGTTCGCCTTGCGCACTGACGACGCCGCAGAGCACACCGCACGGGTCGCATCCATGGCGGCGACCAGCTCGGCATCCGCCGGCAACTCGGAGGCATGCGGGTAGTCCGTCAGGTGCACCGAACGGCCGCCGGTGAGCCCGCGCCAGATGACCTCGGAGACGTACGGCAAAAGCGGCGCCACCGCACGGGAGACGACCTCCAGCACCGTGTAGAGCGTATTAAACGCCTCGGGATGCGCCTCCTGCCCCTCCCAGAAACGGTCGCGGGAGCGGCGCACGTACCAGTTGGTCAGCGTGTCGGCGAAGCGACGCACCACGTCGCAGGCGTCGGCGATGCGGGTGTCGTCGAGCGCCTCGCCCACAGCTGCCACCATGTCGTGCGTCTTGGCCAGGATGTAGCGGTCGAGCACGTTGTCCGAATCCACAGACCACTGGGCGTCCGAGGACGAGTACAGCTGCAGGAACGTGTACGCGTTCCAGATCGGCAGCAGCGCCTGGCGCACGCCCTCGCGGATGCCCTGCTCGGTGACGATCAGGTTGCCACCTCGCAGGATCGGCGAGGACATGAGGAACCAGCGCATCGCGTCGGAGCCGTCGCGGTCGAAGACCTCCATCACGTTCGGGTAGTTGCCCTTGGACTTGGACATCTTCTGCCCGTCCGAGCCCAACACGATGCCGTGAGCGACGACCTTCTTGTACGCCACACGGTCGAATAGTGCGGTGGACAGCACGTGCTGCACGTAGAACCAGCCGCGGGTCTGCCCGGAGTACTCCACAATGAAGTCCGCGGGTTGGCGGGTGTCGAACTCCTCGCGATTCTCAAACGGGTAGTGGTATTGCGCGAACGGCATTGAGCCGGATTCGAACCAGCAGTCCAACACGTCCGGCACGCGGCGCATCATGGACTTGCCGGTCGGGTCGTCCGGGTTCGGGCGCACCAGCTCGTCGATGTGCGGGCGGTGCAGGGACTTCGGGCGGGTGCCGAAGTCGCGCTCCAGCTCATCCAGGGAGCCGTAGACGTCCACGCGCGGGTAGTCCGGGTTGTCGGAAACCCACGCCGGCACAGGCGAGCCCCAGTAGCGGGTGCGCGAGATGTTCCAATCGCGCGCGCCTTCCAGCCACTTGCCAAACTGGCCGTCGCGGATGTGCGACGGGATCCACTCGATTTCCTGGTTCAGCTCCACCATCCGGTCGCGGATGTCGGTGACCTTCACAAACCACGCCGGCAGCGCCATGTAGATCAGCGGCTCGCCGGAGCGCCAGGAGTGCGGGTAGGAGTGCACGATGGTCTGGTCGCGCACGACGCGGCCCTTGGCGCGCAGGTCGCGGATGATGTCGCGGTTCGCGTCGAAAACGAGCTTGCCCTCGTATTCCGGCACGAGCGAGGTGAACTTGCCGTCGGCGTCGACGGGGATGGCCAGGTCGATGCCGTACTCCTGGCAGGTGAGCATGTCGTCCTCACCGAAGGCGGGTGCCTGGTGCACCACGCCGGTGCCGTCTTCGGTGGTCACGTAGTCCGCGTTGAGGATCATGAACGCGTTGTCGTGGTCGCGGAAATAGTCGAAGACTGGCTCGTACTCCAGGCCCTCCAGTTGCGCGCCCTCAAAGGTAGCCACTACCTCGTACTCACCGAGCTCCTTCGCAAAGGCGCCCAGCAGGGTCGAGGCAAGAAGCAATTGCTTATCGACGAACCCTGCGGCCCCATCCGCACCGACCTTGACCAACGAGTACTCCACCTCGGGATGGACAGCCAGAGCCAGGTTGGACGGCAGGGTCCACGGGGTCGTGGTCCAGGCGATGGCTGCGGCATCGTGAAGCTCAGGGTGCTCCGCCCACGTCTTTTCCGCCGCGTAGCCTGCGCGCCCACCGGTGAACGGCATAGTGACGGTGACGGTGGGGTCCTGGCGGTCGCGGTAGGAATCGTCCAGGCGGGTCTCCTGGTTCGACAGCGGAGTGTGCTCGGCCCACGAGTACGGCAGAACGCGGAAGCCCTGGTAGATCAAGCCCTTGTCGTAGAGCTCCTTGAACGCCCACATGACGGACTCCATGTACTCCGGGTCCATGGTCTTGTAGCCGTTTTCGAAATCCACCCAGCGGGCTTGGCGGGTGACGTAGTCCTCCCACTCGCCCGCGTAGTGCATGACGGACTTGGCGCAGTACTCGTTGAACTTCTCCAGACCCATGTCCTCGATCTGGGCCTTATCGGTGATGCCGAGCTGCTTTTCCGCCTCAAGCTCTGCGGGCAGGCCGTGGCAATCCCAGCCGAACACGCGCGGCACGTGGTAACCGTACATTGTGCGGAAACGCGGCACGATGTCCTTGACATAGCCGGTGAGGAGATGGCCGTAGTGAGGCATGCCGTTGGCGAACGGCGGGCCGTCGTTGAACACGTACTCCTCGCAGCCCTCGCGCTGATCCAGGGACGCCTTGAACGTGCCGTCCGTGTTCCAATAATCGAGGACGACTCGTTCCATCTCCGGGAAGCGGTCGCTGCCGCCGGTCATGTCCACTTTGGGGTAAACGTTGCCAACCATGACATCACTCCTTCAGCCGTGCAGGGACGCATTGCTGCGCGGTACCACCCTGCTTGGGGCGCGCGATGCGCCCCCACTTCATTGCGGTGAAGGAAGTTACGTCTTCCGTGTGTGACGTCCGGTTCTATTAAGCACAAGCCGTTCTTCCGGATACGCTCCCCGGTGATGGCCGGATCATTGCGTGTTACGAGTAACGCCCAGCATCCTACAGGGATGCTGGGCGTTTGTGAAGATCCTGGAACTACTTCTCGTTCGGCGCGGTGGTGGTGCGCGACTCCAGCTCTTCCAGCTGGGACTCCAGCAGCGTCTTCAGGCGCGTGCGGTACTCGCGCTCGAAGGTGCGCAGCTCCGCGATGCGGTTCTCCAGCGCGGTCTGCTGCTGCTTCACCGTGTTCATGATTTCGGTGTGCTTGCGCTCGGCGTCAGCCTTGAGCTTGTTCGCCTGCTCCTCAGCCTGGCGGATCTGCGCCTCAGCACGAGAGTGCGCCTCGTTGGTGGTCTCCTCGGCCTTCTTCTGCGCGTCGGTGACCAGCTGCTTGGAGCGGGTCTCCGCGTCCTGCAGCTGGGTGCGGGAACGGGTCTGCGCGTCCTCGATCTGCTTCTTGGACTTGGACTCGGCCTCGGCGATCTCGCGCTCTGCAGCGGCACGAGCGTCGGCCAGCATGGAGGAAGCCTCCGCCTGCGCGTCGCTGGTCAGGCGGTCTGCCATCTCCTGCGCGAGGCCGAGCACCTTGGCCGCCTGCACGTGGGTGTCAGCGGAAACGTCGCCGCGGGCCGGCTGGGATACGGCAGCGGCCGGAGCGGTCGCCTGCTTCGGAGCCTTCGCGGCCTCCTCAGCCTGCTTGCGGACCTTGGCGGCCTCGTCCTTGGCGGAGCGGGCCTCAGCTTCAGCCTTCTCCTGCGCCTGCTTCGCGGAACGCAGCTGCGCCTCGAAGTCAGCGCGGACCTTCTGCTCCACCTCGCGGCGGATGGCAGCCTCGTCGACCTTCGCGGAATCATCGGAACGCTTCACCGGCGCTGCAGCAACTGCGTCCGTGCCGCCTTCCTCGAGACGGGAACGCAGCTCGTCGTTCTCATCCTGCAGCTGTGCAAGCGTGTCCTCGACGAGGTCGAGGAACTGGTCGACCTCGTCCTCGTTGTAGCCTCGCTTGCCAATCGGCGGCTTGCTGAAAGCGACATTGTGCACGTCAGCTGGTGTCAGCGGCATTTGCGTTCCCTTCGATAATCGTGTGAGTACTCGCTAGCGCGAAGCATTATTTGCTGAATTGTAACGGTTTCGCTCGACGAGTGTAGCCCAGCCTAGCTGTAAAGCCGGGTTAAAGCTCAAGTAAAGCTACCGCAGTGCCGGATTAATCAGCACGGCGCCGACGAGCATTTGGATGAGCATGAGGATGAAAAACAGGACAATGACACTCACATCCAGGCCCACCCCGCTACCGCCGAGCTTTAGCGGCGGGATAAGTTTGCGCAGCGCATTCACTGGCGGGTCCGTCATCCGGAAGATGGGCTCGGCCACCATGATGAACCAGTGCGGCGGGTCGAACTGCTTGGAAAACGCCTGCACCATCTCGATGATGATGCGCACAATAACCAAAAGCGAGTACAGCCCCACAAGGGCGTAGATGATTGCTCCGAAAAGTGCCACGCCGAACCACCCTACCGGTTAGCGCAAGCCAGCAGCACGCTTGAGGTCGTCTTTCTCCAGGTTTGCGTTCTCCGGCACGATGGCGAACATCCGCTTGCGCGTCTCAACGCCGCGGGAGAGGTTGTGCATGCTACCGCGCAGCGCGAAGCACAGGCCAGCGGCGAAGTCCACAATGCGCTTCGCGTCGGCGGTGTCCAGGTCGGTCAGGTCCATGACCACAGCGTCGCCGTCGCGGAACGGCTCGCCGATCTCCTTGGCGTCGTTGTAGTTGCGCGGCGCTGCGGTCACGATATGCGGAGTGGAGCGGTAGCTCGGGCGCACAGCGTCGCGGCCGTAATCGCGGGGGGTGGGGCGGTCCATGCGGGACGGACGCTCGGCGCGCGGGGTGCGGTCATACGCGGTAGAACCGGCGGAGTTTGAGTTGTACTGCGGGTCGTCGTAGTACGCGTCGTCCTCGGCGTTTTCCACGGGGCCGAGGCCGAAAAAGTCTTTAGCACTGTCGAAGAAGGACATGCGGGCGGCTCCTTTTATGGGGGTGATTCGCGGTGGATTTCAGACTACGGGCCGGGGCCCGAGCAGCGCTGTTCCGACACGCACGATATCGGATCCGCAAGCGATAGCGTCGGCGAAATCACCGCTCATACCTGCGGAAAGTCTAAAGTTTCGGTTGAGCTTGGCGGCGTAGTCGTCCGTCAACGACCGCGCCTGAGCAAACACCTCGCGCGGCTGCGAATCCAGCGGCGGCACGACCATGAAACCGGCCATTTCAAGGTGCTCGGATTCCTCCACCGCTTCCACGATTGCGGGCACGTCGTCGAGGTGTGCGCCGCCGCGGGCAGAGTCGCCGTCGTAAGACAGCTGCACCATGCACGGCAGGATCTCGCCCGTGCGGTCGCCGCGCTCGAGCGCGAGCGCCATGCCTCGCTCGAGCCCGTGGGCCAACTTCAGCGAATCCAGCGAGTGCACTTCGGAGGCCCAGCGCGCCACCGAGTTGGCCTTCTTGGATTGAATCTGGCCGATCATGGCGATGCCGCAGCGGCCTTCAAGTTCGGCCGCCTTGTCGCGGGCCTCCTGCTCGCGGTTCTCCCCCACCAGCGCTATGCCGAGCGAGGCGAGCTCTTCGATGCGCTCTACCGGGCGGAACTTCGTCACCGGCAGAATCGCCACGCTGCCTTCTTCGCGGCCGGCGGCACGCTCCGCGTCGCGGATCTGTTGGCGGACAGTGTCGAGGTTTTTTGCGAGATCAGACATTAGGCATCCAAATTACGCCAGCCTGCCGCCCGGTTACACCTTCTCGCCGGTGGGAGAAGAAATCCTTGTCGGTGATGGTGTCGCGCGGGTCCGCGTCGATGTGGGTCACGCCCAGGCTGAGCAGCTGGCGCACCAGCCCGGCGCGCACGTCGATGCCTGGTGTGCCCTTCTTTGTGCGGGTGCGGGAGCCGGGCAAATGCTTCTCGACGTCCAAAGCCATCCCCTCCGGGACCTCGTACGACTCTCCGGCTGCGGCCGGCCCCAGCAGTACTTGGATGCGCGAGGGCTCGGCGCCGAGTTCCACCATCGCCTCGACGGTGTTTTTCGCGATCCCGTTGCGCGCGCCCATGCGCCCGGCGTGCGCCGCGCCGATGACGCCGGCGGTGTGGTCGGACAGCAAAACCGGAGTGCAATCCGCCACAAGCACGCACAGCGCCAGGTCCTTTTGCCTGGTGACAAGGGCGTCGGTGGCTTCCACGGGGGCGGCCGAAGGTCCGTCGACAAGCGTGACGGTGTTGGTGTGCAGCTGCTCCATCCACACGAAGCGCTCCTCGGGCAGGCCGAGCACTTCAGCGAGCCGGGCGCGATTCGCGGCGACGTCGGCGGTGTCGTCGCCGACGTGGGCGCCGAGGTTGAACGAGTCGTAGGGGGCAGCAGAAACCCCGCCCGCACGGGAAGTGAACACCATGCGGACGGGGCGAGTGGAAAGATCTGGCATGTCTGCCAGCTTAACTAGCGCATGAAGTCCGGCACATCGACGTCGTCGAAACCGCCGTCAAAGCCGCCATCGCGAGGCTCGCGGGGCTCGCGAGGCTCGCGGTCGCGCTCGGTGAACAGGCCGCTGCGGGTGGACGGCTCGTAGCGGTGGCGCGGCTGGTACTCCTCCTTCTTGGCCGGCTCAGCCTCGACGACCTTGGTGGAGGTCTGCTCCGGCTGCGGCGCTTCCTGTTCCACCGGTTCAGCCGTGCGGGCGTTGGCCTTCTCGTCGAAACCGGTGGCGATGATGGTCACGCGGACCTCGTCGCCCAGGTTGTCGTCGATAATGGTGCCGAAGATGATGTTGGCGTCCTCGTCGGCCTTTTCCTCCACGATGGAGGCTGCGTTGTTGACCTCCATCAGGCCCAGGTCGGAGCCGCCGGCGACGGAGATGAGCACGCCCTTGGCGCCCTCCATGGTGGTTTCCAGCAGCGGGGAGTTGATGGCCTGCTCGGTAGCCGTCATCACGCGGTTGTCGCCGCGGGCGGAACCGACGCCCATCAGCGCGGAGCCGGCGTCGGCCATGACGGAGCGCACGTCCGCGAAGTCGACATTGATCATGCCCGGGATGGTGATGAGGTTGGTGATGCCCTGAACACCGTTGTAGAGCACCTCATCCGCCGCACGGAAAGCCTCCATCATGGAAAGCTCGGCGTCGCCCAGCTGCAGCAGGCGGTCGTTCGGGATGACGATGACGGTGTCGCAGACTTCCTTGAGGTTCTCGATGCCCTCGAGCGCCTGCCTGGTGCGGCGCTTGCCTTCGAAGGTGAACGGGCGGGTGACCACGCCGATAGTCAGCGCGCCCATCTTCTTGGCAATGCCGGCGACCACCGGGGCGGCGCCGGTGCCAGTGCCGCCACCCTCGCCGGCGGTGACGAAGACCATGTCGGAGCCCTTCAGGGACTCCTCGATCTCTTGCTTGTGGTCCTCGGCAGAAGTGCGGCCTACCTCAGGGTTCGCGCCCGCGCCGAGGCCGCGGGTGGCCTCGCGCCCGATGTCGAGCTTCGTGTCGGCATCGGTGAACAGCAGTGCCTGGGAGTCCGTGTTGATGGCAACGAACTCAACGCCCTTGAGGCCTTCCTCGATCATGCGGTTGACGGCGTTGACGCCGCCGCCGCCGACACCGACGACGCGGATCATGGCGAGGTAGTTGGCGGGAGAGGTCATAGTGGTGGTCTCGCCTTTCACAAGTTGGTTTTTGAAGTTGCTTCCCATCTTGTGCGAAACTGCGCGGTTTTTTGTTTTCTGGGTCGGCGTGTCACAACCCTAAACCTGTACTTTAGGGTTGTGACCTGCGGTTTTAGCGCGAAGTGACCAGTTCCGGGTTGGAAATGTTGAATGTTTTTCCGTCCAACTGCAGCACCGTCTCAAGCGCAAGTGCCTTGTTCCGGTTGTCTTCGGACGCACCCCACGTAACTGTCCGGTCGCCGTCGAGCTTGAGCACGAAACTGTGGTCCCCGTCGCGGGTCAGTTCGCGGACCTGTGGGCGGGCCACATCCGTGATCGCGGAGGCGACCTCCACCGCCTTGGGCAGCTGCTCTTCGCCGATATCGACGAGCTGCACTGCCCCCACCGGCGGCTGAGCAACGACGAAATCCTTGCCCTCGCTGTTGATCAGGTGCGGCTCGCCACCCTGGTCGATCCAGGCCACTGGGGTGTGCTCCACCACCGTGACATCCACCGCGTTGGGCCAGTTGCGCTTCACCGTCACCGAGTCCACCCACGGGTTGGTGGCCACGTCCTGGGCGGCCCTGCGCACATCCACCCGCCCCATCGGGGTGCCCGTCTCAACGCCGGAAAGCGACGTCACCTCCTCGGCGGGCAGGTTCACCGCCCCCTCGACGTTGACGTCGTCGACGGGCATGGCCGGGGTAAACGGCAGCGCCGCCACAACCGCGAGCACAAGTGCGACGCAGCCGGCGACAATCGCGATGGCGCGGCGCGACATCCTATGCCTCCTGCAGGGCGGCGAGGATCTCGTCCGCAAGCATGGTCACGCTGCCCGCACCCATGGTCAGCACCAGGTCGCCGGGTTTTACTAGCGACGCCACGGTCGCGGGCGCCGCCGAGAAGTCCGGCTCCAGATGCACCGGCACGGTCATCTTCTCGGCGATGATCCGGGAGTTCACGCCCTCCACCGGCGTTTCACGGGCGGCGAAAATGTCCAGAAGCACGCATTCGTCGCTCAGCGAAAGTGCATCGGCGAACTCTTCGGCGAATTCCTGGGTGCGCGAGTACAGGTGGGGCTGGAAGCAGACCACCACGCGGGCGTCACTCCCCTCGGCCTCAACCTTGTCGCGCGCAGCCGTGAGCACGGCGTCGACTTCCGTCGGGTGGTGGGCGTAGTCGTCGTAGACGCGGGTTCCGCCCACCTCGCCTTTGAACTCGAAACGGCGGCGCACGCCTGTGAACTCGCTCAGGCCTTGGGCGAGTTTCTCCGGGTCGGCGCCCACGAGCGCGCCGGCAAGCAGGGCGGCGGCGGAGTTGAGCACCATGTGGCGGCCCGGAATCGCCAGCGTGTACATCACGTCGCCGGAGATGCGGTCGGTGCGAAGCTGCGCCTCGACCACGGTGTGCTCGCCCTCCTGGCGCTCGTTGGTAACCACGGCGCCTGCCGGGATCTTCGGGTGGCGCGCGGCTGCCTCCGCGGTGCCGTATCCGGTAACCGTCAGACCGCGCTCCAGGGCGCGTTCGCCGCAGGAGGCTGCGTTGTCGTCGTCGAGGCAGACAACCACGTGCTTGGCGATGTCCGCGAAGTCATCGAAAACCTGGAAATACTTCTCGCGGGTGCCGTAGAAATCCAAGTGGTCCGGTTCGATGTTGGTGATCACCGCGACGTCCGGCGAGTAGCGCAGCAGCGAGGCGTCGGACTCGTCGGCCTCCGCCACGAACACGTCGCCGTGGCCGTGGTGCGCGTTGGTGCCGGCCCGGTTGAGCTGACCGCCGATGGCAAACGAGGGGCCCTCCCCCGCCGCCTGCAGCGCCACCACCGCCATCGAAGTCGTGGACGTCTTGCCGTGCGTGCCCGCGAGGAGCAGCTGGGTCGATCCCTCCATCAACTCCGCGAGCAGGTCGGAGCGGCGCAGCAGAGGAATGCCTTCACGTTTGGCGCGCACCAGCTCCGGGTTGTCCTGCGGGATGGCGGCGAAGCTGGTCACCACCGCGGTGGGCAACTCGCCGGACAGCTCCAGGTTGGCCTCTGCGTGGCCGAGCGCGACCCTGGCGCCCTTGGCTTTCAGCGCGCGCACCGGGCGGGAGTCCTTGGCGTCGGAACCGGTCACGGTGGCGCCGCGGTCTAACAGGATGTGCGCCACGCCGGACATGCCGGACCCGCCGATGCCGATGAGGTGGACGCGGGAGAGATCTGTCATTTTGTGTCCTTTCCAGCAGCCGCTGCGATGCGCGCGGCAAGGTCCTCGGCAACACTGCCAGCGCCCGAATCCTTCAGCGCCGCGCGCATCGTCGCGCGTGCCTCTGGTTCAACCAGGGGCAGCAGCTTATCGACGAGCACGTCGCCGCTCAGCGCCGCATCGTCGATACGCAGGGCCGCCCCGGCGTCCACAAGGTGGGCGGAGTTGAGCCCCTGCTCGCCGTTGCCGTGTGGCAGGGGGATGTAAATGGCGGGGATGCCGGCAGCGGAGTTTTCCGCGACCGTCATCGCGCCGGAGCGGCACACAACCACATCGGCGACGGCGTAGGCGGCCTCCATGTCATCGATGTAGGGCACGGCCGTGTAGTGGTCGTGGGTTGCGGGCGCGTCGTTTTTGCGGCCGTAGGCGTGCAGGATCTGAAACCCCGCGCCGGTGAGCCGCTCGACGGCGTCTGCCAGTGCAGCGTTGATGCTCACCGCGCCTTGGGAGCCGCCAGTGACCAGAATGGTCGGGCGGCCCTCCTGAAGGTTCCACGTGCGCAGGCCCCGCTCGCGCTTCGCGCCGTCCGGGTCCACGCCCACGCCGGGGCGCACCGGCACGCCGACGACCTCGCCGTCCATGCCTGAATTCGGCACCGCGTTGAACCCGGTGCCGCCAATTTTGACGCCCAACTTGTTGGCCATGCCAGCCAGCGCGTTGGTTTCCAGCACGAAAAACGGCAGTCCGAGTTGTTTGGCGGCCAGGTACGCCGGGCCGGAAACGTAGCCGCCGGTGCCGAAGACGGCGGCGGCACCGCAGCGCTTCATCGCCTGCTTGGCTTGGCGCACACTGCGCGCCAGCTTGAACGGCACGGAGGCGAGCTTCCACGGCTTTTTGCGCGGGATCGGCACTGGGTCGATCAGGGAGAGCTCGAATCCGCGGGCCGGCACGATGGTGGTTTCAAGGCCGCGTTCGGTGCCGAGGGCGACAACGTTGGCCCCGTAGGCGTCGCGAAGCACCTCGGCGACTGCGAGGGCGGGCTCGATATGGCCCGCGGTGCCGCCGCCTGCGATGACGACGCTGAAGTTCTGGGAAGTCATAGCTCTCCTAACGGCGCGGGGTCCGGCGGTGCGGGGGCCTATGGTAGGCCGCGGCGACCGGCTGGGTCACCGGCGTGCCGTAGCGCTCGCGGCGCGGTACGGCGGTTGGCGCCTGGCGACGCTGTTTGAGCGCGCGAGGCTCGGCGATGAAGAAGATGCGGTCGAACACGGGGCGACCGTAGTTCTGCATGGACGAGATCGCGTCCGGCTCGTGGCGCGCCACGGACGCCAACACACCCATCGCACCGAGGGTGAACACAGCCGAGGAACCGCCGGCGGACAGCATCGGCAGCTGGATGCCGGTGACCGGCAGAAGGCCCACGACGTAGCCCATGTTGATGAATGCCTGGGAGACCACCGCCGCGGTCAGCGAGGCGGCCATGAGCGTCTGGTACTGCGTCTGGGCACGCAGCGCTGTGCGCATGCCGAAGAAGCCGAGTAGCGCGAACAACGCGATCACCAGGGCGCCGCCCCACAGGCCGAGCTCCTCGCCGATGACGGCGAAGATGAAGTCGTTGCGCGCCTCCGGCAAGTAGAACCACTTCGCGCGGGACTGGCCCAGGCCGACGCCGAAGATGTGGCCGTCCGCCAGAGAGAGGAAGCCCTGGTGGGACTGGAACGCGACACCCCGGGTGTCGTCGAAGTGGCCGCGCAGCGCGTCGAAGTAGACGTGGAAGCGGTCGGAGCGGAAGCTACCGGAGAGGAAAATCACCACCAGCGCCACAATGCCCGAGGCGGCCACCACGCCGACGGCCTTCAAGGACACACCCGCAAACAGCAGGATGAACGCCACCACGACGGCGAAAGACAGCGCCATGCCCATATCGCCCTGCATGGCAATCAGCAGCACGCAGAGCAGGGAAACAGAGATAAACGCGGCAAACCCGTTGTCCGGGACGAACAGGCGGCGGGGGTCCTTGTTGGACAGGATCTTCGCGCCCCACATGGCGATGGCCACGCGGGCGAACTCGGACGGCTGCAGTCGCAGCGGGCCGGCGACCAGCCAGGACTGCGAGCCCACCTCGGCACGGCCGGTGCCCAGCGGCGTGAGCACGGCGATGAGCAGCAGGACAGCGATGACCATCAGCCAATTGCTCAAGCTCCGCAGCCGCTCGGGCGGGGTCTTCAGCGCCGTCCAGAAAGCGATCATGCCGAGGATGACCATCACAAACTGGCGCACGGCCAAAGACCACACGCTGGCACTGGCGGCGAACGAGGTCGCCATAGAGGAGCTCATCACCATGACCACGCCGAGGCCGGCGAGGAAGAGCACGATGCTGCGAATCATGGTGTAGTCGATCAACGGCCGGGAGTCGAGCGCCTCCTGAATGCGCCTGACCCCTGCGCTGAGCTTCGATGGGGCGTCCGGCCGTGGTGCGCGTTGCCGGGGTGCGCGTTGAACCGTCATGCTGCCCTTTCGATTGGAACCGCGGAGGAAAACCTCAACCTTTAGTTGAGCTTACTTGTTGTGCGGGTTCCAGTGTCGCATTGCAGCGGCCGCGAATGCGTCGCCACGCGCAGACATGCCGGAAAACATGTCCAAGCTCGCCGCCGCGGGCGCCAAAAGCACGGTGTCGCCCGGCTGCGCCTGCGCGGCCGCCCACGCGACGACCTCGTCCATCGCCTGCGACGGGTCCTGCGCGTCGGAGACGAACACGGGCACCTCCGGCGCCACCTGCTGAAGCGAGGTGCGGATCAGCTCCCGGTCCACGCCCAGAAGCGCCACCGCACGGAACTGCTCGGCGTGGGCCTTGACCACAGCGTCCACGGACGCGCCTTTGAGCTGCCCGCCTGCGACCCACACCACGGTGCCCGCGCCGGTAAGCGCCGAATCCGCCGCGTGCGGGTTGGTGGCCTTGGAGTTGTCCACCCAGTCCACCCCGCCACCGGAGTGCACGAGCGCGCCGCGGTGGCCCGCCACCTGGTATGCGTCCAGCGCGCGCTGGATGTGCTCGGGCGTGGCCCCCTGCGTCAGTGCTACCGCGGTGGCGGCCAGCGCGTCCAGCACTCCGGCGGCACCGGCGGGCTCGATGCCGTCAGCCGATGCGACATCCACCGTCGCACCGCCAAGCTTTGCGACGATGCGTCCGCCAACCACACCAACCTGACCGTCCGCCGGCACGCCGAGCGTGAACCCGACGATGTCGTTGCGTCCCATGTCGGCGGCGATCCGCGCCACCTCGGTGTCGTCGACGCCCGCCACCGCAACAGGCGCCTTGAGCACCTTCGCTTTGGCCGCGGCGTACTCGGCGAAACTGCCGTGCCAGTCGATGTGGTCGTCCGCTAAGTTCAGCAGCACGCCCGCATCCGGCACCAGCTGGGAGGACCAGTGCAATTGGAAGCTGGAAAGCTCCGCCACCAGCACATCCAGACGCTCGGGCGCGAGCATCGCCTCCCCCACCGCGACGCCGATGTTGCCGCAGGCGCCGGCTCGCAGGCCGGTGTCCTTGCCGGCCTCAATCATCATCTGCGCGAGCATGCCGGTTGTGGTGGTTTTGCCGTTGGTGCCGGTGACCACCAGCCATGTGCGGGGCTTGCCGAAGACTCCGGCGCGGTCCAGCCGGAAACACAGTTCGACGTCGCCGATGACGTCGATGCCGGCGGATGCGGCGTCGACAAGCAAGGGCGTATCCGGCCGCCACCCGGGCGAGGTGACCACAAGCCCGACCTCATGGAAGCGAGCGCGCGCTTCATCGCCGGTGCAGGCGTCGTAGCCGGCAGCCGCGGCGCGGGCGCGGCCGGCATCACTGTCGTCCACGACGGTGAAGCGGGCGCCGGCGTGCTCGAGAAGCTGCGCCGCCCCAAGGCCAGACACCCCGGCGCCAGCGACCAGGGTGTAGTCCGGCAGAATCGGCTGCGTCACAGGTTCGCCCCGTTCAGCCACTCGCCGTAGAACACAGCCAGGCCGAGCATGAAGGCCATGGCGGAGATGATCCAGAACCGCACCACGACGGTGGTTTCGTGCCAGCCGCCGCTTTCAAAGTGGTGGTGGAACGGCGCCATGCGGAACACGCGCTTGCCGGTGGACTTAAACGACGCCACCTGAATGACCACCGAGAGTGCCTCGAGCACGAACAGCGCACCGATGATGATCATCAGCAGCTCCGTGCGCGAGCCCACGGACAGGCCAGCGACCAGGCCGCCAAGCGCGAGCGAGCCGGTATCGCCCATGAAGATTTTCGCTGGGGCGGCATTCCACCAGAGAAAACCCACGCAGGCGCCGAAGCCTGCGGACGCCAAGATGGCCAAATCCAGCGGGTCGCGGACGCTGTAGCAGCCGGCGGCCGCCACGGACTCGCACGAATTGCGGAACTGCCAGAAGGTGATGCCCACGTACGCCGCCATCACCAGCGCGGTGGTGCCGGAGGCGAGCCCGTCCAGGCCGTCGGTGAGGTTCACCGCGTTCGACCACGCGGCCAGCAGAATGTAGATGAAAATGAGGAAGAAGATCGTGCCGATCGTCCCGCCGCCGAAGGTCAGATCGATCGTTTCAATATCGCGCACGAAGCTTAAAAACTGCGAGCCCGGGGTCAGCCCGTTCTCGTCCGGGAAGCGCAGGATAAGCCAGCCGAAGATGAGCGAGATGGCCAGCTGCGCCACCAGCTTCGCGGTCTTATTCAGGCCCAGGTTGCGCGACATGAACAGCTTGATGCCGTCGTCCGCGAAGCCGACCAGGCCCAGGGACAGGGTGAGAAACAGCACGATCAGACCGGTGGCGGTGAACGCTGCGTGGCCTGTGACCAGGGCAACGAGGCTGCCGCCGAGGTAGCCCATGGTGATGCCGACGAGGATAGCGATGCCGCCCATCGTCGGGGTGCCGCGTTTGCGGGCATGGGACGCCGGACCATCCTCGCGGATCTCCTGGCCCATGGCCCGCCGGTTAAAGTACCGGATGAGCGCAGGGGTGAGGAATATCGAAACCAAAAAGCTGATGATTCCGGCGCAGATAACTTGAACCATGGAAGTTGTACCTTGCTATTTCTCTACGTCGAGTGTCTACCTAAGCGTATGCCCTCGAAGGAGCGCCTCCGCCACCACCCATAGCCGGGCGGCGTTGGAAGCCTTGACCAGCACAACATCCCGGTCGTCGCGCTCGCGCCAATTGTCCTCCCCTGCTGGCGCGGACGACAACAGCTCGCGCACGGCCTGCGCGGCTTCGTCGGTGTCGGTGACGGCGGTGGTGTGGATGCCTCTGTCCCCGGCACGCTGAGTCAGCGCTGCCATCGCGTCGGACTTGCCGACGGCCACAAGGTGCGTCACCCGGTAGCGCGCCAACTCGTCCGCGAGCAGCGCATGCTCCTGCGTGGCGCCCGCGCCAAGCTCGCTCATCTCGCCGAGCACGGCCACCGAGCGCACGCCCGGGCGGGCAGCGGCGGTATAGCCCAGCGCAGCGATGGCCGCGCGCATGGATTCGGGGTTGGCGTTGTAGGCGTCGTTGATCACGGTCACGCCGTCGGCGCGCGTGTTGACGTCCATGCGGTTGACGGACACCGAACTCGCCGCGGAAAGCGCCTCGGCCACGGTGGCTGCGTCCATGCCCAGCTCCGTGCCCACGGCCGCCGCGGCGAGCGCGTTGCCCACCTGGTGCGCGCCGAACACGCCAAGCGTGACGCGCTGCGGCTGCTCGTTCGGGGTGTGCATAGTAAAGGACGCGCGAGCAACCGCGTCGAGCTCGACGCCCGTAGCGTAGTAGTCTGCGGCCGTGTTGCCGGATTTGGAGAAGGTGACCACGCGCGCGTCCGTGCGGTCGGCCATGCCGGCGACGAGCTCGTCGTCCGCGTTGAGCACTGCGACGCCGGTGTCAGGCAGCGCCTCCACCAGCTCCCCCTTCGCCTTTGCGATGTTTTCGCGGGAGCCGAACTCGCCGATGTGCGCGGAGCCGACGTTGAGCACCACGCCGATCTTCGGCGGCGCGATGGCGGCCAGATGCGCGATGTGGCCGACGCCGCGCGCCGACATCTCCGCGACCAGAAAGTCTGTGTCTTCGGTGCAGCGCAGCACCGTGTACGGGTGGCCGATCTCGTTGTTGAAGCTGCCCGGGGGCGCCACCGTCTCGCCGGCGCGCGAGAGCACAGCCGCGATGAGGTCCTTCGTCGACGTCTTGCCCGCAGACCCCGTCACACCGACGATGGTCAGCCCGTGCGCGGCCGTCAGCTCTCGCGCGACAGCGGACGCCAGCTTGGACATGCCGGCCACCACGCCCGCCGCGGAGCCGTCCGGGTCGTTCGCCGCCAGGTCCGAGTTGTCGCCTTCGCGGGGCGGCAGCTTCTCGACGATCACCGAAGGCCTGCCCACCTCCCTCGTCGTCAACGACGCGGCGGCGCCGGCCTCGGCGGCCTTGTCCACGAAGTCGTGCCCGTCCACGCGCGCGCCCGGGAAGGCGACGAAGAGCCCGCCGGGGCCGATTTTGCGCGAATCGAACTCCACAAACCCGGTGACGTGCGTGTCCGGGTCTGCTTCCGGGCTCAAGCGCCCGCCGGTGATCTCGGCGATGCGCGCCAGCGTCATGTCGATCATGCTCGAGATTGCCTTTCTGTGATTGCCCTGCGCATCTCTTCGCGGTCGTCGAAGTGCAGTTTCTCGGTGCCTACGAGCTGGCCGACTTCGTGGCCCTTGCCCACCACGATCACGGCGTCGCCTGGTTGCGCCCACTCGACGAGCGCGTCGATGGCCTTGCCGCGGGGGCTGACTTCGACAATTTCAGCGTCCGCGTCGGCTTCGCGCGCGCCAGCGAGCACTGCGGCGCGGATGGCGGCGGGATCCTCGGTGCGCGGGTTATCGTCGGTGACCACCACGAAGTCTGCGCTCTTGGCGGCCTCGGCCCCCATCAGAGGGCGTTTGGAGGAATCCCGGTCGCCGCCCGCGCCGACGGCCACGCCGATGCGGCCTTCAACCTGTCCGCGCAGGGTAGCCAGCACCGCGCCGATGGCGGCCGGCTTGTGGGCGTAGTCCACGACGGCGACGAAGGGCTGCCCTTCGTCGATACGCTCCATGCGCCCCGGCACTGCCGCTTGCTCCAGGCCGTGCAAAAACGGTGCAAGTTCCACACCAGCGGTTGTCGCGACCGCCGCTGCGAGTGCCGCGTTGGCCACGTTGAACGCGCCGGGCATAGGCAGGGTGAACTCGTAAGTGTCGTCGGCGGTGAGCTGGATGCGTTGGCGGCCTTGGTCGTCGATACGCACAAGTTCCGCGGTCACATCAGCGTCGCCCGTCGTGGCGACGGTGACCGGCGCCTCGGCGAGCTCGGCCATGCGCTGGCCCCACTCGTCATCGACGCAGACGACGCTGCGCTTGGCGCGCATCTCGCTGTCCGGTTCGAAGAACAGCGCCTTCGCCTGGAAGTAATCCTCCATGGTCGGGTGGAAATCCAGATGGTCCTGCGAGAGGTTCGTAAACGCCGCGACGTCGAAGTCCGAACCGGTGACGCGGCCCAGCATCAGCGCGTGGGAGGAGACCTCCATGACCACGTGCGTGACGCCCTCATCACGCATCTGCGCGAAAAGCCGCTGCAGCATCGGCGCCTCGGGCGTGGTCAGTTCCGTGGCCACGTCGCGGCCCATGATCTTCGTGCCGGTGGTGCCGATCAGCCCCACCTTGCAGCGGGCAGCGGTCAGCCCCTTTTCCAGCATGTACGTGGTGGTGGTTTTGCCGGAGGTGCCGGTCACACCGAGGAGCGTGAAGCTTTGCGACGGCTGCCCGTACACCTCAGCCGCCACATGCCCCAAGATGGCCCGCACGTCATCGACCACTAGCACCGGGCGGTGGTCGGCCGTCTGCTGGATAATCGCCAGGCCGGCCTCGTCGGTAAGTATGGCTCCCGCGGCGGAGTCGAACGCGTAAGTCGCGCCGTGCACCCGGGTGCCGGGCAGCGCGGCGAACAGGCCACCGGGCTCGACGTTCTGCGAATCCAGGCCCACGAACGTCACCGGCGCATCCGAGCTCGGCGGGTTAACAATGCGCGCGCCAGCGATGTCGGCGAGTTGCTGCAAGCTTGTCATGTTTTTCAAACCTCCATCTGTCTACTGGCCCTGCAACGGGTACGGCTCCGCCGGCGGGCTCAGCGGCACGTTCTCACGGTTGAGCAACCATCCCGAAATCTGCTTGAAAATCGGGGCTGCGGACTGCCCACCGTTGCCGCCCTCGAGCACGCCGCGCTGTGGCTCGTCCAGCATGATGGCGACGACGAAGCGCGGGTCGTCCGCGGGTGCGACACCGGCGAAGGTGATCCAGTAGGCGCTGTTGGAATACGCGCCGGTGTCCGGATTGACCTTCTGTGCGGTGCCGGTCTTGCCGGAGAACTGGTAGCCCTCCAGATTGTTGCCCTGGGCAGTTCCGTTGTTGACACCTGCCGGGTCCTCCTGGAACGCGGCGCGGAACATATCCAGTGTGGTGTGCGCGGCCTCCTCGCTGATCACGCGGGTGCGCTGCGGTTCCTCCTGCGGGATCTCTTCGCCGTCCGGGCCGGTGATCTTGTGGATGATGCGCGGCTCGATCCGCTCGCCCTCATTCGCGATGGTCTGGAACACCCCGGCCATTTGCAGCGTGGTCCAGCTCATGCCCTGGCCGATGGGCAGGTTGGCAAACGTGCCGCCGGACCACTGTTCCAGCACAGGAAGCAGGCCCGCGGACTCGTTGGGCAGCTCAATGCCGGTGCCCTGGCCGATGCCGAAGCGGTTCAGGTAATCCCAAAACCTCTCCTCCCCCAGGCGCTGGGCCAGCTGGAGCGTGCCCACGTTGGAGGACTTACCGAAGATACCCGCGGTGGTGTACGGCACCACGCCGTGATCCCACGCGTCGCGCACCGTAATGCCCGCCATGTCGATGGAGCCCGGGACTTGGTGCACCTCGAACGGGTCGGTCAGCCCCTGGTCAATTGCCGCGGCTGCGGTGATCACCTTTGCCACGGAGCCGGGTTCGAAGGGGTGCGACACGCTCGGGTTTTCAAAGTCCTTGCCCTGCTTCACCTGCTGGTCCACGTTGCCGTTCGGGTTGATCGTGTCGGTGTTGGCCATCGCCAGCACTTCGCCCGTGTGGGTGTCCAGGACCACCGCCTGGGCTTCCTTCGCCAGTGAGTTGGCCTTGGCCTGTTCCAGGGTCTGCTGGACGTAGGTCTGCAGGTCCAGGTCGATAGTCAGCTCGATCTGCGCACCGCCGACGGCCGGAACGACGTCGCGAAGCGAGCCCGGAATCGACTGGCCGTTCGCGGACACGTCCTCGGTGGAACGGCCGTCGATGCCTGTCAGGTCCGCGTCGCGGGAGGCTTCCATGCCGAACTGCCCCTGGCCGTCCATGGAGACCTTGCCAATGATGTTCTCGCCGACCGCGCCATTCGGGTACTGGCGGATGTCCTGGTGGTCCGCCGCGATGCCGTGGAATGCCTCCGCGACGGTTGCGGCCACGTCCGGGTCGACGTTGCGCACCAGCACCTCGTAGCTGGAGTCCGCATGCAACTTGTCCAGGATCTCCTTGGCGCTGACCTGGCCGACCTTAGTGGTCGGATCGCCGGTGGCGGTGTTCGCTGGGGCGTCACGCACCACTTCTCCGTCGCCGATCATCCCCGGGATCTCGTTCGCCATGGTGCGCAGCACGTCCTCGACGCGTGCGTCCACCTGGGCTGCAATCTCCTCCGCGGACAGCCCGTCTACACGCATCTCCAGTTCCTGCTGCTCTTTGAGCTCCCTGCGCAGTTGCACGGGGGACACGGTCAGGGAGCGGGCTTGCATGGTGTAGGCCATCTTGTTGCCGTCGCGGTCTAAGATCTCGCCACGGCGCGCACGGTCCACGTAGGTGCGGCTGCGCTGGTCGTTAGCTTGCTCACGTAGTTCGTCGCCGATAATCACCTGCACCCAGAACAGGCGGCCAATGAGCAGGGCTGCCACCGCCAAAAAAGCGATGCCGAGCCAGTACACACGCTTACCCGTAATCTGCTTCTGTGAAGCCTGCGCAGGATTCGTCCCCTTTTTCTCTGGCTTTACCTGCGCATTCGCGCTAGTGCGTGGCACTGCTCACCTCCCTGTCCACTGACTGGTACCCGCCGTTAACGTCGACAACCATCATGCCCCGCCCCCGGGCAGATACCTAGGTGCGCCACGCCAGCTGTCAGGGCCGGGCCGCAACGTTTGCCTGGTACGGCGCAAGACTGTCAATGCGCGGTGCGTTCGCGGTGCGGCCCGGGCGCTGCGTCAGCGCATCCTCGAGCTCCTTCGTCGCGCGGTCGTCGGAGGATGCGCGGGAAGCCGGGCGGCCATCGCCGTTGACGTCCACCAGCTTGGAGGCGGACTCCGGGTTATACGGGCGCTGCTCCTCAGCGTGGCCCTCTTCATTGACCGCTACAACACCCGGCTCGCCAGCGAGCACCATGCCCATGGAATCCGCGCGCTGCGCAAGAGCTGCCGAGGAACGGCGGTCCTCCAGATCCCGGTTGAGGGACTCGACCTCGTCGACCAGCTGCTGCTCCTTGGCCTGCAGCTTCTGGATTGCGAAGGTCTGCGTGGTGGCGATGCCGGAGAGGATCATCGCCGCGGCGATGCCGATGACCAGCAGCGGCAACGCGATCTGGGACAGCGAAGAGAACTTCGAGCGCACCCGTGTGGTGGCCACGCGGCGTCCGCGGACGGACACCACCTGGTTGGACCCCAAACGGCCGCGGGACCGCGGGTGCTCCACATGTGGCTTCACGCCAGGCATGGTGCGGCGGGCTGTGCGGGTCTGGTTACGTGTCAGCGTTGCCGATCGCGTTGCTCGTGCGGCCATGGTGTCCGTCCTTTGTCGGGCTTAGAGGGTGGGTTGGGATGGGCTGAGTTTTTCAATGCAACGCACCCTCACGGGCGCGGCGCGGGGGTTGCGTTCGATTTCGTCTGCCGGGGCCTTCTCCGCGCCGCGGGTGACGGTACGGAACTCCGGTTCGGTGCCCGGCAGATCCATCGGCAGGCCAGCCGGGGTCTTCGATGTGGTGAGCTCGTTGAACGCGGCTTTGACAATCTTGTCTTCCAGGGACTGGTAGCTCATGAACACCGCACGCCCGCCGACACCAAGCAGGTTGGTGATCACGGGCACGACGTTTTCCACCGCCTCGAGCTCGCGGTTGACCTCGATGCGCAGCGCCTGAAATGTGCGCTTGGCGGGGTGGCCGCCGGTGCGGCGGGTCGCCGCCGGGATGGTGGCGTACAGCAGCTCCACCAAACGCGCGGCGCGGTCGAACGGCTCGCGGTCACGCTCTGCGATGACGGCGGATGCGATCTTGCCGGCGAAACGTTCGTCGCCATACGTCTTCAAAATCCGGGCCAGATCGCCGTGGCTGTAGGTATTGAGCACCTCGGCCGCGGTAATGCCCTGCGTTTGGTCCATGCGCATATCCAGCGGGGCGTCGCCGCGGTAGGAAAAGCCACGTTCCTGCTGGTCCAGCTGCATAGAGGACACCCCTAGGTCGAACAAGGCGCCCGCGATGCCGTGCTCGCGGGCGGTGTCGAAGATCTCGCCGGTGTTGTTCGCCACCACCTCGTCGACATGGTCGAAGCGGGACTGCACTGCGGTGAAGCGATCTTTGAAAGGCGCCAAACGTTCCGACGCCTGACGCAACGCGTTCGGATCCCTGTCCACACCGATCACGCGGGCGTTCGGGAACACGTTGAGGAAGTGCTCTGTGTGGCCTCCGGCGCCGAGCGTGCCGTCGATAAGCACTGCATTTGCCCCGAACGCCTCGACGCTGGGCGCGAGCAGTTCAGCCATGCGGTCGCGCATGACGGGGACGTGACCGTGCGGGTCGTCAGCGAGCGTGAAGTCCGCCATGCCATGCCCTCCGTGTCCCTCGTAGTGTCCCTAGCTCGTGCGGTGTGTAAGCGTTATCAGCGCGGGGAGCGCATAGGGCCCTGCCCGGGGCGGCTGTTCTGATGTCGGGGAAGTACACCAGAACGCTTCTCGCCCCGGACAGAGTCCGTACACGCTCTCCGTAGTCGATGCCTGCTGCCGGGTAGTCAGCCCTACAGCAGACCGGAGAGAATGTCGTCGTCATCCGCCGCGGAGAACGCGGCTTCAGTCTCTTCTTGATACTTGTTCCAGGACTCGAGGTCCCAGATCTCGAGAAAATCCACCGAACCGATGACCACGCACTCCTTGGAAAGGTTCGCGTAATCGCGGTGCGCCGGAGACAGGGTGATTCGCCCAGACCCGTCGGGCGTTTGCTCATCCGCGCTGGCGGCCAGGTTGCGGATAAATGCGCGCGCCTTGGGGTTTGTGCGGGATGCCGCTGCGGCCTTGCGGGCGCGGCCGGCGAACTCATCGCGCGGGTAGACCGCTAACGAGTGATCCTGCCCCTTGGTCACCATCAGCCCGTCCGCGAGGTCCTCACGGAACTTCGCGGGGAGCGTTAAGCGACCTTTGTCGTCGAGCTTGGGAGTGTAGGTTCCCAGAAACATCCGGCGACCTACCTTCCTTCGCTTTCAGACGTTGGCTGTGAAATTTTCTCGGCTTCGTTCCGTACCGCGCACGTAGTCAAGATGCGCACCACGTCACTCCGCTGGGCCCCACTTTAACCCACTTTCCCCCACAAACGCCACACCTCGGCGATTATTTGTTCTGGCGTGTCCTGTTGTCGCAGTTCAAAGGATACTTTTCGCTGTGGGGAGTTTACCCGTAATGTCGCACACCATCACTCACACATGCCACTTAAAACATCGTTATCCCCACACATCACGCGCTAAATGAGACGCTGATTCCCCACTTTCGACGCATATGGGGCGCCAGTGGGGAGAAGTGGGGGATTTAGGGAAAGCACGAAAAAACGCCTTCCCGCTCTAACGGAAAGGCGTTGTCTGTGTGCGAAGCTTAAACCTTACTGACGGTCCTCAAAGCGCCGACGGAAGCTCTCCTCCATGCTTGCGCTGCGCTGGGTGCGCGGCTTCGCTGGCCGCGACGCACGGGCAGACGAGGACGGCTGGTGCGTCGGAGTACGCAGGGCCATGATGCCGCCGAAGAGCATGACGGCGAAGCCGATGATGCTCAGCACAATCGTCCAGGTGCTCAGGCTCGCCAGTGCTACGCCGCCGAGCAGCAGCACGAGACCTAAGACAATCAGCGCGACGCTGCGCATGGTCAATTGGCCGGTCTTGGGTGCGGAACCGAAGCCAGATTCAGTCACGACACTGCTGCCGAACTTCGGGTCGTCCGCGAAGAGAGACTGCTCAATTTCGCGCAACGCCCGCATTTCCTGCTCAGATAGAGACACTGCTCACTCTCCAGATACCGATGGCGGACTGACATTATCCGTATAACGGCCATGGTACGCAGATTGTTCCCGTGCCCCACATCCATCCCGTTAAGCGACCATCGGCATCTCCCCTGCCCGGGTAGACAGATAGAACTCCTCCGCATCCGAGAGCAGCCGGTGCACCACAGCCGCACCTGGATCAGTTTCAATGCCGGACGCCACCCTGCCGCGTTGCGTCGAATAGCGCTTGAACACAGTGGCCCAATGCGCCCCATCCTCACCCGTGAGCGCCAGTTTGTCCCACGCGCTTGTGGGAAGGCGCTTGCGCTTGCGCACGATCGGCGAGCTCACATTACGCGCCCCGGCAACCCGCAGCGCCGCACGATAAGCGTTTTCCATTGCCACGTCGTGGCGGCCCGCCTCGAAGTCATCGTGCGCCAGACCAATCAGTTCCTCGGCGGCCGCCAGGAATTGGTCGGCCTTACTTACACGCGCGCCCCGCCCGTACACTGCGCCGGTTGTTGCTGAAACTACGCTTCCCATCATTGTGTCCTCCTGCGGAAACATCGCTTTTGTCTAAGTGATGGGGTCACCCTAAAACACCCGTTCGACACCACCCGACGCCCATGGGAACACTCGTTCGAATCAATCTGTGGGTTCTTTCCACGCCGAGCACCCGCAAGTGATTCCATAGAGGGGTGACTGCAACCATCCAGCGCCTCACGGCAGCCGAGTTCCTCATGCTCACCCCAACACTCGTAGACATCTATATAGAGGCCATGGGGTACCCGAGGACCATGCGCCGACAACGCATCCAGGTGTGGAAGGGCGAGGTGCGCTCCCCCGGATTCACCGCGGTCGCAGCGATCGATACAGGCCAAGTCGTGGGCATCGCCTACGGCTTCATCGGCACCCGCGAGCGCTGGTGGGACCGTCAGCTCGTGCGCGCGATGCACGCCAACGGCGGGATCACAGACCAGGACCGGGACATGCTGCGCAGTTACTTCGAAGTCGCCGAGGTGCACGTCTCCCCCGCACTGCAAGGCAAGGGCCTGGGCTCCCGCCTGCTCACGGAACTGCTACGGGAGGCACCGACACGCTGGGCGCTGCTGTCCACGCCGGAAATTGCAGGCGAGGCGAACAACGCTTTCGCTCTCTACCGCAAATTCGGGTTCACGGACGTGGCGCGCAATTTTCTCTACGAGGGGGATAAACGCCCTTTCGCCATCCTCGCCCTCGAACTGCCCAACCGCACTGAGTAGTGTTGCGGGAAGAGGAAAGATTTCAGGCACAAGGAGCGTGGGCGTGACAGATCTTGGGCTCAAGGACGTACCGGCACAGGTAGGTCAGCACCTGGAAGCGTTTTTCAACGAGCGCGCAGCTGCTATCGAGACCATTGGTGAGCCTGTCGCCCAGGCGGTCAGCCACCTGCGGCGCTTCGTCCTCGGCGGCGGCAAGCGTGTGCGCCCCACCTACGGCTGGGCAGGCTTCGTCGGCGCGGGTGGCTTACACGGCACCGAGGACCCCGAGGCGGTGCTTCGTGCGGTGAGCTCGCTGGAGCTGATTCAGGCGTGTGCGCTGGTGCACGACGACATCATCGACGCCTCCGACACCCGGCGCGGCAACCCCACGGTGCACCGCGCGATCGAGGCGGAGCACCGCAGCGAGGGCCTGCTCGGCTCCGCAGAGGAGTACGGCATAAACGCCGCGATTTTGCTCGGCGACCTCGCCCTTGCCTGGGCCGAAGACATGTGGCGCTACTCCGGCGTCTCCCAGGACGCGCTCGCTCGCGCCGCGGAGCCGTGGGTGGGCATGCGCACCGAGGTCATCGGCGGCCAGTTGCTGGACACCATGCTTGAAAGCCTGGGCAGTGAGTCGGTGGAGATGGCCAATCGCGTCAACCGGTTCAAAACCGCGGCCTACACGATCGAGCGCCCACTCCACCTGGGTGCGGCGCTTGCGGGTGCGGGCGAGCCGCTAATCCGCGCATTCCGCGGCTACGGCCGTGACATCGGCATCGCCTTCCAGCTCCGGGACGACCTGCTCGGCGTGTTCGGCGACCCAGCGGTCACCGGCAAACCAGCAGGCGACGACATCCGTGAGGGCAAGCGCACGGAGCTGTTCGCTACCGCCCTTGAGCTGCTCGACCAAGCCAACCCGGCCGCCGCGCAGGAACTGCGCGACGGGATTGGGAATACGGAGGATGAGGCGGAGCTGCGTCGATTAGCAGAGCTCATTCGCTCCAGCGGCGCAGAAGACGCGGTGGAGGCGCGCATTGAAGAACTCACCGCCTCCGGCCTGGGCTTTTTGGACGGCGCTGGCATCGACGACGCCACCGTGGAAGCGCTCACCGGGCTCGCGCACAAGGCCACCGACCGGCGGATGTGATGCGTCCGCAGAGTTTGGGCGTAGCCGCCTGCGCGCTGATTGCCGTGGGGTCCTTCGGCGCCGGCGCGACCCGCTACCGCGGCGGCCTGCTGCGCGCCGCCGGCCTCGAGCACCTGTCCTACGGCCACGGCCGCGCGCTGATGGACTTGCTGCTCACCGCCGGCATTTTCGGCCTGGTACTGGCGTGGGTGCTGCTGTGGAAGACCCGCCCCGGCCTGGCGCAGGTGCGCCGCAGCGTGTGCTGGTGGGCGGGCATCCTCGCGGTGTCTGCGCCGATCCTGTCGCGCGACGTGTACTCATACCTCATGCAGGGCGCGATGCTTCGCGACGGCTACGACCCCTATTCCGAAGGCGCCGCCGTCAACCCGGGCCCGTACCTATGGGAGGTCTCCCACGACTGGCGCAACACCACCACCCCGTACGGGCCGCTCCACCTTGGTATGGGCAAGGCAGTGACGTGGCTGGTCGGCGAGAACGTCACGTTAGGCCTGGTGGTCTACCGGCTGTTCTCGTTGGCCGGGTTCGCGCTGATCATGTGGGCCCTGCCGCGCATTGCCAAGCAAGTCGGCGGCGACCCCGCGCTCGCTTTGTGGCTGGGCGCGGCCAACCCGGTGATGCTGCTGCACCTCATCGGCGGCATGCACAACGAGGCCGTCATGGTCGGTCTGGTCAGCGTGGGGCTGTTGTGGTGCCTGCGCAGCCGCTGGTGCACCCCCGGCATCGCGCTGATCGCGCTGGCGGTGTCGCTGAAAGCCACCGCGGCGGTGGCCCTGCCGTTCGTGGTGTGGCTGATGGTCAAGCGCCGCAGCGCAACCACCCTCGGCGCCGCCGGCATGCTTGTGGCCTGCGGCGCGTGGGCGCTCGCCGTCAACGTCGCGGTGATCCAGCTGGTCACATGGGCGTCCGGCACCACCTGGGGGTGGCTCGAAGAGATCACCGGCAACTCGAAGGTGATCAATCCGCTCGCCGGCCCCACCCTCGCCGCCGAACTCATCACGCCGGTGCTCCAGCTTTTCGACGACACGTTCCGCTACAACACCGCCCTCACCTGGACCCGCACGATCTTCTCCGCGCTCATGCTCGTGGGCCTGGCTGTCGTGTGGTGGATCTTCCGCCCCCGCCGCGGCGAGGACTACGAACGCCGCGCCGTCGCCGGTACCACCGCCGCCTACGCCGTGGCGTTTGCCACCAACGCGGTGACGCTGCCCTGGTACTACGCCTCCGTCATCTCGCTGGCTGGCACGTTTAAGCCGCCGGCTTGGGTGGTGCGGGTGACCGTCGGGGCGTCGATAGTCGTGGCACTGGCGTTCAAGGGCAGCGGCAACCACCGCCTCTACGACATGTGGTTTCTCGCCCTCGCGGCGATCGCCGCCGTGGTGGCGGTGGAGTGGCTGTTCCGGGATCCGCCTAAAACGCCATCGCCTGCGCGCGGCGGATCACTTCGCGCGCCTTTTGGCCGTGCAGCGCGTCCACAGGACGCCCCGGCAGAGACTCATCCGGCGTGAACAGGAACGCGAGGATCTCGTCGGCGTCGTAGCCGCCGTCGGAAAGCACGGTGATCGCGCCGGAGACGAACTTGCTCAAGCCGTCCTCGCCGAGCAGGCGCGCCGGCACGACCTTCTTGCCGTCCTGGACATAGTGCACCAGCTTCTTCGCGCCGATGTAGTCGTGCACCTTGGTCACCGGCACGCCCAGCCTCTCGGCGACATCCGGGAACGGCAGCAGGGTTTCGTCGATAAGCAATGGCTCAAGATTCGTTTGTGCGCTCACGGTCCGCGATTCTACTCTGGTGCACATGGCAACCTTGCGCGCAGGCACGACTCTGGACGGGCGTTACGTTGTCGACCGCCCAATCGCACGCGGTGGCATGGCAACCGTCTACCGCTGCGTCGACGCACGCCTCGGGCGCGAAGTGGCGGCGAAAGTCATGCTCGAGCAATACGTGCACGACGAAGTTTTCCGCGAACGCTTCCGCCGCGAAGCACGCGCAATGGCCCAGCTCAGCCACCCAAACCTAGTCAACGTCTACGACTTCTCCGCATCCGGCGGGGAAGTATTTTTGATCATGGAACTGATCACCGGCGGCACCCTGCGCGAACTACTCGCCGAACGCGGCCCCATGCCCCCGCACGCCGCCGCGTCCGTGATGCGCGGCATGCTCACCGGCCTCGCTGTCGCGCACGCGAAAGGCATGGTCCACCGCGACATCAAACCGGACAACGTACTCATCGACGCCTCCAGCCGCGTCAAACTCTCCGACTTCGGCCTCGTGCGCGCCGCCGCCGAAACCACCCAATCCACCGACCAAATCGTCGGCACCGTCGCCTACCTCTCGCCCGAACAAGTCGACGGCGGCGCACTGACCGCAGCCTCCGACGTCTACTCCGCCGGCATCGTGCTCTTCGAGCTACTCACCGGCCGCACCCCCTTCGGCGGCGATACTCCCCTGGCCCACGCGTACGCCCGGTTGCGTTCCGATGTGCCCGCGCCGTCGTCGCTGATCGCGGGGGTGCCAAAGCTTTTCGACGAGCTCGTGGCCACCGCCACCGCCCGCAACCCGCAAGACAGGTTCCACGACGCCGCAGAATTTTTGGCGGCGCTGGACGACGTGGCCAGCGAGCTGCGACTGCCCGCCTACACCGTGCCCGCCCCACGCAACTCTGCCGCGCACCGAGCCGCCGAACACCCGACCAATTTTGGGCTGGCTGCAGGGGTTGGCGGTGCTAGCGGTACCCCGAGTGCTCCGGGCACTCAGAGCGCCGCCCACCAGCGCCTTTTCCCCGGCGACGACGCCCCCACCCGCGTCTCCCCCTCTCCCGCCAGGCCCGCCCAGCCAGCACCCGGCCCGGCGCGCGGCCAATGGCCCGCGGCTGGTCCCGTACCTGGCCCGGCCGCAGGTCCCACACCTGTTCAGAGACCTGCTCCGAGGCAGATCTCGCCCAACAACCCGGATGTTCCTTCCACCCGCGAGCCCGCTTCCCAGCGTCCCGTCGTTAAGCCAGTGTCGAACCGTTCCCCATTCGCCGTGGCTCTTTACACCGTGTTCGTGATAATCGCGATCATCGCCGTGGCGCTGGGGGCTTGGTGGTTCGGCTCCGGCATGTACGGCGAAATCCCCGAGATCATCGTGCCCCAGGCATAGCCGGGCGACTTCCACTATGCAGCTACATAGTGTTAATGGGTGCGGACCAACTATTGGTGCCAGCTGAATTGTCCGCAATGCGGAGACCGCAAGCGCCCCTTCGGCCCGGGAACGGGCCCGAACCCCGGAAAGTGGACACGGGGACTTAATCGCGATGCGATAGTACGTGTCGCGGCTTCGAAGGCGAAATCTAGAGGGGGCTAACTGTAATTGGCCTTACAGCGACTCCATATCTATAGGCTATGCGAAGTTTCCATAGCCAGAAATGGTGCTCACCCATAAGAACGCTGTTACGACGAAAGCCGCGGCGAATGTGAAGGCAAAAGCACGCCATGATCGGTCGCTAAGCCGATCCTTTTTCAACATGTAGACAGACATGGCTAATACACCCAACGCCACCAATGAAGGTAGAGGTAGCCCATAGAAGACGAAAGGTATTGGAAGCCATGTGGACAGGAGCACTCCGCCGTAAAGGGTTGCGATGCCCAAGACAATTCCAAAAAGTATTCCCGGAATGATCGTTCTTTCTTTCACAACAAATTCCTTAGGTGTAGACCAACTATTGGCACCCACCAATCAGTCCGCAATGCGGACCCCGCGACAAGCACCCAACCACTATGCAGCTGCATAGTGCTACTGGGTACGAACCAATTATTGGTGCCAGCTGAATTGTCCACAAAGTGAAGTCCGCAAGCGCCCCTTCGGCCCGGGAACCTCGGCTTCTCGTAAGATCTGACGACCGCCTGACATTTCCGCAGATCGCGGAACGCCAAACTCGGCAAAATGTCAACTTTTGCGAGAGCGGCCACCCAACCACTATGCAGCTGCATAGTGTTACTGGGTGTGGACCAATTATTGGCCCCAGCTGAATTGTCCGCAATGCAGAGACCGCAAGCGACCCGCACGAATGGAAGACGACGCCGCGGGCGCCGTCAACAACTAATAGCGCAGCATCTCCGCGACAAGGAAGGACAGCTCGAGGGCCTGCTCGGTGTTGAGTCGGGGGTCGCAGGCAGACTCGTAGCGGCCCGGCAGGTCGACATCGGTGATGTCCTGGGCACCACCGAGGCATTCGGTGACGTTCTCGCCGGTGAGCTCGATGTGGATGCCGCCCGGGTGGGTGCCCAGTTCGCGGTGGACCTCGAAGAAGCCCTGCACCTCGTCGATGATTTTGTCGAAGTGGCGGGTCTTGTAGCCGTTCGAGGAGGTGAAGGTGTTGCCGTGCATCGGGTCGGACTGCCAGACCACTTTGTGGCCGGAAGCCTCGACGGCCTTGACGATGCCCGGTAGCACCTCGCGGACCTTGTCCTGGCCCATGCGGATAACCATGGTCAACCGGCCCGGCACGCGTTCCGGATCGAGCTTATCGGCGTAGGCGACGGCCTCCTCGGGCGTGGTGGTCGGGCCGAGCTTGATGCCAATCGGATTAGAGATCAGGGCGGCGAAGTTGACGTGGAAGTCGTCGATGCCGCGGGTGCGCTCGCCGATCCAGAGCTGGTGGGCGGACAGGTCGTAGAGCCTGGTGTCGCCGTTGGAGTCGGTAGCCAGGCGCAGCATGGCGCGCTCGTAGTCCACCAGCAGCGCCTCGTGGGAGGCGTAGACGTTGGAGGTGCGCAGGTTGTCGTCGCGCACGCCGCAGGCGTCCATGAAGGCCAGAGACCGGGAGATCTCGCGGCCGAGCGCTTCGTAGCGAGCCCCCGCTGGGGAGTTGGTCACGAACTCGCGGTTCCAGTCGTTGATGTTGTGCAGGTCGGCGGTGCCGGACGCGGTCAGGGCGCGGACCAGGTTCATCGCCGCGGAGGAGTTGGCGTAGGCGCGGACCATGCGGGCCGGGTCGTGACGGCGGGCCTCCTCGGTGGGCTCAACGCCGTTGACGATGTCCCCGCGGTAGTTGGGCAGGCCGTTGGCGTCCAGGTCTGAGGAGCGCGGCTTGGCGTACTGGCCGGCGATGCGGGCCAGTTTCACCACCGGCATCGACGCGCCGTAGGTCAGCACCGCGGCCATCTGCAGCAGGGTGCGAACGTTGGCGCGGATGTGGGGCTCGGTGTTGGACTCGAAGGTCTCTGCGCAATCGCCGCCCTGCAGCATGAACGCCTTGCCGTTGGCGACGTCCGCTAGTTGGGTCTTCAGCTCCTCCACCTCGGGGCCGAGCACAACAGGCGGCACAGACTCGAGGATCTTGCGCACATACTGCGCCTGGTTGGGGTCCCAGGAGGGTTGCTGCTTCGCGTCGCGGGAGAGTGCGTCCTGGAACTGCTCATTCAGGTCGCCCGGCAGCGGGGGCAGGTCCGGCAGTACGTCTTTAGGGATGTCGATTGTCCAACTCACCCATTTAGTAGTAGCACGAATCCCCTCGCACTACAACCGTTTTCACCTGCAATTTCCCAATATACGAAGAACGTATCTCACTGTTTGGACACGGAGCCGGAGGCGTCGATAGGCAATGCCTCCATGCACACGCGGAATTTACGCAGGTTGTGGCGCGCATCCACGAGCGCGTCGTGGTTGCCGTCCGGCACCTTGGGCAGACGCGGGCGCCCCGCCATCTGCCAATACTGCTTGAGCTCGCGCGTGTAGCGCGGCAGGTCCTTTGGCAAGCCGGCCATATCGCCCCAGAGCTGGGCGAACACGACGTGATCGTAGGCGCCGACCCAGGCCCACAGCTCCGGCTTGCCGCGGCCGGCGGTGAGGAACTCGTGGGCCTCGTCGCGAATCTGCTGCAGCGGCTTCCACGCCGAGTGCGAGGCGCGCGGCAGCTTGTTCAGCACGTTCTCCCGCACCCATTCGTTGGCGTTGGAGGCGTTGAACTCCGTGCTCACGGCGTAATATTCGCGTCCGTCTTCGGCGACGATGCCGATGGAGACGAGCTCGATGGTGGAGCCGTCCTCGATAAATTCAGTGTCGTAGAAATACCGCATCTACTTGCGCTGCTCCGACCGGATGTCGTCGAGAAGCTCGCGTCTCGACGGCCCCTTCGGCCCGCCGCCGCGGCGGGGCCAAAACATCACCGCGGCCACCGCCAGCACGGCAAGAGGCCCGGCCAGCTTCGGGTACCAGCCGGCCTCGGAGGCGACCAGGTAGATCGCCACCACAACCGCCACCAGCGCAAAACGGATAATCAGTGGTTTATTCACGGGCGTGCCTCCTCCGGGTACTCCCCCGTCTCAGCCAAGGACTTTTTCACGTCCGAGGCGTAGACATCCACATAGTCCTCCCCCACCATGTCCGCGAGGCGGCGCATGCAGTAATCCGTGAACGGGCGCATTACCTCGCGCGAGTCGGGGTCGAAGCCGTTTTCGGCGGCCCAGGCGTGCGGGTGGATCTGCTCAGAAACCTTGATGCGCACCTTCACCGGCCGCGGGACTGTCGTGCCAATCGGGTTCGCTTTACCGGAGCCGATCATGCCGATGAGCACGATCGGTGCGCCGGTGGCCATGGCCACGCGCGCCATGCCGGTGCGGCCCTTGTACACGCGCCCGTCCGGGGAGCGGGTGCCCTCCGGGTAGATGCCGAACAGGTCGCCTTTGTCCAGCACGCTTTCCGCCGCGGTCTGCATCGCGGCGCCGGCGTCCTTGGCGCCGCGGTCCACGGGAATTTGGCCGACCGAGGAGAAGAAGAATTTCTGGATGCGCCCGGACAGACCCGTACCGGTGAAGTACTCCTTCTTCGCGGGGAAGGCGATTTGGCGCCGCACCATCAGCGGCAGGTAGAACGAGTCCAGCACGGCCTGGTGGTTGGACGCCAAAATCGCGGCGCCTTCACTGGGGATGTTCTCCGCGCCCTCGATGGTGGGTCGGTTCCACACCAGCAGCGGCGGCCCGAGAAGAACCTTGAACAGGGAATACCACTTGTTGTTCATCGTTTACTCGCCTTCTACAGCAGTTCACGGGCCAGATCAGCGACCCCGATCATACCCGCCCGGGACCCCAGCTCAGCGCACAGGATCTCCGGTTGCGGGCGGTATCCGGCTCCGACGATGTTGGCGGCCATGGACGCGCGGGCGTCGTCCAGGTACAGGTCCGCGTCTTCGCTCACACCGCCGCCGAGGACGATGTGCGCGGGGTCCAGCACATCGGCGACGATTGCTAGCCCTCGGCCCAGCCAGGTGGAGAAGCTGTCCAGGGCGGCTTGCCCCAGGGGGTCGCCGGCGCGGGCTGCGGCCATGATGTCGTGTCCGCTCGCTCGCTTCTCGACGACCGCCCGGTACACCACCGAATCCCGAAAACTCCCCTTGGTGGCGATTTCAATCGCACAGTCCACCAGCGACGTGCCCGAGGCGTAGCGTTCCAAGCACCCCTGCTTGCCGCAGGAGCACACACGTCCGCCGGGCACGACGGTGATGTGGCCGAACTCGGGCGCGGTACCGAACGCGCCGCGGTAGATCTCACCGTGGTGCATCAGTGTCGCACCGATACCGGTGCCGACGGCAAAGAACACCCAGGTATCCAGCTCGCGGCCCGCGCCGTAGCGGTACTCGCCCCAGGCCGCGGAGTTCGCGTCGTGCTCCAGGCGAACCGGCAGGCCCAGCGCCTGCTCGAGATCACGGCGCACAGGTTGGTCGTCGCGCCAGGCCAGGTGCGGCGCGAAGCGCACGATCTCGCAGTCCGGGTCCAAAAATCCCGCCACGGCCACACCTACTGCACCGATGTCGTGGGATGCGCGCAGCTCGTCGACCATCTTCACGATCGTGCGGGTAAGCCCCTCCGTGTCATGCGGCGTATGGGTGCCGATCGAATCGACGATCACCCCGTCAACGTCCACCACTGCTGCGCGTGCGTTCGTGCCGCCAATGTCGAATCCGACGGTCATCGGTGAGTGAGCAACCATGGAAACGCAGTCTAGTCCCGCCGCGTTTCAGCGCCGCATAGCGCAGCCAGCCGCGCCCCGAGCACGTCCCAGGAGAAGTGCTCGGACACATGCGCGCGTCCGGCGCGGCCCATGAGTGTGCGCCTTTGGTCGTCGAGAAGCAGCTGCGAAATCGCCCTGGCGACGGCACCGGCGTCGCTGCCGTCAACCACCACCCCAGTTTCCGCGGTGACTGTCTCGGGCGCGCCACCGGACTCGCCCGCGACGACGGGCACGCCGCACGCCTGCGCCTCCAGGTAGACGATGCCCAAGCCCTCGACGTCGAGACCGCCCAGGCGGGTGCGCGCGGGCATGGCGAACACGTCCGCGGCCGCGACGATGTCGCGCAACCGCTCCCCCGGCACCGCGCCCGTGAATGCGACGCCCTCGCCCGCCATCGCCCGCAACTTCCGCCCGTACGGCCCGGAGCCGACGATGACCAACCGGGCGCCTTTTGCCTGTCGACGAACCTCCGGCCATCCCCGAATCAGCACATCTTGCCCTTTCCTGGCCACCAGCCGCGAGGAGCAGACCACCAGCGGGTCGTCGCCGACCCCGAGACTCTGGCGAGTGGCGGCGCGCTGAGACGCGCTGGCGGGGCGGAAGAACTCGGTGTCGACGCCGGACGGCAACGCCACAAACCGGGGTCGAGTGCCGAGTGCCGTCAGCCGACACCGGGTGTAGTCGGAGATGTAGGTGACAGTGTCAGCGCTGTGGCCGATGATGCTCAAGACCCGGCGGGCGACGGGCAGCATGCCCCAGCCGACTTCGTGGCCGTGAGTGGTGGCGATGACGTTGGTGGCTCCCGCGCGCTTCGCGGCTGCGCCCATCAGCGCCAGCGGTGCCGCGGCACCGAACCACACCGTTGCAATACCGTGCACGCGGATCAGGCGCTGCACCTCCCGCGCCGTGGCCGGGGTGGGAAGCATGACGCGGCGCGGCCAGCGAACGACCGTGTAGGGCACGGAGGCATCCCACTGGTGTGCAGCCTCGGCGTCCTGCGTGGAGGCGAACACCACGAGGTTTTCCGGGCCCACACGGTTTGCAAGCTCGGCGGCGAAGTCCCGCAGATACGACTGAATCCCGCCCACGGTGGGCGGGAAGTCGTTGGTGACCAGCAGCGTCCTAATAGCGGACTGCACCTTGGACCGGCATGGAGTTCAGCGGCACCACCTGGATCGGGATGCCGTAGTCCGAGGAATGGACCACCATGCCGTTGCCGACGTACATGCCGACGTGCGTCACACCCGGGTAGTAGCCGATGATGTCGCCGGGCTGCAGGGCGTCCATGGACACCGGGGTGCCGCCTGCGAGCTGCGCCTGCGAGGTGCGCGGGATGCCAATGCCGTTTTGGGCGTAGGCCCACACCATCAGACCCGAGCAGTCGAACGCGTCCGGGCCGGCAGAGCCCCAGCCGTACGGCTTGCCCAACTGCGCCATGGCAGCGCCGACGATGCCGGAGTCCACGCCCGGAAGGGACGCGGAGTCCACCGGGTTGTCCTTGTTCATCCAACGCTGGCGGTCCGCCTCGCTCAGGCTGTCCACGCGGCGCTCGATGTCGGCGACGCGCAGCTCGAGCTCCTCGCGCTCCCCCTCGAGCTGCTTGCGCTTGCCGTCCAGCTCGTTGCGGGCGTGCTGCGCCTCAGCCACCGCCATGCTGGCCACGCTTGCGCGCTCGCCGGCAGCACGGTTGGCGTCCTCCAGCTCCGTCAGCGCACGCTGCGAGTTGCGCCCGAGAGCAGCCAGGTATGCCGAGCGGTCGATCGCCTCCTGCGGGTTGCCGGAATCCAGGGTGGTCAAAATAGCGTCGGACTTCGGGATGCGGTAGCGGGACTGCGCGATGTCGCCGACATTCTTGCGCTGCGCATCGGAGACGCCGCGCAGAGACTCCAGCTGCGACTTGGCCTCAGCCGCGCGCGCATTCGCCGACCGCAGCTTCGCCTCGGACTGGGCGATCTCGTCTTCCAGTTCCTTGATCTCCTCTGATTTCGCCGTAGCGTCGTGGGAGACGGACTCCATTTCCTCAATCAACGCGTCAACGTCGTCCGCGTGCGCAATGGGAGCCACCGTTGTGGCGATGACGGCACCAGCGACGGCGGCCGCAAAAACAGCGCGGGGGCGGTTGGAGTGCAGCGAGTGTTTACCCACGTTGGACACCTCTTTAGATTTCGGCGAGACCGAACAAACTATAGCTGCTCCGGAGGCCGCAGCCAAGCAAAATGCTCAACGTGTGATTTGAGTGATCACTGAGGTAAAAGAGAAAAAATGCCCCGTCCGCGTGATGCGGGACGGGGCAAAAAGTCTGCTGTTAGAAGCGGACCACAGAGTGGATCGGCATCATGTGCAGATCGCGGTAGCCGACAGGGATACCGGAGTTCAGTGCGTCGATGATCTGGCCGTTGCCGGCGTAGATAGCGACGTGGGACGCGCCACCGTAGTAGGCAACGATGTCACCCGGCTGAATATCGCTCAGAGCGACCTGCTGGCCGGCGGCGGCCTGAGCCTGGGAGGTACGCGGAATGGACTTGCCAGCCTGAGCGTAAACCCAGGAGGTGAAGCCGGAGCAGTCGAAGGCGTTCGGGCCGGCAGCGCCGTAGACGTACGGGGAGCCGATCTTGGACTGCGCGATGGAAACGATGCGCTCGCCAGCGGACGGCTCCGGAGCCGGCGCTGGAGCGGCAACCGGTGCGGAGTAGGTCTGCTGGACCGGAGCCGGAGCCGGAGCTGCCGGGCGGACCTGCTGCTCAACGTTTGCGAGGAACTGGCTGAATCCCGGAACGTTAGCGACGCCCGGCATTGCCTTCACGGAAGCGATAGCGTTCTGAACGTTGCCGCTTGCAGGTGCACCTGCGAGCGACGGGATCCAGGCGTCGATGCCCGGAATGGAAGTGATACCCGGGACATTCTCAATGCCCGGAACCTGGGCGGAAACCGGAGTGGTGGGAACACGGACCTCTGCTGCGGAGGATGCGGCCGGCGCGACCAGTGCAGCGCCTGCTGCGACGGCTACGGTAGCCGCTGCTGCGCGTGCTGCGGTGTTGTTCTGGCGACGGTGCTTTGCCACGATAGTTTTCTCCATATCTTCTCTTCGCCAACCGGGTTAGCTGTCGGGCGGGGTGCTGAGAAATGGCCCTGCGCCCCAAGGAAGCATTTGACTCCCCTTTGGTTCCCCGGTCCCCGTGGCGCGCGTTCCGCGGGTGCGGATCGCCGCTTCGGGTTACGGCTCATATGTTGTTTTTCGGTACATGCTGCCAACGGCTGTTGTCGCAATGTCTCGAACAGGTTACGAAACGGCAACAACGGTGTCCACCCGCCACGCCGTTACAGTTCCGTTACCAAGAAAAAATGCGTGTGACGCGTCCGCATCTCAGCTTTTTTCATCTGACACTCAGTCACCCCAAAATGCCCCATTTACCCATATTGCGCTGCATGTTCACACCGTCACGACGCCGAACATACCGGCGCCCGCAACTTGCACGCTGCCACAACCTGAAAATCTCTGTGGTCTTTGTCACATGCCCTTGTTTACGGGTTTGTAATCAAGAAAAAGCCCCTTCCCCGAAGCCGGGAAAGGGGCTAAATCGCGACCGCTAAGGCGTTATATCTACTCCGCGTTCTCGTTGGTGGCGTCGCGGTCGGAGCGGTCCTTCGTGGCCTCGAGCGCGCGCAGCGTCTCGACGGCCTCGTGGTGCTTCTGCTCCTCTGCGTCGCGCACACGCTCGGTGACACCGAGCTCTGCCGGGGAGAACTTGCCGATGGTGTCGGAGTCCGCGAAGCCGAGCTGGTTCATCTGCTTCGGCACGCGGGCGCCGGCGTAGTCCAGCGGCACCGGGTGGCCGTGCTCGTCCACCGGACCCAGCGGCTGGTGGATCTCCACGAACGCACCGTTAGGCAGGCGCTTGATCACGCCGGTCTCGATGCCGTGCTCCAGTACCTCACGGTCGGAGCGCTGCAGACCGATGCATAGGCGGTACGTGATGAAGAAGGCCAGCGGCGGCAGCACGATCAGGCCGATGCGGCCGACCCAGGTCATCGCGTTGAGCGAGATCTCGAAGAAGTGCGCCACGTGGTCGTTACCACCGGAGATTGTCAGCAGCAGGAAGAAGGTCAGGCCCATGACGCCGACACCGGTACGTACAGGAACGTCACGCGGACGCTGCAGCAGGTTGTGGTGGGCGGTGTCGCCGGTGACCTTCTGCTCGATGAACGGGTAGGTGATCAGCAGGACAACCATCAGGCCACAGAGCAGTGCCACCCAGAATGCACCCGGGATGGTGTAGTTGCCCAGGTAGAGCTCCCACGCCGGCATGACACGGGCAGCGCCGTCAGTCCACAGCATGTAGATGTCCGGCTGGGAACCTGAGGAGACCTGCGACGGGTTGTACGGTCCGATGTTCCAGATGCCGTTGATTGTGGTCAGACCAGCCATTGCGGCCAGGACCGCGAACACGACCATCATGTAGCCGATTGCCTCGGTGGCGAACACCGGCATGATGCGCACGCCGACAACGTTGTTCTCGGTGCGGCCCGGGCCCGGGAACTGGGTGTGCTTCTGGAACCAGACAAGTGCGAGGTGAGCTGCAACCAGGGCGAGGATGATGCCCGGCAGGATCAGCACGTGGAGGATGTAGAAGCGGTCCAGCATCAGGTCCGACGGGAAGTCGCCGCCGAAGATAGCCCAGTGAATCCAGGTGCCGATGATCGGCAGGCCCAAGATGATGGCGGACATGATTCGCAGGCCGACGCCGGAGAGCAGGTCGTCCGGCAGGGAGTAACCCATGAAGCCCTCGATCATGCCCAGCAGCACGAGGGTGACACCGATGAGCCAGTTGGCCTCACGCGGGCGACGGAACGCGCCGGTGAAGAACACGCGCATCATGTGGGCGAACATCGCCATCATGAACATCAATGCGGCCCAGTGGTGCATCTGGCGGACAAACAGGCCGCCACGCACGTCGAAGGAAATATCCAGCGCGGTTGCGTATGCGCGGGACATCTCGACGCCGTTGAGCGGCAGGTACGCACCGTCGTAGATGACCTTTGTAATAGAAGGGTCAAAGAACAGTGCCAGGTAAACACCGGTCAGCAGCAAGATGATGAAGCTGTACAGCGCCATCTCGCCGAGCATGAAGGACCAGTGGGTCGGGAAGACCTTGTTCAGCTGCGGGCGCAGGACGCCCGAGATTGTGTAGCGCGAATCAACGTTGTCCGCGACTTGCTCAAGTTTAGTGCTCATTAGGACTGACGCTCCCAGAATGCCGGGCCGACGGGCTCAATGAAGTTCCCGTTGGCGATGAGGTAACCGTCTTCGTCAACAGTCACAGGCAGCTGCGGCAGTGCACGAGCGGCCGGGCCGAAGACCGGCTTGCCGTACTGCAGAGCATCGAACTGCGACTGGTGGCACGGGCACAGGATGCGGTTGGTCTGAGCCTCGTAGAGCGAGGTCGGGCAACCGATGTGCGTGCAGATCTTGGAGTAGGCGTAGTAGTCGCCGTAGTGGAAGTCCTCCTGGCCCTCACGCTCGATCGCCTTCTTCGCGTCCTGAGAACGAAGACGAATGAGCATGACAGAGTTGCGCGGACCGTGGAGGGAGTGCATGTGGTGCTCGTAGACATCGCGCTCAGGGTCGTAGTCTTTGCCGTCGTTGACGTCCTCCGGGTAGAGCGGGAACACCGTCTCCATGGCACCGGCCGGAAGATCCTCCGGGCGCATACGCACCAGGCGGGACACACCAGCGGTGGTGTAGTGGGAACCCGTCTGGCCCTCGTGCAGCTCGGCGATAGCGCCGGTGTCGCGGCCGAGGTAGACCTTCACGCCCTTGTCCTGAATGGTCCAACCGTGGGTCCACAGGGTGCCGTCGCCGTGGTAGTCCAGCTCGTGGCGGACCTTCCACGGGTTCTTAATCATGCCGCCGAGCGGAGCGATGACCATCAGACCGGCGAGAACACCCGCGGTGCCCAGCAGACCCTTCAGCGCCGAGCGGCGGCCCAGCGTCGAGGTCTCCCACGCGTCGTTCAACAGCGCGGTAGTGGTGCGGCGGTCCAACTCGCTGGAGCGGCCGTCGTGGCGACGCTGCACCGCGATCTCTTCGGGCACGAACTTCTTCACGTATTGGATGATGGCGACGCCGAGGCCGCAGAACGCCAGCGCGGCGGTCAGGCCGAGCAGCGGCGTGTAGAGGGTGTAGATAAACAGGCCCTCATCGCCGTGGAACTTCGGCTCCCACGGCCAGAACAGGTAAACGCCGAGGAAGGCCAACGCCGAGATGATCGAGATGGTCAGCCAGATACCAATGCCGGTGGCAGCGGACTTCTCGCGCGGGTCGCCCTCGACCGGGAAGCGCTCCTTGCGGTACGCCACCGTGACGTCGTCGAGCTCGGTGCCCAGGGCGGCCAGCTCCGCATTGCTCATGCGGTCCAGCTCTTCCTTCGTGTAATTCTTCTTCACATCACTCATGAGCGAGATCCAATCCACATAGCAGCGGCAGCGACCAGGGTCACGCCGATGATCCACATCGCCATACCTTCAGAAACCGGGCCGAGGCCACCGAGGGCGTAGCCGCCCGGGGACGGGGTTTCCTTGGTGGACTTGATGAAGGCGATGATGTCCTTCTTCTCGTCAGCGGAGAGCTGACGGTCAGAGAACTTCGGCATGTTCTGCGGGCCGGTGAGCATGGCCTGGTAGATCTCCTGCTCGTTGGCCGGATCAAGCGTCGGCGCGTACTTACCGGACGACAGTGCGCCGCCGCGGCCGGTGAAGTTGTGGCAGGACGCGCAGTTCAGGCGGAACAGCTCGCCGCCGCGGGCGACGTCTGCTTCCTGGATGTTGCCGTCGTAGTCCTTGCCACGCAGCTCTTCCATGGCCAGCGAGCCGTCCTCGTTGTACACCAGCTCCGGGCCGCCGCCGTTCGCCGCAACGTAGGCGGCGAGGGCGAGAGCCTGCTCTTCGGTGTAGCGCGGACGCTTGCGTTCAGCCTGAGCGTCGTTGGACATCATCGGCATACGGCCGGAATTGACCTGGAAGTACACGGCGCCTTCGCCGGTACCGATGAGCGACGGACCACGGTCCTCGACGCCCTGCAGGTTCGCGCCGTGGCAGGTGATGCAAGCGACGTCGTAGAGGTCCTTGCCCTCCTGGATCAGTGCCTGGTCATCACGGGCCGCCGTTGCCACCTGTGAGTTCGGGGTGAGCGCGGATGCGAGCAGACCCGCACCGGTCAACCCCAGCGTCAGGGCTGCTGCGCCAGCGAGCGTGCGCTGCGTCTTGCGTCCCTGGCGCTTCTTCTTGGGTGTGTTTTCCATTGTGTTCCCTTTATCGACTTTTCAGAATTTTTCCGCTCCCCCAGGCAATCGCCTGGAGGCGCACTACTGAACGATGTAGATGGTGATGAACACGCCGACCCAGATGGCATCGACGAAGTGCCAGTAGTAGGAAACTGCCATCGCGGCGGTTGCCTGAGCCGGGGTGAACTTCGACTTGGCAACGCGCAGCAGCACCACGATGAACGCGATGATGCCGGCGGTCACGTGGGCCATGTGGAAGCCGGTGATGATGTACACCACCGAACCGAAGACGGAGGACTGCGGCGTTACGCCGGCCATGACCATCTCGGTCCACTCAAAGGCCACCAGGCCGAGGAAGATGACGCCTAGCACAACGGTCACGGTGAACCACTTGCGCAGGCCGAACACGTCACCCCTCTCGGCGGCGAACACACCGAACTGGGAGGTGAAGGAGGACGCGATCAGCACGACGGTGATAATTCCGCCGAACAGAATGTTGAGGTGATCGGTCTGAGTGCTCCAGTCACCGTTGGCGAGGCCGTTTGCGCGCGACGTGAAGTACATCGCGAACAAACCGGCAAAGAACATGAGCTCTTGGGCGAGGAACGCAATCGTGCCCACGCTGACCATGTTCGGACGGTTCAGCGCTGGGACGCGATTCTGCGGCGTCGCCATATCTTGGTTTGTCATTGCGGTCGTCACGGGTGTGATTATCCCCTATTTCGTCCTGATATTCATCTCACTCACCCCCGAAATTTTCCTGTGAACCTGTGCGCCACCAGCGTCTTTTGCATACACACGTATGACGGAAAAACTTTTTTATTTTTTCGGGAACTTTTCTGCCCCAAATCCGACTAGATCAATGCTGGTCATCGCGTCAGGCGGCGATCCCCCTCCCCCACCGAGAGATTTCGGCCCGCATTTTCGCGCATTTTTCCGCGGGCGGTGAAGTTCCCAAGTGTGCCTGATCTCACACCCTCTGTGGTCCGACTCGGCGGGCTAAATGGGGGACAAACTTTCGGATGATCGGAACCTAAACTGCACCATAACGACAGAAAAATCCCCCGTCGCGACCGTTCGCGGCGGGGGAGTTTTTCTTCAGCGTCTAGTGCTTCTCACGCGGAATACCGTACTGCAGGCTCAGCATGGCGGTGGCCCAAATCAGGAACACTGCACCAAGGGCGAGCAGCCACAGCTGCCAGAAGGCAATGCCCAGGCCGAGCACGCAGATGGCGACGGACATCGTGAACGGCCAGATGGAGCTCGGGGAGAAGAAGCCGAGCACGCCGGCGCCGTCTTCGATCTCCGCCTCTTCCCAGTCCTCCGGGACGATATCCATGCGACGCTCGGTGATGTCGAGGTAGCCGGCGAGCATGAAGGACATGACAGCAGCCAGCACGAGACCAACAGCGCCGACCCACTCCACACCGAAGAGGTACGCGTCCTCACCGATCCAAGCGGTGGCGAGGATGTAGAACACGGCCATCAAAGCAAGGAAGGTGCCGATGGCGTAGAAAACCTTTGATCCAGTTCCCATGGCTTCGCTCTCTCTTTCTTAAACGTTCGCGTTCGGGTCGACAGAGTTGTTGCCGTCGCGGGTGTCAGTGCGGCCCGAGACGAACGGACGGGTGGAGGTGGCGTACGGGTCCTCACCGATGGACTTCAGCGCCTCGGAGTTCGGGGCACCCGGGTTGTCCCGGCGGAACTGGATGTACTGCTCGAACTTCTCCGGGCTCACAGCGCGGACCTCGAAGTTCATCATTGCGTGGTAGGTACCGCACATCTCAGCACAGCGGCCGACGAAGGCGCCCTCTTCCTCAATGCGCTCAATCTGGAACGCGCGCTGCTGTTGGTTGTTCTCCGGGTGCGCGTAGACGTCGCGCTTGAACAGGAACTCCGGAACCCAGAACGCGTGGTTCACGTCGCCGGACGCGAGGCGGAACTCAATCGCCGTGTCGGTCGGCAGCACCAGCACCGGCACCTCTTCGGTGGAGCCGATGGTCTCGATCTCGTTGAAGTTGAGGTAGGACTGGTCGCCCATGGACGTGCCGTGGATCGGGTTCGCGTTGTGCATGTCCTCCGGATCGAACTTGGTCTCCTCGGCGAGCGCCTGACGTTCGGCATCCAGACCGTCGTAGTCCTGGCCGTCCGCGGTCAGGTCGCCGGCAACGTTGGCGTAGCCGAACTTCCAGTTCCACTGGTAGCCGGTGACGTCGACGGTCACCTTCGGATCCTTGTCCAGGGCGGTGGTCTTCGTCTGCGCCTGAACGGTGAAGAAGAACAGCACCATGACGATGATGATCGGCAGGACGGTCAGCCCCAGCTCGAGGCCGATGTTGTACTGCGTCTGGCGCGGGAACTCGCCGGCGCCGCTCTTCGCGCGGGCCTTAGAGTTCCAGCGGACGATGGCCATGATGAACAGCCCCCACATGATGATGCCGATAATCCAGGCGGCAACCCAGGTCCAGACCCAGAAGTTGTACATCTGGGTGCCCTCAGGGGTGACTGGGTCCGGCCAGCCCATGTCGAGGATGTTTGCGACCGCCTCCGGCGCAGCGACGTCACAGCCAGCGAGCCCGAAGCTGCCGAGCAGGAGTGCTGCCGCGACGCCGGCCTTCTTGGCGAAACCGCGGTTTACTTCCTTATCCACGTGTGTCTGCCTTCCTGTCCACACTAAAAACACTGAATGTTCATGTTCGTGACAGAACATTCCTACGGGGCCAGAATAGTTCATCCGGCCTGGCCCATCGGAATCTTGAAAGTGGAGGCTGCGGTGGGGGCCGGAGGTTCGTCGATAAGCAAGTGCTTAGCGACGATAACGCTTCGCTAAGCAAACGAGACCGCGAAAAAGTTCATCCTTAAGTTGGCCCCCTTATGGGGCACGGCGAAAGTTGGGCGGTTCCGGTTCACGAAAACGGGGTGCAAAACCTTATTGTTGAGGGGACTTCCCGCCGCGTGAAAACGGCGCACCTTATATATACGGAGAGGTTTGAGTATGTGTGGCCTTCTTGCCCTTCTAACCGCGGACGCAAACGCAGCCAAGTTCGTTGATTCTGTCGAGCGCGCCCTGCCGTGCATGTACCACCGCGGCCCGGACGCGGCCGGCACCTGGAACGACGACTCGGCCGTGTTCGGGTTTAACCGCTTGGCCATCATCGACCTCGAGCACTCCCACCAGCCGCTGCGTTGGGGCCCAGCAGACAACCCGGAGCGTTACGCGCTGACCTTCAACGGCGAGATCTACAACTACATTGAGCTGCGCGAAGAACTGCAGGCCGCCGGCCACACCTTCAACACGTCCGGCGACGGCGAGCCGATCGTGGTGGGCTTCCACCACTGGGGCGCGAACGTTGTGGAGCACCTGCGCGGCATGTTCGCGTTTGTCATCTGGGACACCGAGACGCAGACGATGTTCGCGGCGCGCGACCAGTTCGGCATCAAGCCGCTGTTCTACGCCACCACCGATAAGGGCACGGTCTTCGCCTCCGAGAAGAAGTCCATCCTGGAGATGGCGCCGGAGCTCGGTCTAGGCCTGGATCTTGACCGTCGTGCGATCGAGCACTACGTGGACCTGCAGTACGTGCCCGAGCCGGAGAGCCTCCACAAGGAGATCCGCCGCGTCGAGTCCGGCTGCACCGTCACCTTGAAGCCGGGCGGAAAGGTGCACTCGGACCGCTACTTCAAGCCGCACTTCAAATCCCAGCCAGTGCCGAAGGGCAAGGAGCAGGACCTCTACGACCGCATCGCGCATGCACTTGAGAATTCGGTGGAAAAGCACATGCGTGCCGACGTCACCGTTGGCTCCTTCCTCTCCGGCGGCATCGACTCCACCGCGATTGCCGCCCTGGCGAAGCGCCACAACCCGAACCTGCTCACCTTCACCACCGGTTTTGAGCGCGAGGGCTACTCCGAGGTGGACGTGGCCGCCGAGTCCGCCGAGGCGATCGGCGTGGAGCACATCGTGAAGATTGTCTCCCCGGAGGAGTACGCCAACGCCATTCCGAAGATCATGTGGTACCTGGACGACCCGGTGGCGGACCCGTCCCTGGTGCCGCTGTTCTTCGTGGCGCAGGAGGCCCGCAAGCACGTCAAGGTGGTGCTCTCCGGCGAGGGCGCCGACGAGCTGTTCGGCGGCTACACCATTTACAAGGAGCCGCTGTCGCTCGCGCCGTTTGAGAAGCTGCCGGGTGCACTGAACAAGGGCCTGAACCGTTTGAGCCGCGTGCTGCCGGAGGGCATGAAGGGCAAGAGCCTACTCGAGCGCGGCACCACCCCGATCGAGGACCGCTACTACGGCAACGCCCGCTCCTTCAACTTCGATCAGCTCAGCCGCGTGCTGCCGTGGGCGAAGCGCGAATGGGACCACCGCGAGGTCACCGCCCCGATCTACGCCGCCTCCACCGAGATGGACCCGGTGGCGCGCATGCAGAACCTGGACCTGTTTACCTGGATGCGCGGCGACATCCTGGTCAAGGCCGACAAGATGAACATGGCCAACTCGCTGGAGCTGCGCGTTCCCTTCCTGGACAAAGAAGTCTTCGAGGTCGCCCAGACCATCCCGTTTGACCAGAAGATCGCCAACGGCACCACCAAGTACGCCCTGCGCAAGGCGATGGAGCAGATCGTGCCGCCGCACGTTTTGCACCGCAAGAAGCTGGGCTTCCCGGTGCCGATGCGCCACTGGCTGGCGGGCGACGAACTCTACGGCTGGGCGCAGGACACCATCCGCGAATCCCAGACCGACGACATCTTCGCCAAGGACCAAGTCCTGGAGATGCTCAAGGAGCACCGCGACGGTGTCTCCGACCACTCCCGCCGCCTGTGGACGGTGCTGGCGTTCATGGTCTGGCACGGCATCTTTGTCGAGCACCGCATCGACCCGCAGATCGAGCACAAGGACTACCCGGTCCAGCTCTAGGTAGTGCCTGCACTACCTCAAACGTAGAGCCAGGGGTGTTGTGCTGCGCCCTGCGCGCCGGTTGGATGAGATGCATGTCAAAAGCACGCAAAGTTCTTCTCACGGTCGGCGGCCTGATGGTCGCGCTCATTCTCGCAGCGGCTACCGTCTTGTACGTCTACGGTCCCGCTGCCACCGCCATGTACACCGGCACCGCTCGGTTCTTTGGCACGGACACCCCGAAGCGCTACACCTCTACGGTGCTCGACCTCGCCGGCCAGGGCATCTACGCGGATTCTGCGGAGTTTGCGGAGGCCAGCGCGGCCGCTCGAGAGGAAGCGAAGCATGCGGAGACGCTCGAGGACATCCGTCCCGCACTCAACAAAGCGGTCCACGCCGCCGGAGGCAAGCACTCCAAACTGATCGCACCGGTCACTGGCGACGATGACGAGGTTGCTGAAACGGAGGCCGCCAGCGTAGCGGTCAGAAACGGCGTCGCGGTTGCGACAGTGCCTGGAATCGACCGTCACGCTGACCTCCAGGCATATGCGGACACCCTCACCAGCGGCCTGATCCAAGCCCGGGATGATGGGGCTTGTGGGGCTATCGTGGACCTGCGCGGTAACTACGGTGGCGATATGGGGCCGATGCTCGCAGGGCTCTCGCCTCTACTTCCAGACGGTGAGGTACTCGAATTTGTCACAGCCGGCGGCTCGATGCCGGTCAGCGTCAGTGGTAACGCGGTCAACGGCGGAGGAAGCGCTGTGGAAACCGCGGGTGGCAAATGGGACGCGCCTACCGCTGTGCTTGTAGACGAACACACCGCCTCGTCCGGTGAAGCAACGATGTTGTCGTTCCGCGGCTTGGAACGCTCACGCAGCTTCGGTGCACCGACGGCCGGCTATGCCTCGGCCAACATGGTCTACGACTTTCCCGACGGAAGCAGCCTGATGCTCACCATTGCGAAGGACCGCGCCCGGACCGGCGAAACGTTCGCGGAGGATCCCATCCGTCCCGATGCTGGGGGTGGTGAAGCAGACGCGCTGGCGTGGCTCGCCGAGGAGCATGGCTGCCGGTAGGACACGAAAAAGCTCCGCACTGTTTCACGGTGCGGAGCTTTAGTCGTCGATAAGCAGGAAGTGCTTAGTTGAAGCTGTCGCCGCAGGCGCAGGCGGAACCGGCGTTCGGGTTATCGATGGTGAAGCCCTGCTGCTCGATGGTGTCCGCGAAATCGATGGTGGCACCCATGAGGTACGGCACGCTCATCTTGTCCACGACCAGGCGCACGCCGCCGACCTCGTCGGCCTTGTCGCCGTCCAGGTCACGGTCGTCGAAGTAGAGCTGGTAGCGCAGGCCAGCGCAGCCGCCCGGCTGGACAGCGATACGCAGGGAAAGGTCGTTGCGACCCTCCTGGTCAAGCAGCGCCTTCGCCTTCGCTGCGGCGGCCTCGGTCAGGTTCACGCCGGTGGTAGAGGTAGGGGCAGTCATTGCAGTCTCCTTCGTGCGTCGACTTCAAGCTTCGATGTGGAGTGGCGCCCATGCTACGCGCCACTGGCTACAGACTGTGCAACCGCCCGCCCCGCCGGTCTATTCCACTTGGGCTCGCGCGCCTTGTAGCCTAAAGAGCGTGAAACTTCCCTGGCAGAAATCCGAGCACAACGCCGACGCAGCGGGCGCGGCGGGCTCCACGAAGGTTGAAATGCCCGACGCGAAGCCTGAAGCAGAGCAGGCGGAGAAGAAGCTCCCCAAGGGCTACACCCCGCCGAAGGGCCGCCCGACACCGAAGCGCATCGACCAAGAGATCAAGCGCGGCGTGGTGCGCGACCCCAACGCCGCCACCCCGGCGCAGATCCGTCAGCGCGAAAAAGAGCTGAAGAAGACCATGTCCAAAGAGGAGTGGAAAGCGCACAAGAAAAAGGTGCGGGAGGAAAACCGCGCCCGCAACCGCGAAATCCAGGCCCGCATGGACGCCGGCGACGAGCGTTACCTCACCGAACGCGACCGCGGCGAAGTGCGCGGGTACGTGCGCGACTGGGTGGACTCCAAGCGCTTCTTCAACAACTACGTCATGCCGGCGGCGCTCGTGCTGCTGCTGATCATGCTGATTGGCACCTGGTTGCCGCGCGTGTCCGCCGTGCTGTCGCTGCTCAGCCTGCTGTTCATGCTGACCATCTTCATCGAGGGTGTCATCATCGGCATCCGCGCCAACCGCGCGGTGCGCGAGAAGTTCCCGCAGGCCGACACCGGCTTCGGCCTGGGCATGTACGCCTTCTCCCGCGCCACCCAGCCGCGCAACTGGCGCACCCCGAAGCCGCGCGTGGCCGTAGGAGAAAAGGTCTAGGCCATGCAGTTTCCGCCGGTTGAAGCCCCGAAGCAGTCCCACGGCCACGCCGTCGCCGACGCGTTGGCGGGCTCTGCCGCAGGGCTGGCGCTGGGCAGGCTCGGCTCGCTGGCGTCCTGGACCGCCTCCGTGCAAGGCAAGGACATCCCCGCCCCGTTCGTCCGCCCGCGCGTTGTGGTCGTGGCGGGCAAGCACGGCGTCGCCGCGCGCGAGGTGTCCGCGTGGACGCAGGACGCGGGAGACGCCCAGGCGCAGCAGCTGCGCGCAGGCGGCGGCCCGGCCCACGCCGCGGCGCGGCTGACGGGTGCGACGGTGCGGTTCATCGACGACTACCTCGACGCCCCCACCGGCGCCATCGACGTGGAGGCCGCCACCTCCCCCGAGGTGTTCGACGCCGCGCTTGCCGCCGGTGCGGAGGTGGCCGACAACGAGATCGATTCGGGCGCGGACCTGCTCATCCCCGGCGACATCGGGGTGGGCAACACCACCGTCGCGGCGGCCGTCTACGGCGTGTTCACCCGCACTGAGCCGGTCAAGGCCATCGGCCGCGGCTCCGGCATCAACGACAAGGTGTGGAAGGTCAAAGTCGCCGCCGTGCGCGACGCGATGTTCCGCGTGCGCGGCTTCCGCGAAGACACCGAGCGCGTCTGCGCCGAACTCACCGGCCCGGACTTCGCCTTCCTGGTGGGCCTGATCGCCCAATCGGCAGCGCGGCGCACCCCCGTGCTCATCGGCGAGGCATACCCCACCCTCGCCGCCTACGTGGCCGAGCGCCTCGCCCCCGGCACGAAGGACTGGCTCATCGCTGGCCAGTCCACCGCGGAACCGGCCCACGCCGGCTGCCTGGAGGCGCTCGGCCTCACGCCGGTGTTGGCGCTGGAGATGAAAACGGGCCAGGGCGCAGGGGCCCTGGCCGCGCTCGGACAGCTCAACCTCGCCGCGGAGTTGGCGGGTGAGGTGCTGGCCGAAGGGGCGTCGACAAGCAATTAGCCCTCAATGAGCACGGTGTTCCAGCCGTGGGTGTCCTCCACCTCGCCGGTCTGGATGCCGCGCAGGCGCTCGCGCATGGCCATGGTGATCTCTCCGGCCTCGTTGTTGTTCACCGTGAATTCGCCCTCGTTGGATTTCACGGTGCCGACCGGGGTGATCACGGCTGCGGTGCCGCACGCCATGGTCTCGGTGATGGTGCCGTCCTCCACACCGGAGCGCCACTGTTCGACGGTGATCCGGCGCTCCTCCGCCTCATAACCTAGGTCCTTCGCCACCTGCAGCAGCGACTTGCGGGTAATGCCCGGCAGCAGCGAACCAGTCAGCTCAGGGGTGATGATCTTCGCGTCCTCGCCGGAGCCCTCGACGAACATGAGGTTCATGCCGCCCATCTCCTCGATGTACTTGCGCTCAATCGCGTCGAGCCAGACCACCTGGTCGCAGCCCTTCTCCGCAGCCTGCTGCTGCGCGAGCAGGGACGCGGCGTAGTTGCCGGCGAACTTCGCGTCGCCGGTGCCGCCGGGAGCGGCGCGAACGTAATCCTCGGAGATCCACACGCTGACCGGCTTGACGCCGCCGGAGAAGTACGCGCCGGCCGGGGAAGCGATGATGTAGAAGCTGTAGCTTGTCGACGGCTTCACGCCCAGCGTCTTTTCCGTACCGATCATGAACGGGCGCAGGTAGAGCGACGCCTCGCCGCCGGCCTCCGGGACCCAGTCGGAATCAATGTCCACGATCTGGCGCACCGCCTCCAGGAAGACCTCCTCCGGCAGCCTTGGCATCGCCATGCGCTCGGCGGAGTTGTTCAGGCGCTTCGCGTTCTGCTCCGGGCGGAACGCGGTGATGCTGCCGTCAGAGTGGCGGTATGCCTTCAGGCCCTCGAAGATGGCCTGACCGTAGTGGAACACGTTGGAGGCGGGGTCCAGCGAGACCGGCTCATAAGCGCGCACCTGCGCGTTGTGCCAGCCTTCGTCCTCGGTCCACTCGATGGAGACCATGTGGTCCGTGAACTCCTGGCCAAACGCTGGGTCTGCCAGGATCTTCGCGCGCTCCGCGTCGGGGGTGGGATTCTCAGTGGGGGTGATTGTGAATTCGATCTCAGACATATGGCCCAGGGTACTCCCTATTTCAGTACGCTCCCAGGGTGTAATTGCCCGCACAACGAAAGGACATCCATGGCCTTCGAGATCAGCCTCCCTGCCCGCGGCACGACGGTGCGCACAACCCTCAGCGAAAGCGCTCCGTCCGGCGCGGCGCTGCTCGTCCCCGTCGCCCACGGCGAGGACGGCATCGAGGTTCCCGTCACCGCACTCGCCCCGAAGGGCCTGCTGGAGGCGCTGGTTGCGGTCGGCGCCAAGGGCACCGAGGGCGAGGTGACGCGCCTGCTTATCGACGACCACCTGGTCACCGCATTCGGCCTCGGCGACGCCTCCGAGATCGACGACGAAGCTGTCCGTCGCGGCGTGGGTGCGGCCGCTCGCGCCTTGAACGACGTGGAGCGCGCCGCCATCTCCGCCGAGTTCGGCGTCGCGCCTGTGGTGGAGGGCCTGCTGCTGGGCGGCTACACCTACACCGGCCTGAAGTCCCAGGCCGAGGTCCAAGACGACGAGAACTCCGATGCCGAGACGCCGCAGACCACCGAGGTCACCGTCGTCGGCGCCGACGAGGCCGAGTACAACGCCGCGGTGATTGTCGCCGAGTCCGTGAACCTGGCCCGCGACCTGGTCAACACCCCTGCGAACTACCTCTACCCCGAGTCCTACGCGTCCGTCATGGGCGAGGTCGCCTCGACAGCCGGCCTGGACATCGAGGTGCTGGACGACACCGCGCTGGAAGAGCAGGGCTTCGGCGGCATCCTGTCCGTAGGTCGCGGCTCCTCGCGCCCGCCGCGCCTGGTGCACCTGACCTGGGCACCGTCAGATGCATCGACGAAGGTCGGCCTGGTGGGCAAGGGCATCACTTTCGACACCGGCGGTATCTCGCTCAAGCCCGGCTCCGGCATGGAGGACATGATCTCCGATATGGGCGGCTCCGCGGCACAGCTCGCCGTCATCGCCGCGTCCGCGCGCCTTAAGCTGCCGGTGCGCATAGACGCCTGGCTGCCCCTGGCGGAGAACATGCCGTCCGGCACCGCCACCCGCCCGGGCGACGTGATCACCCACTACGGCGGCATTACCAGCGAGGTCATTAACACCGACGCCGAGGGACGCCTCGTGCTTGCCGACGCCGTCGCCCGCGCCTGCGAGGACGACCCCGCCTACCTCATCGAAACGGCGACGCTCACCGGCGCGCAGTTGGTGGCGCTGGGCAACCGCACCGCAGGCGTGATGGGCTCCGATGAGCTGCGCGACCTCATCGCCGAGACCGGCCGTGGCGTGGGCGAGCAGGCCTGGGCCATGCCGCTACTGGAGGAACAGGAGGACGAACTGAAGTCCCCCATCGCCGACATCCGCAACACTCACAACGCGCGTACCGGCGGCATGTTGTTCGCCGGCCTGTACCTGTCTCGCTTCGTGCCGGAAGACATCGAGTGGGCGCACATCGACATCGCCGGCCCCGCCTGGAACGGCGGCGCCCCCTACGGATACACCCCGAAACGTGCCACTGGCGCGCCTGTGCGGACGATTGTGGAGACGTTGTCGCGCCTCGTCGATAAGCAATAGCGCTCTCGCAAAACTTTACATGCGCGCCCGACAATAAGCCCCTGACCTGCAGGTTAAGATCTGCTAGTTCGGGGCTCGCTTTGTGTCAGATTTTGCGAGTTTCGTTTACTGGCCGTAGGGGTTCTCGCCGCGCTCGAACCGGGCGCGGCGCTGCTTTTGCTCCTCGCGTTTGCGCAGGATGCGCTCCTGCTCGATTTTCCGACGCATACGGTCGGGGTAGCCGGTCTCCTCGACGTCGTAGAGCATGATGCCCAGCATGTCGGCCACCTGGTCGATGCCCTTGGGCCCGCCGATGCGGCGGCGGGTGTAGTTGCCTTTTTCGTCCACGAGGACGACGGACATCTCGTTGACCATCGTTTCCGGCTCGACAAAGCCCTCCACGTACGCACGGCCTGTGACCCAGTCGCGCAGGTACTGCGCATCGTCCGGACGGATCGTCTCCCCCGGCGCGCGGGGTGGTTTAAACGTCGTGGACTTCTTGCCTTTGCCGAACAGGTTGAACACGTCCCACATCATACGGTGCGCCTCGGGCAGGAAAGGTCACCCCTTGGGCAACGTGCGGGGCCTGTTACAGGTACGCTTTGTGCCTGTATAGCTTCCAACGTTTCAATGAGGAGACTTAAGAAATGGCGCACTCAGTTGAGATGCCCGAGCTGGGCGAATCGGTCACCGAAGGCACGATCACCACGTGGCTGAAGGAAGTCGGCGACACGGTCGAGGTGGACGAGCCGCTGCTCGAGGTCTCCACCGACAAGGTCGACACCGAGATCCCGTCCCCGGTTGCAGGCGTGATCCTGGAGATCAAGGCCGACGAGGACGACACCGTTGAGATCGGCGACGTGATCGCCATCATCGGCGACGAGGGCGAGGAAGCAGACTCCTCCTCCGAAAAGAAGGAAGAGAAAGCCGAGGCTGAGGAGCCGGCCGAGGAGAAGGCTGAGGCGCCGAAGAAGGAAGAGAAGCCCGCCAAGAAGGCTTCCGGCGACGCTACCGACGTGGAGATGCCGGAGCTGGGCGAGTCCGTCACCGAGGGCACCATCACCACCTGGCTGAAGGAAGTCGGCGACGAGGTTGAGGTCGACGAGCCGCTGCTCGAGGTCTCCACCGACAAGGTCGACACCGAGATCCCGTCCCCGGTCGCAGGCACCCTGATCGAGATCCTGGCCGAGGAGGATGACACCGTCGAGGTCGGCGATGTCATCGCCCGCGTCGGCGACGCTGATGCCGCTGCAGCTTCCGACGACGCCGACGATGCTGATGACGCCGACGAGGCCGACGCAGAGGAACCGAAGGAAGAGGCCAAGGAAGAGAAGAAGGCCGAGCCGAAGAAGAAGTCTTCCGGCGGCGCAGGCACCAAGGTTGAGATGCCGGAGCTGGGCGAGTCCGTCACCGAGGGCACCATCACCACCTGGCTGAAGGAAGTCGGCGACATGGTCGAGGTGGACGAGCCGCTGCTCGAGGTCTCCACCGACAAGGTCGACACCGAGATCCCGTCCCCGGTTGAGGGCACCATCCTGGAGATCCTCGCCGAGGAGGACGACACCGTCGAGGTCGGCGATGTCATCGTGATCATCGGCGATGCCGACGCCTCCGTCGAGGAAAACGACGCCGACGAGGCTGAAGAGGCTGAGGAGCCGGCCGAGGAGAAGGCTGAAGAGAAGCCGGAGCCGAAGAAGGAAGAGCCGAAGGCCGAGAAGGCTGAGAAGGCTGAGTCCAAGAACGCTTCCGCGAAGGTGAACAACGGCGGCAACGTCCCGTACGTCACCCCGCTGGTGCGCAAGCTCGCCGACAAGCACGGCGTTGACCTGAACTCGGTTGAGGGCACCGGTGTCGGCGGCCGCATCCGCAAGCAGGACGTCCTGGCAGCTGCCGAAGGCGGCAAGGCCGAGGGCAACGCAGCTGCTGCGGCGAAGGGCGACGAGAAGGCGGCTCCGAAGGGCCCGCGCGCCAACTGGTCCACCAAGTCCGTGGATCCGGCGAAGGCGGAACTCATCGGCACCACCCAGCGTGTGAACCGCATCCGCGAGATCACCGCCGCGAAGATGGTGGAGTCCCTGCAGACCACCGCGCAGCTGACCCACGTGCAGGAAATCGACGTGACTCGCGTTGCGGAGCTGCGTAAGAAGGTCAAGCCGGCATTCGTCGAGAAGCATGGCGCAAACATCACCTACCTCGCCTTCTTCATCAAGGCCACGGCAGAGGCGCTGGTCTCCCACCCGAACGTCAACGCGTCCTACGACGCTGACGCGAAGGAGATCATCTACCACTCCGACGTCAACATCGGCATCGCCGTGGATACCCCGATGGGTCTGCTGGTGCCGGTGATCAAGAAGGCGCAGGACATGAACCTGGCCGACATCGCGAAGGCGATCACCGACCTGGCGTCCCGCGCGCGCGACAAGAAGCTGCGTCCGGACGACCTGTCGGGTGCAACCTTCACCGTGACCAACATCGGTTCCGAGGGCGCGCTGCTGGACACCCCGGTGCTGACCCCGCCTCAGGCCGGCATCCTGGGCACCGCCGCGATTGAGAAGCGCCCGGTCATCGTGACCGAGGACGGCATCGACTCCATCGCAATCCGCCAGATGTGCTACCTGCCGTTCACCTACGATCACCAGCTGATCGACGGTGCGGACGCGGGCCGTTTCGTCACCACCATCAAGGACCGCATCGAGGAGGGCGATTTCGAGGCTGACCTCGACATCTAACCCCTGAACGCGCTGAACCCGGCACCGTTTTTCGGTGCCGGGTTTCGTCCTTTTTGGCATACAGTGGTGGCATGCCTGACACGTTCAAATCATTTCGTAACGCCACCGACCACTTCATGCGGTAGGCCCTCGGCGGCCTTGTCGCCGCGCACCCGTGCGCGCAGTGGCACGACGAGGGCTTCGTGGGGCTTTTGCTTGACGACGCCACCAAAGGCGAACAACGAGTAGCCGTCATCTCCGGCGGCGGGTCCGGCCACGAACCGATGCACGCCGGTTTTATCGGCTCCGGCATGCTGGATGCGGCCTGCCCGGGCCTGTTGTTCACCTCCCCCAACGCGGTGCAGATCGGAGCGGCCACCGAGTGGGCGGACCGCGGCAAAGGCGTGGTGCACGTGGTGAAGAACTACACCGGCGACGTGATGAACTTCACCATGGCGGCGAACCACGCCGGCGTCGAGGTGGCGCAGGTGCTGGTGGACGACGACGTGGCAACCGAGATCGACAACGACGATTCGCCAGGCCGCCGCGGCACCGGAGCGACCGTGATCGTGGAGAAGATCGCCGGCGCGGCCGCCGCGCGCGGCTCTCGTGGAGGAGCTGCTGGACGGCATCCTCGGCTCGCTTGGCAACCCCAGCGGCGACGTGATGCTCTTCGTCAACAGCCTCGGCGGCACGAGCCAACTGGAGCAGGACTTGATCTTCGACGAGGCGCTCAAGCAGCTGACGGACCGCGGGCTGAAGGTGCGCCGCGGCATGCGCGGCACGCTGGTGACCTCGCTGAACATGGCGGGCATCTCGCTCACGCTCACCGTGCTCGACGACGAGCTCATCGAGCTCATCGACGCCGAAACGTCCGCCCACGCCTGGCCCGGCACCGTCAACGACCCGGAGTATGCCGAGGCGATCCTGGTGGACAACGAGACCCAGCCGGACAGCGGCGAGGAAAACGCGTGGCTGACCCGCTTTGTCGAGCGTCTCGCCGCCAGCTACGACGACCTGACTGCCCTTGACCGCGAGGCCGGCGACGGCGACTTCGGCCAGAATATGGAGGCGGCCTTAGGTGACGTCGTCACGCCTGTGCGTGGCACCGACGCGGACGTGCTGAACTTTTTCGCGCACCGCATGCTGGTGCGCGGTGACGTGGCTGTTCGGTGAAGCGGGTGTGGACGAGTTCTAAAACGGGCTTTCAGCGGCTGAGAAACAGCTAAGCTGTCGCGTGGTTATCACAACCCGATTTTTCAAGGAGCCCTCTTTTGGATTACATCTCCCGTCATATCGGCCCAGACCAGGCAGAACAGCGGAAAATGCTGGATGCGCTGGGCTACGATTCCATCGATGCGCTGATCACCGCGGCGGTGCCCTCCGGCATCCTGGCGCAGCAGCCGCTCGACCTGCCGGAGGCGTTGACGGAGTACGAGGCCCAGGACCGCTTGCGCGAACTCGCAGACAAGAACACTGTGCTGCGCGCGTTTTACGGTCAGGGCTTCTCCTCCACCCTGACCCCGCCCGTGATCCGCCGCGGTGTGGTGGAGGATGCCGGCTGGTACACGGCCTACACGCCGTACCAGGCCGAGATTTCGCAGGGCCGCCTCGAGGCGCTGCTGAACTTCCAGACCATGGTGCAAGATCTCACCGGTTTGGGCATCGCAAACGCATCGCTTCTCGACGAAGCATCCGCCGCCGCCGAGGCAGTCGGGCTGATGTCCCGCGTGGTGAAGAAGGGCCGCCGGGTGCTTCTGGATTCGCGTCTGCACCCGCAGGTGATCACAGTCGCCTCCGAGCGCGCCCGCGCGATCGACCTGGAGGTCGAGGTGGCCAACCTGGCCGAGGGCGTGGTCGGCGAGGACCTCGTCGGCGCGGTGTTTGCCTACCCGGGCACCGAGGGCGACATCGTGGACCCGCGCCCGGTGATCGAAGCGATCCACGAGCGCGGCGGCCTGGTCGCCGTCGACGCCGACATCCTGGCCCTGACGCTTCTGGAGTCCCCCGGCGAGTTCGGCGCGGACATCGCAATCGGCAACACCCAGCGCTTCGGCGTGCCGCTGTTCTACGGCGGCCCGCACGCGGCCTACATGGCGGTGCGCGAGAAGCTGCAGCGCCAGATGCCGGGCCGCCTGGTGGGCGTGTCCAAGGACACGGAGGGCTACCCCGCATACCGCCTGGCGCTGCAGACCCGCGAGCAGCACATCCGCCGCGAGCGCGCCACCTCCAACATCTGCACCGCCCAGGCGCTTCTGGCGGTGACCGCGTCCATGTACGCCGTCTACCACGGCCCTGAGGGATTGAAGGACATCGCGCGCGCGGTCCACCAGCGCGCCGCGGACTTCGCGGCGTCGCTCGAGGCCGCCGGCCTGAACGTCAAGCACGCCGAGTTCTTCGACACGGTGGCGGTTGAGGTTGCGGGGGCACCGGAGGTCGTCGCAAAGCTAGCGGATGCTGGGTACCTGGTCCGCGCAATCGACGAGACCACCGTCGGCGTGTCCTTCGGCGAAGACACCACCGACGCCGACGTCGAGGCGCTGCTGGCAGGCTTCGGCGCTTCCGTCGCCGAGGGCACCGCGCGCATCCCCGCGGCGCTGGAGCGCACCACCGAGTTCCTCACCCACGAGACGTTCAACCGCATCCACTCCGAGACGCAGATGATGCGCTACATCCGCACGCTCGGCGACAAGGACCTGGCGCTGGACCGCACGATGATCCCGCTGGGCTCGTGCACCATGAAGCTCAACCCCACCGCCGGCCTGGAGGCGATCACCTGGCCGGGGTTCGCCAACGTGCACCCCTACACCCCCGACGAGTACACCGAGGGGTGGCACGAGCTTATCGACGAAATACGCGCCTGGCTGGTGGCGATCACCGGGTATGCAGAGGTGTCGGTGCAGCCGAACTCCGGCGCGACCGGCGAGCTGGCCGGCCTTCTGGCCATCCGCGCGTACCACGTGGCCAACGGCGACGCTGAGCGCGACATCTGCCTCATCCCGGCCTCCGCGCACGGCACGAACGCGGCGTCGGCGACGCTGGCGAACCTGCGCGTCGTGGTGGTCAAAACCGCGGACGACGGCTCCATCGACCTGGCGGACCTGGATGCGAAGCTGGACAAGCACGCCGACTCCGTGGCCGCGATCATGCTCACCTACCCCTCCACGCACGGCGTGTACGAGGAGGACGTGCGCGTGGTCTGCGACAAGGTGCACGCGGCCGGCGGGCAGGTCTACATCGACGGCGCGAACATGAACGCGTTGACCGGCATCGCCCGCCCGGGCGACTTCGGCGGCGACGTCAGTCACCTGAATCTGCACAAGACGTTCACCATCCCGCACGGCGGCGGCGGCCCGGGCGTGGGCCCGATCGGCGTGGGCGAGCACCTGATCCCGTTCCTGCCCGGCGACCCGACCGCGGCCGACGGCAAGGGCGGGGCGCCGGTGACCTCCACCCTGTACGGCTCGGCGGGTGTGCTGCCGATTTCGTGGTCCTACATCGCCATGTCCGGTGCCGCCGGCCTGCGCAGCGCCACCGAGCACGCCGTGTTGGGCGCGAACTACATCGCGCGCGAGCTGAACGATTCCTACCCGGTGCTCTACACCGGCAACGACGGCCTGGTCGGCCACGAGTGCATCCTGGACCTGCGCGAACTTACCGACGCCTCCGGGGTCACCGCGGCGGATGTGGCCAAGCGCCTGATCGACTACGGCTTCCACGCCCCCACCCTCGCCTTCCCCGTCGCGGGCACGCTGATGGTGGAGCCGACCGAGTCCGAGGACTTGGCCGAGCTGGACCGCTTCGTCGAGGCGATGCGCGCCATCCGCGCCGAGATCCAGGAGATCATCGACGGCGAAGTGGAGTACGAAAACTCCGTCGTGCACAACGCGCCGTACACCGCCGAGAGCGTGATCCGCTCCGAGTGGCCGTACGAGTTCACGCGCGAAAAAGCCGCATACCCGGTGGATTCGCTGGTGCACGGAAAGTACTTCCCGCCGGTGCGGCGTATCGACGAAGCCTTCGGCGACCGCAACTTCCAATGCTCCTGCCCGCCGCCGGAAGCCTTCGACACCGAAACCGAATCCTAAGGAGGAACACACATGCCACAGACCCCGCTGCACGCCACGCACGAAAAGCTCGGTGCGAGCTTCACCGATTTCGGCGGCTGGGAGATGCCGCTGAAGTACGGCTCGGAGCTGGAGGAGCACCGCGCGGTACGCACCGACGTGGGCATTTTCGACCTGTCCCACATGGGCGAGATCACCATCCAGGGCCCCGATGCCGCCGCGTTTTTGGATTACGCGCTGATCTCCAACTTCTCCGCGCTCAAGGACGGCAAGGCGAAGTACTCCATGATCGTCGCCGAGGACGGCGGCATCATCGATGACCTGATCACCTACCGCTTCAGCGAGAACCACTTCATGGTCGTGCCCAACGCTGCGAACACCAACGCGGTGTGGGCGGCGTTTGAGGCGCGCCAGGGCGACTTCGAGGTTCAGCTCACCAACAATTCCGAGGCATTCGCGCTGGTTGCGGTCCAGGGCCCGCGTGCGATCGAGGTGTTGGAGCCTTTGCTTAGCGACGACGCCTCCGCCCTTTCCTACTACTCCGGCGCGTGGATGACCCTCGACGGCGTTGAAACGTTCGTCGCCCGCACCGGCTACACCGGCGAGGACGGCTTCGAGCTGTTCTGCACCCGCGAGGACGCGCAGAAGGTTTGGGACGCCGTCATCGATCAAGGCACCCCGTGCGGCCTGGCGGCGCGCGACTCGCTGCGCCTGGAGGCATCCATGCCGCTGTACGGCCACGAGCTGACCGCCGAGATCACCCCGGTGGAGGCCGGCATGGGCCGCGCGTTTGCCAAAAAGGAAGCGGACTTCGTGGGCAAGAACGCTTTGCTCGGCCGCGAGCCGAGCGTGGTCATCGCCGGGTTGACCTCCGAGCAGCGCCGCGCCGCCCGCGAGGGCGCTGAGGTCTTCCTCGCAGGCTCGGACGACAAGATCGGCGTGGTCACCTCCGGCCAGCCGTCGCCGACGCTGGGCCACCCGGTCGCGCTCGCGCACCTGGATCCGGCGCATGCTGAGGAAGGCACGGACGTGGACATCGACATCCGCGGCCGCCGCTACCCGTTTACTATTGCACCGACCCCGTTTTACTCCCGAAAGGACGCATAACCATGGAGCTGAAGCAGGACTTCTACTACTCCGAGGATCACGAGTGGATCAACGCCACCCCGGACGAGGCCGCCGGTAAGACCGTGCGCGTGGGCATCACCCACGTCGCTGCTGACCGCCTCGGCGAGGTTGTCTTCGCGGAGCTCCCGCAGGTGGGCGACACCGTCACCGCCGGCGAGACCTGCGGCGAGATCGAGTCCACCAAGTCCGTCTCCGACCTGTACTCCCCGGTCACCGGCACGGTCACCGCGGTCAACGAGGACATCGACGGCGCCTACGAGGCCATCAACAACGACCCGTACGGCGAGGGCTGGCTCTTCGAGGTGGAGGTCGAGGAAGTCGGTCCGCTGATGACCGCCGACGAGTACGCCTCCTCCAACGGCGTGTAGTTCCGGCCGGGGACTACGGTTGGAGGGCATGACTGCCCCGCGCGATCCGTTCTTCCCCGCCGACAAATCCATCCGAGCCTCAGCCTCGCCCATTGATGTGCGCGAGCTGGGGCTCGTGGACTATCAGGAGGCCTGGGACCTCCAAGCAGACATTGCTTCTCGACGGGCCAAGGGCGAACTGCCCGATACAGTGCTAGTCCTCCAGCACCCCTCCACCTTCACCGCCGGCAAGCGCACGCAGCCGAAGGACATGCCCGACCCCGCCTACCCCGTGCCGGTGGTGCCGGTGGACCGCGGCGGGCGCATCACCTGGCACGGCGAGGGCCAGCTGGTGGTCTACCCCATCATCAAGCTCGCGGAGCCGGTGGACGTGGTCGACTACGTGCGCCGCTTAGAGGAGGCGCTCATCCAGGTCGTGCGCGACGCGGGCGTGACCACGGCGGGCCGGGTCGACGGTCGCTCCGGGGTCTGGGTGCCGGAGGAGACGAAGGCGGTGGCCCCGGAGGCGTCGTCACGCGAGCGCAAAATTGCCGCCCTGGGCATCCGCATCACCCGCGGCGTGACCATGCACGGCCTCGCCTTGAACTGCAACAACACCCTCGAGCACTACGAGCACATCGTCGCCTGCGGCATCGACGACGCGGATGTGACCACCCTGTCACTCGAGCTCGGCCGCGACATCACCCCGGCCGATATGGCCGCCCCGATGGTGCGCGAGCTGGAGCGGGCGCTGTCCGGCGAGCTGGTCGTGGCGGACCACACGTTTGCCACCCGACCGGACCCCTCGAAGGGTTTGACACGGAAGGTACGGTAAATAGCGTGACTGTAGCACCAGAAGGCCGCAAGCTCTTGCGCGTTGAGGCGCGCAATTCCGAAACACCGATTGAGAAGAAGCCGCGGTGGATCCGCAACTCCGTCAAGACCGGTCCCGAATACGAGGACATGAAACAAAAGGTCAAGGGCGCGGGCCTGCACACCGTGTGCCAAGAGGCGGGCTGCCCCAACATCCACGAGTGCTGGGAATCGCGTGAGGCGACCTTCCTCATCGGCGGGTCCCGCTGCTCGCGCCGCTGCGACTTCTGCGATATCGCCTCCGGCCGCCCGGACCCGCTGGACCGCGACGAGCCGCGCCGCGTGGCAGAAGAGGTGCAGAACCTCAAGCTGAACTACTCCACCATCACCGGTGTCACCCGCGACGACCTCGATGACGAGGGCGCCTGGCTCTACGCCGAGGTCGTGCGCAAGATCCACGAGCTCAACCCGCACACCGGCGTGGAGAATCTCACCCCGGACTTCTCCGGCAAGCCGGACCTGCTCCAAGAGGTCTTCGAGGCCCGCCCCGAGGTCTTCGCGCACAACGTGGAGACCGTCCCGCGCATCTTCCGCCGCATCCGCCCTGCGTTCCGCTACGAGCGCTCCCTCGATGTCATCCGCCAGGCCCGCGACTTCGGTCTGATCACCAAGTCCAACCTGATCCTGGGCATGGGCGAGACCCGCGAGGAAGTCCTCGAGGCGCTGCACGACCTGGTGGACGCAGGCTGCGACATCATCACGATTACCCAGTACCTGCGCCCCGGCCCGACCTACCACCCGATCGACCGCTGGGTGAAGCCGGAGGAGTTCATCGAGTACCGCGACGCCGCCTACGAAATGGGCTTCGGCGCCGTCATGTCCGGCCCGCTGGTGCGCTCCTCCTACCGCGCCGGCAAGCTCTACGTCGAGGCGATGGCGCACCGTGGTCTCGAGCTGCCGGAGAACCTGAAGCACCTGGCGGAGACGTCGCAAGGCGACACTGCGCAAGAAGCCTCCACCCTGCTGGAGAAGTACGGCGCATCCGCCGACCACCCAGTGGAGACCCGCTAGGGTCTTTGGCCCGCGTCTTAGCTGTGGCATACAGTTATGTCCATGGCTAAGACGCAGGACAAGGAAGCGGCGAAAGCCGCCAAGAAAGAACAGCGCGCCGCGAAGCGCGCCAAGGGCAAAGCAACGCGGACGCAGCTCAAGCAGGCGTTTGACCTCCAGCGCAAGCGCGACAAAGCGCTCATCCCCATCATGCTCGCCTGCGTGCTGGGCGGCGGGCTGCTGTTCTTCCTCCTCGGCCTGTGGTGGGGCGCGAAGTGGTTCTGGCTGATCATGGGCCTGATCCTCGGCGCCGTGCTGGCGATGTTCATCTTCTCCCGCCGTCTGGAAAAGTCCATGTACGACGAGGTCGGCGACACCCCCGGCGCCGCAGGCTGGACGCTGGAGAACATGCGCAACACGATGGGCATCGTGTGGCAGACCAAAACCGGCGTGCAGGCCAACACCCACATGGACACCGTGCACCGCGTCGTGGGCAACCCGGGCGTCGTGCTCGTCGGCGAAGGCAACCCGAACCGCCTGAAGTCCCTGATGAGCAAAGAGCACAAACGCGTGGAACGCTTGCTTGCGGGCGTGCCCGTCTACGAGGTCTACGCCGGCGAGGGAGAAGGCCAGGTGCGCAACCGCGACCTGCAGAAGCACCTGCTCAAACTGCCGAAGAACTACCAGAAGAACGAGGTGTACAGCCTCGCCGCAAAGCTCGAGGCGATGGATTCCCGCGGCCACGGCGTCCAGGCCGCCGGCCTGCCGGGCGGCCCGCTGCCGAAGCAGGCCCAGAACATGGCGGGCATGAACCGCAAGATGCGCCGCATGCAGGAGCGCAAGGGCGGAAAGTGATCGAACCCAACCCCGGCATGGACGCCGAAGCGAACACCTGTCTTCGCTTCGGCGTCTTGTTGTTGTCTGCCGGCGCGTCCGGCTACCGCGTGATCCGCGCGGTGAAGCGCTGCGCCCGCTCGGTGGGCTTCGACGACGCCGACGTCATCGTCGGCTTCAACACCATCAGCTGCACGTTCCACCGTGGCCAGCAGTTCCGCACCGCCGTGTCCGACGTGCCGCTGCCGGGTGTGAACGCCTCGCGCATCGAGGCGCTGGAGACCGCGGCGCACTCACTTCTGCAGAGCTACCGCACGCCCGAGGTCATCGATGCCATGCTCGACGAGATCGACCGCATCCCGTCTCCACGCTGGGGCCTTTGCCTATCGACGTTCGCCGCCGGACTCGCCTGCGCCGGATTCGCAGTACTGAACCAGTTCGGGCTCGCCACCGCTGCGCTGGTGTGCCTGGCGGCGATGCTGGGCCAGCTCGTGCGGGCGTTTTTGCACAAGGCGCACTTCAACCTGATCGGCATCACGATGGCGGCGTCGTTCGTCGCCTCGTCGGCGTTCTTGCTGCTTGACCGGGTGCTGCCGCTTGCCAGCGTGGTCTCCCCCGGCTTCATCGCCGCGGTGCTGTTTCTCATCCCCGGCTTCCCGCTGTTTACCTCGTTTGTGGACCTCGCCCGCTTCGACTTCACCGCCGGCATCCCGAGGCTGTTTTTCGCCCTCGAGATCATCGTGGTGATCATGCTGACCGTCTCCGTGGTGGCGATGCTCTCCGGCACCCCGGAGCTGCCGTCGGCGGCGGTGCCGACGTCGGCGGAGTTCATGGTCGCCGGGGCACTGGCCAGCTTCGTCAGTGTGGGCTGCTTTGCATTGCTGTTCAATTCGTCGAGACGCATGGCGCTCATCGCCGCCACGCTCGGGATGGCAGCCAACGTAGCACGGCTCGCCCTGCTTGCGGACGGGGTGCGCTCGTATCTGGCCGCCTTCATCGCCGCCCTGATCATCGGCGTCGCCGGCGGGCTTTTGGGCCGGGTGGCGAAGGTGCCCCGCACCACCGTGACCATCCCGGCGGCGGTGGTGATGATCCCTGGCCCCGTCATCTACGCCGCGGTGCACAACTTCGCCGAGGGCGACATTCTCAACGCGCTTTCGAAGTTCACCGAGGTGTCGTTCGTGGTGCTGTTCATCGCCGGCGGGCTCGCCGTGGCGCGCATGCTCACTGACCCGAACTGGGCGATGTACCGCTACATCGACTTCGACCACGAACTCGTCGGCGAGGAACGCCCCATCAACAACTAGGTGCGGATCACCGTCGTGGTGGTGGCGCGATCGTGCATGCCGCGCCCGTTGGCGTCCACAAGCGCCGCCGGCAGCACAAAACCGGTGAGGATTGTGCGCACCGCCGCGCGCCACAGCCCCACCGAGGCCTCCTTGTCCACGCGCGCCACACCCATGCCCAGCGCCGCCATGCCCGGAGTGCGGGAGAACAACCAGCCGCACACGATGCCCAAAACGATCCACAGCAGGTACGTCGCGGTGTAGCGGTCCCCCAACGCCGACGTGTTCGCCGTGATCAGCGACGCAGCCACCGCGCACAACGCCCAGTCAATGAACACCCCGCCCATGCGGCGCAGCACCGACGCCTGCGAGCCCGTCCCCTCCTTAGGCATCCCGAGATACTGCCCCGGGTACTCAGGCAAGGTGTCCTCGCCGGAGAATTGGTTCGGGATTTCGGGGCCGTCGTGCCAGTTTTGTCGTCGAGAAGCAGCCATGCCTTCCGAGCGTAGTGTCACGCGCGCGTAGACTTGAAACCGCTATGTCCTACACACAACGAGGAGTACCACCCGTGTCCTTCGACAACATCGAAGATGTCAAAAAATTCGTCGCTGACGAGGAGGTGGAATTCGTCGACGTACGCTTCACCGACGTGCCCGGCATCGAGCACCACTTCTCCATCCCGGCGTCGATGTTCGACGAAGACGTGATGGAAGAAGGCCTCGCCTTCGACGGCTCCTCCATCCGCGGCTTCACCACCATCGAAGAATCCGACATGACCCTCATGCCGGACCTCGCCACCGCCAAGCTCGACCAATTCCGCGGCTCCAAGACCCTGAACGTGAAGTTCTTCGTCAACGACCCGTTCACCCACGAGCCGTTCTCCCGCGACCCGCGCAACGTGGCCAAGAAAGCCGAGGAATACCTCAAGTCCACCGGCATCGCCGACACCTGCTCCATCGGCGCCGAAGCCGAGTTCTACCTGTTCGACTCCATCCGCTACGAAGTGGAGGGCCACTCCGCGTTCTACGAAATCGACGCCGAAGAAGGCTGGTGGAACCGCGGCAACGAAGTCGAAGCCGACGGCTCGCCGAACCTCGGCTACAAGAACCGCTGGAAGGGCGGCTACTTCCCCGTCGCCCCGCACGACAAGACCGTCGAAGTGCGCGACGCGATGGTGCGCAACCTCGCCGCCGCCGGCTTCGACATCGAGCGCTTCCACCGCGAAGTGGGCAACGGCGGCCAGCAGGAAATCAACTACCGCTTCAACACTCTGCTGCACGCGGCCGACGACCTGCAGGACTTCAAGTACATCATCAAGAACACCGCCACGCTGTACGACAAGACCGTGACGTTCATGCCCAAGCCGCTCGCCGGCGACAACGGCTCCGGCATGCACGCCCACCAGTCGCTGTGGAAGGACGGCGAACCGCTGTTCTACGACGAGTCCGGCTACGGCGGCCTGTCCGACATCGCCCGCTGGTACATCGGCGGACTGCTCGAGCACGCCGGCGCGGTGCTGGCGTTTACCAACCCGACGCTGAACTCCTACCACCGCCTCGTGCCGGGCTTCGAGGCACCGATCAACCTCGTGTACTCCCAGCGCAACCGCTCCGCCGCGATCCGCATCCCGATCACCGGCGCGAACCCGAAGGCCAAGCGCATCGAGTTCCGCGCTCCGGACCCGTCAGGCAACCCGTACCTCGGTTTCGCGGCGATGCTCATGGCCGGCATCGACGGCATCAAAAACCGCATCGAGCCGCACGCCCCGGTGGACAAAGACCTCTACGAGCTGCCGCCGGAGGAGGCCAAGGACATCCCGCAGGCACCGACCTCGCTGGAAGCCGCGCTCAAGGCGCTGGAGGCGGACCACGACTTCCTCACCGAGGGCGACGTGTTCACCGACGACCTCATCGAGACCTACATCAAGCTCAAGTACGACAACGAGATCACCCCGGTGCGCCTGCGTCCTACCCCGCAGGAGTTCGAGATGTACTTCGACTGCTAGGTTTGCATAGCCTGACCTGCGCTAAGTCAGGCCGAACTTCCTTGCGGGGGTGATCCGGCCGGGCGATGATTGGATCATGACTGATCTGATGAACCGCCCCCACCCCGACTGCCCCGCGGATTGTCCGGGTACGGCGGAACGGGGCGTCGATAGGCAGGAGCCCGGCACCGGCGAGCGGCTGAACCGCCTGCGTGCCGCGGTGTTGGGCGCGAACGACGGCATCGTCTCCACCGCCGCCGTTGTCGTCGGCGTGGCGGGCGCGACGTCCGACCAGACCACGATCGCGATGTCCGGCCTGGCCGCGGTGATCGGCGGCGCGGTGTCGATGGCGTTGGGCGAGTACGTCTCGGTCTCCTCGCAGCGCGACTCCGAGCGGGCCATGGGGCTCGCCAAGGAGATGCAGGTCAACCCGTGGTCCGCGGCCATTGCGTCATTCCTGTCGTTCTTGCTCGGCGCCGCACTGCCCTTTGCGACGGCGCTGCTCGCCCCCGCATCCTGGCGCATCGCCGCGATCTTCGTGCTGACCCTGGTGGCACTTGCGTTGACGGGCGCGCTGTCCGCGAAACTCGGCGAGGCCCCGGTCGCACGCTCGGTGGCCCGCATCGTGGTCGGCGGCACCATGGCGCTGGCGGCCACGTTCGCCATCGGCTCGCTGTTCGGGGCGAACGTGGGGTAGCCGCGTTGGCGGGCAACACCTCGCAGGTAAACCGTGAACTTCGCGACAACTGGCGGGCCGGATGAGCACCTTTGCCAAAAAGGGATTACCATGCGCTGAGTGACTGACAAGTTCCGCCAACTGCCACCGCCCGGCCCCGCGTGGGGCGGCAGCCTCATGGGCACCTCAATCGTGTCGCGACTGCTCGTGGAGATGGACCACCAGTTCTTCTCCGCCGTCTTCGCCGCGATCGCGTGCTTCATCCTCGTTGTGCTCGTCTTCGGGTTCGCGCGCTACCGCCACCCCAGCTTCGAGCGCACCACCATGGCGGAATGGTCGATGTTCTTCATCGGCATCCTCGCGCTCGGCGCGGCGCTTTCCGGGCTTACCGACGAGGGCGTCTACCGCCTCATCGGCTTCTGGATCGGCGCCCCCGTCACCGCAATCACCTGGGCCATCCAGCTCACCCGCTTCGACGGCGCGCCGAAGTTCACCTGGGGCCTGCCGTTGGTCGGCCCGATGATTTCCGCGTCGGTGGCAGGCTGGCTCGCCCGCGACTACGGGCAGTTCTACCACGTGCTCGGAACCGTGTTCTTCCTGATGTCCCTGTTCACCGCGGTGCCGACCTTTGCCCGCGTGTACTGGGCGGCGTGGCACGGCAAGGTGGACCTTTCGGGGCCGCTGTCGGCGACAGCTTGGGTGCCCCTGGGTGTGATCGGACAATCCACCACGGCGATGCAGATTCTCTACCCGGGCAAGGTTTCGATCTACTACGGCTACGTCGCGCTCGTGTTGGCCATCCCGCTGGGCATCTGGGCGATGTGGAACTTCTACCCCAATGTCGCGCGCTGGGTGGAGTACACACCTGCCTGGTGGGCGTGCACCTTCCCACCCGGCACGGTGAGCATGGGCGGACACCAGGTGGCGCTTGTCAACGGCTCGCACTGGCTCGACGTGGTGGCGCTGACCCTCCCGTTCTTGCTCATCGTGCACTGGTCGCTCTGCTCCGGCCGCTTCCTCAGCTGGGTGCTAGAGGGGCGACGCTAAAAACGGCATGCCGGTATGCCCCGCCGCGGGTGGGGCGGGGTGTGTGGTGGTTAGTCGAAGAGCAGCTCCATCGCGCCTGGGGTGGTCATGGGGACTTGTGTGCCGTTGGGGGCGATCCAGTGGATGCGGGCGTTGGGGTTGTCGATGTAGCCGAACGGGCCGTTTTTGTTGTCGGCGTTGACCCCGTTGTGGAAGGGGCAGAGTTCGGCGAGGTTGTCCATGTTGGTCATCCCGCCGTAGCGCCATGCGTTGATGTGGTGTGTTTGGGTGGTTTCGGCGGAGTGTTTGCAGTCGGGAAACGCACAGGCCGGGCAGAGCAGCTTCGACATGGTCTTTTGTTTGGGGTTGGCGCAGCGCTTTGCGTGGTAGAGGTTGACGGGGCCTTCTTGGGGGTGGAACGCGGCGACTTCGAGGATGTCGCCGAATTCGTGCTCCATGTATTCGGCACCGGTCATGGTGGTGCCGTCGGTGCAGATCAGCGTGACCTCATCGCCGGTGCCGGATTGGATGCGGGCCCAGTCGGCGATCGGCACCAGGATGATCGGGCGGAAGTTCGCCTTCGGTATGCCTTTGCCGTCGCGCAGGATGCTGATAAGCGTGTGGGCCATTTGGGCGGCGGCTGGGTCGTCGGCGTCGATGAGTTTGCGCAGCAGGTGCTCAAGATCGGCCAGGTCGCGCTCGTTGTAGGTCAGGATCATGGTGCGCATGCCCGCCTTCGAGCGGCTAAACCTGCACGAGGGTGGGGCGGGTTTGACGGGTTGTTTGATCAACCGTTTGATGCGCTTGGTTAAGGCCCGATACGAGCCGCGGTGGCGCACCAAATCCAACCGGATGCGCCAGCGTTCCGCGGCTCCTTCGACGGCGAGGAGCTTTTTCTCGATGTGCACGAGCTGGTCGACCGGCAGACCATGAGCAGCCTCGAGTGCGTCGCGTTGTTTGCGGGTGAACTGGGTCGGCCCAAAGTAGGTGTGGTGCACCCGCGCCAAATCGCGCACCCGGCCGGTGGACAGGCCGGCGGCCATAGCTATGTCGCGGTCGAAGTCGGCGAGCACACCCACGCCTGCGGAAACAAAGTCGGTGAAGTTCATGGCCCAGAAGCTAAGGCAGCGCAACCCCCAAAACTAGACCCGCGGCGAATTGTGGATAACTCAACCTGTGAAATTCACAATCCGCAGGTTAGCGCGCCAAATTTAAATCGACGTCCACCCCGTTGACGCGCCCGCGGGAGGTGAACTGCCACACCGTGGGCTCTGGGAAGCCGAGGGGGCGCGGCCAGTCCCCCAGCTCCGGCAACGCAGCAACGTCCACGACTGGGTTGGTGCCCCACTGCGCCAGCCACAGCGCGCCGAACTCGGATACAGAAGCAAACAGCATGTGCCGGCGCCAGTACCAGGCGCTCGTGTAGATCCCCGCCACTTCGACGCCAGCGGAGGTGAAGGCGTGGTGGGCGGAGTGGACGTCGAGAAGCGAAAGCCCCGCGGGGGACTCGACGTCGAGCCACATAGGCAGGCGGCGATCCCCTAAAACCTCGAGCGCAGCGGCAACTTGCGAGGCGATGGACGTGCCTTCGGACGGAGCGCGCAGGAAGTGGTACGCCGCCGTCGTGTGCGGGGCGAACGACGAAAACGCCGCGTCCTGGTAGGTGCCGTCGGTGGTGCGGGCGATGACGAAGTCGAAGCCGGAAACGTCCAGCCCAGCCTGGTGCTCGGAAACGTCGAGCCCCAGCCTCACCGCTTGGTCAGCCCCATGCGCGGCGCGAAGCTGCCTGGGTGGCGGCGCTGCGAGGCGGCGTCCGCGATGGCCAGGCGCCACTTCGGGTCGCGCACCGGCATCTGGGAGATGGGGAACCAGCCGGCCTCGGTGTTTTCGTCGTCGCCGACAACAGGATCCACGGTGGGGTCAAGCGGCTCGCAGCGCAACTGCACCGTCATATAGCTGGCCTTGTCCCCGTTCGCGTGGGTGACCGGCCCGTGCGCGCCGACACCCAAAATCGCGGCGGCGGTCACGCGCACGCCGGTTTCCTCCAGCACCTCGCGCACCGCCGTGACGTGTGGCTCTTCGCCCGGGTCCGCGATGCCGGTCACGGGGGTCCACTCGCCGTTGTCGGCGCGGCGCACCAGCAGCACTTCGGGGACGGCCCACGGGGAGGCAACGGTGGCGTCGCGAAGCACGACGGCGCACACGGCCGGCACCCACATCAGGTCGGTGCCGATTTTCTTGCGGGTTTCCACGATGAACTCCGGGATAGGCATGGTGGCAAGTGTACAATCCCCAGAATTATGAGCACCGCCGTTTCCGACACGCAGCCCTGGGTCAGACGCGTCCCCGCTCCCCTGTTCGTCGCGGTGTACGGCGCGCTGGTCATCCTGGTGATTTTCGGTGCGGCGATGGCGGCGAGCCGCACCACGGCGAGCACCCCGGCGGACGCGGAGTTGCCGCAGCCGGAGCGCCCGTTCAACCCGGCGCCGGCGGATCCATCCAACGTCGCGGCGAGTATTCGCCCCCACCTGATCGAGAACGTGCGCGTGGGTGAGACGAACACAGGCGCGATGATGCGCGGCGACGTCGTGGTCGGCGCGCTGGACGACTCCACTGAGATCGCGGGCCACCTGTCGCGTCTTTTGGAGCAGAATTGTTTGGACACGGTGACGTTGACGTCGAAAAGTGGTATGCGCTTTAACTTCTGGGGCTTTTGCTTCTCGACGCTCCCTCCGGAGACCCTCGCCCAGTTCATCGATTTCGGCGTGGCTGAGGGCGCCGATTCCGTGTCATTTTCCGACTACGCGTCGCACAACCACTTCCGCGTAATCACCCTGAACTGGATGGATGCGGATGACGCCGACGCGCTGTCCGAGCGCTGGCTGGACGTAGAGCGCCCCGACGAGATCGACCGCGTGACGTTCAACGGCTACACCGACGACGAAGTCGTGGTGGTGGACAACGACCAGGAAACTGGCGAGCAGCTCAAACGCTGGCCGCTGCTCGCTAACCCTACTACCAGCGCCGGGGAATAAACTCCGCGTCCGGCACGGCATGCCGGATCACGGCCATGACCTGCTTAACGTTGGAGTAGCTCATCAGGTGCGGGTCCTCCATGCCCTCGTAGCACTCCTCGCCCGCGCGGCCGGCTTCCGTGCCGGAGACGACGCCGATGACGGTGGCGCGGCCGCCCACGTCCGCGAACACGGGCCCGCCCGAGTCGCCGGAGGCGGCGCATACGGCGGCGATGTCGCCGAACGTTTCGTCCTCCACGCCGGGGTCGAGGTTGACTATCTGCACCCGCTCGGTGGCCTCGAAGGTGCCGCAGGTGTAGCCGGTGGTCGCCCCCGTTTTGCATAGCCTATCGACGGGCCCAAGGCCCTCCCCGATCCCAGTCGGAATCGGCGCACCGACCACATCCATGAACCGGTCGGGGTCTGTGATCTCAATGATCCCCACGTCCGTGCCCTCCGTGGCCGGGGTGTGCTGGGAGTACAGCCCGGAGAAGATGAAGTGGCCGACCTCGGAGGCGTAGTCGATGGCCGTGGACGCGTTGGTGGGCCACACCAGGTCGCCCTCGCGGCCGCAGTGCCCGGCGGTCACCGCGTATGCGCGTCCGTCCTTGCCGGTGAACGAGAACGCCGCGGTGCACGACTGCGCCGTGAAGTGCTCGCCGGGCGCCGGGCGGTGGTCCGTGGTCTGGATCTTCGTCCCCGGCGCCCACGGGGCGAACGCGGGCACGAGCACGTTGTTTTCGCTGTCCGGCGCGGGTGAGGCGTCGCCAGGCGTTTGCACCTCGGACAGTGCCTCGCGCTCCTCCACGGTGCCGGTGGGCACCCTGGATGCGTTCAGGCCCAGCCACACCACGATGCCCACAATCATCGCGGTGGCGACGATCACGGTGATCCACCCGCCCGTTTGCAGCCCGCTGCGGCGCGCGGGCTGGACCGGCTGCGGCGCGGGCATGTCCGGGAACTTCAGCGGGTGCTGCGGGTACTGCTGCTGGGGTTGCTGCGCAGGCTCCCCCGGCATGTCTGGGAAGCGCCACTGCTGCCCCTGCTCGGGCTGGTAACGCGTCGCTGAGCTGGGCCGGTGTGGCTGCCCGGGCTGGTTACTCGGAGGCGTCAACCGCCGAGCCCTCGTCGCCGGACTCGCCGTCCTTTGCTTGGTGCTTCTCTTCGGCCATGATCTTCATGTCCCGGATGAACTTCTCCGGGTCGAAGTCGGTGTAGTGCTCCGGGCCTGCGAACTGCTCCTGTGCCATGGTGCGCGCTCCTTTCTGTCGCCCTAGACGTTAGTGTCCTCGATGGCCTCGGCGATAAACGCCTTGACGGCCTCGGCGTCGTTAGGCAGGTCGGTCACGTGGCGCTCGGCGTCCATGATGTCCGCGAAGCGCTCCGGCACCTCCGGGGCCTCCCCGATGGCCTCGGCGATGGTGTCGGCGAACTTCACCGGCAGCGCCGTCTCCAGCACCACGATCGGGGTGTCCACCTCGCCGGCGAGCTGCTCGGCCACGTACACGCCGTCGGCGGTGTGCGGGTCCACCAGCACGCCGAACTCGTCGCTCACGCGCTTGATGGTGGCCACGCGGTCGGCGTGGGTGGAGGTGCCGGAGGCGAAGCCGAACTCGCCGCGGATGCGCTCCATCACCTCTGGCCCACCCAGGTCGGAGGCGGAGAAGCCGCCGTTTTTCACCTTGTTGGCGAACAGCTCGGCGGTGAGGTCGGAGTTGCGCAACGTGGCGTCGAAAAGCATCCGCTCAATGTTCGACGCCTTGGAGATGTCCATGGACGGCGACGACGTCGCGTGGGTCTCCGCGGCGGAACGGGGGCGGTACTCGCCGTTGGCGAAGAAGTCGTGGAGCACGTCGTTTTCATTCGTGGCGACGATGAGGCGGTCGATGGGCAGGCCCATCTGCTTCGCGATGTGCCCCGCGCACACATTGCCGAAGTTGCCGGTGGGCACGCAGAACGAGACGCGCTCGTCGTTCGTCTCGGTGACCTTGAGATACGTCGCGATGTAGTACACCACCTGCGCGAGCAAACGCGCGAAGTTGATGGAGTTCACCGCGCCGATGGAGTACTTCGACTTGAACGCCGCGTCGGCGCTGACGGCCTTGACCACGTCCTGGCAGTCGTCGAACACGCCGTCAAGCGCGATGTTGAAGATGTTCGGATCGTCCAGGCCGAACATCTGCGCCTGCTGGAACGGGGTCATACGCCCGGCCGGGGTGAGCATGAACACGCGGATGCCGTCGCGCCCGCGCATCGCGTACTCGGCCGACGAGCCGGTGTCGCCCGAGGTCGCGCCCAGGATGTTGAGCTCCTCGCCGCGGCGGGCCAGCTCGTACTCGAACAGCTCGCCGAGCAGCTGCATCGCCATGTCCTTGAACGCCGCAGTCGGGCCCTCGGACAGGTGGCCGATGTGCAGCGTGTCATTCAGGCGGGTCACCGGGACGATCTCCTCGTCGGCGAAGACGGGCGTGCGGTACGCCCGGCGCGCGATCGCCTCGAGGTCCGCCTCGGGGATGTCGTCGACGTAGAGCTTCAGTACTTCGGCGGCGAGGGCTGCGTAGCCGTCGTGAAGCAAAAGCTCGCGCCACTCGTTCAGAAGTTCCGGGGTGATGGACGGGTACACCGCCGGCATGAACAGGCCGCCGTCGGGGCTTAGGCCCGTGAGCAGGATGTCTGTAAAGGAGCGCGGCTGCGCCGATGCGTCGCGAGTTGAGATGTAGTCCACCCCGCGAAGTCTACGTCATGGGCGCCTACCGGCGGGGCGGTTCCTGTCGACCGGTCAAAATATCTACCACCGAGCGAATCGCGGCGTCGCCGAGCGGCGGCACGGTGCGCTCCTTCTCGGGCGCCTGCTCGCGCGCGGGCGTGCGGGTGGTCGGCTCGACGGTGATGCTCAGCGTCTCGCCGTCGAGCTCCAGCCCAGTCTTGGGGTCAACGCCGGCCACGCGCGCGGCGTCCACCAGCGCAACAAGGTCTGCGAAGGTGGCGTTGTTCAGGTCGATGGTCATGTTCAGTGCCATGGGCTCGAGCATATTGCCTATCGACGCCACTCCGCCTCCCCGCCCCCCTGCCAGCGCCCGTGACCGCTCTTTCCGCTCCCCCACCCGCGGATCCAGCTAGTCGCACCTCGTTTTTCGCCCCCTGGGGGCGTTTAGCTGGCTCCTGATAGCTGGATCCGCGCAACGGGCCGGGCCGCCCCGCCCCCGCCCTAGTCGAACTCCAGCGACGGCACCTCGCCCCAAAACGCTTCCTCCACCACCTTGTGGGCGTGGCGGGTGATGCGCAGGTAGTCCTCCAAAAACTCCTGCTGATCGTCGGGGTCGTAGCCGGCGGAGCCCGCCACCTGCGCGAGCTGCGGGCCCGGCGCGGGCAGCTGGTCGGTGCGTTTGCCGGCAACGAGCACGATGGCGTTGCGGGCGCGGGTGGCGGTCAGCCACGCGGTGCGCAGCACCTCAGCGTCGGCGCCACGGATGACGGACGGGTCGTCGAGCTCGGCGAGGAAATCCAGCGCGTCCAGGGTGGAGGGGGTGCGCAGCTCCTCGTGGGTGTGGGCGTGCTGCATGGTCAAAAGCTGCACGGTCCACTCCACGTCCGCGAGCGCGCCGCGCCCGAGCTTGGTGTGGGTGGCGCGGTCGGCGCCGCGGGGCAGACGCTCGTTGTCCACGCGGGCTTTGATGCGGCGGATTTCCCGGATGTCGGCGGGTTTTGCGCCACCGGCCGGGTAGCGGAAGGCGTCGATGGCCTCTAGGAACGCATCCCCCACGCCGCGGTCGCCGGCGACGACTGCGGCGCGCAGCAGCGCCTGGCGTTCCCAGACTTCGCCCCATTCGCGGTAGTAGCGCTCGTAGCTGGCGATGGTGCGCACTACCGGGCCGGAGCGGCCCTCCGGGCGCAGCCCCAGATCCACTTCGAGGGGCGGGTCGCCGGAGGGGCGAGATAGGCGAGCGCGCATCTGGTCGACGATCTTCGCCGCCCAGGCGATAGCGCTGGCTTCATCGGCCGCTTCGCTCGGTTCGGCGACGATCATCACGTCGGCGTCGGAGCCGTAGCCGAGTTCGGCGCCGCCGAGGCGGCCCATGCCGATGACGGCGATGCGGGCCGGGGGCTCGTCGTGAGGCGAAGATGCGAGATCGGCGTGCACCTCGGCGCGAAGCGCGGCCTCGAGCACGGCCTCCCACACGTAGGTCAGCTCGAGGCAGACCTGGCGCGGCTCCATGAAACCGAGCAGGTCGACGGACGCGATGCGGGCGAGCTCCGCGCGGCGCAGCGAGCGCGCCACGGCGACGGCCTTGTCGGGGTCCGCCTGGTGGCGCTTGGCGGAGGCGATGATGGCCTTGTGCACTTGGTCGGGGGCGGCGTCGAGCAGCCGGGGGCCGTTGGAGCCGTCGCCGAGGAGTTTGACCACATCTGGTGCGGAGATGATCAGGTCGGAGGCGTACGGCGAGGTGCCCAGGATGTGCATGAGGCGTTGCGACGCCACGCCTTCGTCGCGCAGCATGCGCAGGAACCAGCTGCGGTCGACGGCGGCGTCGGAAAGCTTGCGGAAGTTCAGCAAGCCCTGGCCGGGATCGGCGGTGTCGGCGAGCCAGTGCATCAGGCTCGGCAGCAGGATCGCCTGCAGCTTGGCCTTGCGCGAGGTGCCCTTGACCAGCGCGGAGAGGTGATCGAAGGCGCGCGCCGGGTGGCGGTAGCCAAGCGCGGCCAGCTGGGCTTTCACAGCGTCCGCGGAGAGGGTGGCTTCGCCGACGGACATGTCCGCCACCGCGCCCAGCAGCGGGCGGTAGAACAGCCGCTCATGCAGGTCGGAGACGTCGCGGCGCACGCGTTTGAGCTCGCGGTACATCGCGTCCGGGGCGGTGCCGCGGTGGTTCGCGGTGAACCCGGCGGCGCGGGCGAGCCAGCGGTTGCGCTTCTCGTCGTCCGGCTCGGGCAGCTGGTGGGTGCGTTTGAAGCGCTGCAGCTGCAGCCGGTGCTCCAGAAGGCGCAAAAACTCGTATGCCTCGGTGAGCACGCGCGCGTCCTCGCGCCCCACGTAACCCGCCGCGGCCAGGGCAGACAAGGCGTCGAGGGTGTTGCGGGCACGCAGGGTGTCGTCGATGCGCCCGTGCACGAGTTGCAGCAGCTGCACGGCGAACTCGACGTCGCGAAGCCCGCCGGGGCCGAGTTTGAGCTCGCGGCGTCGCACCTCGGCCGGAACGTTTTCCAACACGCGCCGGCGCATGGCTTGGACGTCCTCGACGAAGGAATCGCGCTGGGATGCCTCCCACACCAGCGGCGCGATCGCCTCGGAGTACGCCCGCCCCAATTCCATCGTCCCGGTCTGCGGCCGCGCCTTCAATAGCGCCTGGAACTCCCAGGTCTCGGCCCATTTCCGGTAGTACGCCTGGTGCGATTCTAAGGTGCGCACCAGCGCGCCGGAGGTGCCTTCCGGCCGCAGGTTCGCGTCCACGTCGAAAAAGCACGCGGAGCCGATGCGCATCATCTCCGCGGCCACGCGCGTGATCTTCGGCGAGGCGGGCTCGGCCACGAACACGACGTCCACATCCGAGATGTAGTTCAGCTCGCCGGCGCCGCACTTGCCCATGGCGATCACGGCGAGCTGCGCGTCCGGTTCCTCGTCGCCGTAGACGTCGCGCACCGCCACCGCGAGTGCGGCTGTCAGTGCCGCGTCCGCGAGCCAGGTCAGCCGTTCGGTGGTGTAGCTGTAGCTCATGGATTCGCCCTCGCCGTAGCCCTTCACCGCGGCGAATGTGCCGGCGAGGTCGGCGGCGGCGATGCGCATCACCAGGTCGTGGTGGGTGGCGCGGAGCTTTTGCTTAGCGACGTCAACTTCGCCCTCCCCCGCCTTGTACAACCCCGGGCCGTCAGCGTCGACCCCCACGGCGGAAAGCATGGTGCGGTACAGCTCACCCTCATCCGGTAGGTCCTCGAGCAAAAGCCGCCACTGCTGCGGGTGCGCAATCAGGTGGTCCGATAGCGCGGTGGAGCCGCCCAGCAGCGCGAAAATGCGGGTGCGGAATACAGGAAAGTCGCGCAGCGCATCGAGCAGCTGCACCCAGCCACTTCCGAGCGCGTCGAAGAGCCGGTGGGCGTTGTTGAGCGCCAGGTCCGGGTCGCTTGTGCCGGCGAGGGTGTAGAGCGAAGCTTCGTCGATAAGCGAAAGCTCCTCGATGTCCTCGGCGGCGCGCGGGCTGGTCAGTCCGAGCTTGGCGGGTGAAATCACAGGTCGATCCCCGTATCGATCTCCCAGGGGGTGATCTGGGCGGTGTAGTCGTGCCACTCGGCCCACTTGGCGCGCAGGAAGAACTCGAAGACCTGCTCGCCCAGAACCTCCGCCATGAACTCGGAGCGTTCCATCTGGCGCAGCGCCTGGTCCAGCGAGTTGGGCAGGTCGCGGTACCCCATCGCGCGGCGCTCGCGGCGGGTCAGTGCGAACACGTCGTCGCGGGCGGGCTCGTCCAGCTCGTAGCCCTCCTCGATGCCCTTCAGGCCCGCGGCGAGCACCGCCGCGTACGCGAGGTAGGGGTTGCACGCCGAGTCCAACGAGCGCACCTCCGCCCGGCGCGAATCCGCCTTATGCAGGCGGTAGGTGGGCACGCGCACCATGGCAGACCGGTTGGAGATGCCCCAGGTAGCGGCGGTGGGCGCCTCCGAGCCGAACTGGAGGCGCTTGTAGGAATTGACCCACTGGTTGGTCACCGCGGAGATTTCGCCCGCGTGCTCGATGATGCCGGCGATGAACTGCCGGCCGGTTTTGGACAAACTGATCTCGTCGTCCGGGTCGTGGAAGGCGTTAGTGTCGCCTTCGAACAGGGAGAAGTGGGTGTGCATGGCCGAGCCCTCGAGGTCCTTGAACGGCTTGGGCATGAACGTGGCGTGCACGCCGTTCATCTCCGCGACCGTTTTCACGATGTAGCGGAAGGTGACAATGTTGTCGGCCATGGTCAGCGCGTCGGTGTGGCGCAGGTCGATCTCCTGCTGGCCCGGCGAGCCCTCGTGGTGGGAGAACTCGGTGACAATGCCCATGTACTCCAAGGCGGACACCGCCATGCGGCGCAGCTTCGGCGCCTCGTTGCGTTTGGCTTGGTCGAAGTAGCCGCCCTTGTCCGCAGGTGTTGGCGGCTGGTCGCCCTGGCCGGGTTTGACCACGTAGAACTCGATCTCCGGGCTGGCCACGAACTCGAAACCCATGTCGCGGGCGTTGGTGATCTGCCGGCGCAGCACCTGGCGCGGGTCGGCGTAGAGCGGGTCGCCGTCGGGCATGGTGATGTCGCAGAACATGCGCGCGGTTTGCAGGCCCGCCTCTCCGTCGAAGGGCAGCGGCTGGAACGTCGACGGGTCGGGCCGCAGCAGGGTGTCGGACTCGGAGACGCGGGAAAACCCCTCGATTGAGGAGCCGTCGAAGCCCACGCCCTCCTCGAAGGCGCTTTCCAGCTCCGCCGGCGACATCATCACGGTTTTCAGCGAGCCGAAGATGTCGGTGAACCAGAGGCGGATAAAGGCGATGTCCTGCTGCTCCACCATTCGCAGCACGTTGTCGGTTTGGGCGCTCATGCTGCTCAACTGTAGCGGGCCTTTGGACGCGGATAAGCAGGCTAAGCTTGGGGGTGACTAACCATTGAAGGAGGACAACGATCATGGCTGCACAAGCACCCGAGCAGTTCCTCGAGGTGGAGATCAAACTCGCCGTGGACGAGGGCACCGGCATGCCGGACCTGACGCAACTGCCCGGCGTGGAGGAGATCGCGAGCATGCGCGAGCACAACCTCTCCGCCGTGTACTACGACACGAAGGATCTGCGCCTGACGCGTTCCAAGATCACGCTGCGCCGCCGCACCGGCGGTGCGGATGACGGATGGCACCTGAAGTTGCCGAAGGAGGGCGGCCGCAACGAGGTGCGCATGCCTCTCGACGATCCTTCGGCCGTGCCCGAGGAACTTTTGGCCCAGGTGCGCTCGATCGTGCGCACCGAGGAACTGACTCCGGTGGCGCAGGTGGACAACCGCCGCGTGGAGATCACCCTGGCGGGTGAAGAAGGTGCTGTCGCGGAGTTTTGCGACGACCACGTCACCGCCTGGTCGCTGCTGCCCGGCGGCGAGCGCACCAGCTGGCGCGAGTGGGAGCTCGAGCTTGCTGAGGCGCTGGCCGGCACCGACGAGGGCAACACGCTGATCAACCAGGGCACCAGCTTTTTGATCTCGGCGGGCGCGCGCAAGTCGTCCTCGCCGTCGAAGCTGGCCACCGCGTTGGGCGATTCCGTTAAAACCGCTCCCCTGCCGCCGCACATGCGCGCCGAGCTGGAAGAGGACTCGCCGGCGGCGGCCGTGGTGGATTCCCTGCGCAAGCAGCGCGACGCCATCGTCGCCTGGGAGCCGCGCGTGCGCGCCGACGAGTTCGACTCGGTGCACCAGCTACGCGTGGCGACTCGCGAGATGCGCTCCCTGCTGGAGACTTTCGAGGGCATCTTGGAGGGTGAGCAGCTCACCGCGCTTGAGGACGAGCTGAAGCACGCCGCCGGGGTTTTGGGTGTGGCCCGCGACGCCGAGGTGGTGGAAGAGCGCTTCTTGGAGCTGTTGGATTCGGACGCGTCCGGGCTCGTGGACGACGCCGCCCGCGCGCACATCGCAGGCGACATGCGCCGCGACTACAACGAGGCCCACGCCGAGATCGTGGCCATGCTCGACTCAGAGCGCTTCATGGAGCTGCTGGACGCGATTGACGGGTTGTTGGCGCAACCGCCCGTCGCAAAGCAGGAGGCTTCTGAAAAAGCCCCGGCGGAGTCGAAGGAGGTCCTCTACGACCACCTCAAGCGCGGCTACAAGAAGCTGAAAAAGCGCCACGACAAGGTCGACGAGCACTACCACGACACCGACCTGCCGCTGCACGAGCGCGAAGACTACGTCCACGATGTGCGCAAGGCCGCGAAGAAGCTGCGTTACTCCGCCAACGCCGCGGCCGACGCGGGTTTGAAGGCGCGGCGTTTGGCCAAGGCGTGCAAGTCGCTGCAGTCCAAGCTGGGCGACTTCCAGGACGCCGTGACCTCGCGCGACCGCATCCAGCGCCTGGCAGAAGAGGCCCGCGAGCGCGGCGAGGACACCTTCGCCTACGGCATGCTCTACCAGCGCGAACTCGACCGCGGCGAGCAGGCCCTAAGCGGTTACGACAAGGCCGTGCGCGAGGTGCGCAAGGCGTTTAAGAAGATCAAGCCGTAAGCGTTTACTTCTCCCAGGACGGGGCCTCGCCCCAGTTGTCGTCCGCCTCGTCCTGGTTGTCGGCACTTTTGTTGCGCTGCGCGGCGATTTGCAGCGCGGACTCCGCCTCCTCGCGGGTGGCGTACGGGCCCATGCGGTTGTCCCAGGCGGCCTCCTTGCCCTGGGTGACCTCGCCGGTGGACGGGTTGTAGTAGTACTGCTCGTCTGCCATTTTCGTTCCTTTCGGGTGTTGTTTACCCGTCCGACTGTACCGGGGCGGTTGGTAGTGTGGGTGCGGTTAAAAGGAGCGTGACATGGCAGTGAGTAAAACCCCGTTTGAAACCCCCTCGGAGTCACCGGTGGAGCGCGTCCGCGCAGCGTCCGGGCGTGTCGCATCCGCGTCCGGCACGTGGGTGCTCATCGGCGAAAACGTCGACCACTTCGGCGGCGTAACACTGGTGGGAACGTCGTCGCTGCGCGCCGCGGCGGCGGTGTCCCCGCGCACGGACGGCGTGATCTCCATTGCGGCCCGCGGCCCGCTCGGCCAGGAGTTCTCGGCTCAGTTGCCTTACAGCGACGAGCCTGCCGACGGGCTCGCCCGCCGCTGGTGGGGGCTCGTGCACACACTCGTGCAGCGCCAGGTGCTCTCCCGCGACACGTCCGGGATGGACATCACCGTGGAGTCGGACGTGCCGGTCGGCGCGGGCCTTGGCGCGCTCTACGCCGCCGACGCCGCGATCGCGCTGGCCCTGGCCGGCGGGCACGACGACGTGGACACCGCCCCGTTTCGGGCCCGGCTGGCGGAAATCTGCTCGCACGCCGTGGACACCTACTCGTCGCTGCCGGTGCTGCGCGCCCGGCACTCGGTGGCCCTGCGCGGAGCCGAGGGAGTGTCGGTGGTGGATTACGCCGACGGCTCGCTGACCCAGGCGCCGCACCCCTCGCGCCACGGCGTGCGCGTGTTTTCCGTGTCCCAAGAGCTGGGCGCGCCGTTTACGCAGTCCCGCGAGGCGATCGCCGAGCGCCGCGCGTTCATCGACGCCGCCTGCTCCAACTTCGGAGTCTCCTCGCTGCGCCAGCTTCCCGACGCCCCGGGACGCGCCGTCCAATGGGTCGAGGCACGCCGCGCCGCGGGCGACACGAACGCGCCGGAGCCGGAGGCCGCGCGGCGCTGGGTGGCGTTCTGCGAATCGGAGACGCTGCGCTCACTTGCCGCGGCGAAGGCCCTGCGTTCGCGCCGCGCCAACGAGCTGTTTACGCTGCTCAACTCGCCTTCCGAGGCCCACGACTTGGCCTCCCCCGACGCCCTGGTAGCCCTGGCCCGCAAGCGTGGCGCCGTCGCCGCCCGGCCTGCCGCCATCGGCACCTCCGACGCTGTGATCGCGTTCGTGCCGGTGCAGGAGGCGGACTCGTTCGCGGCCGCGATGGCACGCGAGTTCGAGGTGGTGGAGGTCGCCGCCGGCGAACCGGCCCGCCTCGAGGGGTAGGCGGCGCTGTTCGGCCTAGTCCGCGGGCCAGGCGAAGCCGACCTCGCGGGCGCCAGGTTCCGCCCGCACGAGGGAGAACTTCGTCTCCGCGCCTTCCTCCGGTGCGCCCGCGGACGGCGCGAGCACCGGTGGGTCCACGATGAACACGCGCGCGGCGTCCTCCCCGCTTTTGAGCGTCACGCCGTCGAAGTTGTGGCCCACCCACGGCTCGAGCACGGTTGCTTCCGTTAGGTGCAGGCACGCCTTTTCCACGGTGTTGGCGAGCTGCGAGGACCGGCCCATCGTCTTGATCACCCGGGCGGCGTCGCGCTCGACCCACTCCGGTACGTCCTCACCTGCGCAGATGGCGAGGCAGACTTCGGTGGCGTAGCGGTCGATCAACCGCCGCAAGGGTGCGGTGACGTGCGAGTAGAACCCGCCGATACCGGCGTGCACCTCGGCCTGCTTCTCGGATAGGTCCACGTAGCCTGATCCGCGCAGGAGTTTTTGTGCCTCTCGCATCACCGCCATGCCGCGCGGGGTGTCGGCGTCCACGCCGGCGAGGAACTCGCCGATGTCGCCGGCGACGTCGTAGCCCAAGTTGCGTGCTTCTCGACGAAACTCCGCCTCCCCTCCCTCATCCGCCGGGCCCAACGTGCGCAGGAAGCCCACCCCGGCGTCGACCATCATCCGCCCCGCGACCATGCCGGTGAGCAGTGAGATTTCCGAGTTGTAGTCCATGACCGGGTGGCGCGGCTCGATGACCAGCTCGAACGTGTCGCCGTCGCCGACCACGCGCACAGACGGCAGGCGCAGGTTGATCGCGTGCCTGCGCAACGAGGACTGCTGCCGTAGCTGCCCCACCTCCTCCAGCAGCGCAATCGACGGGTGCACTGACCCTGCCTGCATGTCTTTGTGCACGCTTTCGTAGTCCAGCCGCGCCACGGAGCACACCAGCGCGCGCTCCACGTGCGCCGAATCGACTTCGCCGCGCTCGTCCAGCTCGAATGTCCAGAGCACTGCGGGCCGGTCCACGTCGGGAAGCAGCGAAGCGGAGCCCTCCGACAGCTCCTCCGGGTGCAGGCGCGCGGGCTCGTCGGGCAGGTAGATCGTCTGGCCGCGCTCCAGCGATTCGTCCGCCACCGCAGAATCGGGGTCCACGAACGCCGCCACATCTGCAATGGCGTAGCGCACCACGTAGCCGCCGCCAGAGCGGGACTCGATGTGCACCGCCTGGTCCAGGTCTTTCGATCCGACGGGATCGATGGTGACGAAGGGCACGGAGCGGGCGTCGATACGCAACTGCGAAAAGCGGTCCTGAAGCTGCGAGGCTTCCGTGTGGAGCTCCGGCGCGAACGTTGTGCGCACGTCGAATTCGCGCGCAATCGAGCGGAAGTTCAGGGGCGCGGCGTAGAGCTTCATAAGCAGCCATCGTGCCACGAAAAGGGCGAATGAGTCGGCCTATGAGCCGGATTCTGTTCCCCTTGCGGGGCGGCGACCATCCATCTGGACCTCCCATCGCTGGGGGCCTCAAGCAGCTACCTTCGGACTGGGCGGGCAGCCTACATCCGACGACCTCCGCCGTTTCGGGCGGGGGCTCTTGCCTTGCTCCCGGTGGGGTTTACCTGGCCACCTACGTCACCGCAGATGCCGGTGCGCTCTTACCGCACCCTTTCACCCTGACCTCGTTGCCGAGGCGGTCTACTTTCTGTTGCACTTTCCCGCGGATCGCTCCGGGTTGCTGTTAGCAACCACCGTGCCCTGTGGAGTCCGGACTTTCCTCGACCCGCGCCTGCCCCAAGGTTGGGGTGGTTCGCGGTGCCGCGGCCGCCCGGCCGGCTCATTCGCGAGGTACAGCATACGCTTTCCGCCGGTTGGAACGGAACTGCCGGGCATCGGTCGAGGATGCTTACCCAAGGATGCTTATCCCTCGAGAGCGTTGACGGGCATTTCTCGTGGCCACTCGAGAAGTAAGCGTTTAGGAGTAAGCATCCTCCCCCGGTAAGCATCCTGGGGTAAGCATCTAGCGCCGGAACCTACCCGCGGTGGTGTGCGACGTCGTTGACGCAGCGCACCACACCGAAATCTCCGTAGTAGTCCACGACACTGATGCTGGCCAGGTCCAAAAACACGTGCTTGAACAGCTCCGGCCCGGCGCCGAGGGCCTGGCGCAGGAACGACTTCACCGGCGTCATGTGCGTGACCACCAGCACTGTTTGCCCCTCGTAGCGCTCCTGCAGCTTCTCCCGTGTCCGCGACACGCGGCGGTGCAGCGCGGTCAGAGACTCGCCAGACGGGGGCGCGTTGTTCGGCGAGGACTGCCACGTCTCAAACGTCTCCGCATCGCGCGCCACGGCCTCGTCGCGGGTGAGCCCCTCGAAGTCGCCGAAGTCGAGCTCGCGCAGCCCCTCGTCCACCACCACGTCGAGCCCCAGCGCGCCCGCGGCGATGCGGGCGGTGCCCTGCGCGCGAGCCTGCGGCGAGGCCACAACGGCGTCGATGCGCCCGAATTTGCGCAGTGCGTCGGCGGCCCGGCGCGCCTGGTCGCGGCCGGTGTCGGTCAGCTCCGGATCGGACGTGCCGGAGAAGCGCTGCTCGGCGGAGTGCTGGGTCTGTCCGTGGCGCAGCAGGATGAACCGGGTGCGCGGGGCGTCGGAGCCGGCCCAGTGCGCGGGGCTGGCGGTCTGGTGCGAGGGCTTCTCGACGTCCTCCGGTTCCCCCCGCTTCTCCCCCACCCACACGCCGGTGCCTGTGACGATGCCGGGCGCGTCACCACGGGCGGCGGCGTCCATGGCCACATTCGACAGCTCGTCGGCCTTCTTGTTCTTCGCGCGCGGAACCCAGGTGTAGGTGACCTTCTCAAACGACGAGGCCAGATCGCGAGCTTCGCGCGCCAGTTTCTGCATGTCGGGGTGTTTGATTTTCCAGCGGCCGGTCATCTGCTCGACAACCAGCTTGGAATCCATGAACACGTCCACGTGCGTCGCCCCGACCTCTCGGCATGCCTCAAGGCCGCGCACCAAGCCGTAGTACTCGGCGACGTTGTTGGTGGACTTTTTGCCCACGACGTAGGCGATCTCGCCCAGGGTCTCCCCGGAAGCGTCGTAGACCACGGAGCCGGATCCGGCGACACCCGGGTTGCCGCGTGAGCCGCCGTCGCAGTACATGGAAACCTGCATCAGCTACTCCGCCGGAGAAACCCGCACCAGCAGCGTGCCGCAGTTCGGGCAGGTGGGCAGTTCGTCTTCCGGCTCGCCGAGCACCTCGGCGCGCTCGGCCGGCGGCAACTGGATGAAGCAGCCGCCGCAGGCGCGGCCGTTGAACTTGGCGGCGCCGATGTCGTCGTAGGCGCGGAGCACATCGTCAGGCAGCTGCCCCCGCAGCGCATCCACGTCCAGGTCATCTTCCTCCGGCAGGGCGTCGACGGCGCGCTGGGCGGCCTCGACCTTGCGGTTGGCTTCGTCGACGCGGGCGGCGTGGACGTCGCGGTTGTTGCGCAGCGCGGCGATCTCGTTGTGCGCCTCCTTCAGCTCGGACAAAAGGTCCGCGATGCGGGATTTGGCGGCGTAGCGGTCGTGCTCGAGGTCCTTGCGGCGCTCCGGGTCGGTCTCGGCGGACAGCTGGCGCTTGTCGTCCAACTCGCGCTTTTTCAGCTTCCGCTCGTCTTCCTGGATGCGCAGGATTTCCAGCTCCATGTCGTCGACTGCGAGTTGGGCTGCGGCGGAGGCGTCGGTCAGACGCTTGCGCTCGTCGATAAGCTTTTGCAGCTCCTGCTCCTCGGGGCGCACGCGCGGCTGGGAAGACGCGGCGTCTGCCTGCGCGAGCTGCAGGAGGACGGGCTGCAGGTCTTTGGAAAGGTGCATCGTTTCTCCTTACTCGGGGTGCGCGGAGATGGTCCACGGGTCCGTGCGGATGTGCAGGATCTCGGTGTCCACGCTCAACGGAGCCACGATACTCTCCGCCTGCTCGGTCCAGGGAAACTCGCTGGCCCAGTGGGCGGTGTCGATCACGGCCGGCCCGCCGGTGCGCAGGTGCTCGTCCACCGGGTGGTGGCGCAGGTCGGAGGTGACGTAGACGTCCACGCCGAGCTTAGCTACATCGGCGAGGAAGCTGTCGCCGGAGCCCGAGGACACCGCGACGCGTCGCACGATCTGGTCCGGGTCGCCGGCGGCGCGCACGCCCCACGCGGTTTCCGGCAGCGCGTTTGCCACCTGCTGGGTGAACTCGCTAAGCGTCATCGGCTCTTCCAGCTCGCCGATGCGGCCCAGGCCGGTCGCCGTGTCGAGGTCGCTGGTGTCGGCCATCTGCACCACGTCGAACGCGGGTTCTTCGTAGGGGTGGGCTTCGCGCAGCTTCTCGACGATCCTCCGGCGGTCCCGCGCCCGAGCCACAAACTCGATGCGGATCTCGTCCGCTGTGTAGTGCGCACCCACGGCCCCGTCGGTGGGGTTCGCGCCGTCGACGGGGGTGAACTCGCCGGTGCCCTCGAAGGAGAAGGCGCACTCGCGGTAGTCGCCGATCGCGCCGGCGCCGGCTTCGAACAGCGCGCGTTTCAGGTCCGCGGCGGCTGCCGGCGGGACGTGCACGCCCCAGCGATCGGTGGCGTCCAGGGTGACGGGTTTGATCGGGCGGCCAGGCGTGATGCCGACGAGCTCCGCCAGCTTGTCCGAGACACCCGGGCGGGCCGAATCGGCGTTGGTGTGCGCGGCGAACAGCGCGCAGCCGCCGGCCAGCAGAGTGTGGATGACCTTGCCCTTCGGCGTGTTCGCCGCCACGGAGTGCACGCCGCGCAAAAGCAGCGGGTGGTGCACGACCAGCAGCTGGGCACCTGCGGCGACGGCACGCTCGGCCACCTTTTGGGTGCAGTCGAGCGCGAAGGCCACCTTGGTCACCTTCGCGTCCGGGTCGCCGCAGATCAGCCCCACCTGGTCCCAGCTTTCCGCCAGCGCAGGCGGGTAGGCCGCCTCGAGCGCGTCAACAACTGTCTGCACTGTTACGTCTGTCATGGCAGCCAGCCTACAAATTTGGAACAGTGGGCAGGTGTGAACGCCACTTTGCTTTTCGACGTCGACGGCACGCTGATCGACTCCTTCCCCGGCATCAGGCACGGCTTCCTAGTCGGTCTGGAGGCAGTGGGGTGGGACACACCCAGCGAGGAATTTATCCGCCGCATCCCCGGCCCGCCCATGCCGGAGACGATGCGCTCGCTCGGCATGTCTGCCGCGCAGGTAGAAACCGCCATGCGCGCCTACTCGGACTACATGTCCGGCGAGGGCTGGCAGCGCTTCGAGGTCTACCCCGGCATGGATGCGCTGGTGCAGCGCTTAGCCGGGGAGGGCTACCGCGTGTGCACGGCGACGTCGAAAAGCGAACGCTTCGCACGCGCCGCGCTGGAACGCGCGGGGCTTTTGGAACACATTGATTTCCTCGGCGCCGCGTCAAATGACGGAAAGCGCGCGAAGAAGGTCGACGTGATCCGGCACGTGCTGGATCAGGCCGCGCCCGAGCGCCCGCTGATGGTCGGCGACCGGCTGCACGACTTCCAGGGCGCCAAAGAGTTTGGCATCCCGAGCGTGGCCATGACCTGGGGCTACGGCGCTGACCAAGAGTGGGATTTGGCCGACTATGTGGCGCGCGACGCCGCCGAGCTAGAAAGGATTATCCGTGAGTTCTAAATTGCACATCGACTTTGTGTGCACCGGCAACATCTGCCGCTCCCCGATGGCGGAGGTGATCGTCCGGGAGAAATTGGCGCAGGAGGGGCTTGCGGACGCGGTCACGGTGACGTCGTCAGGCATTGGCGGCTGGCACGTGGGGCACAAGGCCGACGAGCGGGCGCGCGCGGAGCTGGCGGCCCACGGCTACGACGGCGAGGCGCACCGCGCCCAACAGTTCGGGTTTGCGCAGGAGCAGGCGGACCTCATCGTCGCGCTGGACACGAACCACGTCTCCGAGCTGGTCGCCCGCGGTGTGGACGAGGACAAGGTGCGCCTCATCCGTTCGTTCGACCCCGCTGCTGAGGAAGGCGCCGGCGTGGCCGACCCCTACTACGGCGGGCCCCAGGGCTTCACCGTCGTGCGCGAGCAGATCGAGTCCGCAGCTGACGGCATTATTGCCTGGGTGCGCAAGCGACTAGACTGACCCGGCGTGAGCGCCAACAATCAATCGTCCAAGCCGTGGTGGCGGCAGATGCTTACCCCCGGCTGGGTCATCGCGGCGCTGTTAATCGGGGTGTTCTCCTACTACGCGTTTACGTTCCTGGCGCCGTGGCAGCTGGGCAAAAACGAGGCGCTTGTAGAGCGTAACGAGCACATCTCCGCCGCCTTCGAGCATGACCCGGAGCCGTTGACCTCCCGTGTCGGCGCCGACGGTTCCCTGGGGGCCGACGCCGAGTGGTCCCGCGTGGTCGCCACCGGCCGCTACACCGGCTCCGACGTGTTACTTCGCCTGCGGCCCGTCGACGGCACGCCCGCCTTCCAGGTCCTCACCCCGTTTGTGCTGGACGACGGTCGCGCGATCGTCGTCCACCGCGGCTGGGTGAAGGCCGAAAACTCCACTCAGGTGCCCGCCGTGGAACCGGCGCCGACCGGCGAGGTCACCATCACCGGCCTGCTGCGCGCCGATGAGGGCGAGCACCCCAACCCGCCCATGCACGAGCAGGGCTACGACATGGTCTACTCCATCAGCCCCGCGCAGGTCGGCTCGCTGACCGGCACCGATGTGGTCTCGCCATACTTGCAGCTCCTCGGCGGCGAAGCGGGCGTGCTCGACCCGATCCCGCTGCCGCAGCTCGAAACAGGCAACCACCTCTCCTACGGGCTGCAGTGGATCCTGTTCGGCCTCGCCGCCCCCGCCGGCCTGATCTACTTCCTCTACTCCGACTCCCGCGAGCGGCGCCGCTTCGAAGCCGAGCAGGAGCAATTGCTTCTCGACGACACCACCGCCGCCGGCAGCCCCGACCCCGTTGCTCCCGCTGCCCCTAGTCGCCAGCGCTACGGCTCGTCGCGCGCCAACCCGTGGGCCAAGGCCTACGATAAGGAAAAAGAACGCTAGCTTCGCCCGCCTGAAAGGGGACGGTTGACCGTGATTGATGCCGAACAGCTCCACTCCGCCCTGTTCACCCTGGAAGCGGCAGGTGTTGGTTTGGCGAACGGCATCGAAACCGACGACATCGACGACGCCGTCGCCGACCACCCCGTCACGTTTGGCAGTCGGCCCTTCGCGGTGTTGTCCCAGGTGGCGCAGCTTGCCGAGTCCGCCGACGACGAGGAGGCGCTGTTCGTCCTCGCCCACCCCGGTTCCTTGGAAACCCGCGCCGCGCGCGCCTGCACCGCCGCCGGCGTCGAGCTGTGGGACCTCGCCGTCGTCCCCGACGCCAAAGGCTCCGTGGCAGGCTCCGCCCGGGTGCGGTTTTCCGAGTGGGACGTCGCCGACGTGCCCTTCTCCGGCCCCTCCCCCTGCTTCGAGCTGGCCATCCTCGCCGCCGTCGAGTCCCGCCCCTTCGCCTGACCGGCCCCCAAAAAGACAGCGCAAACCCTGGGCACCAAACCCTGGGTTCGCGCAAAAATAGGCGGCGGGATCAAGCGGTTAATGCGCCACGATTGAATATTTGCTGGAGTATCTCACGTGGGGTTGCTCCGCCGAGGACTTGTCGTGGTGTGTCGTTGAGTTCGTCTTGTACCCAGGCGACGTGCTCGGGGGTTACTTCGGCGAAGTCGGTGCCCTTTTTGTAGAAGCGGCGGCGGATCTCACCGTTGGTGTTCTCGTTGGTCGGCCGCTGCCACGGCGCGTGCGGATCGCAAAAGTACACCTCGCAGCCGTCTTTGATGCGCACACGTGCGGTTTCAGCCATTTCCACGCCTTGATCCCAGGTGATGGTCTTGAGCTGTTCAGCGTTGAGGTCTTTGACCATCTGCTGGATCGTTGCAATCACCGTCATCGATGTGTGTTCGGTGGGCAGATGACCAAGCAGGGTGTAGCGGCTGGTGCGCTCCACCAGGGTAATCAGCGCGCTTTTGCCGCCGGTGCCGATAACAAGATCGCCTTCCCAGTGCCCGGGGATTGCCCGGTCGTCAGCCTCTGGGCTGCGCTTGGTGATTTCAGCACCTTTGATCCACGGCTTACCGGTGAGCACACCGGCATTACGGGGCCGAGCTTTTCGCCGCTTGCCGCCGCGGATGAGCACATCTTGGGTCTTCATCACCGCTTCAAGCTCGGCGCGCAAGCTGCCTTTGCCCTGGATGTACAAGGCACTGTAGATCGCTTCGTGGGAAATACGCATGCTTTCATCATCGGCGAAAGCATGCTGAAGCCACACACTGATGCGCCCGGGCGACCACCGGCGGGCAAGACACGTCACCACCACAGCACGAAGTGCCGGGTTGTCGTCAAGCTTGCGCACCTTCGGCCGGTGCGCACGCGCCTTGGCGCCCAGGCCGGCTTGCCGGGCGTTGTAGTACACCGTGGCCTCACCGTCTTCGCCGGGAACTTCCCACCCGTTGCGGGCGATTTCCCGGCTGATCACGCTATGGTGGCGCCCCAGAAGTGCTCCGATCTGCCTGGCTGACATTCCCTGGCTGCACCCATGTTGGATCGTCAGGCGGTCTTCATACGACAGTCGGACCCCGCGGCCGACTTTCACACGGTCCTCGGCATAGTCGGCAGGCGCGTGGCCTGCCTGTGTTTTCATTGGTGCTGGCACGGAATCAACTTTGCTGTGTGCAGGTGGTTTTACCGTGCAAGCCTCCGGCGTGTCCGCGCGCTGTGACGCATCACGGTTTCCGCCCGCCTTCTCCTGGCGTGCTTGCTGCACCCAGCGATACACCGAATTCGCAGACCGGTCGAACGCCGCCGCAACCTCGTCAACCGGCTCACCAGCCAGCACCCGTGCGACCGCGTCAGCTTTCTGCTGCGGGGTGATGCGGGGCTTTTGCTGCAGTTCGGTGAGCACACCGACTTTCGCCAACCGCTGGTACAACGCCCCTGGTGACATGCCTAACGTCGCAGCCGCATCCGGTACCGACATACCTGAAGCCACCAGCGCCACCGCCTCGTCGATGAGCTGGTCACGTGCACGTGCCAACGCCTTCTTCGGCGGGAGCACGCCTGCTTGCTTGACCCATTCATAAACCGTGGCCTCTGCCACACCGGCCTCACGAGCAATCTCGCCGACATCATCGCCTGCAACAAGCCGCGCCACAGACGCAGCCTTCACATCCTTCGGAGTCCAACGACCAGCCACAACAACCTCCAAGTCGAGGTGGCGCATTCACCCACTGACAACTCCGGCCGATGCCGGGGTTTGGCCCCCAGGGTCTGCGGGCGGTCGCGCCCTTCCCAGGGTTTGCGGGCGGTCAAGCCCCATCCCAGGGTTTGCGGGCGGTCAAGCCCCATCCCCGCGCTAGATGCTTACTCCTAAACGCTTACTTCTCGACGAACCCCCGGCCGCGCCCGCTACTGCACTCGAGGAGTAAGCATCCTGGGGTAAGCATCTAGGCCGGGTAAGCATTCTGGGGTAAGCATCCTCGGCCGAGATGAGTTGAGTTACCCAGCCAACAGCAGTTTTCGCTTCCCACACGGGCTCTGCTAGTCTGCTTGCTACGCGCGCCGTTAGCTCAGCTGGAAGAGCAACTGGTTTACACCCAGTAGGTCGGCGGTTCGAGCCCGTCATGGCGCACCAGATCGATGGTCCCGATCCGGCATTCCGGAACGGGACCATTCGCATTGCTGCCTAGCCCCGCCACGCGGCCAGCGCTGGCCAAAACCCCCGGCGCGGCTAGCGGTTGCGCGGGGTGAGGCAGGATGCCTGCCAGGCGCCGAAGCGTTCCGCCTTCGTCTGGGTGAAGCCGGCGAGCTGCGCGGACTCGGCGATTTCGCTGGGCGGGACCACCCCGGCGGAACCCTCGGAGCCGGCCCCGGGGGTCATCAGCCAGATGCGGCCGCCGGGGCCGAGGCCGCGGGAGACGTCGACGAGATCGTCGACGAGGTCGCCGTCGCCGTCGCGGAACCAGAGGAGGATGGTGTCGCAGGGTTCGTCCGCGTCTTCGTCGAGAAGCTCGGCCCCGATGGCATCCTCGATGGCCTCCGAGATGGCGGAATCCGCGTCCTCGTCCCAGCCGATCTCCTGCACAACATCACCCGGTTTTACCCCCAGGCGGGATGCGTAGGTGTCCACTCCTGTGGCACTCAAAACTCCATGTCCTCCGTTTTTATCAAGATGTGGTTTGGGCGACAGCTTAACGTCGAGAAGCAAAGAATGCTCGCAAACCCGTGATTAGTCTCACCAAAGAGTACCCGCTGTAAGACCGCACGCGCGCGAGCACGTATCCTTGGGGCGTATTGCCCGACTGAAGCCAGGAGGTTGAAGTGGCCCAGAAAGAGACCAACATGGAAGACGCTCGCGCGAAGACCGCGTCCGAAGTTGACACCAACATCCTCTCGCTGCGCGAAGGCGTGGCGTCTTACCTGCACGACGCGGACCCCGAGGAAACCCAGGAATGGATGGACTCCCTCGACGGGCTGCTCGAGGAATCCGATCCGGAGCGCGCCCGCTACCTCATGCTGCGCCTGATCGAACGCGCCAACGCGAAGCGTGTGCCGCTGCCGGCACTGTCCTCGACCGACCTGGTCAACACCATCCCCACCAAGCTCGAGCCGGAATTCCCGGGCGACGAGCAGATTGAGAAGCGCTACCGCCGCTGGATGCGCTGGAACGCCGCGGTGATGGTGCACCGTGCGCAGCGCCCCGGCATCGGCGTCGGCGGCCACATCTCCACCTACGCATCCGCAGCGGCGCTCTACGAGGTCGGCTACAACCACTTCTTCAAGGGCAAGGACGCGCCGCAGGGCGGCGACCAGGTCTTCTTCCAGGGCCACGCCTCCCCCGGCATGTACGCCCGCGCCTTCATGGAAGGCCGCCTGAGCGAAGACGACATGGACGGCTTCCGCCAGGAGCACTCCCGCGAGCAGGGCGGCCTGCCGTCCTACCCGCACCCGCACGGCATGCCTAAGTTCTGGGAGTTCCCCACCGTGTCCATGGGCCTGGGGCCGATGAACGCCATCTACCAGGCACGTTTTAACAAGTACCTGCAGGACCGCGGCATCAAGGACACCGACCAGCAGCACGTCTGGGCGTTCCTCGGCGACGGCGAGATGGACGAGCCGGAATCCCGCGGCCTGATCCAGATGGCCTCCCTGTACGGCCTGGACAACCTCACCTTCGTGATCAACTGCAACCTGCAGCGTCTCGACGGCCCGGTGCGCGGCAACGGCCAGATCGTCCAGGAGCTGGAGAGCTTCTTCGTCGGCGCCGGCTGGAACGTGATCAAGGTCGTGTGGGGCCGCGAGTGGGACGAACTGCTGGAAAAGGATGAGGACGGCGCGCTCGTCCACATCATGAACACCACCAAGGACGGCGACTACCAGACCTTCAAGGCCAACGACGGCGCCTACGTCCGCGAGCACTTCTTCGGCCGCGACGAGCGCACCAAGAAGCTCGTCGAAGACATGACCGACGAGGAAATCTGGAACCTGCGCCGCGGCGGCCACGACTACCGCAAGGTCTACGCCGCCTACAAGCGCGCCCTGGACACCAAGGGCAAGCCGACCGTCATCCTCGCCCACACCGTCAAGGGCTACGGCCTCGGCCACAACTTCGAGGGCCGCAACGCCACCCACCAGATGAAGAAGCTGGCCCTGGAGGACCTCAAGCTCTTCCGCGACAAGCAGCAGATCCCCATCTCCGACGAGGAGCTGGAGAAGGATCCGTTCATGCCGCCGTACTACCACCCCGGCGAGGACGCCGAGGAGATCAAGTACCTGAAGAAGCGCCGCGAGGAGCTCGGCGGCTACCTGCCGGAGCGCCGCCAGGACTACTCCCCGGTCGAGCTTCCGGAGTTTGAAAAGACCTTCAAGGCGCTGTTCAAGGACTCCGGCAAGCAGGAAGTCGCCTCCACCATGGCGCTCGTGCGCACCTTCAAGGCGCTCATGCGCAACAAGGAGCTGGGCAAGCGCATCGTCCCGATCATCCCGGACGAGGCCCGCACCTTCGGCCTGGACTCCTGGTTCCCCACCCTGGGCATTTACAACCCGAACGGCCAGAACTACGTGCCGGTGGACCACGACCTGCAGCTGTCCTACAAGGAGGCCACCGACGGCCAGATCCTGCACGAAGGCATCAACGAGGACGGCTCGTCGGCCTCCTTCATCGCCGCGGCGACGTCCTACGCCACCCACGGCGAGCCGATGATCCCGATGTACATCTTCTACTCGATGTTCGGCTTCCAGCGCACCGGCGACAACTTCTGGGCCGCCGGCGACCAGATGGGCCGCGGCTTCATCATCGGCGCCACCGCCGGCCGCACCACCCTGTTCGGTGAGGGCCTGCAGCACATGGACGGCCACTCCCCGATCCTGGCGTCCACCAACCCGGCCGTCATCCCGTACGACCCGGCGTTCGCCTACGAGATGCCGTACATCATCTCCAAGGGCATCGAGCGCATGTACGGCCAGGGCGCCGACAAGGACGAGAACGTGATGTACTACATCACCGTCTACAACCAGCCCCACCACCAGCCGGCACGCCCGGAGAACCTGGACGTGGAGGGCCTGCACAAGGGCATCTACCTTTACGACGAAGGCAAGGACCTGGACAACAAGGTCTCCCTCCTCGCCTCCGGCGTGGGCATGCAGCAGGCGCTGCGCGCCCAGGAGATCCTGCAGGAGCAGTACAACGTCGGCGCCGCGATCTACTCCGTGACCTCCTGGACCGAGCTTGCCCGCGAGGGCCAGGCCAAGGCCGCCGAGCAGCTGCGCAACCCGAGCGAAGAAGTCGGGGAGGCATTTGCCACCAAGCAGCTGAAGCAGACTGAAGGGCCCTACATTGCGACCTCGGACTTCGCCTCCGACCTGCAGGAGCAGATCCGCGCCTACGTCCCGGGCCAGTACATCGTGCTCGGCGCCGACGGCTTCGGCTTCGCCGACACCCGCGAGTCCGCCCGCCGCTACTTCAACATCGACGCCGAGTCCATGGCCGTCGCCGCCCTGCTCGGCCTGGCCAACGAAGGCAAGATCGACCGCTCCGTGGCTGCCCAGGCGGCCAAGGACCTGAAGATCGACGACCCGACCGCCACCGCCGCCGACGAGGACGGCGAGGACGTCGGCCCGGAGAACGCCGCCGAGTAGGGGGTTATCTCGGGCCTTAGGGTCTTAGGGCTTTAGGGGCGTTCCGGTTTCGGAGCGCCCCTTTTGTCGTGGGTTTTTGGTTGTTTGGTGGCGTTTGGTGGGTGCGGATTGGCGGGTGCGCTGACAGATTACGACGGACACTTGCGCCGACCTGGGCCGATGCGGGCCCGGCTGACAGATTCCGCCGCGATCCGTCATGGAGCGCCGCCCGCTAGGCGTGTCTTGGCCGCCCGGTGCAGATTTGTTCACTGCGCGATGAATGATCCCGCACCATTCGAACATCCGACCTGGGCAGAGTGAACAAATTGCACGGGGAAAGGAGATTTGTTCACTGGATCGCAGAACCCGAGTGAACAATTTGCGGCAATCCCCGGCGCCCGCCGCTACTGCGACGGCCCCCCCTACATCTTGGGCAGGAACTGCTGCAGCTGCGGCCATGCGAAGGCCGCGGCGCCGACCAAAAGCGCGAGGACGCCGAAGATGAGGCCGAGCTTTTGCCCCGTGGACGAGCCGCCAGACCCGTCCTGTGCAGGAGCCGGCTGCGGCGCCGGGTCCTCGGGCAGCGTCACGCCCTTGCCTGAGTTCTCGATTTTGGCGTTGGAGCTGCGCTTGGACCCATCCGCGAACGTGGTCACCACGGAAAAGCCTGCGTCCGCGTAGGAATCGGTGGGCACCTTCGCCGTGATCACGCCGGTTTTTTCGTCGTGGCTCCAATCCCAGCCGCTGCCGCCGCCGGTGACATCCCACTTGGCGTCCGCGGGCAGGTCAAGCTCCCACCGGTTGAACGGCTTCAGCGTGATGGTCTGCCCTCCGTCGCCGACTGCGCTTTCGTACATGGGCTCGTAGAGGAAGGCCTCGTCCGGGATGAGGGTGATCTTCGGGGAGTACAGGTCGGTCGAGTTGTCCGGATACGTCACGCGAACGTCGATTGGCTGCGTGTTTTCCCCAGACTGCGGCGGGTTCGCGTCGTTGTGGTTAAGCTGCACGCGTAGCTTGTCGCCGCGCTTTTCAAGCTGCATCAGTTCCCTCGAGGTGTCCCGACCGGTCAACTTCCAGGTCGCGCCTCCCGGCAGGCCGAGCAGCTCGTACTCCACCGACGTGCTGTACCCGTCGCTCGGCACAACGTTTACGTGCCGCGGCGCCGGGTCGAAGTGGGGCGCGTACTCGTCGGCCATTGCGGCGGAGGCGGCGGGCGCGAGCAGGCCGGCGGCGACGACGACCACGGCCGGGAGTGCGAAGCGTTGCATGCGCTTATCATAACGGCATGGAACTTTCGCAGCGGTTGGACCTTGGCGGCTTGCTCACCGACGACTCGGATGCCCAAGAGCAGACGGAGGTGCGGGGCACGTTCGCGCGCATTGCGGAGCTCGTGGAGGATGTCTCCGGCGTCGAGCTTGAACCGGAAACAACGATTGACGGGAGCGGGATTTCGTCGTTAAGCCGTATTGAGCTCGCGGTTCGCATCGAGGAAGAGTTCGCAGTGCCTATCGACGAGCACGTCTACGCCCAATGCACCACCGCCCAAGACCTCGCCGACTATGTGGAGGAACACCAGTGATTTCGTACTTGACCGACATGGATGGCGTGCTACACCGCGAGGGCGAGATCATCCCCGGCGCAAAGGAGTTCATCAGCGCGCTGCACAGCGAAGACATCGATTTTATGGTGCTGACCAACAACTCGATCCAGACCCCACGCGACCTGTCCGCGAAGCTGATGCGCATGGGCCTGGACATCGAGCCGGAGCGCATCTGGACCTCCGCCACGGCGACCGCGAAGTTTTTGTCGCAGCAGGCAGGCGAGGCCTCCGCATACGTCATCGGGGAAGCTGGCCTGACGACGGCTTTGCACGAAATCGGCTGGATCCTCACCGACGCTGACCCCGACTTTGTGGTACTGGGCGAAACGCGCACCTACTCGTTTGAGGCGTTGACCACCGCGTCGAACCTGATCCGCAGCGGCTCGCGGTTCATCGCCACCAACCCGGATCTGACTGGCCCGGGGCCCGCGGGCGTGGTGCCGGCAACCGGGTCCGTGGCCACCATGATCACCGCCGTGACCGGCATGGAACCCTACTACGTGGGCAAACCGAACCCGGTGATGATGCGCTCGGCGCTGAACAACATCGGCGCGCACTCCGAGAACACGGTGATGATCGGCGACCGCATGGACACCGACGTCAAGGCCGGCCTCGAGGCGGGCATGCGCACCGTGCTCGTGCGCTCGGGCATTGCCGACGACTCCGAGATAGCCAAATACCCCTTCCGCCCCACCGCGGTGCTGGATTCAGTGGCGGACCTGGTGGAGCGGATCTGGGATCCGTTCGACGACGGGTTCTACACCGAAAGCGGCAGCAAGTAATCGCAGTCTACGGCGCGAGTTGGCGCGCCCTATTAACGAGCTTCACTGACAGCCGCGAAGTCTGTTTAACCTGCACTTCGCTTAGGCCGACGTCGCTGTAATTGGCCATCGTCTTGTTTTGTAGCACCGTGTTGAGTGCCTTCGCGGCGTCCTTTTCTCCAGCCAATTCGAGCATGCGCACCGCTTCGAAGTGATCACCAGAACGGTTGTATTCACCGGTCAGCGCTCCGCAAATAACGTCTCCAGCCCCGATCGCTGCGTTGATGTAGCTCGAGACCACGGCGTTTGCCCCGAACTCGCCTTCGGCGAACTGCGCCAACTCCAGATGCTCTTCTACGCGAAGCATTCGCTTGCGCAAGACAGCATCGTTAGCTTGCGCGGTCTTCCCCTTGCCCGCTCGTGGTGCCACCAATCCCCCTCAGAATCCCCCGAACTTCTTGCGGGTCACCGTATATGGTTTTGCCCTCGCCCGCTATGTTCTCAAGAATCGCGCCCGGGTTTTCCTGGCCGCGCGTCCACACGACGACGTTGGCGGGCACCCCTGTCCAGGCTTCTACCTGCCGGGATAGCTCATACGCTCCGCTTTCCGCTTGCACTGCCGCCGACTCACCGTCCACTAAAATGAGCAAGTCAATGTCGCTGGAATCCCCCATCTCGCCCCGAGCCGCCGAGCCGAAAAGTACGCACCCCGCCACGCTCACTGGCCAAGCATCCAGGGACTGCGCGATGCGGGAGTACAGCTCCTCGGTCGCGTGAGCGATTTTCTGGATCGGGCCAGCAAGCAGGTGCTGTTGGTTCAAGGAGTAGCCCCTCGCCTGCCCCAACACCCGCTCGTGAATGACCCCACCCTGAGCGAGCCGATCCAAACTACGGCGAACGCTGGAAAGCGACGGACCCGCCGCTAGACCGTAAACCTGCTGGGCAGTGAGCTCCACCGGCGCCCGGCCGAGTGCGAGCAGCACCGCTGCATCTGCGTCGGAGCAGATGGCAGTAAACGGGTTTTGGAGCTTCATAGTGTCAATTTTGACACGCGTGTGCCATTTTTGAAACAGCTGCGTCAAAACTGACACGGCCGAGCAGGCCCCGGGCCACCAGGCCTCGAGTTACACCGCGGAGTCGGACCCCGCGACGTAGAAGCGCTGCTTGTTCACGAACTCGTCCATGCCCAGGGGCCCAAGCTCGCGACCCAGGCCGGATGCCTTCACGCCGCCGAACGGCAGCTCGGCGCCGCGCGCCTGCGGGATGTTCACGTGGATCATGCCGGTGTCGACCTTCGCCGCGACCTTCTTGGCGCGCTCGGTGTCCTCGGACATCACCGCGCCGCCGAGACCGTAGCGCGAATCGTTGGCCAGCTCGATCGCCTCCTCCTCGGAGGAAACCTTGTACACCTCGGCCACGGGCCCGAAGAACTCCTCGTAGTAGGAGTCGGAGCCGACCGGAATGTCGGTGATCACGGCCGGGGTGATGTAGGCGCCCTTGCCGGTGACTTCGCCGCCGACGCGCAGGTTCGCACCCTCCTCGACGGCCAGGCGCAGCTGCTGCGCGAGTAGCTCCGCGGCGTCGCGGGAGGACAGCGGGTAGAACTCCTTGCCGTCGCCGGGGTTGAGCGGGTCGCCTTCGCTATACGACGACGCCAGGTCCACCAACGCCTGCACAAACTCGTCGTAAATGTCCTCCATGACGATCATGCGCTTGTTCGACGTGCATGCCTGGCCCACGTTGCCGATGCGCTTGTTCCACGCGGTCTGGGCGGCCTTAGCCACATCGGAAGAATCCAGCACCACGTACGCGTCGGTGCCGCCGAGCTCGAGCACGCACTTCTTCAGCGCCTGGCCGGCCTGGGAGGCGATGGTGCGGCCGGCGCGCTCGGAGCCGGTCAGGGACACGCCTTGGACGCGGTCGTCGTTGATCAGCGTGGAGACCTGCGAGTGCTTGGCGTACAGGTTCGTGTACAGGCCCTTTGGCGCGCCCGCCTCGTCGAAAATCTTGGCAATCGCGGCTGCGGAACGGGGGCAGATCTCGGCGTGCTTGACCATCACCACGTTGCCGGCCATCAGCGCCGGTGCTGCGAAGCGCGCAACCTGGTAGTACGGGAAGTTCCACGGCATGATGCCCAGGATCACGCCGAGCGGGACCTTGCGCATGACGGAGGTGCCGCCGCGCTGGTTCGGGATCTCCTCGTCGGCACCGAACTCCGCGCCGTTGTCGGCGTAGTAGTTGAAGATCTCCACGACGTCGTCGATCTCGCCGTCGCCTTCCTTGACCGATTTGCCCATCTCTTCTGCGATGATGCGGGTGAGCTCGGCGCGTTGCTCGTCGAAAAGCTTCGCAACCTTGCGAAGGACCTCGGCGCGCTCCTCGAAGCTCTTCTCGAGCCACTGCTTGAACGTGTCGTTTGCGGTGGCCAGCGCGGTTTCGAGTTCGTCGTCGGTGATGAAGTCGAAGGACTCGACGATCTCGTTGTTCTTCGGGTTTTGTACGCGGTATTTAGTAGACATGCGGCCCATCGTAGGAGCGTGGCGTGAGGCTCGCCACAAAATTTTTCTCGCGTGAAAGCCGGTCCATGGCCTGCGCAAACGGCTCGATCTCCTCGCGCGTTGCCAGGATCGTTTCGCGGCACGAGTACGTGCGGTCCGCGCGCCGCTGCCAGCGGGTGAACCAGATTTCGCCGGGCGCGCCGTCGGGAAGCAAAAGCATCTGCTTCTCGACGCTCCGTCGCTCCCGCACCGGCATCCCCTCAACGCAGAATGTCCACGCGAGTCGGGTGCGCGGGGCGCGGCAGGTGGGTGCGGCCAGTGTTGTCGTCATTGGTGGGGACCCTTCTTGCGGGCGCCTTTTCGGCGTGCCCGCATCGATGGCGGCACACTCCAACCCCGGTGACTAGGCGGGAGTGCCGCGGCGGTTGACTAGTCCGCGCGGCGGAGTGTGAGACGAGAGGTTCGTCTTCCCCAACGGCCTCTGATTTCTCTCGGCCGATATTGCTTCACACGAGTTGACTCGAGCAACCCTCAACCGCTGGTTGATCCCCCTATTTGCTCGAGCTTTGGTTGAGGTTGAGGGGACAGCGGGCGGGCCCATGCCTCGTGTCCCTTTTTGCCGCCCCACCGTAAACGCCGATATCGGCATTTACACCATCCGAGATGCGGCGACCTGGGTTTTTGCGGAGCCGCTACGGGTAAATGCCGATATCGTCCTTTAGCACCCCGCCCTACAGCAGCCGCACCGCCAGCACGCCGAGGAAGATCACCACCAGGCCCGCCAAGCGTGTCGCCGTCAGCGGATTCTTCCGCGCGCCGAACGCCCCGCGCGCCTCCAGCGCCTGGCCCGCAGCGATGGTGCCGGCGTTAAACGCGATCACGGTCGTGGCGGTGCCGAGCAGCGGCGCCAGCGTCGCGCCCGAGATCACGAACGTCGCGCCGACCAGGCCGCCGAGCCACATCCACCACGGCCCCGGACTGGGTTTGCGCGCTAGCTGGCGAGGGCTGGTCACCAGCGCCGCCACCAGCAGCAACACCGCCCCAACCGCCAGGTTGATCTCGCCGGCGTGCATGGAGGATCCGGCAATCGTGCCCAGGTAGCCGTTCACCGCCGTCTGCACCGCGGAGCCCACGCCAACCAGCACGCCGAGTGCTCGGAACAGCCACAGCTCCAGCCCCTCGGCGTCGCCCTCCACGGCTGGACGCTTCCCGGCGCGCAGCACCATCACGATCCCGGCTAGCACCACCACCGCGCCGAGCACGCGCATGAACGTCACCTCAAGCACCGGCGCGCCGAACAGGCCGAAGCGGTCGATGGCCAGACCCATGATCACCTGGCCCAGAATCGGCAGGACCACGGTCTGCACAGCGCCGAGGCGCGGGAACAGCAGGATGTTGCCGAGCACGAAGCACACCCCCATCGCGCCGCCGAGCCACACCCACCAGGGCGCACTCACACCGTCCGCGAACTGCGGCACGGGGTTGCCCTGCAGCACGGCCGTCGCAATCACGGCCACGCACAGCGCCACGGTAAACGAGATCAGCGCCGAGACCACCGGCTTGTTGCCCACGCTCAAGCGGAGTCGCGAGTTGGCCGCGGTCTGGATCGGAATCAGCCCGCCTACCGCGAGCGCAATGAGAAGAAGCACGGGCCTATGGTTTCACACTCGCCCGGCGGCTACTTCAGCCCGTAGGCGCGGTACAGCGCGGCAATGAACTCCTCGTGGGTGATGTCGCCATCGATGGCGGCGAGCTCGTCGCGCACGTCCTTGCGCGTCGGGGCGGAAATCAGGGTGGGGTTGGCGGCGCGCTGCCGGTACGAAACGGACGGAAGCTTGTCGCCGACCCGGTGCTTCACCCGGGTGAAATAGCTGTCCACGGGCGCGAGCGCCTCCACGCCCGGCACCGACCAATCCAGCCAGTACGCGGCCACACCCAGCGCAATACCGAGCAGCGCGGAAACGGCCAGGCCCACCGACTGCCAGCCGAGGTCGTAGAAGAGCTGCACGCTTATCGACGCCACTATCGCCGGGACCACGTACAACTGGCGGTCAACGAGAATGTTGGGAATCTGCCCGATCATCATCTCGCGGATGACCATCCCGCCCGTCGCGGTGAGAATACCCATGAGGATGCAGCCGAACCACGTCACGTCCGCACGCAGCGCCGTAACCGTGCCGGTGACCGCCCACACGCCAACGATGACCATGTCGCCGTGGAAGCGGAACAACTCCCAAGCCTCGCCCCCAATGGGCAGGACAAACGCGACCAGCGAGCCCACCAACGCGGTGCCGATGTACCACGGGTTCTGCAGCGCGCCCGCCGGGGTGGAGCCGATCAGGGCGTCGCGGATCATGCCGCCGGCCATGCCGGAGATGATGGAGATGACCATGAACCCGACGGCGTCGAAACGCATCCGCCTGGCCACAAGCCCGCCCATCAACGCGTTGAGGAACACGCCGATCAGATCCATCACGGCAAACGAAAAACCCACAGGGGTGAGCACGTTGTCGAAGTACATGCGCGCCATCGTAAAGGGGTTGGCGCGGCTGCGGGGCAGGTTTCTGGTTTAGCTTTTCGCCTCTGTGCTCTCCCCCACCTCGTTTTGCAGCATCACCCGCAGCGCCTGGACCAGCTGTTCGTCCGAGGCGCCCTCCAGCGCGTCGCGCACCTCCTTGCCGGACTCGGCCGGGCGTCGCGAGTCGGTGTCCACGCCCAACGCCTCGCCGATCTTCTCCTCGAGCGGGCGCTCGATGCGCTTGGTCTGGAGCCCCAACAGCTTGTCGCCGCCGAAGTACACCGCCAACGCAAACAGCGGCGCGGCAATCGCGGCGGCCAGCATGCCCTCCCACACCAAATCGAAGCGGTTGAGCACCAACATGATCACCGACGCGATGATCGCCGGGAACACCGTCATCTTCTCGCTGGTAAACAGCGCCGGGATCTGCCGCAGCACAACGTCTCGGGCGAGCGTGCCGCCGGTTGCGGTGATCACGGCCAGCAGCACGCACGGCACCCAGCTCAGCTCCGCGTTGAGCCCCTTGATCGTGCCGCCGACCGCCCACACGCCGATGGTGACCACGTCCGCGTAGAACCGGAAGTTCTCCCAGAGTTTGCCGCGCAGGGGCGCAAAGTACGCGATCAGCCCGCCGATCGTGGAGGTGATCAGGTAGCCGGGGTTGGTCATGGCGGCGGCGGGGCCGTCGTTAAGTATGGCGTCGCGCATGAGGCCACCGCTTAACGACGAAATCAGCGCCACAAACGCAAACCCCACAATGTCGAAGTTCATCCGCTTGGCCACGGTCCCGCCGATGGTGGCCGCCAACAACACGCCGGTGTATTCGAGGACAAAGTAAATAGTGCCCACGTCATCAGAGAAGTCCATGGGCGCCAAGGCTAGCTTTCGCGTGGGGGCGGCGTCTGGACGGGCGTTGGGGTTCGCTCGCCGTCACGTGGGTTTCGTACAGATGGTGAATGGTCGATGGTGAATTTCCGCTTTCAGGGCAGAAATTCACCATCGACCATTCACCATCTGGCACCGCGGACGGAGCGGTCGGAGCCGCCGCGCCTCAGCCCAGGCGCTCGACGGCGTCGACGACGAGGTCCCAGAACCGGTCCACGTCCAGGCGCGTCGCCACGGAGGTGGTGCAGGCGGCATCCGCGGCCGAGGCTTTCGGGGCGGCGCCCCCGCCCGGAACGCCGGACGCCAGCGCCGCGCCGAACGCGCGCAGGTCCGCCACGGTCCGCCCGCGCGTCAACGTGCCCGCGAGCTCCACCGACACTGGCACGGAAACGGTCTCGACCACGGTCGGGTCGATGACGTACGCCACCGCGCACGGGTCGTGGACCGGCGGGTTGTCAAAGCCCTGGGCGTTTTTGTAGTTGGAACGGAACGCGTCCACAAGCGCGGCCAGGAAGTCGCCGCTCGGCGTGCCCAAATCCCGAAAACGTTCCTGCACTGCGGGCGTCGCCAAGGCTTGGTGCGTCAGGTCCAGCCCGACCATGACCACGGGCCAGTCCTCGCCGAACACGATCGCGGCGGCCTCCGGGTCGACGGCGATGTTGAACTCCGCCGACGGCGAGAAGTTGCCGGCCCCGTACGCGCCGCCCATCAGCACGACCTCGCGCACCCGCGAGACAATGCGCGGCTCCAGGCGCGCAGCCAGCGCGATGTTGGTCAGCGGCCCGGTAGGCACCAGGGTCACGGTCCCCGGATCTTCGCGCATCAGCGTATCGACGATCCACTGCACCGCCCCGATCTCCTCCACCGGAACTGCGGGTTCCGGCAGGTCGAAGCCGTGGATTTCCATGCCGGTGTTGCCGTGGATGTCTTCGGCCGTGACGACGTCGTTAAGCAAAGGCCTCGTTACCCCGCGGTAGACGGGAACATCGCGCAGACCGGCGACCGTAAGCACCTGCTGCGCGTTGCGCGTGACGTGGTCGATGGTGTGGTTGCCGCCGACGGTGGTCAGGCCAAGCAGCTCGATGTCCGTGTTGCCGGCGGCGAGCAGGATGGCGACGGCGTCGTCGTGGCCGGGGTCGCAGTCCAGGATGATCTTACGCACGGGCAGCGACATCCTCCGCCGCGATCGTGTCCGGAACCGTCTCCGGCTTCGGGATGAGGAAGGACGCCGCGAACGCGCAGCCCAGCAAGATCGCGCCGGCGATCATGCCCGCGCGGTAGCTGCCGCCGGTGGCGGTGAACACGGCGAAGATGATGGTGAACGACAGGCCGGCGCCCAGGTTGAACGCGCCGCCGTTGAGCCCCGGCAGGTAGCCCTGGTTGTGCTTCGGCGCCAGCACCACGCCGAGGGAGCCGAGCATGATGTTGGCCATACCGGCGTAGGTGATGCCGGCGAGCAGCGACATCGCCAGCAGCATGCCGTGGGTGGCGTTACCCACGACGACCAGGCCAAACACCACGGACAGCGCAGCACCCGCGATGCCGATCTGCAGGATGATCTTGTAGCCCACGCGGCCTGCGAGCCAGCCGGAGATCGGGCCCATGGCCAGGCCGGCCAGGGCGTACGGGGTCAGCGTCCACCAGGACACGACGCCGGCGGACATGCCCGGGCCGGCCGCCGGGTCCTGCGCGAGGTTGGGCACCAGGCCGTTCATCACGGCGAACACGCCGGTCATGGTCAGGGTGGTGGTGAGCAGCAGCGCCCAGGTGCGGCGCTGGGACAGCAGGTCGGTGGACATCAGCGGGTGCGGGCTGGACTTCTCTGTGCGCCAGAACCACACCAGCGACGCAATGCCAATGACCAGCAGGAGGATCACCATGAACCAGTTCGCCGCGGCCAGTTCGCCGGCCATGTTCAGGGCGGTCAGCACCAGGCCGACGCCGACGACCAGGCCGACAACACCCTTCCAATCCATCGGCTGGAGCTGGTCAGACTTGGTCTCTTCCACGCCGTACTGCACGGCGAACACGGCGATCAGCGCGGAGGCGCCGATGACCCAGAAGAGGGAGCGGAACCCGAAGGAGTCGGTAAGCCAGCCGCCCAAAATCGCGTCAACGCCGGCGATGCCGCCGTTGACGGAGGTGAGGATGCCCACCAGGAACGCGAACTGTTTCTCCTCGCGCACCGCCTGGCGCAGCATCACCGACGTCAGCGCCACGGTCGGGCCGGACACGCCCTGGATCACGCGGCCGATGAACAGCATGGTCACGTTGGTGGCCAGCGCCGCGACGATGGAGCCGATGACGGTGACGATCATCATCCACACCAGCACCTTGCGGCGCCCAATCAGGTCACCCCAGCGCGGCATGAACAGCGCAAACACGGCCGCCGCGGTGAAAAACGCTGTCTGTGTCATGCCGATCTGCGCGGTGGTGGCGTTAAGCTCGAGCTCCATCGTGTGCAGCGCCGGCGCGAGCATGGAGGCGTTGAGCTGGAACGCGAAGACAGCGACCAGCAGCGCCGTCATCAGGGGCACGACCTGGCTGGTCGGCAGCTTCCGCCCCGCTGCTGGTGGCGGGGTGTTCGTCGTAGTCATGCGTGCAGTTTAAAACACTGCGCGCCGCGCGCCTACACGAAAAAGGCGGCGGCTACACCCGAAATGCGGGGGCATTTTGCCTATCGACGCCCACCTCACCGGCCCCCACTCCCCCGCCGAAAATTGCCGTTCACCCCAGCGCCTCCCACAGCGCCGTGTTGGTCTCCTGCCATAGCGGCTTTGCCCAGTCGCCGAACTCGCGGTCCGTGAGCACCACGCACGCCTGCCCGCCCGCGACCCACAGGTACGTCCCCGCCATGCCGAAGTGGCCGACGGTGTCTTCGGGCATGCCGTCGCCGGTCCAGTGCGGGGATTTCTCGCCCTTGATCTCAAATCCCAGGCCCCACTGGCACGGCTTCTGCATGCCGTAGCCGGGGACGACGCCGCGCAGGTCGCCGAATTGGTTAGAGAATGCCTCGCCGAGCGTCGACGGGTCCAGAAGACGCGGCGAGAGGAGCTCGGAGGCGAACGCAGCAAGGTCGCCGACGGTGGAGCGCCCGCCGTGGCCGGCCGAGCCGTAGATCTCGGTGGAATCCATGCCGAGGGGCTCGAACACCCCTTCGCGGGCATAGTCCGCAAACGCGATGCCGGTGGTTTCTTCGACGTGATCTGCGAGGATCTCGTAGCCGGCCGAGGAGTAGATGCGCCGCTCCCCCGGCGCCTTTTGCGGCTCGCGGGAATCGAAGCCGACGCCGGAGGCGTGCGCGAGGAGGTGGCGGATGGTCGCGCCGTCGGGCCCGGCGGCGTCGTCAAGCCCGAATGCCCCCTCCTCCACCGCGAGGAGCACCGCGTACGCGGAAAGCAGCTTGGTCACGCTGGCGAGCTCGAAGACCTTGTCCTGGTCGCCGAGCGTGGCTTCCGTGTCGCCGACGAGGGCCGCCGCGACGTTGTCCACCGGCCAGTTGCTGAAAAACTTCTCGAGCTCCATGCCGCCCACTTTACGTAGAAGTTCTGCTCACCTTCAGCTCTTTCTTGCTCGTACCGCCGCCACGCGTACCTGTTCAAGCTTTCGTCGGTTTTCCGGGGTGATCATGCGTCCAGACAGGCAAGAAGCAAACCGCCCCCCTTTAGGTCGAGCGACAGAACAACTGCGCCCTGATTACACGAAAACCCACACTAGCGTGTGGGTTTCGGAGTTGCTGCCCGGAGGATTCTTGCGGACGCTCACCTCTGGCTCACAGCCGTGAATATACGACGCGCGGGGTACAACGTCAAAGGGTTTCACGCGGAAATTCAAACCACCCACCCGGCAACGTCGGCAGTCACGAGCCTCAAGCCCGGGACCGGTAGCGTGCGCCCCCACCCGCAGACCCCGAGTAAGCGATCCCTATTAAGGCCCATTTTCGGCCATACTCGGGAGGGCTTACTCGGGGTTTGTGTCTTTAGAACGGCAGCGCCGGGAGTGTGAGCCCCGGAATCATGCCCGCCGAGGCCGCGAACGCCGCACCAGCACCGAGCACGGCCAGCAGCGCGATGACGATGCCGGCGATGGCGCCCGGCGCGAGCTTCGAGCCCAAGCTCGACGGCACCGCCGGCTCGGTGCGGTTGATGTCCCTGCCGCAGTCCGCGAAGCGCTGCGCGGTGTAGGAGGCGGCCGACTTGAAGTAGGCGACCTCACCAGCGCTGAACGGGGTGTCAAAGGTGGGCGGCGTGCCGGTGGCGGAACTGCCCAGGTCGTCGGCGATCACGGAGCTGGTGGTGTGCTCCTCGACGGGCCAAAACTCCGTGTCTGCGTCCACGTCGGCGCTGCTCACAGAGCCCCACCCGTTCGAGCCCAGCCCAGCGCGCAGCTCGTCCTGCTCCTTGTTCCACAGCGCGAGCGCGTCGGCACGCGTGCCGGAGTGGTAGAGGATGTCGTCGGTGTGCAGGCCGGCTGCCAGGGCGGGCACCTGGTCGGCGTTGTACTCGACGGCGCACACGCGGGAGAAGCCCGGGTCGACGGCGGGCACGGCGCCAGCAATCCCGGCGGGAGCAATAGCAACGGCGCAGGCTGCAACGCCCGCGGTGAGTGTCTTTCGCATGCGTAGAACCCTACCCCGGGCGGCGCCCATGCACCCAGCATTTCCCGAACTCGGTAGCCGCCACCCTCGCCGACGCGCACGAGCGACTCTGCCGTCCGTGTCCCACAAACCCTGGGATCCAAAGCCAGGCAACGGCCGATTTCTGCGCGAACCCAGGGTTTGCCTCCCAGGGTTTGCCCACAGGGCCTGGCGGGGCTGGGCACCCGAGGCGCCCGAGGCAACCCGAGTCAGCGCGAAGCGGAACACCACGCGGCGAGCACGACTACCGCGCGGTAATCACCTTCACCTCGTAGCCCTCCAGGTTCGTCCCCTCAATGAGCGCCTCCATGTGCGAGCGGGCGAGCTCCTCGGCGCGGGCCCGGGCGCGATCGAGCAGCCCGCCGTCGATAGCTTTCTGTTTTTCTAGCTCGCGGCGCGAATCCACAAACTCCGTGACATCCTCCACCTTGATCTGGTTGATGGGGTTCAGGGTCTGGTCCCACACTTCGGAGCTGCCCTGGGTCCAGGTGGAATCCAGCACCTCCGCGCGCGGCAGCCGCACGGTAACCGTTTGGTCGGCGTCGTCTACGTCCACGGTGATCTGGCTGGCGTCTTTGATGCCCGCGGTGACTTTGCCCTCGTAGGAGACGAGGAAGTTCTTGCCGGTAAACGGCACGCGCACCCCCAGCAGGCGCAGCCCTTCGTCGTCGAACTTGCCCACGGAGGAGTAGACGTATTCCTCCGTTGCCAGCTCTGCGATGTCGTTGAACTGCCCGCCGATGGTGGCAGAGTCCATGGTGCGCTCGCCGCGCTCGAAAATCGCCGGCCGCAGCAGCACCAGCACGAGCGCAAGCACAGCCAGCACAGCCACGACGGAAACAAGGACACCACTGAGCTTTTTCACGCCTGCACATCCTATAAGCAACTGCCTATCGACGCCCTCCGGTCCCCCACCTTCTGTAAACTCACTGTGACCTCCCGCGCACCGCCCCGGCGGCCGCGCATGGATCACACGCACGACGAGGCACAACACAGGGAAGGCCGAACCATGTCCGGAACCACCAAGGCAACATCGCCCCGCAACGGCGCGAGACAGCACGATCAACACGACGAGCCCAACCAGGACTCCAACCAGCAGGACGGCATGTCCGGCTTCCTGGGCTGGATTGAAAGAATCGGCAACAAACTGCCGGACCCATTCTGGCTGTTTGTGATCCTCGCCGGCGTGGTGGCGGTGTCTTCCTGGCTGGCCAGTAAGGCGGGCCTGTCCGCCACCGACCCGGCCTCCGGCGAGGAAATACACGTCGAATCGCTGCTCACCGGCGAGAACATCTCGCGGATGGTCACCGACGCGGTGGAGAACTTCATCGCCTTCCCGCCGCTGGGCGTGATCCTGGCGGTGATGCTGGGCGTGGCCGTGGCGGAGCAAACGGGTCTGCTCGCGGCGATGGTGCGCGCGATGGTGGACAAGGTCAGCCCGAAGATGCTCACGTTCATGGTCGCGCTGGCTGGCGTGACCGGTTCGGTGGCCTCGGACGCCATCTACGTGATCATCATCCCGCTGGGTGCGATGGCCTTCCACGCGGTGGGCCGCTCGCCGGTGGTGGGTGCGATGGTGGCGTTCGCGGCGTCGTCGGCAGGCTTTAACTCCTCGCTCATCCTCAACATCACGGACCTGCTGCTCGCCGGCATCTCCACCTCCGCCGCGCAGCTGGTGGACCAATCCTACGAAGTCTCCCCGCTCGCCAACATCTTCTTTGTCATCCCGTCCGCGGTGGTGCTGTCGCTGATCATCACGGCGGTAACCGAGCTGTTCGTGGACAAGAAAGCCGAGAACCTTGTCGACCACGACCACATCGACGAGGACGAACTGCAACTCGACGAGTCCAACGAACCCGACGATGCCCACCTCACCGACGATGACGACCTGTCGCTGACCCCACTCGAGCGCAAGGGCCTGGCCTGGGCCGGCATCACCCTCGTCATCGCACTGGCGGCCTACTTCGCCCTGCTGTTCATCCCAGCCTCGCCGTTCGCGCGGCCGGAGGAGGGCTTCATGGAGTCGCCGCTGATTCGCGCCATCGCCGTGCCGATCGCCCTGATCTTCTTCGCCACCGGCCTGGTCTACGGCCTGATCGTGGGCACCATCAACGACGCCGCCGACATTCCGAAGTTCATGGCCAAAGGCATGGAGTCCCTCCTGCCGATCCTGGTGTTGTTCTTCGCCGTCTCCCAGTTCCTGGCGTGGTTCCAGTGGTCCAACCTCGGCCCCTGGACCGCCATCAAGGGTGCGGAGCTGCTGCAGTCCTGGGACCTGCCGAACGTGATCCTCTTCGCCGCATTCGCGCTCATGGTCACCCTGATCAACCTGTTCATCACCTCCGGCTCCGCGCAGTGGGCGCTGATGGCGCCGGTGGTGGTGCCGATGATGATGTACGTCGACGTCTCCCCCGAGGTCACGCAGATGCTCTACCGCATCGGCGACTCGCCGTCGAACATCATCACCCCGATGTCGCCCTACTTCGCCCTCGCGTTGACCTTCCTGCAGAAGTACTACAAGAAGGCCGGCGTGGGCACCTTGATGTCCCTGGCGCTGCCGTACGCGGTGTCCATGCTGGTGGGCTGGTTCATCTTCTTCATGATCTGGTACGCCCTGGGCATCCCCCTCGGCCCGGGCTCGCCGATGGGGTACCAGGTGTAGCTCGTTGGCGGTGAAGGCCCGGTTGCGTCCGTGCAGCCGGGCCTTTTGCTTATCGACGAACCTCCGGCAAGCCCCGTCACTTCCCATAGAGCGACGTGATGATGCGCTCCGCGAGCAGGTGCACCGTGGTCGAGGCAGCATGCCGACCGACGTGCTCGTCGAAATCCCTTAACGAATCAAGTGGCTCTCGAACTTTCGCCCCAGCGCGTGCAATGGCGCACCGGACATCGTCCACGGTGAAACTTGGCTGGGCGGTTTTTGCGTACGACGGCCAGTGCTGCATCAAGCTGTCCAGGACATCCTTCTGCGTGCTTGCGCCCTTTGCGTAGGCGAAGTGGAGCAGGAGCCAGTACTCGAACTGCGGAACGCTAAAACCTACTCCGCGATCTTTGCGTTCTGCGGCCCATTCAAATACGTCTCGGAGTTGCTGGTCAGTCGCATCGTCTTCATCGAGGACCACCCAGGCTTGATCGCCGGGCCGCAGATCGCCGTCGCGTTTAAGGTTGGCCAGCCATTCGTCTGCAGTCTTGAGCAACGCAGGTGGGTGAGGATGCACTCCTCTGCGCGCTTCTACTTTCACGGACTTGTCCCGAAAGCACTCCATTTCGAAGTAGTTCTTCTCAGTCGTGCCTTCGGTAACGATGAGGAACACATCTTTCACCGAGCGGGTATCTACCCTTTTGTTCTTGCCCCCGAACTTCCTCTCGCGAGAAGACCTCACCCGCCTATTCGACATTGCTGAACTTCAGCGGCTTTATCGACGGCACACCACCGAACCTGCCTCGCAGGTAGCTCTTTCGAAGGTCCGTCGTCTTCCGCGGCCCCTCGAAGTCCGAGAGGACGCTCGTTTGGGTTTGTCCCGATCGGTCCTTCTCTACTACCCAGATCTCGTCTCTCCGCAATGTTTCGGGGTCCATGAGCAAAAGGTCGTGCGTGGTAAAAATCAGTTGCGCCCGGGAGTCTGCAGAAGAATTCGCAAGGAACCCACCGATCAGCGCGCGAGAGAGTTCAGTGTGGAAGCTGCGGTCGAACTCGTCAACGACCAATACAGCTTCGAAGCCTGGAGTTGCCAGCCGAGAAAACAACCCAAGCAGCCTCGTCGCGGAACGGGTCCCTTCCGACTCGTCCCACCAGCGCAGGCCGTGGTTCTCGCCTTCTTCAGCAGAGTGGAGAAGGGTGATTCGTTGCGCCTCAATCTCATCGCCGTCGATCCGCAGCGTGAAGCGCCCCGAAGATAATTCCACATCCATCGGATAGTCCGGGTTGCTTCGCAGCTCCTGCTCTATCTCCAGTGCTTGCTCGGCGCCCAACCCCAAAGCTGAAAGTTCCACGAGCTCGGTTTCGACACCTGTAATTCCGGCATCGATCTGCGAAATCAAGTCTTCCCACCCGTCAGGCTGGGACTGCAGGTGGCCGATATCCATCAACCCGGCTGGGATCACCAGAATTGTTTCGACGAAAGCACGGACGACCCCGAACGCATCCAGCTTGAGCGGATCTGGGAACCGCGAAAGGTTCGTCTCGCTGGCAAAGGAGGCGAGAGGAACCTTCGGCGGAACTGATTCGAGCAGCACCCGTGCTTGCGCGACCTCGGTGGGGAAACGCTCCGATTTCTCCTCCAACAATGGGAAGCTGAACGAGTCCCCTACGCGCTCAAAAACGTCAATTTCGTCTTTGGACAGGTACTTCGTTAGCCGCTCCTCCACCACGCTTTTCGCGTCGTACGCGAGCACGTACTCGTAGACGATGTCGCCGACAGAGAACAGCACCTCAAAACTCGTCGGCTCAAACGCTGCCTCTGGGCGAAGCGCGAACGGATCAAATGGCATTGGATCTGTAGGGCGCGGAGGATTTTCCAGCATTCGCTGCAGCGCGGTCAGCGCCCGGACGAACGTAGACTTGCCCGCCGCGTTTGCACCGAACAGGGCTGCTACAGGGTTAATCCGCTTCTTGTAACGACGAGAAAGCTCCGGGCAGCGCTCTCGGTGAACCTGCTCCCTGGTCGCGACCATGTTTATCGACGCGGGCTCGTACACCGAGCGATAGTTCACGATCGTGAGGTCCAGCAGCATAGGCACCCCTTCCAAACAATTCGCCTACGACTCAAGTTTCTTGCATCATAAGTGAAATTTCTAACTACTGTGATCCGCGTACCCCCATTGCCACCAGCGGCGAAGAAGCGACCCGAGGACGATGACATTGACTTCACAATCTCACGAGCGAGCGGAAACTAACTCCGCCCGCATCTCGCCTTCCCGAATTACAGTCGCGCGACTGCGCCGAGGCCTCACAAAAGCAGAGCTAGCTGCAGATCTCGACGTTGCCCCAGCAACGCTTTCTCGCTGGGAGAACGAAGGGCCACCGCCTTCCAACACTGAGCCGCTCCTCAAGCGCCTCGAAGTAGCACTCGGATTCTCCGCCGGATACTTCCTTTCCCCAGAGCTCGAAGTCCCCTCGACGGAATCCACCCTCTTTCGGGCTGGCAGCCGCGCGACTCTACGACAGAAGTGCGTTGCAGTCGCATCCGGGGCAAACGCCAGCACGCTCTTGGCGTGGCTTCGCCGCAACTTCAACTTCCCGGAGCCTGACCTCCCTGATTTTTCTGGGTTTACGCCTTCGGAGGCAGCCCGCCATGCGCGCACGATCTGGCAGCTCGGCGACAGGCCAGTTCCAAACTCGGTCCAGCTCGCCGAATCCCTCGGCATCGCCGTCATGGGCCTTCCACCCGCGGCCTCCGCTGTTGACGCATTTTCCATGTGGGACGGCGAGCAGCCGTTCATCTTCTTAGCCCGGCGCCGCACCCCCGAAGGAGCCCGCTTCGACCTCGCGCACGAATTGGGCCACCTGCTACTCCACAGCAGCGACGATCCACGCAGCGGAAAACGCGAGGAGGACGAGGCCAACCAGTTCGCCGCCGACTTCCTCATCCCGCCTGGCATAGTTCACGCGCACCTTCGTCTGCACGCGAGCCTTAACGACATTCTCCAGCTCAAGACCGCGTTGAAGGTGTCAGCCATGGCCATGCTTCGCGCCGCGTACCAGCACGGCAAACTCAGCGAGCGGGAATACCACTCCCACCTGACCACCCTCTCCGCGCGCGGTTTCCGCACCGACAAGCCCGGCAGCACACTGCAATACGAACGCTCCCGCGTCTTCGATTACGTGCTTTCCCCCGAAGGTGGCGCCAGCATCTCACGCATCGCCGACGAAACACAGCTGCCGCCACAGGACCTGCACGCCTTTATGCTCAGCACCCAACCACACACGGTTTCGAGCGCCACCTCGACAACAAGCGCTCCTGCCCGCCCGGTACTCCGCGTGGTGCGTTAACTCTCGCACTTTCGCTTATCGACGAACCTCCGGCGAGCACACGTCAGCCCTCCGGCCACAGGCGTTTAGGCAAATACCCTTCCACAAACGCTCGCCCACTTGGCACGTCTATCCCGCGGTAACCGTTTCGCCTCATGTCGTCGATAAACCTCACGGCATCTTCTACAGTGCAGCGGTGTTCACTGACAGCTCGCCGGAGAATTTCGGTGGTGGTCCACGCCTCTAGGCCGTTGTCGAGGGCAAGCTGACGGCCGTCTTCGTCATCGGCGTAGATTTCAGCTTCTTGCCCTGAATCCGACATGCTCAAAGCCAATGCAATGCACTGAGCTTCGCCTAGATTCTTTGTGCCTACTCCCCCGAGTTGATCGCGGAGTTTCATCGAGAAGATGTCGTATTTCAGGTCCAGCGGGAGAAGCTCAATCCACTTCGCTTCCAATATGGCCCGGTTGCCGTCGAAGCCTTCGAGCTCTTTGCGCACCTGCATCGGATAGGCACAAGTTCATGGCGCGAGGATTCGCTCCAAGAATCCGACATGCCCGGTCTGGCTGGCGTGAGTCAGCGGGCCGGTATCGGTGATCAGGAGCACGGTGCCTGCCTAGGTCCCAGCCGCCTGTGTCAGATCCCGTGGCGGAAGTTCTGACTCGGACACTGCACCAAATAGCGCTTCGAGCGCAAGCCCCTTCGACACCGCGCGCCGCTGGTAACCATCGAGAATGAGTTCTTGAAAACGAGTCGGAACCACACTCAACGCATCCACAAGCGGAATATCGAAACCTGCGGCTTGGAAGTCCTCACGCGTCGGCCACCGCTTTTCTTCCAAGACAAACTCGTCTTGCGTGATGGTTCCGAGGTTGAACAGGTGCGTCAAAGTAGCAGTCCAGCTCACTCCGCAGCGGGCAGAAATAGCCATCACAAAAAGCCGGGCAGGTTCACCGACGTACTCGGCTTTCACCTTGTGCACATACTCTTCTGGCATCAACAGATGGGCTGCAAAAGAGTTCATGAAACGCTCGACATCCGACCGCCCGCAAGCGTCCGCATATGTTGTTCCGAACAGCCAGTGCCCGAGCTCGTGGGCGAGGGTGAACCGCGGCCTCATCGAATCTGCGCGGGTAGCCACCAGCGCCACGCCGAAATCGCGCTCACCATCTCGCTGAATCTCTGTTACTGCGCCCTCAAACGGCGAACCTACAAAACTTTTAGAAAATGCAAGCAGACCAAGCTTCTCGCAAAAAGCCGTCAGGTCACTGATCGGCTCAAGCCCCTCTCCCGCGGCAGCGCGAGCTGCTTCGGCTCCCTTCATGGTGTCGTCGTGGCTTTGCGGCATCGTGAAAGGATGCCCCCTATCTACTGTGATGATTCCCCGGTCGCGCAGCTTGCGAGCACGAAACGCCAGTGCTTCGAGAGCAACATCGAAATCCGAGGACACACCGCCGTCCAACGCTGCTCTACGACTGGCAACTAGCTGCTCGCGCTCCTCCAGAAACCATCCGACCGGAAGGCCGGTCGCCCCTGACACCGATGCCACCTCAGACGAGGTTGGATACCGGTGCCCCTTCTCGATCGTCTCGAGCACCCCCGCCTCCACCGAGGATCGGTCAGCAAGAACATCGACCGGCACGCCGACGAGTTCCCTCGCCTCTGTCATCCGCTGCGCGATGATGCGAGCGTGCTGCTCGGTTGCATCCATGTGGCTATCATGCCACGTCACGTCCCAGCTGCGCATTCCGGCAATCCCCGTTCCCTACACCAGCTTCACTGACCAAGAGGTTGGCCAAATTGCTTTTCCCGGTGTACGGAAGTGACGGTGGCAACCCGCCCCCGATACAACCGACCTTTAGAAAACTGACATCCCAGTGAATCCAATTGCACAGGTGATCCAAAGGGGTTTAAATGGGAACGTCCAGTTTCCCGTCCTCGAAGGATTTCCATGTACGACTTCAGAGACATCAACAAGCTCCTCAACAACGTTGAGAACCTCATCCCCCAGATCGTCGCTGCGATCGTCGCGCTGACCGCGCTGATCGGCACCGTCGCTGGCCTCGCCCAGAATGGCAGCAGCATCAACCCCGGCAACGGTGGCAACTCCGTTGTTGGCAATGCACCGTCGAACAACACGGACTCAAACCTGAACCCGTCTCCGAAGCTTGCCCAGGAAAAGCTTCTGATTCCGAACGGTCGCAAGGACGTTAGCTACAAGTATTTTGACCAGGGAGTTGAGGTAAAAGTCGGCGATAAGGTATTTACTGACTCCGCGCGCGCCAAGAACATTAACTCTTACGACATCAACATCACCCGCTCCCTCAGCAAAGAGTTCCGGCGCGCAACCTTCACTGCGGTTTGGGACGAAAACGTTGTCAGCAACAGGAAGGAAGGGCCCGTACGGGTTTATGTGAATGGTAATCTCGCGCAGTCGAAGATCGTCCAAAAGGGCAGCGCTGTCGATTTCAATATTCCCGTGACGAACATCGATACCCTTCGAATTGAAGTCGACCCCAACAACGGTGGTCTCTCCATCGTGAACGGTGTGCTTTACCGCTAAGTCGCACCCCACCAAGGCATCCCGCCCCACCTCAACCGAGGTGGGGCACTTTCGTACCTATCGAAGAACTACTTCCTAATCTCCGCCGGCTTGCAGATCGACACCTGGTACATGAACCCCTCCGGTGCGCCCTGCTCGCGTAGCGTCAGCCCGTTGTAACAGTTAGCCCGTTGCAGTACCCGCGCTGAATACCCGTCTGCTTCTCTCCAACGGTCGGGAACACGGCCTAGACGCCGTCGCAATTAGCCTGAATTGGACGGTCAAATTTTCGCCACACCAACCACATGAGCCAACCCGAGTGGCCTCCGCCGACCCTGAACTCAGGTTTTCGCAAAAACCCCGAACTGGGCGACATACGCGACATAGCCGCAAGAATGCGACCAGCGAGGTTAGAGAGCGAAGACAGCCTCCCCGCCGACGAATTCAGGTTTTCATCTACGCGCCAAAATCAAACAACCCATACGTTCTTTGCCGCAAAGAAAAGCCAGGAGCCGCTCAGCCAACTCCCGGCCCACCCCCTCTCAGCGCCCCAACCCCACGCGCCCCCAAAAAAATCTACTTCCCAATCTCCGCCGGCGTGCAAATCGGCGCCTGGCGGATGAACTCCTCCGGCGCACCCTGCTCACGCAGAGTCAGACCGTTGTAGCACCCGCGCTGCATCCCGGTCTGCTTCGTGCCGGCGGTCGGGATCACGGCCCACTTGCCGTTGGAGTTCTTGAAGTACAGAATCCAGTCCGTCTGGTTCGCACCCGCGATAGCCCACTTGCCGTCGCAGAAAATCACGGACGTGCCGGTGAAGTGCGGCCACTCCGGCACCACCGCGTCAAACGCCTGCGGCGCGCAAGAGCCACCTGCCGCCGCGCCATTGTCCTTCTTGGTCAGCCCCGGGATCGCAAGCGCTGGCACCAGCGAGGAAAGTCCCGCGGCCGCCGCCGGGTCCAGCCCCTCGGGCAGCTCCAGCAAGTCCTGCTGCACCGCGAAGTACCCGCCGGCGCCCACCGCGGCCAGCACGCCGAGGGTGATGCCGATAATTGCGCCCGTGCTTAACGACGAACCTTCGGCCTCCCCCGAATCCGCAGAGGAACCCGTTTCGGTAGTGTTCGCGCCCTCTTCAGCGAAGGTGGCGGGCGCAATGACGGCGGAGGTGGTGACGGCGGCGGCGACGCCGAGTGCAAGCATCGGTTTCTTCATGCCCGCCACTTTATCGCGTTATACCCGTCACTTCGAGGGGAACAACGCAATTCCCCACACCCCGAGCGCGACAGCAGCGGCAACCAGAACCCACCACAGCACTCCACGCGGCCGCGAGAACCACTTGTCTGCAGCCAGCCAAACGACGCTCGGAACGACCAGCGCCAGACCCAGAAACGTCAGCGCCCGCCAATCCGCCAGCCGGTTCGCCGACAACAGGCACACCACGCCAAAGCCCGCGAGCCCCCACGCGACGGCGTTTACTCGGAATCCACCTACCGGAATCAACATGTCCGAAACCCTACCCCAAAACTCGGCCACATAACCACGGCCGAAAACACCACTCAACCTGCCGATTTGGGCAACACAACCAACCCGCGCTATTGTTACATCTCGTTGCACAGCGAGAGCAACGGCAACATATTCCTCCATAGCTCAGTTGGCAGAGCATTCGACTGTTAATCGAAGGGTCACTGGTTCGAGCCCAGTTGGAGGAGCACTTCTTCACCCCGCGATCAGCACCAGCTGGTCGCGGGGTATTTTTCATCTCGCAGCAACGCAGCAGGGTTAAACGACAAAAAGTGTGTCTGATTCAGCGTGTCGTGGGGGTTAGATTTGGCCTTTTTGGATGCCGATTGAGTGTGTGTAGTTGGTGTCGATAGCGTTGTCGTAGAGGGCTGGTCGTCCGGTTTCGTGGTCGGCTTCGTTCTCGTTTCGGGTCAGGGTGGATACTTTGGCGAGTTGGCCCTGGCCCCAGTCGGACTGACTGGCGATTCGTACTGGATCGTCAGGCAGTTCCGTTTTCAAATAGAGCCACCAATCCAGCATGCGGCGTTGTCGTTCACCTGATCTGCCGCGGTGTGTTCTGGCGAGCAGTTTGAGCTGGGCGTTGATGCCGCCTTCCAGGCTGTTGGTGGTGGATTTGATCCACTCTGGTTGAAGTACTGCTTTTGGCGGGTTGAGGTAGACAAACAGCATCTCGGACCGCCAAAGATGGTTGAGGCTGTTGTATGCCTTGCGCACGTTGTGATGCGTCCACACGCGGGTCCATGCACCGGTTTTGGGATCTTTGACCAGGGTTTTCTCGTCCATCCATGACCGGTAGAGCGTGGAGAACTCGTGCAGCTGCGCACCCCATGCAGCGGCTTCATCCAGCGTGGTGATCCGGGTCAGCTTCAGCGCAAGTCGGTAGATGGTGCGCCCGGCATCGGTGCGTGGGTTACTGGTGGTGTAGCGGCGTACCACGCGTTGGGCGTGGACGAGGCAGCGTTGAATTTTCGTAGTCGGCCAGCACTTTTTGATCGCGCTGTATGCGCCTTGGCCGCCGTCGATGACGGCGATGAGTGGGGCTTCGATGCGCTCAAGCAGCAGTTGGTAGTCGCGGGTGGTTTCGTGTTTGCACCAGTGCCAGGCAATCACGTGGTCGATCGTCGCCGCGACGATCAAGCAGCCGCCAGCGGTGTAGGTGCCGTCAAGGAAGATCTGGTCGTAGACCCGCTTGTCGTGGCCGGCGGTGGGGTCAGGCACATCAACGAACCAGAACGGTTCGAATCGACGTTGCATCGTGCGCGGTGAGCACCCCACACGGCGGGCAACGGTATCGAGGCTGGCGCCGGTGGTGAGGTGGTCGATGAAGACGGTGAACGCCGCCGCGTTGGTGATGTCGCTTCTGCGTTTCACGCTGGAGGCGCCGCATCGTTTGCAGCGCCACCTGGTGGTGCCTTTGCTAGTGGTGCCGTTTCGTTTCATTTCTCCGCCGCAGTGGCAGCGTGGTTGGTTCTTTGACATTGCGACACCACACCACGCCGCACATAGCACATCACGGCAGCCACACCGAGGATTGAACGCTCGAGACCTAAATATATGCCCCCGAAGCATATATTTCCCTGAAACCTACAGGTCAAACCCTGAAAATCGTCGATTCCAGACACACTTTTTGTCGTTTAACCCACGCAGCAGGAATAGCGACAGCCCTCTCAACGTTCCACCTGATGTTTCGGCACAGGCCGGAGATACAAAGAACAACGACTAAGGAGCACAGCGTGACTGCAGCGAAGCAATGGGTCCTTGCCTCCCGTCCGGAAGGCGCACCGACAAACGACAACTTCCGGCTCGAAGATGTGGAGCTGCCGGGGCTCTCCGACGGCCAGATCCTCGTCGAGAACACGTTTTCCAGCGTCGACCCCTACATGCGCGGGCGGATGAACGACGTGGAGTCCTACATCGAGCCGTTCCAGATCGATGAGCCGCTCAACGGCACCGCGATCGGCACAGTCACGGAGTCCCGCTCTAGCAAGTTCAAAGCGGGCGATACGGTCCGGCACTTCGCCGGGTGGCGCACACACGCCGTCCTGAACGAGGACCAGGCGGAGCAGATCGACACCACCATCGCCCCCGCAGAGGCGTACCTGGGCATCCTCGGCCTGACGGGGCTGACCGCCTACGTCGGGTTGACCGCCGTCGGCGAGATGAAGGAGGGCGACGTCGTGTTCATCTCGGGCGCGGCAGGTGCTGTGGGCTCGGCCGCAGGACAAATTGCGAAGCACCTCGGCGCGGCGAAGGTAATCGGGTCCGCAGGCTCCGCGGAGAAAATCGAATACCTCAAAAGCATCGGCTTCGACGAGGCGTTCAACTACAAGGACGGCGACGTCAACGGCCAGCTGGCCAAGGCGGCGCCGGAGGGCATCGACGTCTACTTCGACAACGTCGGCGGGGACCACCTCGAGGCCGCGATCCAGAACGCGAACACGTTCGGCCGCATCGCCATGTGCGGTGCCATTGCGCAGTACAACGACACGGAGCCGGCACCGGGGCCGCGGAATCTGGGCCTTTCCATCGGCAAGTGCCTCACACTGCGCGGGTTCGTGGTGGGCCAGTACTCCCACCTGACCAAGGAGTTCCAAGAGAAGATCGCCCCGCTCGTCGTCGATGGCTCAATCACATTCGAGACCACGGTGCGCGAGGGCATCGACAACATGCCGGCCGCATTCCTCGAGCTGTTCGAGGGCGGCAACACCGGCAAGATGATCGTCAAGTTCTAGGAGGACACAATGACCAAGGTTCTTATGGTCGTTACGGCAGCAGACCACTGGACGCTTAACGACGGCACACCCCACCCCACCGGCTTCTGGGCCGAAGAGCTGGTCACGCCCTAGAGCACACCGGCGGGCTCGCCGACAAGGCACCGTGGCTGCTCGAGGACCGGCTCGTCGCCCTCGGCGCTGAGTACGAGAAGGCACCGGAGCCGTGGGCGTCCTACGTCACTGTCGACGGCAACCTTTACACCGGGCAGAACCCGACGTCGTCGCGTGAGCTCGCGCAGCGCCTGGTCAAGGATCTCGGCTAAGCCTCACCTAGCCCCCGCTTGGACCTGGCTGGCGACCACCCTCGCCACCGCCAGGTCCTCCCACGGCATCCCGACGGTCTTGAACACGACCCGCCGCGCCGGATCCAGCGCCACCTCCCCGCGCACGACCTCAGCCATCGTCACCACGTCATCCCACGCAAGCGCCCCCTTCTCCACAGCGATCGCCACATCGCCGGCCTCCCGCCGCGCAGCCCCCACATCCTCCACAATCACCTGCGCACCGCGCAGCACATCCTCATGCAACTCCCGCGTGTCCACGGTGTGCGCCCCCACCGCAAGCACGGTCGCATTAGAGCGCAATTGCCTATCGACGACCACCGGTTCCCCCGCACTCGTCGCCACCACAACCAACCCGGCCTTGCCTAACACTTCATCAGCCGCAGCACTCCCCGACTCCACCCACGGGTACGGCAAATCCGCCGGCTCACTCCGCGAGATAAACGTCACCGACACCTCCCGCACCCCTGCAAGCACGTCCACCACCGTGCGCGCATGCGCCCGCCCCTGCACACCCGCGCCGACGATGACGCACTCCAACGGCTCACTCGACGCCCGCAACCGGTCCACCACCCCCGCCACCGCAACCGCCGGCGTCCGCACCTCCGTCAGCGCCGCAGCATCCATCACAACCTCCGGCGTGAGCGTCTCCCCACCCATGAGCAGATACGACCCCTGCACCAGCAGCACATCAACGTCCGAGCCCGCCGGCTGAATCCCCAACACTTTCACCCCGACCGCGCCATCAAGCGCCGACGGCAGCAGGTGCATCTCCCCGTGCGGCAGCGCCACCTTCTGCCGGTGCGGGTCCGTGGCAGGGTCGAACCCGCCCTTCAGCACCTCCCGCAACGCATCAACCGCCTCACGTGGCGCGACCGCGGACAGAACCTCGTCAGAAGATAGGTATCGCATGGCGCCAGTTTAGGCTGACACCAGTGGAGTTATTGGCGACCCGGCTCGTTGCGGAAGTACTCCACAGTGCGCGCCACCCCCTCGTCCAGCGACACCTGCGGCGTCCAGCCAAGTACTCGCTCTGCTTTCTCATAGCTCAGCGACGAACGAGCGACATCGCCCAGACGAGCAGGCTCATCTTTCGGCGTATCCGGCGCGCCGACAGCCTTCGCCACCGCGGTATGAAGCGCTCGGTCAGTCGTCTCCACACCCGTACCGATGTTGAAGCGTTCACCGTCACCTGCCTCCGCAGACGCGAGGTAAAACGCGCGCGCCACATCTCCCACGTACACGTAGTCGCGGGTGTTCGTGCCGCCACCGAACACGCAAGTCGGATTACCGTCCAGCAGGTTGCGGGAGAAGATCGCCACCACACCAGCCTCCCCGAACGGGTTCTGGCGCGGACCGTAGACGTTCGCGGGCGCGATAAAGCTTGTTTCCAAACCGTAGAGCTGGCGGTACACATTCAAGTAAAGCTCCCCGGCGACTTTGGATGCCGCGTACGGCGACTTCGGGTCAACGTGCAGTTCTTCCGTAGCCGGCAGCTGTTCCGGTTCACCGTAGATCGAACCACCAGAAGACGTGTGCACTACTCGACGCACACCGGTACGCCGAGCTGCCTCCGCAAGTCGGATAGTCGCGCTGATGTTCATCTCGGCATCGAGGAGCGGATCTTCAACCGAACGGCGCACGTCAATCTGCGCTGCCAGATGAAATACCACTTCGGGTTCCACGCGGCGGAAGATCGCTTCAAAATCGGCGTCACGGATATCTTGCTCGAGGAGCTCCACCGCACCGGATCCAAGGTGACTAGCGATGTTTTCGGTACGCCCCGAACTCAGATTGTCGATCACCGTGACCTGGTGCCCGTCTCCCACCAGCAGGTCCACAAGATGGGAACCGATGAACCCGGCACCGCCGGTGACAACCGCCTGCATTGAAAATCCTCCTGAGCTGTATTCGCCTAGTTGATTCCGTGTTTAGTCCTGCGCCTTTGCGGCAACCTCGGGGTGCTCGGCCTCGAAGTCGGCGATGATCTTCTTCACCGCGGTGTAAATGGCAGGCCCGAACTTCTCATCCCGCAAACCGAAATCCACATTCGCCGGGATATACCCGCCCGGGTTACCCAAATCATGTCGCTTGCCCTCATGCACCACCACATGCACCGGATGCCCCTCGGAGATCATCAACTCAATCGCATCCGTCAGCTGCAGCTCGCCCCCCTTACCCGGCTTGATGCGGCGCAGCGCGTCAAAGATGCCGCGGTCCAGCAGGTAGCGGCCGGTGGCCACCAACGTCGAGGGCGCATCCTCCACAGCAGGCTTTTCCACCATGCCGCGCACCTTCAACACCTCAACACCATCAATCTCGGCGTCCGCATCCTCGACGTCGAACACGCCGTAGTTGAACACCTCCTCACGCGAGACGTTAAACGCGCACAACACAGAGCCACCTAACTCTTTGCGCACCGCGACCATCTTGTCCATCACACCAGCCGGCAACACCAGATCATCCGGCAGCATCACAGCAACCGCATCCTCGTCGTCATCCAACGCCTGCTCCGCGCAACCAACTGCGTGCCCCAAACCGAGCGGCTCGTCCTGGGTGACCGCCACCGCCTCAATCAGCCCGTTCGCACGCGCGACCTTTTCCGCCTGCGCGTCCTTACCGCGGGCAATCATCAGCTTCTGCAAGTCCGAAAACTCGCCGAAGTGCCGCATGATCTCTTCCTTATTCGGCGCGACCACCACAGCCAAACGCTGCGCGCCTGCCGCAGCAGCCTCTTCAGCAATCAGCTCAATGCCCGGTGTATCCACCACCGGCAGAAGCTCCTTCGGCACCGTCTTCGTCGCCGGCAGAAAACGAGTCCCCATACCCGCCGCCGGAACCACAACAGTCTTCACCGAAGCGTTCGCAGCATCAACGGGAAGATCAGTGGAATTCTGCATAAACGCAAAGCCTACAGCCCCCAACATTCACAACCGGGCTGCGACCCGATTTTAATGAGGACTAAGACTACGACTGGGTGTGGCGCTGTCTTGTCACCTTAGACAAATTGAGAATATGGAAAACAGTTTGTCTGAGGTCATGGCAATTCAAGCGAGAGCTTTAACCAAGGCTTGAATGGGACACTTGCACCGGAAAACTACCGGTAATCCGCCCTCAGTAATTGAACCGTCGCGCTAATTTCCTCGATCAGCGAACCGGAACGCGCGCCTCAGACAACAGACGAGTATTAAGATTCTGCTGCCCATAGATACCGACCCTTAAAAGGACTCCCGCTTCGTCTAGTCTCGCCCCGCTAAGATAGACAAACATGCACACCAAAATCGCCCCAGGTACGATCTACTTCCAAAACCTCTCTTTATCTCCACAGCGTATCGAGGTGGAGGCAGTTACTTGCGAGGGATCGTTCCCCCTTTGGTTTGAATTTGATAGGGCGCTTTCCACCTCAACGGACGCTGTTGCAGTTGCCCTGTCAACCCTATGCGGGACGAAGTATGACCAAATTCACTTCGATTTTCCAGTTGCACAAAACCTAGCCGAAAGTATCTCATCGTTCACCAGGTCCTCGGTCACAAGCAATGGCAACGAACCGTCTAGACAGCCACTCGGCTCCAACATTACCTTGAGCTTCAGCGGAGGCTTTGACTCACTTGCCGCTCACCGCCTCCTAGGCGGAACTGGACAACTAGTATCGACAGATTTCGGGGGCTGGTTCGAAAGAGAAGCTGCTTTCTTTGAAAAGTTTCAACCCCTAGTGGTATCGACCAATGCTCGCCGCACCCCCAATCAACAAAACTCTTTCGCTCGGAATCACTGGACTTTCATGAGCATCGGCGCGATTTTGACGGCAGAGTATCTGGAGTCAGGTTTTCATGTGTTCGGAACCATCCTTGGCGAACGGTTCGCCCGCAAGCCAGGGCGCAGGCCGGTAGCGCCACTCGACATGCTGGGCATTAAGAACGTTCCGATTACCGACGGCATCACGGAGCTCGGCACGGCTAAGGTACTCGCCCAGACCGATGGTCCACTAGTCGCGGAATCCATTAGATCCTTGGCTGGAAAGACAGACAGAAAGCGACTTCTCAAGCTTATCTTGGCGACTGTCGCGGCGGAGGAACTCGGTGTTGATGTACCACTTCCTGATCTCCCAAGCGAGTGGGAGAAGCCTATTGCCTTCGACTCTTCGTATACAACTGCACTTAGCACGTTGTACCTGATAGCCAAGGGAAAGGCGCACCTGATTGAGCCCCTCTACTTAGACATCCCGGAGAGCGCGTATTCAATCGTGAAGGGTCTCAGCCTTGACTTTCTTATGAAAGTTAATACCGATTTCTATTCTTCGTTGCCCCGCGATTTGGCGACGCAAATCGCGCCCAGGTTCTTAGACCTAGGTTTCTCGCCCTACACGGAGTCGGACTGGGTTGAAGCCAAAACCATCCGCGCTTACCTTAATCGAACTTTTAATATTTCCCCACCTTCGCGTTAAACATCCTCACCTTGAGGGTAACGACTGGTCAAAGGCACCGAATGCGATACTGCGGGCTTCGCTGGAAACTGCACCAGGCATCCGTTCAATTCGACTTAGCCGTAAAATCCAGGGTTTTGAATCTGTTTGGTGCGGAATTGAGCGGTTAGCGCGCCCCGTTTAATAGTCGTTCATACAACCCACGCGGTGTGGTTTCGTCGACGTCTTGTCGGGGTGTTTCGTTGAGCTAGTCTCGGACCCGCGCTACGCGCAAAAGCGTGAAAGTGGCGGAGTCGGCGCCTTTTCGTAGAACCGGTGCCGGATCGAGAACAACGCTGCTGTGTTCTACGACCGCACGCGCGTGTTTGCTGCCCTACGCGATCCACTGCGTTCACAAACCTGCCGAACCGTTCCGCGACGAGACTGATGGCCTCCCTTGCTACACCTTCACCTACTCCCCGTCGGGGGATACGAGGCTTAGAGGCAGCACGGTGACTACACCGACAGACAGTCTGTCGCTAACAACGGGTGCCAGCGCACCTGGTTACACGCCGAACCCGGCAGCCGTACTCGACCCTGACAGACCTGAGTTCAGCTATGACAACGACCCTTCTATCGCGTACGCACCAAAGACTTTTTTGGGGATGCCAGCATGCATTACTTAATCCGTTTGACAGTCTTAATATTGCGCTCATTCTGGAGCTTATTTTGGTTCGCCGCCGCTTAGCCCGCGTGTAAAGATCAAGACTGGCCTCCTTTTGGACGGCTGTGGTTCTAGTGCACGCGTAACCTCGTGTCTTTAGCCAAGCGCGATTCCTACTTGTCTTAGTAAAGGTGATATCCCCTGAGTCATTGCGCTCGAACCGCAATCAAGAACAATCTCGGCTACGTCGAGCTCTTCAGCCAGTAGAACCGAGGTTGCCACCTTCGCTGTAGGAAATTCGTCTATCTTCTCAAACACGTCCGCGTTGGTCGAAACAATGAGACCCGAGGTGGATTTAAGGCTTCCGTTCCAAGTTGAACCACTCAGAACAACTAAAGTTCTGGCGCCTGCCTGTTCGAGGCGATCTGTAACCGTCACTGTGTTTGAGCCTCGGAAAATTGGTTTCGGATAATATTCAATGGGGCCGGGAAAGAAGTCCATGCCCGCATGCGCGCTGATGGCTGCCGCGGTGTTGGGTCCCATTTTTTGTGGCACTACAAACTCGCCACCACACCAACTCCCGAAAATGAGATACAGCGCAACCGCCTCAAGTTCTGGGTTAATTTTCTCCGGAAGCCCATCCAGCAGCCAAGTTCTCGCTGGTGGCTCTGCGTCGTACTCCGTTAACTCAGCCGTGTAGGCAATTTGATGGAGTTTGTTTCGGCTCCTACTTATCCGCATTTTCGCTCTCCCAGTACTCATTTCCGAAGATCATCCAATCAGAGCCTTCGGTTACAGCTCGCTCAACTTCCTCGGCATCACAAACCTGTACCACCCAGGGAAGGTTCTTTACCCCGGTAGTATCATCGCGTCTGATCAAAATGAATTCCTTTTGAAGGCCCTCATTAGCGATTACGCTGTCGACGCTCTTAAGAAGCAGCTCCACCTGATTCATGCTATTTAACGCCGATTCTTCACGGACTGCCCTAGCAGACACTGTGAAATCAAGGTCGGCTTGTCGAGCAGACACTATGTCGCTAAAAGTAGCGTTTCTCACCACCGCTAAAGGGGCGACTGACCCATCCTTAGTCCCGAGCGACACCTCAGCCCGGACCAAATCACCGTCCCATTTTTCGGGTAGCGGCGCATTGGCTGGTGCCGCCAGAATCAGGTCGCGGTTCGCTAAGTGGTCCGGGAGAAATAGGTCCGCGTCCTTAAGCATCTCTTCCCGCGGGGCAGTTTGAGGATACTCACCCATTTCTTTTGCAGCGTTCGCAACATTCTTAAGGTCACCTGGATTGAGATGCCACTGGATAAACTTCAGAGCCGAACTCGCGCTCGCAAGCTGACGATCGGTATCAGTTACGGTTACTTGCCTGCTGTGCATGCGCCTGAAAGTCACCGGTTTTCCGACATGCGTGAGCTTTAGACCCGAGCGGAGAAGTCGAAGCATGATGTTGTTGTCTACGCCACTAGTCAGCGTTTCGTCGTACTTGAGACTCCGAATAACGTCGGTGCGCAGCATCCACGTGCTGTGCCCTGGTGCTGTACCGTTCGCCATCGCTGTCTCAATCGAGGGCTTCTTCGAAACGATCAGCTTTAACTCTCCCGTCGTATCGTCGAAGTTGACAAACGAACCCACGTTGCCCACCGTCCCAGGAACCAAACCGCCGATGTGCCATTCCAGCCGACGTGGGTGCATCAAATCATCGTCGTCTAGCACAGCGGTGTAGATTCCTCGGCTCTTCTCAGCAGCGAGGTTTCGTGCTGCTGAGATGCCCGCATTTTCCTGCCAAAAGTATCGGATCCGCTCGTCGCCAAACGCCTCCACTACCTCCTTGGTGTTGTCATCGCCGCCATCGTCAACGATGACAATTTCAAAGTCCTGCATAGACTGAAACAGCACCGATTGGATCGATTCGCCAATTAGGTCAGCACGGTTGTGAGTACATATGGCGACTGTCACCAGCGGCGGAGCGTCTTTAGGTTTGTGGTCCCACTGCAGATAATTGCGCACAAAGGATTCATCGTTGTAAACGATGTCGCGGTTCCTCTGCACCGTAGCCCGCCCCTCTTCGGTCTGGTCTACGATCGCGCGCGTCGAAGGATGCCACATGTGGTACATACGCACGTCCGGGTCGTTAACCCAGACGGTTTTGAAACCCGCACGGCGGGCCCGCTTGGCAAAGTCGAGATCTTCCCCGCCATAGGTATGAAACCGCTCGTCAAAGCCACGGATTTCGAAGAATCCACGACGAGAAATCGCCATCATTCCGCCCATTCCCCACCGTGGCCGAAGGCGAGAGTTACGCTCCATTTCATCCCACGCAGTGGGGTTCGCAGCTACCCATTCATCATCCATCCCCTTGGGCAGATCACGGCACTGCAGGAAGTAAGCCGCTTGCGGCTGGGCAATTGCCGTTTCCACGATCTTCTCGAATGCTTTTGGCGTGAACACCATATCGGCGTCGGTAGAGACAAGTAGTTTGCCGTCGCTAATCGCAAACCCCGCATTTAGCGCACGAGAACGTGACCACACTTCAGCTCCGTCGGTGTAGACATATTTGCAACCGAGTTCCTTCGCCAACGACTCATTGGCCTTAGGATCGATCGACCCATAGTCAGAGATGATCACTTCACCGTTGAATCGACCGAACGACTGCTGAATGCTCTTCACTGCGAGCTGGATGCGCTGGAGACCCCAGTCCCGGAAGCCGATAACAACCGAAACATCAACCAGCTTCATGTCAGTTCCCTCTTCTTTAGCTGTCATTTGATGCAATCCCAATCTGAGTTAGCCTATTCAACCCCGACCATGGTGCTTGAATCTGAAGGTCCACCCTTTCGATCTTCGCTACATCTTCCCGCTTGGACCACTGTTCAACTTCGACCGTCATGCTAAAGACACCGTTAGGCAGTTGAAAAAACTTTGTATGCCCAGTCTGCCCCTCCCTCTGCCCCTCGTTATAAAGATACAGAGCCCCTAGGGCATCAGAAAAATACAGTTTCAGATCCTTAGCTGCTTCTCTGGTGGAGTCAACTCCAGGAAACTGAAGTTTTAGAACATAGTCCTTCGGATTGAGAAACCCATCCGCGCGGACAGCAAGTCGAACGGGAACTTCCGTCATCGACAACGGGAAATTAAATTTCATAGTATTAAACGTACTCGACAAGACTCACTCACTCAGCGGGGGTACACCCTACTCCCCACCCAAGACTCAACGCCGCACTGCTGGTTTGTTGGCTGCTAGTCTGAGATCTTATGCGGATGACTGTGATTGGCACTGGTTACCTCGGCGCGACGCATGCAGCGTGCATGGCAGAACTTGGCCACGAGGTGCTGGGCGTTGATGTGGATGCAACCAAGATCGAGGCGCTGAAAAACTCCAAGGTGCCGTTCTACGAGCCGGGTTTGCCGGAGGTGCTCGAGCGCAACATCGACGCTGGCCGCCTGGACTTCACCACCGACTTTGACGAGGCCGCTGCGTTTGCCAACGTGCACTTCATTGGTGTGGGCACCCCGCAGCAGCGCGGCTCGTACGCGGCCGACACCCGCTACGTCGAAGCGGTTATCGACGATCTGGTGCCCCAGCTCGAAGGCGAGCACCTGATCCTGGGCAAGTCCACCGTCCCGGTCGGCACCGCCGCTGCCCTGCAGCAGCGCGCCGACAAACTCGCCGCCGAGCACGGCAACAAAGCGACCGTCGAGATCGCGTGGAACCCGGAGTTTCTGCGTGAGGGCTACGCGGTGAAAGACACTATTGAGCCGGACCGGATCGTGCTCGGACACCGCAAGAACGACACCACCGCAGAGCAAGTCGCCCGCGAGGTCTACGCCACCCCGCTGGAACACGACACTCCGTTTATCGTGACGGATTTGCAGACCGCGGAGCTGGTGAAAGTCTCCGCCAACGCCTTTTTGGCCACGAAGATCTCGTTCATCAACGCCGTGTCCGAGGTGTGCGAGAACGTCGGTGCGGACGTGACCCAGCTTGCGGACGCCATCGGCTACGACGACCGCATCGGGCGGAAGTTCCTCGGTGCCGGCCTCGGTTTCGGCGGCGGGTGTCTGCCCAAGGACATCCGTGCGTTCATGGCGCGCGCCGGCGAGGTCGGCGCCGACCAAGCACTGACCTTCCTGCGCGAGGTCGACGCGATCAACATGCGCCGCCGCCAGCGCGTGATCGACCTGGCGCGCGAGGAGCTCGGCAGCGTCATCGGCCGCAACATCACCGTGCTCGGTGCCGCGTTCAAGCCGAACTCGGACGACGTGCGCGACTCGCCGGCACTGGCTGTGGCCGGCCAGCTCTCGCTCGCCGGAGCATCCGTGCGCGTCTACGACCCGCAGGGCATGGACAACGCCCGCAAGGTCTTCCCCACCCTCGACTACGCCGTCAGCCTCGAAGACGCACTGCGCGGCGCGGAGCTGGTCATCCTCGCCACCGAATGGCAGGAGTTCAAGGAGATGGATCCGCGGTGGGCGGCGGAGCTCGTCGACAAGCAACTGCTCATCGACGGCCGAAACATCCTGAACGTCACCGACTGGCAAGACGCCGGCTGGCAGATCCGCGCCCTCGGCCGGAGCTGAAAGCGCGTGATCCGGCCTTCCGCGACACACTGTTGAGCAACTCTCACTGAAGGTGCCGACAACAACTGAAGGCGGCCACCATCAGTCGACCTTCCGAACATTCCAACGCCACATCTCCACATGCAATAGCAATCTCGTTGCAACGAACGGCGCCAACAGCCACATCGGCTTTGAACCCGCTTGCTCCACAGACGCATCAGAATGAAGGAACCCCGAGACACCGCTGGAAAGATGTCTCGGGGTAACAAACGTGGGGCCAGCGGGGCTCGAACCCGCGACCAACGGATTATGAGTCCGTAGCTCTAACCGACTGAGCTATAGCCCCTTGTTCTCACCGCACGCGTAGGTTACTCCACGATTTCGGGGAGAAAATCAACACAACGGACGGTGAAAAACTATTACTGCTAGCGCCAGATACCCTTCGTATCAATTACGCGCTTGCCTGCGAGAGCCGAAGTATCAAAGCTCTTAAACTCGTCGTGATCGACCAGCAGCAAGACTACGTCCGCGGACTCCACGGCCACACTGGTTTCTGTAAGTGTGACGTTGGGGTGCTCCGTCAAGCTTGCAGGCAGTGCATCGATATTTGGCTCTACGGCAAGAATCTGATTACTAGCAAACCTAGACGCGAGCTCGTTCGCGATCTCTAACGCGGGTGATTCTCGTAGGTCATCAATATTTGCCTTGAACGCTAAACCGAGAACAGCGACCATTGCTTCGGTCGAATCCCCTAATGCTTCGGAGACTTTATCCACTACCCAATCCGGCTTGGAATCATTGACCAACCTCGCTTGCTTGATCAATTTCGAATTCTGGGGGTCTGCCGAAACGATAAACCATGGGTCTACTGCGATACAGTGCCCACCAACTCCTGGCCCTGGTTGCAATATGTTAACTCGCGGGTGGTGGTTAGCAAGTTCGATGAGCTCCCAAACATCAATGCCCAGTTGGTCCGAAATCAGAGATAGTTCGTTAGCGAACGCAATGTTTACGTCTCGGTACGAATTCTCCGTTAGCTTGGCCATTTCAGCCGTGACCGCATCAGACTTCAGCAATTCTCCCCGACAGAAAGAAGCGTAGATCTCAGTCGCCATCTCGGTAGCCTTCGGCGTCATGCCACCAATGATACGGTCATTGGTTCGCAGTTCTTCCATGGCATAACCCGGCAAAATGCGCTCCGGGCAGTGCGCGAAATAGATCGTCGGTTTGCCGTCAGGGTTATCTTCCCCGTCCGCTACAAGATCTTCGCGCAAATTAAGAATATGGCGCGCCATCTTCTCCGTAGTCAAGGGCGGAGAAGTCGATTCCAGGACAACAATTTCCCCGCCTTTAAGCTGCGGTGCCAACGCCTCCGCAGCACTGTATATAAAACGCATATCGACCGAGTAGTCGTCATTGAAAGGGGTCGGCACCGCAAGGATGTACGCGTCCGCCGCAACCTGATCAGTAGTGGCAGAAAAGTTCCCACTGTCAATCGCTCGACGGAGCTCTTCCTCTAGCCCAGGTTCAACAATTGTGACCTGCCCCTTATTGATTCGCTCCACATTGCCAGCGTTCACGTCGACACCAGTGACTTTTACACCACTGTTTGCCAAAACTACTGCGGTCGGTAGCCCGATATAGCCGAGACCGACAAAAGAAACGTGCACTTCTCCTCCTTGAAGTCATTGTTCTAACTGCGATTTTAGTGGATTGCAATCTTTTTGGTGAAATAGGCCTGCTAGCAAAAGGAGATCATTCATTCTCGATACGGATGTCTACAGGCACATACCTCTCCTTTGCGTAGTCCAAAATCTGCGCTGCAGTACGTGCGTCGCCTCGTGTTTCGGCCGTACTCCACCTTTTATAAAGGTGCGTAACCCAACTAACTGGACCTTCGGACACCAGCTCACCCTCGTGGAGCCACACCGCTCGAGTGCAGTTCTTCTTGATTGTCGACGCCGAATGCGAAACCAAAAAAACCGTTCCGGAGGCATCCAGGAATTCATCCATACGCTCTTGAGCTTTGCCAGCAAAAGTACTGTCACCCGTCGAGAGCGCTTCATCGACGAGCAGTATCTCGGACCGCACAGCAGTCGCAATAGCGAACTTCAGTCTCGCTCCCATTCCCGATGAGTAGGTACTCAAAGGACGATCGATTGCATCATCCAACTCCGCCCATTCTGCGATGTCCGTCTGCATTTGGTTCACCTCCGCTGGGGTGAGCCCCATTGCCAGTAGCCCCAAACGAATATTTTGCCGACCAGACAAATTTCGCTGCAAAGCAGCCGAGACACCGAGTAACGTAGGCTGCTCTGAAACAAGAACCGTTCCAGCGGTAGGTTTTTCTGATCCAGCAATCAGCCTAAGTAGCGTTGACTTGCCCGATCCGTTTCTTCCTAGAACGCCGATCGATTCACCAGCATAAGAAACAAAATTAAGCGGGTGTAGGGCTCTGACCGTCCTCATTTTTGACCGGAAGATCGCATTTCTAGACCCCTGAGTCGTGAGATGGTAGTCCTTCGCAAGCCCTTTCGCTATGACCGTGGGTTTAGGAGACTGTTGCATATCTCTCCTCCGCCCGCCAAAAGAAGATCAATCCAAAAAGCAGCATGCCGAATGTCCAACAAGTGAGGCTGATCATTATGTTAGCCTCCGGAACGCTTTTGTAAATGGTCACCTCACGTGCCGCCAAAAGAAACTGGTACACCGGGTTTGCCCGCATCACCGCTAAAAGAGTCGCGTGGCCGTCAAAACGTTCGAGACTGTAGAAAACACCTGAACCAAAGAACAACGCTCGATTTAAAAGAGTAACCAATGGTTTGACGTCGGGAATGAACGCAGTGATACGTGCAATGATAAGCATGCACCCGAGCGCAAAGATGTGGATCATCAGATACAGGGGGATGATCAATAGAACTGTTATTGATGGCCCATTCGGATACTGAAACAGGAAGGCCACGATCACCCCGACCAACGCAGGTATAAAGTTATCGATCATTTGACGTAGAAGCGCGGAGATCACCACCGCTGCTCTCGGGAAAGTGAACGAAGACATCAGCGACTTTGACGACTGTACGATTCCTGCTGACGTATTCAGGGCCCTGGATACAAACCGTATGAACACTACACCGATCACTAGGTAACCGATATAGTTCTCAATTCCCCTAGAGATTCTAAGGATTAAGCCGAAAATCACTGCATACATTAAGACGTCAAAAAGCGGCTGGAGGACAAGCCAAGCTCGTCCAAGAAACATGTCGCTTCCTGATTGCAGTGACCTACTTCGCGCGTTCGAAACAATAAAGTGCCGCCATTGGTAGATCTCGTTCAGATACCGGTGCAACGCCGTTCTGGCATTAAGCCTCAAATAATCCCGCGCATTCACCTCAACGGTGACAGGTTCGCGTCCATTCACAACCACCTGAGACCGACCGTTCGACTTGGTCATGTAGCCTCCCACCAATCCCGAACTTGGCTCCAGAATATGGGGTACTGCCGACAACGACACCCAGCTAATGAGGTCTTGCCGTGGCAAACTATTGATATAGACACCGTTAGAAACCTACTAATAGGCGGCTTCTGTAGCAAGATCCTCGCAGCTGTAACCCTGGGAACTAAAAATCGAAAGAGGGCAAATCATACGGCCGCGTACCATCCGACCCACTAACCATCAGGTGACTTTCGGTAGAGACACTACGATCACTCGTGGGAGCACCAAGCGAAATGCGCAAAATAGCATCGACCTTACTACTCGGTGAGTGGGTATAGACAAGATGAGTCGTCTTCACGACTCTGTTAGTAGCGGTCGATACTACCGCCTTCACGCTTGTATCCCCGATTGCCCCATGCTCCACCGTCAAATTCGGCTTATTGGGCCCATCCCAAGCGAGGAAGACCTCTGCGTCGCCATTAATCAACTTCACCGTTCCGTCCGGCAGTTCTTGCACATCGACATCAGGTGACAAGACAAACCGGTGGGTCCAGTTTTCATTCGCTTTCGAAGCACCCTGATCTCGAATCAGAATAAGCTTCCGGCCAGGCAACGCGTACACCGATCGGCGCAACTTCGCATTCTCGAAACCGTCATTGTACCCAGAAACCAACTTGACTTCCTTGGCATCGAGGAAATGATCAGTCGCAATTGTTCTAGAGTATCTGTTATCGTCAGGACGATTATAGGGTCTGCCAGCGCTGAAGGACGAGTGCCCGCGATATGAGACCACGAAACTTCGAAACTTATTCTTCCCGTAATTGTACTTACCCGAGTCGATAAAGAAGTCTTTTGAGCGGTAGTTCAGAAGAACACTCAAATCGTCAGCATGCTTGTGGGCCTTGGCAGAATAGCCGCAGATGAAGGCCAAGTACATTTCAGCACTTTGATCCTTCAATACCGTGAACCCGCTCATTTCATCATGGAAACTGTCCCAATTAAATGAGTCAAGTTTCCTCTGACTTCCACTGTCGCCGATATTCGGCACTTTCCCGTCAGGTTTAGCAATACGCGGCATGTGTTTCGCAGCATAACGGAGCTTGGTCAACACATCTTCCCCAAGCGACAAGTCATTCGCGTTCAGGAACGCCTCGAGCTCGCGAAACATGCGCGATACCATATTATGGTACTCGGGAGAATTTTCCTGGTGCATGCCAGTTTCACTGAAAGTCTGCCAGAAAATACTCTCAGCACGCCCTATTCCACGATAGACATAATCCCGCCTGTCCATTCCCAAGCCAAGAGAAATAAGAGCCATGTCCATCATCAGCCCGTGATTATTCATGCGGTGCAAAGAGTCGTCCATTAGCAGCTCTGCATGCTTCTGTAAAATCGCTGAAAACCGTTCCGCATCATACGGTCTGTCAGCTGCCTCCATCGCAGACAGAAATTGCATTAAGACTCGGGACCGAGCACCAACCGCGTGATCGTACCAGGTCATTTCGGTTGAACCGCCTGATTCGACGTACTGCAACCAACTCTCGACAATTTCATCTGCCTTAGATAGGTAGTCGACTACCCCCGTTTGTTCATACACTGCGAGCAAGGTCCCAACGACGCGGAGGTTCTGCAAATACAGTTGGTACGAGGTCTCAATTCCAGGCTCTTTGTGCCCCCAATCGAAATCCGGCCCAAAATTGACATCAGCGTAATTAGGAAACGGTTCGATGACGTTATCTAAAGCTTTATCCGCAATTCGATTTAGAATCGGCGATGGTTTACTACCTTTTCCGCCGAGTAGCGGCAAAACAGCAGATTCCTTAAACATCTAATTCCCCTTCTCTTTAACGAATGGCAAAAGCGTTGATGAAAAATCGTGATCAGAGTCTACGGTGAGAGGATTTCGAAATGGATCGATTTCGCGTTGCAGCTGTTCCACAACCTGCTTCTTAGTTGAAGCTCCCCTAACTATGGAAAGGATTTGTTCGACTTTTTGGAGTCTGATCAGATCGATAACTTCCGACAGTTGCATACTCTTGCGCAACGCCACAGTGACCCCGCTGTCAGCCTGCCCAGAGTCAGCACCCAAATAGACAACATTCTCGGCTTCACGAGCAATAAAGTGAATTGTTGATGGATGTTGGCGGTCACGACCCATCAAGCCGGCAATCTGATGAAGCGGACCCACACAATAGAGGTCCACCGGCAACAATTCATTGCGTCCCAATCCTTCGAGTATGGACAAAAATTCCTCACACGCAGAGGCCACATCGAAAATTACTGTGTCATTGAGAAACTTGAAGGGCTCGCCGTCCAGAATGGAATAGAGTTGTGGGCTCAAATTATCAAACGATACGTCCAAAACTTTGTCGTAGGACGCTGCTCCTCTAGCGTGCACCTTGACCGTACAACTGTGGGTATGACACGTTACCTCCACAGTCTTGGGGCCGATAACTGTTTCGGGTGGGCGCGATTTTCCCTCAACTTCCTTCGCGCGGCGAATCTGCCACTGACTTTTTGAGTCGGTAATCCCTGCCCTCGCGAAGGGAAGCGCCGCCCACGCGATATCCGCCTTGCAGAAAACGTCGGTGATAAATCGAAAGCGGTGTGGTGTCCCCTCACGAAGCGCCTGCTGGACGAGCATTCTGAAAGATAGCGGCTTATGCTTGGACTCGTATAGCATCTTCGAAACACGAGCCGATTTTCGCGACGAGGATCTCACCCCGTCATTCCGGCGCCCAAAATCATTGCCAGCGCTCAATAATTCCGAGTACTCACTCACTGTCATGAATGATCAATCTCCCAAAGCGCCCGGTTAATCCGCCCCACTGTGTGCTCCTTACCTCGGGGCATGTGTCCCGCACGTTTGTCAGCGTAAAAATCCACACTAATGTCCATCGGGGTATTCGGCTGTCTAGCAGCTCTCCTCGCCATGAACGCATTTAGCACGGGTAACTGCGCCTTGTAGTCGATGCTGCTGGCGACGTTCAACCAATATGTACCTCTTATGCTCGAATTCGAATCCAAGAATCGCTCTAACACGTTACAGCGCGATGGGAAGTCTCGTCTTGCGCTCTCGACGGAGATCGAGTCGAATGAATGGGCAAGAACCTTGTCCACATAAGACGGGTAATACCGAGTCCAATCAAATTGTGCGTTGTTGACAACGAAACGAGATCCGTTGAATCTCGAATGCAGCGCTACCGCCTGGTACCCTCCTGCTGAACTCCCGAAGAACAAAATGTTTTCGTTCTCGATTTGGAGGGACCGTCTAAAATAATCGACGCACTCCGCCATCGCCTGTTCGAGTGCAGACGTGCCGTTACCTTGTGCCCAGCCGATCCTTAGGCTGTTCTCCGGATGTATTGTCGCATCCGACATAATCAATACATTAGCGTCTAGGAGGTCCACCCATGATCTGCGCTGGAATACCTCGCGCGGATCCCTATCTTCCGTTCGCTCAACAGCGCCATTGAGTAGTACCAGAAGCCGATTTGGGTAGTCACTGCTCTGCGCAAAAAACGCAGGGATGACGTAACCGTGCGCCAAGTATCTCAAGCGCTCTAGTCCCAGTACACCCGCGGGATCCGATTGAGCGTGAACCCCTACCCATTGATCAAAGGGCTTAGTCATTCAACGCTCTATCCAAGAGTTCTACGATTTCAGGGTCCTCGGCAACTTCAGCACCATACATCTCGGTAATTTGCTGCACAATCGCCACACACTCACCGCGCTCCTCAGGAGCAACAAAGCTCAGTTTGTCCAGATACCACCCCTTAAAGAACGTCTTGAAGCGTGTTCGGACGTACGCATCAAATAGTCCCACTTCACGCAACCATTTTGTCCGGGCCTCCTCCAAGATCAGGTACTTTCTATAGAACTTGGGGGAAATCGAATTTACCGTGGAGTTGGTCACTGCACCGTAGTAGACGTGCACCGGCCGAGTTGTGATGAAGATTTTTCGAGCATAGAAAATCATCTGCTGAAAGAAGTACGAGTCCTGGCCGACTGCACCTACAGGCTGCTCGAGCCTCAATGATTTCAACCAATCACTACGGGCCACTAGTGCTTGAATACTCATTGGTTGAAATTTCAACTGCTCGAGCAATTCCCGATTATGTCCGTTCATCGTCGGCGCCTTGGCTAGAGCGTTTCGAAGATGCCGCGCATTGTTTACGGTCGCGATTTTGCTCTTCATCCTCAACATATTGCCGATGGCAAAATCAGCTTCTTGCTCTTGACAAGCTTCAAGAAGGAAGTCATACGAGTCTCGTACTTCCTCATTATCAGGGTCGAGATAAGTGACATACGGTGTCTCTACAAGTTCGAGCCCTTTATTTCGAGGCCTTGAGGCGCTTCCTGATCCCCCTTCTGGGAACCGGTAGACCTGCACATTAGGAAAACGAGCTTCTAACAGATCAACACATGCCTTCGTTTTTACGTCTGTTGACCCATCATCAACGATGATTATCTGAGACCGCTCGAATGCACTGCCCCTATAAAGTGAGTTGAAGCACTTGTGAATTAGGTGCCGACCATTATTGTAAGTGGGCACAAGAACCGAAAGCTCCCGATCGGACGATTCACCGCTCCGCCGCTTGGTGGGAGCGCTCGTCATGATAGTCATGGCAGTCTTGCTGACGGTTTCCCCTATCGTTTGACCGGCTGGCAGCCAGAAAACTTCGCAATTAGCGGCCTTCTTGTCCTCTACTCGCGGTTCGTAGGCCTCCTCTTCGCTATCAAAAGAAATGAGTTGCAAACTGTCGACATCCGAGTACCTGTAGGCGGCCACAGCATCATCGACGATATCTGGACTACTCACAGTAAGATTCGCGAGATTGATGACTAGATCTCCGTCTGCCGAACCGACAATAGCTTCCGCTTCGTTGGTCGGCACATAAGACAGAGGTCGTTCAGTAGCTTGGCTTGCTGAGAACCTTTCGAAGCTTTCTTTACTGTCGGCAACAACCAAAATTCTGTGGGTTGCTTTCTCACCTGTGAGACCGACCGCCGCAAGTATTTCGTCTATACGGTCAAAGGCAGTGTCGTTATTAAAGACGTCTCTGATCCCCTCAACCTGGCAGTACCTGATGTACTCGGGCGTTAGCGCATCAATAAAGCGAGTTGTGTCATCTGAAGAATGAAGCTGGGCCACATACGGATACAGGGAATTGACGCCGACACTGTAGTTTGACAGCACCAGGGTGCCCATCGCTAACAGCTCAACCACACGATTCGCAAACATCGTCTGGCTGCCGATGACGGAATTTAGATTCAGACCGAGAGGAAGAAGTTTCTGCAGAGTCAAAACTTCATCGTGCTCTAAGGGCCCATGGAGATTGGGCAAGTAGACCTCGGGATATAAGTAGCGATCGGGATCAGAAAACTTTTTTGGATCGAGATTCAAATTTCGATCCACAATGGTGAGAGATGATTCGGAGTCATTAACGCCCTGGAATATCTCCATCGCTGCCTTGGTACGTTCCTCGTACTTATGCCCCATCCACGAACCTGCAAAAACTAGCTCGCGTCCCTGATGACGCATGCATCCTAAGGGGTTATGCTTTTCGTAATTAACCCCAAAACGCAACGGGAAGACGGGGATATCTCGATTCAAATCATCACGGTAGTCATCTATTTTCTCGATAGCGCTAGTGAATACGACATCAGCCTTCTTCGCGAGGCTAATAAAGCGATCATAGTTCGGTGGATCCTCCTTCGAATAAAAAGCAACGGGGATCCCCTTATCTTTTGCAAGCGGGATAAGCTCGAATTCAATCAACTTACGCTTGGGCGAGGACTTCATAGCCGCCCCATGCCATTCGCCATCTAGTCCTCGCCACGTGGAAACAACAAGCAGTAGGTCGACCCGTTCGAGTTCCGTCTCGTAATTCGACGGGGTTAGCGGTACAAAGTTCGCGGCCGGTTCTAGGGATTCGTAGAGAAATGTGTCGGCGACAAGTCCAATTCGGACTTTTCGTTTATTGTCCCAGCGCTGGCCATTAGACTTAGGCAACTTGGCCGCGTTCTCAAGAAGGGTTTGAATCCGTTCTTCGGTACCCGGGCGATAGTGCTCCCAGCGACCCATATACGCTTTACGGTCGATAGATGGCCTGAAAAAGTCATGCCGCCCGTTTACGGCATCCCGGAAGACGACTCCCGCAGTAAACTCGCGCAATTTTTTCAAATCGTTTTGCGCCTTCTGCACTGACGCGCGCAGAACCTTAATTCGTTTTAGCTGATTTGTTACCGCTGACTTTTTCATATCTTTCACCTTTCCGCGATGGCTTTACGGAGCCGCCAGAATTTGCGCTGGAGGCGATACCCCTTCGCGCTCTTTACCTTTTCTAAATCAGCTTTCAGGTTGACCACTTCTCGCTTCAACCGGGTGTTTTCTTGCTTCAGAGCTTCGATGCTTTCGTCGCGCTTAGTGATCCCTTTGAGAAGCCGCTCGTCACGGTCAGCTTCAAACAATAAATCCTTGTAGGCCTGCTCCAATTCATCAATGAGCTCGCCTACGAGCGTGGCGAATCCCTGCGGAGGTTCCTCCCTCCCCACAGAAAGATGGCTGTCAGATCGCTCACGGCTTGGCATTCTCGATACTCTTCCTTCTTCCAAATGTCGGTTACTCTTCAGGATAGACGGTTACGAGGGGGGTGAGCACAGGAGCTGCTCGTTGTTGCCGGCCCTAGTAGCAGCCTTTCTCCATCAGCAAATCGTTAAACATTCTTACATAAACTTCGGCGTTCTTTTCCCAAGTGTGTTCGGCAGCCCAATCCACCAATGGGCGCGTAGCTGGCGGACTTTGGAAAATTTTGTTGATAGCAGAAAGGTACCCCTGAACATCGCGGCCTTTTACATAGGTCGCTAAGTTTCCGGTTATGTATCTAATCGCCGGTAGATCACTGGCTAGAACCGGCGTCCCTACAGCCATTGCCCCTAGCGGTTTGAGTGGAGTGATGTCCCGGCAAACGTCAATGTCCAATCGCGGAAGCACAAAGAGGTCCATAGCCGCATACCATTCCCAAATCGTTTCGGTGGGCTGGCGGCCGGCAAAGATGACGCGTTCGGCAATCGAAAGCTCATCGGCCATACTCTTCAAGCGCGGGAGATCGATACCGTCTCCTACTATCAACACATTCAAGCTGGGATCAAGACTCGCCAATTCCAGTAGAATGTCAAGTCCCTCGTATGGGACGACTGACGTTACTGTGCCAATTAGCTTACCGTCAGACAATCCGAGGTTCTGCTTCGCTCTTGCGCGTGAGGATTCATGTTCAAAGGCGTCCGCCGAGACTGCGTTAGGGATCTCATAAATAGCTTGCCTGTCAACCCCTTCTTTCACTAGACGTTCGGTAATAGGTGCACCGAGTGAGACAACTGAGTCTGCTGCGCTGGCGTATAGATACTCTTGTTTTTGAGACCGCACGTATCGTTCAGAATTCTTGGCTAGGCCTTGGTGATCCTTCGGTACTTTTGATAACCAAGTGTCCTCGAGTCGGCCACGCACTTCGTAAACCCACGGGATATTCACGCATTCCGCAGCTCGATGCGCGACTATCGCGTTATGAAAATCGGTTGTGGTCACAATTAAATCCGCGCTTGTATCGCCTGCGATCTGTGCAATTCGCTCGGTCATATATTTGATTTGCCGTTGCGGCGAAAGATGAAAGCGACTGGGAATAACGTTTGTATATTCAATTCCGTCGATTTTTTCTGTCTGGGCATTCGGAATAACACCGACCGTGACGGGGTACCCGTAACGAGTGACAACCTGAACATCTACCCCGCGCTTAGCCAAGGCTTTCGCAGTTTCATGGGTTCGAAAAGTGTATCCAGATTTTGTATACGGGAGACTATTTGTTGCGAGCAGTAACACTCTCCAGGGACTCTTGGAAGACCGACTCGCTTTTGGAAGGCCATTGGGAACACGAAGTTCAGGTACAGAATGCTGCGGTTCCAAGTGCAAAAAGTACTTTTCCCTCCTCACACCTGCAACTGCGAATGCGAGCGAAGCTCTACGGCTAAGGGACATCTTTTGGACGGCTGATTCAAACTCGTTGTAGCGCCCCTGCTCGACTAAATCCTGATCGGGCAGCCTCTTCCAAATTGCTTTCAGTAACATTTGAGAGCGCTCTAGCTGCCGTTGCCGAGCCCACTCATGGAGGTTGGAGATAAAAGTTTTAGGCGACGTAAACAGCCGAAACGCAACAAACCCAATTAGAAATCTCAAGCAGCGAATCGGCTTGTTCTTAGCGCTGGCTTTCACTAATCGCTCCCAAAAAACGTTTCAAACGTGCAGGCACCACTTCCTCCCTTTCGTGCCTAACCCACTCAGCGCCCTTTGTCCCCACCTCAAGTAGCGAGCGGTTGTTTGCAAGATTGATCCATACGTCGGCGAGTGCTTCCGGATCCTCCGGTGGAACAACATGCCCTGCTTCTAACCCAACGATGAGTTCAGCCGCTTCCCCGGCCACTACAGCTGTGATATGTTTTCCGACCTCCATAAGTTCATAGGTCTTAGATGGAACTGTTCTAGTCAGAGGTTCCCAATTGGTGAGGTGGACTAACGCGGTATCCGACCACTCATAGAAAGACGCAAGCTGGTCCGATGGGTGTCGCGAAATAAATTCAATCGGTAAACCGTCAGCTTCGGAAATTTCTCTTAAGAGAGGCTTCGCAGGACCAGCCCCTACAAACCGGAGCCTTATGTTGAGGCCCCTTAGTTGCGCGATTCTTACGGCTTCTAAAGTGTTTAGCAGATGCTGGGCTCTACCCAGAGTCCCCGCATAAAGGACACGAAACTCTCCAGAGCGATTGTCTCGGACTATTGCTTCGCGAGGCTCAGAATCAGTTGGAAAAACATTCCTGATTGTAGTTATATCTTGAACATCTCGTTCCAACTTATCTGCCAGCTGCGATTCTAAGTGTTGCGATGTGACAATGATGCCGTCAGACTTCGCAAGAACGCGATTCAAAAACAACCGAACTAGAACGCGCATTAGTTGAAGAGGGCCACGGCGAAACAAAGCCTCCCTGGACGACCGCTCACCGAGACCTTCGTTCCATTTCCCTGATTGATCCAGCAGATCGGGCCATGCGTCTCTGAGATCAATCACATAGGGCTTCTTGTACACCTTAGAAAGTGCGAAGGCCACAAATGCCGTAGGAATCGACGGAACAGTTCCGATTAGCAGCTGCGGGCTGAACTCCGCTATCAGGTCTCGCGACCTATATGCTTCATAAAGCATTCCACACGAAATAGAGGCCTGATTGATGATTTTCCCGGTGATCGAATTATCGGTCTTGCGAGACTTACTGCGGAGGATCTTCTCCCCAGACCGCCCGGCCTCTGGCTTTCTCAAATCTGTGTCGCGTCGATTGATCTTCGAGCGCGTTCTTTCTCGTTGACGCCCATTTTCCCGAGGCGAAATCACCAGAAGCTCATGGCCTTGTTCAGCAAGGACCGACGACAGCCATTGCCAGCGCCGAGGTGGGACCCCGTTGGTCGGTGCCCAAAACTGCGAAAACACGAGAATTTTCAAGTTGAGCTCCTACAGTCGTCCTCTTCTAAATATTCTGCTCAGTCTAGCCGACCCTCAATTCACGCATAAAAAGGCTGCAAAACTCGAGCAACAAGCAAATCAATAAGGGAGCCGCCATAAACTCCAACCTGATTCTTGACCAACCCCCGCTATGGGGTTGGCGCGAATTGGGCATTTAATCTACGGCACCGAAACCCTGCCTTTATCAATCTGCGAGTTAAACCGCGTCGGGTGTAAAGTCTGCCAACCGCTTGCCGACTCCCACCAACTCAGCAATCGCTGCAACAGACCTTTCGGCCGCGTTACCGTCGCCATAGGGGTTTACAGCATTGGCCATTGCCCCATAGGCAGCAGATTGGTCAAGCAGGTTTCTTGCCTCAGCCACGATTCGTTGACGTTCGGTGCCGACAAGTTTAACCGTTCCGGCTACTACAGCTTCCGGCCTCTCAGTGTTCTCACGCATCACAAGAACAGGCTTGCCAAGCGACGGAGCTTCCTCCTGCACTCCGCCAGAATCGGTGAGCACCAGGTAGGCACGGCTCATCAGTGCCGTGAACTGGTCATACGGCAACGGGTCCGTGATGATGACGTTTGGAAGGTCTTCGACCTCGGGGAGAACCGCATCTCGCACCTTCGGGTTGAGGTGCAGCGGCAGCGCAAAAATGTGGTCCGGGTAGGACTTTGCCAGGTCCTGGACTGCCCCACCGATTTCCTTCATCGCGTCAAGGTTCTCGCGGCGGTGGGTGGTGACGAGGACAACCTTCTCATCAGAGTTCCGAAGCTCCCCTAGGCGCGAATCCTCAAACTGGACGTCCCATTCCGACGCGGCAAGCAGCGCATCGATGACGGTATTACCCGTCACAACAATGTCCTTCGAACGGAAGTTCTCTCGGCGAAGATTTTCTCGTGATTCGTTGGTCGGAGCTAAGTGAAGCGAGGTGATCTGGCCGATGATCTTGCGGTTCGCTTCCTCAGGGAACGGCGAGAAGATGTTACCGGTGCGCAGGCCAGCCTCGAGGTGAACGACCTTCACACCTTTGTGGAACCCAGCCAAGGCCGCAACCATTGCCGTCGAAGTGTCACCCTGGGAGATGATCACGTCGGGCTTTTCTTCGTCGATAATCGGGTCGAGGCCTTGAATCGCACGCGCCACCAACTCGTTGAGCGTTTGCCCGGGTTTCATCAGCGCCATGTCGTGGTCTGGAGTGATACCGAAGCGCTTGTTCACCTGCTCCAGCATTTCCTTGTGCTGACCGGTCGAGACCACTACGGAATCGAAGCGGTCGTCGTCCTGGAGAGCACTGACAACCGGAGCAACCTTGATGGCCTCCGGGCGGGTGCCGTAGACGGTCATAATCTTGGGCTTGTCCGACATAGATTCCTTAAGGGTCGTTCGTCACAGGGATACTCACTACAACTTAATACAGCACCTTGAGTCAGGTGTGCCAAGGGCAGCAAACCCACTTCACGTTCTCGCTGTACTCTAGCCACCATGTACCAATTCGTTGTCGGGGCCGCCGCCGGGTATGTGCTCGGCACGAAAGCCGGCCGGAAGCGCTACCACCAAATCGTCAACGCCGCCCAAGCTGTGGCCAACTCGCCGGTGACCAAGCAGGTCACCGCTTCCGCTCGCCGGGCGATCGCGAACAAGATTGATCCGGAGCCGCGCATGCGCGAGGTGAAGGACCTGCGCAAAGGCAAGAAGCTGCGCGGCAAGTCCGACAAGCAGATCGAGGACACGATCTACGAGCCGGACCAGGATTAGGCCAGCCCGGCGACGATGCCGTCGAGGATGTCCTTTTCGCTGATGATGAAGCTGGTGGCGCCGGCTTCGCGCTCGAAGGCGTCCATGAGCTGCTCCACCACGGTGGAGCCGGAGCCGATCACGTCGGCACGGCCGGGGTGGACCACCGGGTTCTCACGACGTTGCGCTGCGGACTTGGCGCGCAGGTCCGCGGTCACCTCACGCAGCCGGTCGAAGGTGATCTCTGACATGTGGATGCGCACGGGGTCGTAGGTTTCCAGCCCCTGCGCTAGCGCGGAGAGCGTGGTGAAGGTGCCGGCGCAGCCAACGAACGTTCGCGCCTTAGCGAAAGGCACGGTGGCGGAGGCGGTGGTGACGTTGGCGTCGATAAGCTTTCTTGCCTCGGTCGTCTCCTCCGCGGTGGGCGGGTCGGTGCGCATGATGCGCTCGGTGATGCGCACACACCCCATTTGTGTGGAGATGGCATGGCCCTCCATGACGAACTCAGTGGAGCCGCCGCCGAGGTCGATCACACAGAACGGACCGCGAGCCGGGTCGATGTCCGCGGTAGCACCGGCGAATGACAGCGCCGCCTCCTCCTCGCCGGAAATCACTTCAGCCACTGCACCCGGCTGGATCTGACCGAGGAGGCCCCGGGTCATGGCAAAGAAATCCTCGCGGTTGGCGGCGTCGCGGGTGGCAGAGGTGGCCACCATGCGCACGCGGGTGACGTGCTCGCGTTGCATCTCCTCGACGTAGTCGGCGAGTGCCTTGCGGGTGCGCTCGATGGCTTCCGGCGCGAAGTGGCCGGTCTCGTCGACACCCTGGCCGAGGCGGACGATGGTGTTGCGGCGGGAGACCTCGCCGGTGTCCGTGTCGTGGATGAGCAGGCGGATGGAGTTTGTGCCGCAGTCCACGGCGGCGACGCGGGTCATGCCAGCCCCTCCCCTGCTTCGGCGAGGGTGATGCCGAGGTCGTCGAGTGTGGGCCAGTCCGCGGGGATGGCGGTGCCGCGCAGGTCGCCGTGCTCGGCGGCCAGTGCTACTGCTTCGGTGCCGAAGCGGACGCGGTCCGGCCCTTCGGCCAGCGCGTAGGCGATGAGCACGTGGAGGCACTTCACGCGCTCCGGCATACCGCCGCCGGAGAAGTCGGTGCCCAGGTCCTCGATGGCGTTGCGCTCGGCAAGGAAGTGTTCGTGGGCAGCCAGGTAGTCGGCGCGCAGATCCTCGCCTTCGTCGCTGTCGGCGTTGAGGCGGGCCTCCATCCACTTCATCACCTGCGCGACCTCGAGGCGGGAGGCCTCGGCGGTCAGGCGGGGGTCTGTGAGGTAGTAGAGGGTGGGGAACGGGGTGCCGTCGCCAAGTTTGGGCGCGGTCTTCACCACGGCCGGCTGGTTGTCCGGGGTGGTGTACGCAATGGCGAGCACGCCGCGCGGGGTGCGGCCGAGCTGCTCGGCCACGATGGCGAGTTGTTCGTCAGTGGGAGGAGTGTGCATGCGCGCTATTGTCCCACACACCACCTACTGCGCTGGCGCGGGAGCTTCTGGTGCCGGGGCCTCCGGAGCGGCCGGTGCCGGCCCCTCCGGCGCGGGGGCGGGCGGAGCGTCGTCGATAGGCGGAAGCTCCTCCCCCGGAACCTCGCGCAGGGAATCCCACATCACTTCCGGCCAGGTGCGGGTGTCGGGGATGTCGTCCTTGCCGGTGGTGATGGCCTCAGGGGCGGTCATGCGGGGGTCGATGATGCGCCAAGCGGTCTCGCCCTCTTCCATGACGCCGAGGCGGCGGCGGGCTTCCTGTTTGAGGAAGGCGTCGTCGTCGTACATGGCGATGTCGTCCTCCAGAGCCTGCTTTTGGGTCTCGAGGCGGGCGATGGACTCGTTGGCGCGGGCGATCTCGGCGCGGCCCTCGTAGAAGTTCCGCAGCGGGGCCGCGATAGCCAACAGCACGAGGATGAGCACGGCGATGAGGATGACCACGCTGGCCATGTCCTGCTTCGGAAACGCGATTGCCCGGCCGCGCTGCTTGCGGCGCGCGGCGCGCTCGGCGTTTTCCCGGTCGCGGCTGGCAACGGGGACCGTGCTGGGGCGGCGGGTGCGGGAGCGCTTCGTCATAATTAGCAGATGATACGCCAGGGGCTAGAGGCGTTCGAGGATCTCGCGGATGGCGGCGCGGCCGGCGTAGCGGGCCCGCAGGTCCTCCGCCAGCTCGTTGAAGCGGGCCTGCGCTTTCGCGTCGTCGGCGACGAACTTGCGGATGTCCTTCAGTTCCGCCTCCAGGCGCTTGTAGCTGGGCAGATCGCCCGCGGCGGCGAAGTGCTCCGCCAGACGAAACATCAGCTCGGTGCCGCGGGCACGGTCCACGTTCACGCCGATGGCGGTGCCCAGCTCAAAGATCAGCTCCGGGTCCAGCTCGTCCGGGCGCGGGTGCTCGGTGGCCACGCGGTAGCCCAACTCGAAGTCGTCGAAGTGCTCGGCGTAGAGCAGCTTGAGGTTGCCCTGGATCCAGCTCGGGGCGGCGTCGATGACCTCTTGGGCCATGGCGGGGGTGGCGCCGTCTTCGGCCAGCAGCTCGCGGAAACCCCGACCCGGGTGGGATGTGGCAAAGGCGGTGCGGAACTTGAGTAAGGCACCAGGGCCGAAGTAGCGGTCCAGGCGAGCTGTCAGCGCCTCCATGGAGACGCCGGTGCCGCCAAGGCCCAGGCGTTTCCTGCTCACGCGCTCCTTCAAGGCTGCTTCGAGCAGGTCACGGGCGTCATCATCGCGGGCGCGCTCCTCAAAAAAGGCGAGCAGTTCGTCGCCGGAGAGCATCTGCTCGAGTGCGAGGTCGTCGCCGCGCAGGCGCGCGATGCCTTCGCGCAGGTACTCCAGTGCGTCGTCGAAGCGGCCGTGGGTGTCCTGCGTGTCCTGCTTGTCCAGGCGGCGCTCCAACTCGTCGATGGCCGGGATGTCCAGCCAGTCGGCGTAATCGGCCAGGTCGGGTTCGCCGAAGCCGGTTTCGTCGAAGACCAGGTTGGAGATCCACTCCACCACCTCCCCCGGCGTCGGCGGCGCCTGCCGGTAGGCGGCCAGGTGCAGGATGATGGCGGTGCGGTAGGCGTCGGCAAGCGAGCCGTAGGCGTCGTCAGTGCGCAGCAGCATCTGCCCGATGCCCTCGGTGGCGGCCTCCAGCGGGCGCACCAGCTGCGCGCCCCAGCCGCGGTCGATGCAGGTCGAGCAGATGTCCAGCAGCGCGAACCACTCCTGCGCCACCTCCGCGGTCAGGCGCGCAGACCAGCCGGGGTTCTTGCGGCTCAAGCGGTCCACTCGTTGGGCGATTCGCCTACCGACGGCCTCCGGTCCCCCACCGTGCTCCGCCGCCCCAACCTCCAGCACAAGGTCCACATTCGGCTGCGCGACACGCAAGTTGCGCACCAGCTGGACCAGCTGGTCGTGGCGCAGGTTGGCCACGAACGCGTCGATCTCGTCGTCGAACACGGCCTCCGCCGCGGCCGCCGCCTGCACGCTGGGGGTGAACACTTCCCCGCGCTCGTGGATCAGCTTCAGCGCGGTGGCCACGGCGTGGCGGCACCACTCGTGCTCGATCGCGCAATCGCATTCGGCCTGCAAGTCCGCGCCGCTAAGCAGAAGCCGCACGTGGTACTCGTGCGGCGCGGTCACCGTGGAGCGCACCACGTTGTCGGTGCGCTCGGTGATGTCTACCCGGTTCGGGTCGATCTTCTGCCCACGGTCAAAACTCGCGTGGTCGGTGCGCTCCGCCAGGTAGTCCACGGTCAGCTGATCAAACATGGTACGAATGGTCACCCGCCCAACTTTACGTGCTCTCGCCCCAACGCTGCCTGTCTGGATTCCAATAAGATTCGCCGAGATCACCAGATAGTGCCGGATCCAGCACCTCAGAGACATACGACATCGCTGCCGGGTAGTCCCTGTACTCGTCTGGCAAGCCGAAATAAGTCGCTGCATGCGCAGAGAAGTTCTTCTCCCACGACGGTGGCGCCCACATCTCCGTCGGGGTCTCAATTCCCCTTCGCCGCGCTTCGTGTCGGCAAGCGCTTTCCAGCTTTTCCGCCGATATCGGGCGTGTGAGCAAGATGGTGATGATGTCCGCCAGGTCGTGGTAACGGTTGCTATCCCCACTGCGGTGTTCTTCCCTCATCGCGCAGATTTTGTCAGCGAGCTGCGATTCAATCGCGGTTGCGTAAACCGCAAATGGTTTTAGGTACTCCGAGGAGAGTTTGCCCAGCGTCGGGTCAACTTCTACCCGTTCATGTGGTTCCTGTGTATGCCGCTGTTCGGTGAGGTCCAGGCTAAAGGCCTGGAACACAACGGGCCCCATCATGGCGTCGAGCGAGACTTCGTAAGTCGGTCCCCTGTAGCCGTCATCGCCACCTACTCGCTTCTGCCGCATGCTTCTTACTCTGTAGCTCAGCGAACCTTGTCCGGGCCGTCGAGCAATCTCGTGCATCTCAGCTTCGATGCTCTCAAGCGGACCAAGCCGAGGAATGCGGGCCAAATCAACATCGGTGGTAGTGCGTCCCTCACCGTTTCTCATCAACAACGACGCGCCGCCTTTGAGCACCCACTCATCGGATCCCGCCTGAAAGACTCGCTCCAGAAACCCCTCAAACGCAATCTGGTAGCGAATTAAATCGCTCGGCAGGCCGCAGTCCTTCGCTCGCTTCGCGATGGCTTGGTTGAGCTTCTTTTGCCGCTCTTTATTCTCGCGCCTACTTGTAACCATCAGCCCACTGCTTCGCTATCTGGTCTAGCTGCTTCCGGTATGGCTCTAATGCCTTGTCGAGTTGTTTTCTGACAATTTCGTTGAAGCCCTCGAACATGTTGGGATCGGTCACCCTGAGCTCCATTCCCTTCGTGGTGTGAACCAGTCGTTTGCGAAGTTCATCGATGTCCTCCACGGAGGTCGCTTCAGCACTCAGCTCGGAGACCAACTGCGTACCGGTTTTTGCCCCGTAGGAACGAGCTGCTGGCTCCAGTTTCTCGGCGAGGTCATCTATGCGTACGTTCTCCTTCCGCAGGGCATCTGCGACAAGGTCAGCCAAATAACCCCTTTCGATCTTTTGCTCAGCCAGGTCGCCTACCGTCCTGGCCACGCTCGTCACCGGCAGCCCATCCACGGACACAATGTCGACATCGGTAAGCGTGCGGCGCGTATAGATACGGATTCCCTGCTGCCGCGTCTGCTTCGTGCCACCGGTTGAAAATGTGAACTTCGGCGGGATCAACCGCCCGATGTCGTGGATGCGCGCCGCAGACTCGTGAGAGACCACAACGGGCCACTCATCCTCCCAGCGCTCGTCGATGAACTTCATCGGCTCGAGCGCAAGCCAGGCGGCACGAATCTCATCCTGCGGCCCTGCTTGATGGGAGGGCAGCAAGTACACGCCATGCCTCGCTCGATCAAGGTCACCTTTTTCGGCCAACCGCGACAGTTGCAGCCTTTCCACGCCCTCCCGGCCAGCCTGCGCCGTCGTTACGATCCCCCACTGGTCGGAGGCGACCATCTCCAAAGTCGCCAACACATCCGCTTGCTTCATGCGCCCCTCCGTCACTTTGTATCGCTTCCTACTGACGATTGTATCACTCAGAGAGATACAATCGTCAGTTCAGATTGATACAAACGTCAAACAATGGGGCCAAAAGAAGACCCCGCGCCGAAAACGGGCGGGGCCGAAGGTGGGTCGATAGACAGGTGCTTACTTGAAGCGCGGGAAGGCGGAGCGACCTGCGTACTCGGCGGCCGGGCCGAGCTCCTCCTCGATGCGCAGGAGGCGGTTGTACTTGGCCACGCGCTCGGAGCGGGCCGGCGCACCGGTCTTGATCTGGCCGCAGGACAGCGCCACGGCCAGATCCGCGATGGTGGTGTCCTCGGTCTCGCCGGAGCGGTGCGACATCATGGTGCGGTAGCCGTTGCGGTGGGCCAGCTCCACGGCGTCGAAGGTCTCGGTCAGGGTGCCAATCTGGTTGACCTTGACCAACAGCGCGTTGGCGGCGTTTTTCTCGATGCCCTCGGCCAGGCGCTTCGGGTTGGTGACGAAGAAGTCGTCGCCGACGATCTGCACCTTGTCGCCCAGCTGCTCGGTCAGGGCCACGTAGCCGTCCCAGTCGTTTTCATCCAGCGGGTCCTCGATGGAGACGATCGGGTACTGCTCCACCAGATCGGCGTAGACCTTGATCATCTCCTCGGCGGAGTGCTTGCCACCCTCGAAGTTGTAGGCGCCGTCCTCGAAGAACTCGGAGGAGGCCACGTCCAGGGCGAGCGCGACATCGTCGCCAAGCTTGTAGCCGGCCTTCTCAATCGCCTCCACGATCAGATCCAGGGCCTCCTTGGTGGAGCCGACGGACGGGGCGAAGCCGCCCTCGTCGCCAAGACCCGTGGACAGGTCCTTGGACTTCAGCACGCTCTTGAGCGCGTGGTAGACCTCAGCGCCCATGCGCAGCGCCTCCGTGAAGGTCTCCGCGCCGACCGGGGCGATCATGAACTCCTGAACGTCCACACCCGAATCCGCGTGCGCGCCGCCGTTGAGAATGTTCATCATCGGCACCGGCAACACGTGCGCGTTCGGGCCGCCGATATAGCGGTACAGCGGCAGCGCAGCCGAATCCGCCGCGGCCTTCGCCACAGCCATGGACACGCCCAGAAGGGCATTCGCGCCCAGCTTCTTCTTGTTGTCCGTGCCGTCGAGCTCGAGCATAAGCGTATCGACGATCCGCTGGTCGTCCGCCTCAATCCCCGCCAGCTCGTCCGCAATGGTCTCGTTGACGTTCTCGACAGCCTTCAGCACACCCTTGCCGGCGTAGCGCTCGTCACCGTCGCGAAGCTCGTGCGCCTCGTGCTCGCCCGTGGACGCGCCGGACGGCACGCCAGCGCGGCCGTGGGAGCCGTCCGCGAGCAGCGCCTCCACCTCCACAGTCGGGTTGCCGCGGGAATCCAGGATCTCGCGGGCGAAGATGTGCATGATGTCGGCCATGGTGACTCCTTGCGTGGGTCGAGTGCTGTCTTACCGCGTACCAGCTTAGCCCGGGGTTGGCTAGCGGTGTGCCGGCTGGTTCAGCGCGTAGTTCGCCGCGGCATCGCGGACTCTGGCCACGTAGTCGTTGGACTGGTTGTAGGCGAAAATCGCCTGGCGCCAGCCCTCCTCCGTGGCCAAGTCGCGCGTGGCGCCGCCGGAATTGCACAGGAGGTTCGCGGCACCCAGGGCGGCGTCGTCGATCTGCTGCGGGTCCGGGTAGCCGTCGCCGTTAGCGTCGCGCCCGTAGCGCGCCCACGACTCGGGGATGAACTGCATCGGGCCCACGGCGCGGTCGAACTCGGGGTCGTTGTCTATCGCGCCTTTGTCGGTGTCGGTGACGCGGGCGAAACCGTCGCCGTCGAGCTTCGGGCCAATGATCGGCGGCTCCGGGTAGCCGTCCTGGTTTAGCTGGGAGTTGTCGAAGCGGCCCGTATACGTGCCGTGGCGCGTTTCCACCCAGCCGATGCCGGCGAGCGTGTTCCACTGCAGGTTGCAGGCCGGCCAAGACTCCTTGGCGATCAGGGCGGCGTTGGCGTAGGCGCGGATGGCCTGGCCGGAGACGTTGGTGGCGTTGCCGATATCCTGCGACCAGTCAAAGAGCAGGTCGGAGGTGCGGCCGGGGCCGTGGACGTCGATAGGCGGGGGTGCTACGGCGGCCGGCGGCGGCATGGTGGTGGGCACCGGCTGCAGCGGCTCGCGGCGATCCGGGGCAGAAAACGCGGCGATGAGCCACGCGACCAGCGCGACCACCATCACCACCGCGGCGGCCGCGACGAGGACACCCGCGCAGCCGCACCCGCGCGCTACTCGCCTGGCTGCTGACATGACCGGAGAGTGTACCGCGCGGATGCCCGCGAATGGTGAACGCGCCGGTGGCACAGCACTTCTGTCACACCTGTCACTTGTTTAACATGTATGATTCTCCGCGACCTAGTTTCATCCCCGAAAGGACCCCTTCACAATGCGCCGTATCGCAACCCTTGCCGCCGCTGGTCTGATGGCCGCGGCCGCCATCGCCTCCCCCGCCACCGCCCAGGCACAGACGCAGTCGCTCGAGCTGATCAAGCTGCTCAACGGCAACATCGCCACCGCAAACTGCGACGCCCTGCGCGTCGGCCTGACCTCCACCAACATGGTCGGCCCGGACACCACCCGCTCCCAGCTCGTTTCCAACGTAAACAACGTCGTCGGCACAGACGCCACGCTGCGCCTCGTGTCCGCATCCACGGTCGGCGCGCTTGCAGACCGCGCTTTGGAGTGCGGCATCGTCAAACCCGACCCGGCCACCCCGCTGGACAAGTTCTTCGAGATGAGCTCCCAGATGTCCTCCCAGGCCAACCTGCCGGAGATCCGCAACTACATCGGCGCGCTGCGCTAATTCAGCTCCGCGGCTAGCGCTTCTCGGCCGCCTTGCCTTCCTCCCACAACCGGTCCTGGGTGGCTTTGTCCACGGGGCCGGTTGAACCGTCGAAAAGATAGGGCGCGCGGCGGCGCATCTTCTGCACAAACGCGTCAGCCACGTCGCCGAAATCGAACGCGCCGGACTCCGAAGCGATCTCGGCGTGGAACAGGACTTGGAGCAGCAGGTCGGACAGTTCGGACTTTAGATCGTCGATAGGCAATTTGTGCTCGATTGCCTGCGCGACCTCCTCAGCCTCCTCCCGAAGAAACGGCAGGAGGCTTTCGTGCGTCATCGCCTGCTCCCATTCGCCGCGGCGGCGCGCGGCGTGCATCGTGCGGGTGGCCTCGAAGACAGGGTCATCGAGGCTATCGACGCGCACCGTTTCCGCGCCCTCCCCCTGCCAGCGGCGGACCTCCGGATCGTCCGGATCGGTGGAAATCAGCCAGCTTTCCGTGCCGCCTTCGACGTTGAGGGCCCAGCGGACGTCGACAGGCACCTCAGGCGTGAAGGCGACATCGCCCCTGATGCGGCCAGCGAGGTGGAGGGGGATGAGGGAGGGCCAGCGGGGGTCGAGAAGCAAGACGGTTGCGGTCATGATGGGCAAGTCTAAGGGCTCTAAGATGGAGCGCATGACTCAGATTGCTCAAGCCCTCGAGACCGTCAAACCCACCGCGCAGGACGCGCTGGGCCACTCCGTGACCTTCTCCCCCATCCGCTGGAAAACCGGCTGGCCGCACCACCTGCGCCGCGTGCCGCCGTTCCGCGACGACGCCACCGCCTCCATCACCCGCTCCGAAGTCTTCGCGTTCGGCGCGGACGTGCGTGAGTCCGGTTTTGCGCGCGAGCAGATCATCGACTTTTTGGGCGCCTGCTTCGCCTACGTCGCCGGCCAGTCCAACCAGGTGATGCAGATGCAGGCGTTTTTGCGCAACAAGGGCAACGCGGCTCAGTTGCTTGCGGCTGCGCGTCGTTTAGACGGCGTCGTCGCCGTTGACGCTTACGGCTCTTTGGTGGCGACTGGGCTGCCGCCGAAGTTCGCCTCCGCCGTGGCGTACTTCCTGGCCGGCGAGCAGGAGGCTGGTGAGGCTTCGAAGCCGGTGATCATCTGCTCCAACCGTGCGAAGGTGGCCGGGCTGGCCAAGGACGCCGACTGGACCGCCGACGAGTACGGCGAGTACCTGGCCGCCCTGGCTTCAGCGCGCGACGCTTACGACTCGTCGCTGCCCCTGGACACCGTCGAGTGGGCGCTGCGGGAGTTCGCCGCCGAGCAGGAGTAGGGGGTTTTTGGGGGTGGGACTGCGCTGGCTCCTCTGAGATTTCCGCAAGTGGTGAAACTCAAATGGTGAATCTGCGCCAAAACGGCGGACTTTCACCACTTGGCTTTCACCATCTGTGGTCAGGTAGCCGCCCAAGGCCAGGGCCGGACGGGCCCCACCTGCCGCCACCACGCAAACCGCTGCTTTGTCCGGCGCCCCTCACGCTCTGGCTGGGTAGGGGTCGATTCCGGAATGTGGCAAATATTTGCCACATTCCAATTTCGGTATAACCGCGCCCCTACCGGTTGCCGCGGAAGGCGCGGTCGTTGAGATCGCGGCGGGCCTGCTCGAGCGCAACGAGGTCGGAGAACAGGGCGTTGTAGGCCTCCTCGTCGTCGGAAGGCCGCATGCGCTGGAGCTGGGACTTCAGCTGCGCGATCTGCTGGCCCACGCGGGTTTCCTGCAGGCGGGAGAGCACAGAGTCGGCGTACTCGTACAGGTCGTCGGCGTGGATGGGCTCGACGGCCAGTTCGGAGACGAAGTTGCGGCCGGCGTAGTCGCGCATTTCTCCGGCGACCGCGGCGAGGAAGTTCGAGGCGTCCGGAACGCCAGCGGCGGCGCTCTCGGGGGTGGCGCCAGGCGAGGTACTGCCCGGCGCAGAGTCGGTGCCCGGCGCAGAGTCGGTGCCCGGGGCGCCCGGAGCACCCGCGGCTGCCGCGGCCGCCCCGGCGCGAGCGCAGCCACCGGCAGCGGTGATGGCCTCGCGGACCTGGTGGTACGCGTCGTGGGTGAACGCGTCCGGGTTGATGCCGTCGAAGTAGTTGCCGGCCGCGGCCGGGTGCTGCAGGGCAAGCTTCAGGGCTTCGCGCTGGGGCCACAGCACTGGGTCGTCGGGACGCGGAGGGATGAGGATCTCGGACTGGGCACCGGAGCTCTCCGGGCCGGCCGCAGCGGGGTCTTTCACATCCGCTTTCGGTGCGCGCTTCTGCTTCTTCGGCTTCTTGGCCTCGGCGCGGACCTGCTCCAGCACCTCGTCCGGGTTCGGCCAACCGACCCAGCCTGCGAGCCTCCTGGCGTACTCCTGTTGGAGCACTTTGTCGGAGATGGTGGCGACGACGGGCACGGTGCGTCGTAAGGCTTGTACGCGCCCCTCGGCGGAATCCAACGAGTAGTCCTGCAAAAGCGACTCGATGACGAACTCGTACACGGGCACGCGGGAGGCCACGAGATCGCGCAGGGCACCGTCGCCACGCGCGAGGCGCAGGTCGCAGGGATCCATGCCGTCGGGGGCGACTGCGACGAAGGATTGGGCGCCGAACTCCGCGTCCGTCTCAAAGGCGCGCATGGCGGCCTTGCGGCCGGCCTCGTCGCCGTCGAAGGTGTAGATCAGCTCGCCGCGGAAGAAACTGTCGTCGAGCATGAGGCGGCGGATCAGGCTCATGTGGTCGCCGCCGAAGGCGGTGCCGCAGGTCGCCACCGCCGTATCCACACCCGCGGCGTGCATCGCCATCACGTCCGTGTAGCCCTCCACCACCACCGTCTGGTGCTTCTCCGCGATGTTCTTCTTCGCCTTATCAATGCCGAAGAGCACCTTGGATTTGTGGTACAGCAGCGTGTCCTGGGTGTTGATGTATTTGCCCAGGCGGTCGTCCTCGAACAGCTTGCGGGCGCCGAAGCCGATGACGTTGCCGGCGGTGTCCTTGATCGGCCAGAGCAAACGGCCGCGGAATTTATCGATCGGCCCGCGTTTGCCCATCGAGGACAGGCCGGCGTCGATAAGCTCTTGCACCTCAAAGCCCTTGCGCAACAGGTGCTTTGTCATCGGGTCCCACGCGTAGGGCGCGTAGCCGCATTCGAAGTCGTAGATGAGCTCGCGGGAAAAACCGCGCTTGAGCAGCATCTCGCGCGCAGCGGCGGCGTCTTCCGTTTCCAGCTGCTCGCGGAAGTACTCGTGCGCCGCCTTGTTCGCCGCCAAAAGACGCTGGCGCGTGCCGCGGTCCACCTTGCGAGCGCCCGTGGAACCGCCCTGGTAATTGATGTGGTAGCCGATGTGGTCCGCCACCGCCTCCACCGCCTCGGGGAAGCTCAGCTGCTCCATCTCCATGAGGAAGCTGAACACATCGCCGCCCTTGCCCGTGGAAAAGCAGTGGTAGTAGCCGTGCGCAGGGCGGACGTGGAAACTCGGGGTGCGCTCGTCCTTGAACGGGCTCAGGCCCTTCAGCGAGTCGTGACCGGCAGGTTTGAGCTGCACGTACTCGCCGACAATCTCGTCGAGCGGCGCGCGCTGACGGATAGCCTCAATGTCGCTATCCGGAATTCTGCCCCTAGCCATGGCGCTCACTCTAGCGCGTGGCACGATATTGCCCATGAAGCGCCTATCCGTCCTGCTCGCGTGCCTGTTTTTGAGCAGTTGCCTATCGACGCCACCTCCGGCCCCTCCTGAGTCTTCGGCTGCGTCGTCTTCTGGGCTGCCCGCGTGCGGCTCGCTTCCCGACGAAGCCTGGGACACCGTCGACCTCATCGAAGCCGGCGGCCCCTTCCCCCACCCGGACAACGACGACCGCCGCTTCGGCAACTACGAACGCATCCTGCCCGAACAGCCGCGCGACTACTACCGCGAGTACACCGTGGACACCCCGGGCGTGCACCACCGCGGCGCGCGGCGCATCGTCACCGGCGGCGGCTCGGACGGCCACGTCGACGAGTGGTTTTACACCGCTGACCACTACGAATCCTTCTGCGAAATGGAGGTCAACTAATGCCCGCTGTTTTTGTGATGCGCCCGGTGCGCTCGATCGAGGATCTCGGCGCCGCCATCATCGCCGCCGTCTACGGTGCTGGCGCGGCTGCGTCCCCCGACGGTGCGTCCCCAGACGCCCGCCCGGTGCCGCGCAACCTCGACGCCCTGGCCGACCTGTTGCGCGAGACCCGCGTGAAGCGTGTGGTGGTGACGGATTGGGGGATTCCGGAGGCGTCGATAGGCGGGCTGCTCGAAGTGCTTGCCGACGAAGGCGTCGAGCTTTCTCGCTAGACCCCTAGTAAGAAACCCCTATTAAGGCCCAAAATGGCGCATACTAGGGCTCTGTTACTAGGGGTTTGCGGGCAGGAGGGGCTACTTCGTCTCGTTCTGGTGGCTGGTGTGCACGGCCTCGAGGTAGACCGTGCGGCCATCGACGTAGAACCAGATCCGCGCCGAGCCCTTCAGCGTCGGTTTGTGTTGCCACCGCTCGAACGACTGCCCGCCGCGCTGCACAGTCCCCAGCTCCCCCTTCCTCCCGGCTGCCATCGCTAGGGGCGCTCCACCGGCTCACTGTCTGTAAGCCAGTCGGTTTCCTCTTGCCCGAGCCCTGCCGCGATGGCGGTCGCAGTTTCCTTCCACGCGGTGAACTCAGCGAGGGCGAGGTGTGGTTGTTCGGTGGCGAAGGAGGCGCGTGCTGCGTCGATAAGCTCCTGCGCACACGATTCCCTGTCTGCCTGCGACAGCGCCAACATCCAGGGGAACGCTCGAGCCATTCGCTCGCCGAGGCTGCCGACGCCTTCCGTTGCCACGGTGATGAGTTGAGCCGCGAGTTCCAGCAACTGCGCCCGCCGTTGCGCCTCCCGCGCGGACATGAGCACCAGCGACTCCCCGTCGCGGCGCGTGACCGTGACCGGGTGTTTTTCCGCTTCGGCGAGCACCTCGGCGGACCGCTTGCTCAGATCAGAGGAGCGGCGCGAATGCGGTGGAGTTCCTGCTGCGAGTGTCATGGCTATGAGGGTATTCGGAATGTGTTCGGAAGTCGAGGGGCTAGGGTCTGCTTAGCATGTCGACGGCCTCCTGCAGGTCCGGTGGCAGCGCCACGCTGCGCCCCGGGCCGATCGGCGTGTAGCCCTTCGGCTTCACCTGCACGGGGAGCAACCTGCGGGCGACCGGCCACGCGTTGCGGATGCGTTGGATCAACTCATCTTTCTCGCCCCAGAAGTCGCTGGTGTAGAAGTGCAAGACTTTGTATCCGTGCTCGGCGAGCCAATCGTCACGGATGCGCTGCTTGCGCAGTACATCGTGGGGGACCTCCTCGTATTTTTCCCACCCGTCGACCTCCACGACAAGGTTGTCGCCGATGAGGAAGTCAACCCGGTACCGCCCAATCACCGCCTGTGTGCGGTATGGGACCCCGTGGGCGTCGAGGGTCAGGCGCAGGAGGGACTCGTAAGGCGAATCCGAAAGCCTGCTGGCCAGTGGCAACGCTTTCCGGGCGTTGGCGATGCCCTTCGTGCCGGCCAGACGGGCGATGGTGGCGCGAAACTGGTGCAGCAGTTCCTCATAGAGGTGGTCGCCGTGGCCGGAGAGCACGCTGTCTATCGCTATGACGCCCTCGCGCACGCCGCGTTCACGCGCGATGTCGATGGCGGTGCGGATCGCGTTGGTGTAGCGCACGGGCCCGTCGTAGATGATGTCGGCTTCCGGGATCTGCCGGTGGCGGTATTCGTACCCGGTCCAGCCGCCTTTGGTGGAGGCCGGGCGCCCATTCGGCACCGCAAGCGTGACTGGTTCGCCGCGTGCGATGGTCCACACGCCGTTGAGCCTGGCGGCCGAGCAGTCGATGAGTACCGCGCGTCTGCTTTGACGCCCTGCCGCGTAACACCGCAAAAACGCCCGCTGGTACTCCTTGAGCTTTTTCCATGTCGCGGCGCAGAAGTAGATCGACTTGGTCAGCTGCACCATCTCGCCATCGCTGATGCGCCGGTGCGTCTCAGTGTCCACGGACGACACCCTCCGCAGGTCCACGAGCTTTTCCCGCAGTTCCTTCTTACGCGTGTCTTTCATTAGTCCCCCCTTGACTAATTACCCCGCTGCGGAGACTACCGGAGGCGCGTTTTTCCCGCCGGGTAATGGGCCCGGCCGGGGTTCCGGCTGGCGGGGCCGCTGGCGGGGCCGGTTCCCGGCACCCGCAGGCATGTCCCCCTCCCGACTCCGCAGACCCCTAGCAACAAACCCCTATTAAGGCCGAAAAATGGGCATTCTCGGGAGGGCTTACTAGGGGTTTGCGGGAATGAGCGCGGCCTTCTCAGAGGCTGACGCCCTCTCACCCCATCGCTCACCTACATGTAGAACGCGCCCCGGCAGAGTGTCGTATGCCATAATGTGTGAAATTGTGAACAGCAACACGATCGGAGAAGACCCATGAGCTCACTCATCCTGGTGCTCGTCGGCCTGGCGATGATGGCGGCCGGCTACCTGCTGTACTCCAGGTTCCTGGGCAAACGCGTCTACCAACTCTCGGACGCCTACACCACCCCGGCGCACACGATGGAGGACGGCGTGGATTTCGTCCCCACGAACAAGTACGTCCTGTGGGGCCACCACTTCACCTCCGTGGCGGGCGCGGCACCGATCATCGGCCCTGCTGTCGCGGTGATTTGGGGCTGGGTGCCGGCGTTTTTGTGGGTCACGCTCGGCACCGTGTTCTTTGCGGGGATGCATGACTTGGGGGCCCTGTGGGCGTCGCAAAGGCATCGCGGACAGTCCATCGGCACGCTGTCCGGCCGCTACATCGGCGCGCGCGGGCGCAACCTGTTCCTCGTGGTGATTTTCCTGCTGCTGCTCATGGTGAACACGGCGTTCGCGGTGGTCATCTCCAACCTGCTCATCTCCACGCCGACGGCGGTGATCCCCACCTGGGGCGCGATCGTCGTAGCGCTATTGATCGGCCAGGCCATCTACCGCTTCAACTGGAACCTGCCGCTGGTCTCCATCGTGGGTGTGGCGGCGCTGTACGGGCTGATGATCCTCGGCGATCAATTCCCGCTCGCGCTGCCGGAGACGATGCTGGGCATCCCGGACCGCGGCTGGTGGATCCTCTTCCTGTTCACCTACGCGTTCATCGCCTCGCTGCTGCCGGTGTGGGTGCTGCTGCAGCCGCGCGATTACATCAACGGCCTGCAGCTGTTCGTGGGCTTGATCATCCTCTACGGATCGTTTTTCATCGTCCGGCCGGAGGTTGTCGCGCCCTCGCTTCGCGACGCCGTCCCGTCCGGCACCCCCGGCATCTTCCCGCTGCTCTTTGTCACCATCGCCTGTGGCGCGATCTCCGGCTTCCACGGCGTCGTCGCCTCGGGCACGTCGTCGAAGCAGCTGGACAAGGAGACGGACGCGCGCTTCGTCGGCTACTTCGGCGCGGTCGGCGAAGGCCTGCTCGCGCTTGGCACGATCGTGGCCACCACCTCCGGCTTCAAGTCGTTGGCGACGTGGGAGGAGATCTACAACGAGTGGAACGCCGGCGGCGTCGACGCGTTTATCCAAGGCGGCGGCGACCTCATGAACGAAGGCATGGGCATCCCCACCTCCCTGTCCGCCACCATCCTGGCCACCATGGCCGTGCTGTTCGCCGCCACCACCATGGACTCCGGCATCCGCCTGCAGCGCCTCGTGGTCGCGGAAATGGCGGAGCTGGCCGGTGTGAAGCTCTCCGGCGTGGTGGCCACCATCATCGCGGTGGGCTGCGCGCTGGGCCTGACGTTCTCCATGGGCCTGGACGGCTCCGGCGGCATGCTGATCTGGCCGCTGTTCGGCACCACCAACCAACTCATGGCGGGCCTGACGCTGTCTGTCGTGGTGATCATTCTGACCCAGCTGCGCCGCCCGACCTGGCCGGTGCTGATCCCGCTGGTGTTCGTGACCTTCATGTCGCTGTGGGCGGCGGTGCTGCAGCTGCGCACGTTCCTCGATGCGGGCAACTGGCTGCTGTTGGTACTGGACGTCATCATCATCTGCTGCGCCATCTGGGTCATCGTGGAGGCGTTCACCGCGATCACGAAGGCGCGCAAGGCCCCGGCTGTGACCTGGCGCGACGATGAGACGATTCCGGGTGAATTGGCGGATGCGCGAACGTCTTAAAGCAATTGCCCGCGGCTTAGACGAGTTTTACAAAGCCCCGTACCGCCGCGAGTTCGCCCGCGCCGCGCGCGAGGAGGACGACCTGTTCACCCTCCTCGTCGCCTCGGAGACGCTCGGCCTCCCCAACCCCGCAAGCTTCTACACCCTCGAGCTGATGCCATTGCTTTACGACGAATTCCACGCCTGGCACACCCGCATGGGCATGGAGCGCTCCCCGCTGGACGGTGTCCGATGCTGCTAGAGGCCGCGCCCGTGATGTTCTTCGGTGGCAAGGGCGGGGTGGGCAAAACCACCGTCTCGGCGGCCACGGCGGTGCGGCTGGCTGAGGCGGGTAAGCGCGTGCTTTTGGTGTCCACGGACCCGGCGCACAACTTGGGCCACATCTGGGATAAGCACCTGTCAGCCGAGCCGACCACTCTCGAGCACGGCCTGGACGTGGTGGAGCTCGACCCCGCCGCAACCACCGAGCGCCACCTTGCCGAGGTGGAGCGCTCCATGCGCGCGATGATGCCGGAGCGCATGCACCCCGAGATCCGCCGCCACCTGGATCTGGCGCGGCACTCGCCCGGCATGCATGAGGCGGCGATGTTGGAGGCGGTGGCGGAGCTAGTGGTCAGCCAAGGCTACGACCACATAATCTTCGACACCGCCCCCTCCGGCCACACCTCCCGCCTGCTGGCGCTGCCGGAGCTCATGGCCGCCTACACCGGCGGGCTGATGCAGCGGCGCGAGCAGTCCGACAAATTCTCCCGCGCCGTGCGCGGCCTGGGCGGGACTGTCGACGACCCCGTGGAGCGCCGCAACCAGGAAATCCGCGCCACCTTGTTGCGGAGGCGCCGCAAGTTCGAGCGCCTGCGCGACATCCTCACCGACCCCGCGGCCTGCGCGTTCCACATCGTGCTCACAGCGGAGCGCCTGCCGGTCCTCGAGAGCATTGAGCTTTACCGCGACCTCACGTCCAACAACATCCGCGTCGGCTCGTTGGTGGTCAACCGCCGCAGCCCTCTCGAGGCCGGCGAGTTCATGGCCTCGCGCCGTGCGGTGGAAGACGACGCGCTTGAGCTGCTGGACGCGAAACTTCCCGACGTCCCCCGCGTCGAGCTGCCCTGGCTGCCCGGCGAGATCGGCACCCGCGAAGCGCTGGCCGCCATCGCCGGGCGGTTGTAGCGCTCTGCGCCGTCCTAGAAGTACCCCTCGAAGGCGGCGGCCTTCTTCGCGGTGCGCTCCAGGCGCGACTCGGTCATGGACGCGATCTGGTCCACGATCACCCGCTCGCGCTCCAGGTCCGTCTCGGCGGCGTTGAACCACGCCTGGAACATCGTGTCCAGGGTGCCCGGCGCGCCGGCGCGCAGGTACTCGTGGACGCGGTAGATGCGGTCGCGCTGCCGGTCCTGGCGCGCCTGGTGCGACGGCTGGTCCATGACGTAGAGCACCGCGACTGTCTTGAGCAGGCGGACCTCCGCCTCCACGTCCGGCGGGACCACGAGGCGCCCGTGCTGGCGGCCCAGGGTGATTCCGTCGTTGCCGCCAAGCGTGGCACGCGTGACGGCGCCGACGTAGCGGCCCACCAGCTGCGACGTCAACGACTTCAACCCCGTCCACGCGCCGAGGGAGTAGTCGAACTCGCTGGCGGCGGCGATGGCGGGTAGGGAGCGCAGGCGGTCGGCGGCGTCGACAAGCGAGTCCGCATCCCCGCCGAACGCCGCCGCGCCCTTCTCGGCCAAAGCTGCCAGCTCCACGAAGTCCCACAGCACGCGCAGCGACACGCGCCCGGAGACGATGCCGTCCTCGACGTCGTGGACGGAGTAGGCGATGTCGTCGGAAAAGTCCATCACTTGCGCCTCCATCGGCGGCGCCCCATCGACGTGCCCCTCGCGCACCCACTCCAGCACCGACGCGTCCTCGTCGTAGGCCGAGTACTTGCGGTTCACAGAACCGTCCGCGTTCGTGCGGGTGACCGGATATTTCACGGCCGCGTCTAACGATGCGCGGGTGAGGTTGAGGCCCAATGACGTGCCGTCGATAAGCACTTTGGGCTCCAGGCGCGCAAGGATCCGCAACGTCTGCGCGTTGCCCTCGAAGCCGCACGGCGCGACCTCGTTGAGCGCGACCTCGCCGTTGTGGCCGTACGGCGGGTGCCCGATGTCGTGGGTCAGCCCCGCCATCTCGCACAGGTCGGGGCTTAAGCCCATGCCTTCGCCGATGCCGCGCGAGATCTGCGCGACCTCCAGCGAGTGCGTCAGGCGTGTGCGCGGGGTGTCGCCATCGCGGGGGCCGACCACCTGTGTTTTGTCCGCCAGGCGCCGCAGCGCCGCGGAATGCAGCACGCGAGCGCGGTCGCGGGCGAAATCCCCGCGCGAATCCGGGGCGAGTTGCGCGCCCTTCGGCGCCTCGTCGGCGCGGCGCAGCGTATCGGCGGCGTTGTAAACGTACACGTCGCGCTACCCTAGTCGGCATGACTAGCCGTTACTTGCGCATCCTCGCCGTGTCCGGTGGCCTTTTTGTCGCCACCGCACCCGCACTCAGCTTTGCGACGGAAGCTCCGCCCGCCCAACTGGTAGCCCAGGCCACCGCCACCAAGGCGTCGCTCGAGCCAGGCCGGCTCACGCAACCGGTGACCGACGACGCCGCTGTGCTCTCGCCTGCCGAGCTCTCCGAGATCGAGGCGGCGATCCAGCAGGTGAGCCAAACCCAGGGCAAGTCCGTGCGCGTAGTGTTTTTGCGCTCGTTCGGGCAGTACACCCCGCGGGAGTGGGTGGACAAGGCCGTGGCGGCCAACGGCTCCAATACCGCCGTGCTGGCGATCTCGCCCGATGAGCGCTTGTACAACGTCGGCGGCGGCGAGGAGTGGACGCAGTCCGAGATCGACCGCATGAACGGCGCCGCGCACGCGCAGCTGTCGCAGATGAACTGGTCTTCTGCGGCGTTGAATGCGGTGAATGCGGTGGCGGGCGGAGGATCGTCGTCAGGCGATGGCGGAGGCGGGGGCGCTGGCTGGCTCGCAGGTGGCCTGGGTGTCGCGGCGCTCGCGGGCGGCGGCGTGTACGCGGCGACGCGCAAGGGCTCGAAGAAGCAGCAGGCCAAGCAGATCGAGTCCGCGAAGGCGCTGGACCCGGCGGACACCGACTCGCTGGGGCGCCTGCCCACGCCGACGCTGGAGGAGGTCGCGCGCGACGCGCTGGTTTCCGCCGACGACTCCATCACCCAGGGCAAGCAGGAGCTCGAGCTTGCCACCGCCGAGTTCGGCGCGGACCGCGTGCGCCCGTTCACCTCCGCGATGAACGAGGCCACCACCACCCTGCAGCGCGCGTTCGCAACGCACCAGAAACTTTACGACGCCATCCCGGAAACCGAACCCGAAAAACGCGCAATGCTGGTGGACATCATCTCCTCGTCCGGCCGCGCAGAACAGGCCCTGCGCGACAAGACCACCGAGTTCAACGAGATGCGCGGCGTGCTCATGCGCGCGCCCGAAGAGGTGGAGAAGGTCCTCGCGCGCACCGTGGACATCCGGGCGCGCCTGGAGCCCGCGCGAGCGACGCTGGCGCAGCTTCAGGGCGAATACCCGGCGCAGATACTGGAGTCCATCGTGGACAACGTGGATCTGGCCGAAGCGTCGCTGAACGAGGCGGAAAAGGCCCTCGGCGAAGCGCGCACGCTTGCAGACAAGCCAGCCGGGCGCCAGGGCGCACTGCTGGACACGCTGGCCGCCGCGACCCGCGCCGTCAACGTCTCCGACACCAACCTCGCCGCCATCGAGCACGCCGAGGACAACATCCGCGCCGCCAAGGCCAACCTGCCCGCGCTGATCTCCGAGATCCGCGGCGAGTTGCGCGAGATCGAGCAGGTCAAGGGTGCGCGTGCGCAGGGTGCGCCTATCGACGTCGCTTCGCTCGACACCGTCTCCTCCAAGGCCCAACGCATGCTGGGCGAAATCGGCGACCGCGACGAGACCGACCCGCTGGCCCTATACCAGGAGCTGACCAGCATGGACGCCGACATCGACGCAGCGTTGGACCGCGCCAAGGGCATCGCCGGCGACCAGTCCCGCGCGCTGCAGCTTTTCGACCAGCAAATGCAAGTCGCCGGCGCCCAAATCCAGCGCGCCGAAGACCTGATCCTCTCGCGCGGGCGCATCATCGGCTCGCACGCGCGCACCCTACTCGCGGAGGCGAAGCGCCAGTACGCGCAGGCCCACCAGCTGCGCGTGCGCGACACCCGCACGGGCATCGACGCCGCACGCGCCGCCACCGACACCGCGCGCCGCGCCGAGGCCGCCGCGAACGACGACCTGCGCCGCTATCGCGCCCAGCGCAACCGCCAGACCGCGGACTCGTTGGCCAGCGCCGTGCTGTGGGGCTCGATGCTCTCCGGCGGCTTCGGCGGCGGCGGTGGCTTTGGCGGCGGCGGTGGTTTCGGAGGCGGCGGCGGATTCTCCGGCGGGCGTCCCTCCAACCGCGGCGGCACCTTCTAGGCGGCCCCAGCGCCGCCTGCTTCAGCACCGCTCCCCCGCCCCACCCGACAAACCCAGAGAGACAAAGCCAGAGTATGGCCCAAAAACGGGCATACTCTGGAGGGCTTACTCAGGGTTTGCGGGAATGGACAGCGGGTCCGCAGCGGCGCGCCGTGCGAGGCTCAGTAGCGCGTGCGGCGCGCCGGCGCGTCGACGAAGGTCAGCGCCCAAGTCATGAAGGCGAGGTCCACCAGCTGGATCTCCTCGAACCCGTCGGCGCGAAGGGTCGGCTCCGCCACGTCGACGCCCAACTCGCCGAACGGGAAGCCCCGGGTCACGGCGATGAGCTCACCGGCGCCGTCACGGATCTCGCGCTTCGGGGTGACCGCGCCCGACAGCAGGTCAAAGCCGGAGCGGTTTAAGGTGTAGCGGCGGCCGGCGCAATCCGCGGCGTAGCGCGACACCGTGAACCCGGCTTTGCGCAGCAGGTACTCCTCGTTGGCCGCAACGTCGAAGGCGCGGAACTTCACCGGATTATCGGACGTGACGCGCAAAACGGTCTCGCCCACCGTGATCGTGTCGGGGGTGGAATGGGCGATGGACCTTTGGTCGTCGATAAGCGAAGCTCCCCGCCAAATCACAGCACCGCCACCACCACAACAAACAGCGACAAAAACACCAGCGTGGCAATCAACGCGGTGGAATTGGCCACCTTGCGCGCCTCCAGCACGCTGCGCGTCAGCCACGCCAGGCCCGCAACGTGCACGGGCGGCAACTGCGTCTCCCCCTCGAACTCGAGGATGGCCTTGCGCACCCCGTTGTGATCCTGGGTGAACTGCGCGACCTTCTCGCCGTCCGGCCCCTCGACCACCCAGTTCTTGGACGTCTCCGGGATCAGCGCGTACGGGGTGCCGCCCACGACCGCGTCGATGCGCTTCGCGCGCTTCAAACTGTCGGAGGTGCGCACGATCTCCTCACCGCCGCACGTGGCCAGCGCGCCCGACTCGGCGTGCGCCGTCAGATCCCAGCTCTGGCCGCACACAATCGCGCGGTCGTGCTCGAACACGCCGAGGACGTCCGGGCCGTCCTCCGCCAAAAGCTTCGGCGCGTCCCGGTTCGAGCGGTCCCAGCTCACATAATGCATGAGCGAGAATCTAGCAGCCGATCAGGCGGGCGGCCAGGTAAGACTCCAGCTCCGCCAGCGGCACGCGCTCCTGCTCCATCGTGTCTCGCTCGCGCACGGTAACAGCCTGGTCATCCAGGGTGTCAAAGTCGTAGGTGACGCAGAACGGGGTGCCCGTCTCATCCTGACGACGGTAACGGCGGCCGATCGCACCGGAGATGTCGTAGTCGACGTTCCAGTGCTGGCGCAGCTTCGCGGCGAGCTCCTCGGCCGGGCCGGACAGCTCCGGCTTCTTCGACAGCGGCAGCACCGCCACCTTCACCGGCGCAAGACGGCGGTCCAGACGCAGCACGACGCGGGTGTCGGTGCCGCCCTTGGCGTTGGGGGCCTCTTCCTCGTCGTAGGCGTCGATGAGGAAGGCCATCATGGCGCGGCCGAGACCGGCGGCCGGCTCGATGCAGTACGGAATCCAGCGCTCGCCCGACTCCTGGTCGAAGTAGCTCAAGTCCTCGCCGGAGGCCTCGGCGTGGGTGCGCAGGTCGTAGTCGGTGCGGTTAGCCACACCCTCGAGCTCGCCCCACTTGGAGCCGGAGAAGCCGAAGGCGTACTCGATGTCCACGGTGCGCTTGGAGTAGTGGCTGAGCTTTTCTTCCGGGTGCTCGTAAAGGCGCAGGTTGTCCGGGTTGACGCCCAGGTCGACGTACCAGTTGTAGCGGTTGTCAATCCAGTACTCGTGCCACTTTTCGTCCTCGCCGGGTTTGACGAAGAATTCCATCTCCATCTGCTCGAACTCGCGGGTGCGGAAGATGAAGTTGCCCGGGGTGATCTCGTTGCGGAAGCTCTTGCCGGTGTTCGCGATGCCGAACGGCGGCTTCAGGCGCGAGGACGTCATGACGTTTTTGAAGTTGACGAAGATGCCCTGCGCGGTCTCCGGGCGCAGGTAGTGCAGGCCTTCTTTGTCGTCCACCGGGCCCAGGTAGGTCTTCATCAGACCGGAGAACGCCTTCGGCTCGGTCCAGTTGCCGGGCTGGCCGGTTTCCGGGTCGTTGATGTCTGCCAGGCCGTTTGCCGGCGGGTGGCCGTGCTTTTCCTCGTAGGCTTCCAGGAGGTGGTCGGCGCGGTAGCGCTTGTGGGTGTGCAGCGACTCAACGAGCGGGTCGGTGAACACTTCGACGTGGCCGGAGGCTTCCCACACGCGCGTGGGCAGGATGACGGAGGTGTCAACGCCGACGGTGTCGCGGCGGGATTGCACCATGTGCTTCCACCACTGGCGCTTGAGGTTTTCTTTCAGTTCCACGCCGAGCGGGCCGTAGTCCCACGCGGAGCGGGTTCCGCCGTAGATTTCGCCTGCTGGGTACACCAGTCCGCGACGCTTGCACAGGTTAACGACGGTTTCAATCTTTGATGCGGGCATCAACATCTCCTGGTGGGAAAGTGCGTGCAAATTACGGTCAACAGCATAGCCCGCCTTACGACGCCTCCGGTCACCCGCCCAGTTTGGACATAAGTCCCACTCCGTTAAGACTGTCTTGTATTCTGATGAAATAGATAGCGCATTGGCACTGAGGAAAGGGGACGTCGTGAGCGAACGCTTCCCGTTGACAGACTTTCCAAAGCTTGCGGACGAGGATTTGGACCGCACCGCTGCGCTGGTGAAGGTGTTGGATTCGAAGACCCGGCTAGAGATTCTGCTGCTGTTGGCCGAGGAAGAGATGGTGGTCCACCAGCTGGTCGCCGAGTTGGAGAAGTCGCAGCCGCTGATTTCACAGCATTTGCGGGTGCTGCGTTCGGCCGGGTTGGTGTCCTCGTCGCGCAAGGGCCGCGAGGTGCTCTACGCGCTGAACCAGCCGGACATCATCTGCATCATCCATGAGTTGGCGTCGTTGGAGACACTCACCGAGGCCCAGGACGAGCTGGCCGAACTGCGCAAACGCAAGCGCAACCGCGACACCGGCCATGCCAGCGGCTCCAGCAGCGCGGCGATCGTCGACCCGCCTGCCGCTGTGCGCCCCGAAACGGATCCTGGCCTTGCCCCGCAGACGCCAAAGCCTGTGCGCGACTAGGTAGACTGCAACCGTATGACGCAAACGAACCGCCGAGCGCAATCGCGCCCCGTGCCCAAGCTGGGCCCGCGTATGACGCGCCAGCGCGCCGCCGTCGTGGAGACGCTGCGGGGGCTGGACAAGTTCGCGTCCGCGAAAACCATTCATGAGCAACTGCTTGCCGACGGCGCGTCCGTCGGCCTCACCACCGTCTACCGCACACTGCAATCACTCGCCGAGGTCAAAGCCGTGGACGTGCTGCAGTCCCCCGACGGCGAAACCCTCTACCGCGATTGCCTCACCGGCCACCACCATCACCACCTGATGTGCGCCGAGTGCGGCCGCAGCGAGGAAATCGAAGGCGGGCCCGTGGAGAAGTGGGCCGAGGTCATCGCCGCGCACTACGGCTACGAGCTGGTCGGCCACGACGCCGAAATCTACGGCATGTGCCGCGCCTGCCAGGCCAAACGCTAACTACTTATCCGCGAACTTGTCCACCGCACCACCAAAACGGCGGTCGCGCTTCGCGTACTCAAGCACCGCGTCCCACAGGTCTTCCTTGGTGAAGTCCGGAAACAGCACGTCCTGGTACACCATCTCCGCATACGCGGACTGCCAGAGCAGGAAGTTCGATGTGCGCTGCTCGCCCGACGGGCGCAGAAACAGGTCCACGTCCGGCATGTCCGCGCGGTACAGGTAACGGGCGATGGTTTTTTCGTCGACGGTGGACACGTGAGCGTCGATAAGCTTTTGCACCGCATCTGTGATCTCCGCGCGCCCGCCGTAATTGACGCACATGGCAAGCGTGAGGCCGGTGTTGTTTTTGGTCAGCTCCTCGGCGACCTCGAGTTCCTCGATGACGCTGCCCCACAGCTTCGGGCGGCGCCCGCACCACACCACGCGCACGTTTTTGGCGTGCAGCTCGTCGCGCTGGCGGCGCAGCACCTCGCGCGTGAAGTTCATGAGAAAGTGCACCTCAGAAGGCGAGCGCTTCCAATTCTCGGTGGAAAACGCGTACGCCGAAAGCCATTCGACGCCGCCGAGCTCAATGCACGCGTCGACGGCGTCCATGAGCTTCTCCTCGCCCACCTTGTGCCCCTCGGTGCGCTTCAGGCCGCGCTTTTGCGCCCAGCGGCCGTTGCCGTCCATCACCAGCGCGATGTGCTTCGGGATGAACTTCTTGTCAATTCTCGGTGCGCCCATGGGTGCCAATTATGCCTGCTCCATAATCTTGAAGCTTTTCAACCCGGCTTCAAGGTTGAATTGCAAGTGCGCCACCGTTGCGCGGTGAATCTGCGCCACGCGTATCGACGGCACGCTGCCACCCCGCTCCATCAACCACATCTCGTGCAACGTTTCAGGATGCACATCCATGGAGCCCGGCGGGCGGCAGTTGTTGCACACCGCCCCGCCTTGGCTGGCGTTGAACGCTTTGTGCGGGCCGGGCGCGCCGCAGTTCGCGCAGTCGAACAGGCTTAACCCCCAGCCGGCGTGCTCGGTGGCTTTCAGGATGAACGCGTCGAGGACCATCGTCGGGTGCTGGTCCGTCTGCAGGTTTTTCAGCGCCTCCTGGACCAGGGCGAACAGGGTGGGGTCGGCCTCGTCGAAGCTGAGCTTTTCCGCTGTCTCCATCACCGCGCAGGCGGCGGCGTAACGGTCGAAGTCGTCGATGATGCGGGCACCGAAGTAGGTGACGGTGTCGGCGGATGCGATCGTCGAGAGGCCTCGGCCCGGGTAGATCAGCGCATCGACCTCCACGAACGGCTGCAGCCGCGACCCGAAGCGGCTCTTCGCCTTGCGCACCCCCTTCGCCACCCCGCGGACAAGCCCGTGGTTCTTGGTGAGCAGGACCACCACCCGGTCCGCCTCCCCAAAATCGTAGGTGCGCACCACAAACGCGCGGTCGCGCCAATTCGGGCGCGGAGCTCTAGAAGCCAAGCCGGCCCAGCGCCTTCGGGTCCTGCTGCCAGTTCTTCAGCACCTTCACGCGCACGTCCAGGTAGACGTTTCGCCCGGTCAGCTCGATGATCTGCTTGCGGGCGCGGTGCACGATGCCGCTGAGGCGCCGCCCGTCCGGGCCTTCGATGATGCGTTTTTGGCCCGGGCGCTCCAGGTAGAGCACAGCGTAGATCATGGTGCGCTGCGGGTTGTCCGGGTCCGGGTGCATCTCGTCGATTTGGACGGCGACGGAGTGCGGCAGTTCGTCGCGAAGCCCCTGCAGCGCCTCCTCGCGGATCAGCTCCGCGATGCGCGTTTCCATGTCCTCGTCCGTGGTGTGGTCTTCCGGGTAGAAGCGCGGGCCCTCCGGCAACTGGCCGACGAGCACGTCGAGCAGCACGTCGATCTGCACCTGCTCCGTAGCCGAGACCGGCACCAAATCCGCGTCTGGGCCCAACAGCTCGTGCAGCTCCAGCAGGCGCTCGCCGACTGTGTCCTTGGTGGTTTTGTCCAGCTTGGTCACGATGCCCACGATCGGCGTGTTCGGCTTCGTCTCCCGGATCTGCTCCAGAATGTAGCGGTCGCCGGGGCCGATCTTCTCGTCCGCAGGCACCGTAAACCCGATGACGTCCACGTCGGCGAAGGTGTCCTTGACCACGTCGTTGAGACGCTCGCCCAGCAGCGTGCGCGGGCGGTGAATGCCCGGGGTGTCCACGACGATGACCTGCGCGTCGTCGCGGTTGATCACGCCGCGGATGGGGTGGCGGGTGGTTTCCGGCTGATCCGCCATAATCGCGATCTTCTCCCCCACCATCGCGTTGGTCAGCGTGGACTTGCCGGTGTTCGGGCGGCCCACAAAGCTGACGAACCCCGACCTGAAGCCCTCCGGGGTGTCAGTGAAGCCGCCGGCGTCGGCGCGCTCGACATCGTTCGCGCTGGCGTCTGCGGGCAGATCGTCCGGGAAATCGGGGAAGTCGTTCATGGCCTGGGATTCTACCTGTCAAGCCCTGATTGGTTTAGCTGTGGACAACCGTGTTGTAGCGGCGGCTTTTGGCGGTGCTTATCCACAGATTTTGATTTGGGTCTTGTTCGGGTTGTGTGGCCGCCATAGCTTCTGGGCCATGAACTTCACCGACTTTGTCACCGCAGGCGTGCGTGTACTCGCCGACTTCGACCGCGACACCGCTATGGCCGCCGGCCTGTCCACCGGCCGGGTACGCGACCTGGCCCGGGTGCACCACACCTACTTTGGGCCGACCCAGTTCACCCGCAAACAACGCGACGCTTTAGCCGCCGCCGAGGGCTTACCGGTCGACCAACTCATCCACATCGAGAAAGAACTGCTCGCCGTCGAAGGGGCCGCGGAACGCTGGCGCATCCGCTTAGACCTGGTGCGCCACCGCGGCTCGTATCGGGCCTTAACCAAGCGCATCAAGCGGCTGATCAAACAACCCGTCAAACCAGCCCCACCCTCGTGCAGGTTTAGCCGCTCCAAGGCGGGCATGCGCACCATGATCCTGACCTACAACGAGCGCGACCTGGCCGATCTTGAGCACCTGCTGCGCAAACTCATCGACGCCGACGCCCCAGCCGCCGCCCAAATGGCCCACACGCTTATCGGGATCCTGCGCGACGGCAAAGGCATACCGAAGGCGAATTTCCGGCCGATCATCCTGGTGCCGATCGCCGACTGGGCCCGCATCCAATCCGGCCACGCAGACGAAGTCACCCTGATCTGCACCGACGGCACCACCATGACAGGGGCCGAATACATGGCGCACGAATTCGGCGACGTGTTAGAAGTCGCCGCGTTCCACCCCCAAGAAGGACCGGTCAACCTCTACCACGCAAAGCGCTGCGCCAACCCCAAACAAAAGACCATGTCGAAGCTGCTCTGCCCGGCCTGTGCATTTCCCGACTGCAAACACTCCGCCGAAACCACCCAAACACACCACATCAACGCATGGCGCTACGGCGGGATGACCAACATGGACAACCTCGCCGAACTCTGCCCCTTCCACAACGGGGTCAACGCCGACAACCGGCACGGCCCGTTCGGCTACATCGACAACCCCAACGCCCGCATCCACTGGGTCGCCCCCAACGGCACCAAAGTCCCCATGACCACCCCAGGCGCGATGGAGCTGCTCTTCGACTAACCACCACACACCGAAAACCCGCCCCGAAAGGGCGGGCATACAGGCATGCCCAAAAACAGCTAGAGGGCCTCGACCTCGAATTGGAGCTGCGGGTTGGCGTAGAAGTCCTGCGCCTCCACCAGCTTGAGCTCCGGCGAGTCGGCCTCGAGGGTCACGCGCAGCAGGTCGTAGACCGAAGACGCCGTCTTGGCCAGCGAGTCCTTCGCGTCGCGGCCGCGGAGGTAGTGGCCGGTGAACAGCGCGGCAGTGACGTCGCCGGAGCCGTTGCGCTTGAACGGCAGGCGCGGGGTGCGCACGATCCACTTACCGTGGTCGTCGACGGCGATCATCTCCACCGCGTCCTCGGGCGTCTCCGGGCGCTTAACCGACGTGACCAGCACGGTGGACGGGCCCATCTCGCGGGCGGCGTCGACGGCGGCCAGGGTGGAGTCGAGGTCGGTGACGTCGCGCTCGGTCAAATACCCCAGCTCAAACTGGTTCGGGGTGATGATGTCCGCCGCCGGCACGATCGTGGAGCGGAACAACGGCGGGATCGTGTCGGCGACGAAGCAGCCGGACGTCGCCGAGCCCATCACCGGGTCGCAAGTGTAGATGGCGTCGGGGTTCTCCGCCTTGATGTCGCGCACGGTGCCCACGATCACGTCGGCGATTTCGGGGGATGCCTGGTAGCCGGTGAGGATGCCGTCGATAAGCGGGAATGCGCCCCGGTCCTTGACGCCTGCGAGCACCGCGGCGACGTCGTCGGCAGGGATGATAGGCCCGCCCCACGCGCCGTAGCCGGTGTGGTTGGAGTAGTTCACCGTGTACACCGGCCACACCTCGTGGCCGATGCGCTGCAAAGGAAAGACCGCTGCCGAGTTGCCGACATGGCCATACGCGACAGCGGACTGGATGGAGAGAATGTTGCTCATACGAGCATTTTAGAGCTCCGGCGACACCAGGATCTTCACGGCGGTCTCGTTGCGGTTGATCAGGGTGTCGAAGCCCTCGTCAACGACACCGTCGAAGCCGATCTTGCCGGTGATGAACGGCTTGAGGTCGACCTTGCCCTCCTCGACGAGCTTGATGGTCTGCTCGTGGTCGTGGGCGTAGCCGATGATGCCGCGGATGGTCAGCTCCTTCATCACCACGGCGTGGATGTCCAGCTCGGCCTTCTTGGACCAGATGGACTCGACGACCAGGGTGCCCTTGAGCTTCAAGCAATCGACGAGCTGGTCAAGCACGACGTTGACGGAGGTGCACTCGAAGGCAGCGTCGACGCCCTTGCCGTCGGTGATCTTCTGCACCTCTTCCTTGAGGTCCTGCTTGGACGGGTCGATGGCGTGGTCGGCGACACCGGCGTCGAGGGCCTTCTGGCGGCGCAGCTCGGAAAGCTCGGAGACGATCACGGTGCAGCCGTACGCCTTAGCGACGGCAGCCGTGAGCACGCCAATCGGGCCAGCACCGCCGATGAGGACCACGTCGCCCTCGCCGGCCTCGGAGGCGACGAATGCGTGGTGGCCGACGGACAGCGGCTCGATGAGCGCGGCCTCGTCCAGCGGCACGTCGTTGTTGATCGGGTGGACCCAGCGGCGCTGCACCGCGACCTTCTCGGACAGGCCGCCACCACCACCGGCAAGGCCGATGAAGTTCACGTCCGGGTGGAGGTTGTACGGGCCCGGCTCCTTCGGGTCGACATCGTCCGGAAGCACGTACGGCTCGACGACGACGTGCTGGCCGACCTCAAGATCGTCCACGCCCTCGCCCAGCGCGGCGACGACACCGGAGAACTCGTGGCCGAGCGTGACCGGCGGCTCCTCGCCGGTGATCGGGTGCGGGTGGCCCGGCTTCGGGCAGAAGATCGGGCCCTCCAGGTACTCGTGGAGGTCGGTGCCACAGATGCCGCACCAGGCGACGTCGATGAGCACCTCGCCCTTGCCTGCCTCCGGTGCGTCGATCTCCTCGACGCGGATGTCCTTCTGGCCGTAGTAACGCACAGCGCGCATGTGAAGCTCCTCTCGGTAGAACAACCTGCTTACGTGCACAATTCTACCGAAACGTAGGACTAATCGCTGGGCAACGGCTCTGTGGGCTCGGCCACGGAGACCAGCACGGTGCGGGTCTTCACCCGGCCGCGGCGGTCGCGGCCGCCCTCGGCGGTGTAGCGCACCCCGGCGCGGAGAATGGAGGCGCCCGGCAACGGCACGCGCCCCAGCTCATACGACAACAGCCCCGCCACCGTGTCGACGTTGTCGGTGACGTCCTCGGGGTATTCCAGCTCGTAATCCAGGTTGTCGGCAAGGTAGTCCACCAGGTCGTCCAACGGCAGGCGCGCCTGGACGCGGAACAGGCGCGGCTCCACCTCGGTCACCGGGGCTTCCTCGTCCTCGTCGTATTCGTCGGTGATTTCGCCGACGATTTCTTCCAGCAGGTCCTCCATGGTGAGAAGACCTGCGACGGTGCCGTATTCGTCGATAAGTATCGCGATGTGCGTGTTCGACTGCTGCATCTCTTTGAGCAGCACGTCCAGCGGCTTCGAATCCGGGAGGAACAGCGGCTCGCGCATGAACTCGGTGATTTCGGTGGCGGGGTCGAGCGGGGTGCCGCGGTCGTCGAACATGTCCTTCAGGTACGCCACGCCGACGATCTCGTCGACGCTCTCCCCGATCACCGGCACGCGCGAATGCCCCGAGCGCACCATGAGCGCGGTGGCCTGGCGGGCGGTTTTCTCGCCCTCGATCCACACCATCTCCGGGCGCGGCACCATGACCTGGCGCGCGTAGCTGGACGCGAGGTCGAAGATGTTTTGGATCATGCGGCCCTCGGTGGTTTCCACCACGCCCTTTTCCTGGGCGACCTCGACCATCTCGCGCAGCTCGACCTCGGTGGCGTACGGCCCGTCGCGGAAGTCCTCGCCGGGGTGGAACAGGTTGCCAACCCAGATCAACAGCTTTGCGACGGGCCCGAGCACCGCCTGGAACACCCCCAGACCCTGGGCCGCTTTCAGCGAAATGGTGTAGGGGTTGCGCTTGCCCGCGGTGCGCGCGAACACCCCGACGATGGAAAATTGCAGCAGCGTGACGACGACCACCGCCACCGCGATCGCCCACCCATCGGAGTCGAGCAGGTCCATGGCAAGCATCGCACCGGTGACGGACGCGAGGACATCCAGGACCGTTTTCACCAGGACGAGCGTGTTGACGTGGTTCGCGCGGTGGTCCACCACCCGCAGAAGCGCCTCGGCGCCCGGGGTGTCGTCTTTGACCATGCCCTCGACGCGGGCGCGCGAGATCGGCGCCAGCGCCGATTCGATCGAGCCGAGCAGGCCGGACAGCAACAGCGCGGCGATGGTGATGGCCGCGTAGACGAAGGTCAGCGTCACTCGGCGCCCTTCATCAACTTATCCAGCTCGTCGCGGTCCGCGGCCGACGGGAAGGCGTGCGCGCCGGTCGGCTTCGGCTGGTACTCCACGCCGCGGCGTTTCAGGTCGTCGTACCAGTCCGCCAAGATCTCGTTTTGCAGGGCGAACATCTCGCGCTCGTCTTTCGGCTCGATGTGGTCGTAGCCCAAAAGGTGCAGCACGCCGTGGACGGTGAGCAGCGCCATCTCGTGCGCCAGGTCGTGGCCGGCCATCTCCGCCTGCTTGCGGTCGTAGGCCGGGCACAGGATGATGTCGCCGAGCATCGCCGGTCCCGGCATGTCCGCGTCGGGGCGGCCGCCGCCGGGGGTCAGCTCATCCATGGGAAAGCTCATCACGTCCGTGGGGCCCTCCAGGTCCATCCAGCGCACGTGCAGATCTGCCATCGTGGCTTCGTCCACGAGCGTGATGGTGGCCTCGGTTTCGGGGTGGACGTCCATGGAGCGCATGGCGAACGACGCGACGTCGATAAGCATTTGCTCATTGACCTCCGCCTCGCCGGACTCATTTAGCACTTCAATGCTCACTGGTTCGCCTCCGCTTCCCGCTCGGCCTCGATCGCCTGCTGGCGCTTCTCGTAGCGCAGGGCGTTCTGCGCGTCGTGGCGGTCGTACGCTGCGACAATGCGCGAAATCAGGTGGTGGCGCACCACGTCGCCGGCGCCGAGCTCCTGGAACGAAATGTCGTCGATGTCCGCGAGGATGCGCCGCGCCACCCGCAAGCCCGAGACGGTGCCGCGCGGCAAATCCACCTGGGACGTATCACCCGTGACCACCATCTTCGAGCCGAAGCCGAGGCGGGTGAGGAACATCTTCATCTGCGCGCCGGTCGTGTTCTGCGCCTCATCCAGGATGACAAACGCGTCCGAGAGCGTACGCCCGCGCATGTAGGCCAGGGGCGCGACCTCGATGATGCCGGCCTCGATGAGCTTCGGAATGGCCTCCGGGTCCATCATGTCGCGCAGCGAGTCGTACAACGGGCGCAGGTACGGGTCGATCTTGTCCGAAAGCGTGCCGGGCAAAAAGCCGAGCTTCTCGCCCGCCTCCACCGCCGGGCGGGTCAAAATGATGCGTTTGACCTCTTTGTTCTGCAGCGCCTGGACCGACTTCGCCACCGCGAGGTAGGTCTTGCCGGAGCCGGCAGGCCCGATGCCGAAGGTGATGGTGTTGTCGTCGATCGCGTCGACGTAGGCGCGCTGGCCGGCCGTCTTCGGGCGGATGACCTTGCCGCGGCGCGAGATGATCTCCTCGCCGAGGATGTCGGTCACGGACCCGGGCGCCTCGGCCTCCATGATGCGCACCGCCTGGATCACGGTGTCCACCCCCAGCGGGACGCCGCGGCGCGCCATGGACTCAAGCTCCTCGACGACGCGCAGCGCGTGCGCCGCCTGCTCCGCGTGCCCCTTGACGGTCAGCTCGGTGCCGCGGGCATGGAAACCCACCCCGAGCTGGTCCTCTAGAACCCGCAGGTTGTCGTCGTTGATCCCCAGGACGGACTGTGCGTACGCCGAGTCGAGTTCGACCTTGCGCGTCACCATTTCTTCCATGGGGGCCAACCCTACCAGCGGGAGGTCAACGCCCCGATGGCGCAAAGCCCCGCAAACGCCGCCGAGGCGGTGCGCAGCACCTCGGGCCCGAGCCTGACCGGGCGCGCGCCGAGGACCTCCAGTTCGTCCTCGCCGATACCGCCTTCGGGCCCGACGATCAGCCACACGTCTTCGCCGAATTCGACGTCGCGGATTGAGTCGGTGGCGTCCTCGTGCAAAACCAACGCGAGTTCCGCGTCACGGACGAGATCTGCCAGCTGGTTCGTGGTCACCGGGTCGCGCACCTCCGGCACCCACGCCCGGCGCGCCTGCTTCGCGCTGGCCAAAGCCTGCGCGCGCCACTTCTCCACCTGCTTGGCCTGCTTGTTCGCCGGCCACCGCGCGATGGTGCGGTGCGAAATCCACGGCACGATCCGGTCGGCCCCGGCCTGCACAGCCAGGTCCACGGCCAGCTCCGCGCGCTCGCCTTTGGGCACCGCCTGCACCACCGTCACGCGCGGCGTGGGTTGCGGCACGAACTGCTGCTTTTCGACGACTCCGTCAACCCGACCAGGCCCCACCGACGTGACGCGGGTGACGGCGGTGGTCCCTTGGCCGTCGATAAGCATGATGTGCTCGCCGGGTGCAATGCGCTTGACGTGGGCGTGCTTGGCCTCTTTACCAGTGAGTACCCCGGCGGCCGGGTCCTCGGTGAGGAAATACGGCAGGCTCATCGGCGGAAGCGGTCACGCATGCGGGAGAAGAAGCCCTCGCCGTGCTCGACGGACTCGACGTGGACCTCCGGGTTGTCCGGGTGGCCGTCGCGCAGGTCGGTCAAGGCGGCGCGCTCGTCGTTGGTCAGGGCGGTGGGCACGGTGACCTGGACGTGGGCGATCATGTCGCCGGCGCCCTCGGCGCGCAGCCTCGGCATGCCCTCGCCGGGCAGGTGGATCGTGTCGCCGGGCTGGGTGCCGCCGGGCACGTCGATCGTGGTCTGCTTACCGGAGAGGTTGTCCACGGTCAGCTCAGTGCCGAGCGCTGCGTCGTACATCGGCACGGTCAGACGCACGTGCAGGTCGTTGTTCTCGCGCACGAACACCGGGTGCGGTTTGACCTGCACCTCCACGTAGAGGTCGCCGGCGGGGCCGCCGCCGTGGCCGACCTCGCCTTGGTCCGCCATGCGGATGCGCATGCCGGAGTTGATGCCGGCGGGAATGTTCACCGTCAGGTCGCGGGTGGTGCGCACGCGGCCGTCGCCGGCGCACTGGGTGCACGGGTCCTTGATCACTTCGCCGTAGCCGTGGCAGGTGGGGCACTCGCGGGTGGTCATGACGTTGCCCAAGAACGACTGCTGCATCTCCTGGACCTGGCCCGCGCCGCCGCAGGTGCCGCAGGGCACCGGCTTCGCCTCGGTTTTGGAGCCGGTGCCGTGGCACTTCTCGCACAGCACGGCGGTGTCCACGGTGACGTCCTTCTTCACACCCGCGAAGGCTTCTTCGAGCGTGATGGCGGTGCGCAGCAGCGCGTCGTTGCCCGGCTGCACGCGCGAGCGGGGCTGGCGGGCACCGCCGCCGCCGAAGAACGCCTCGAAGATGTCGCCGAGTCCCCCGCCGCCGAAACCGGCAGCGCCACCCATGCCGCCGCCGGCCTCCATCGGGTCGCCGCCGCGGTCCACGATCGCGCGCTTCTGCGGATCCAGCAGCACCTCCTGGGCGGCCGCGATCTCCGCGAACTTCTCGGCCGCCTCCTCGGACGGGTTGACGTCCGGGTGGTACTTGCGCGCCAGTTTGCGGTACGCCTTTTTAATCTCCTGCTCGGTGGCTTCCTGGTCCACGCCGAGGATGCCGTAGTAATCGCGAGCCATATCTTCCCTTCTATTCGCCCCGCAAGATGCGGCTGATGTAGCGGGCCACGGTGGCAACCTTTTGCATGGTACCGGGGTAGTCCATGTGGGTCGGACCCACTACCCCGAGGCCGCCGAGTGCTTCGTCGCCCGAGCCGTACGCTGTTGTAACAATCGAGGCGTGTGAAAATTCCTCGTCCTCGTTTTCGCGCCCGATGCGCACGCTCACCCGCTCGAGCTCTTGTGCGCCGGCCAGTAGCTTCAGCACCACCACCTGCTGCTCAAGCGCATCAATCACGCCCTGCAAGCCTCCCGACGGCACGACCAAGTTCGACGAGCCCGCAATGATCAGCCGGTCCGGCGCCGCGTCCACCAGCGTGGTGATCAGCACTTCTGCGGCGCGTGAGGTGGGGTCGGCGAGGTGGGGCGGAGCTTTCGTCGATAAGCGAGAAAGCGCCTCGGAGGCGTCGCGCATGGTTTGGCCCACTAGGGCCTCGTTGAGCAGGTCGCGCAGCAGCCGCACTCCCTCCGGCCCGATCGGCGCCGAAAGCTCCACGTTGCGCTGGTCCACACGCCCCGCGTCGGTGATCAGCACGAGCAGCAGCCGCGTCGGAGTGAGCTCCACCACCTCGCAGTGCTTCACGCGCGAGACGGTCAGCGTGGGCAGCTGCACCACCGCCGCCTGGTTGGTCAGCTGTGCGAGCAGCTGCACAGAGCGGCGCAGCACGTCCTCCAAATCCACGCCGTTTTCCAAAAAGTCCAAAATGGCGTGGCGCTCGGCGGCGCTCAACGGCTTGACGTCGTGCAGCGCGTCCACGAACGCGCGGTAGCCGGCCTCGGTGGGGATGCGGCCCGACGAGGCGTGGGTCTGCGAGATGTAGCCCTGCTGCTCCAGCACCGCCATGTCGTTGCGCACCGTTGCGGACGATACCCCCATCTTGTGACGCTCCACCAGGGATTTCGACCCCACCGGCTCCTGGCTGGCAATGTAGTCCGCCACGATCGCGCGCAGCACCGCTTGGCGCCGCTGGTCCGCAGTACCCATAACGCCTCCTTACTCGGCTGCCAGGATATCGGTGATGATGCCGTCTGCAAGCAGCCGGCCGCCATCTGTCAGCCGCAGCCTGTCGCTTTGCTCCAGCAGCCCCGCGCGCACATGCCTATCGACGACCTCCCGTGCCCCCGCCCCGACCCAAGCTGCCGGGATACCTTCCTTCAGCCGCAGGCCGAGCATGACTGCCTCGGTGTGGGCCTCTTCGTCGGTGATGGCCTCGCGGTCCTGGATGGGCAGCGTGGCGCTGGCAAGCAACTGCGCATACGTTTCGGGGCGTTTGACGTTGAAGAAACGCTCGGCGCCGATGAAGCTGTGCGCGCCCGGGCCCGCGCCCCACCACTGCTGGTTGCGCCAGTAGATGAGGTTGTGGCGACACTGCCCGCCCGGCTTCGCCCAGTTGGAGACCTCGTACCAGTCATAGTCGTGGGCGGCGAGCGTGTCGGCGATGATCTCGTAGCGGTCCGCGTAGACGTCCTCCTTAGGCGCGGGCAGCTCACCGCGGCGGATCTTGCGGGCCATGGCGGTGCCGTCTTCGACGATGAGCGAATACGCGCTGACGTGGTCGACGTCCGTGGCCAGGATGGCGTCGAGAGTGCGGCGGACGTCGTCGTCGGTTTCGGTGGGCGTGCCGTAGATCATGTCCAGGTTCACGTGCGCGAAACCGGCGTCGCGGGCCTCGCGGGCAGCGGCGACGGCGCGGCCCGGGGTGTGCTGGCGGTCCAGCACGCGCAGCACCGGCGTAGAGGCGGACTGCATGCCCAGGGAGACGCGGGTGAAGCCGGCGTCCAGCAGTCCCGCGAAGTAGCCGGGGCTGGTGGATTCCGGGTTGGACTCGGTGGTCACCTCCGCGTTTGCTGTGAGTCCGAACGTGTTGCGGATGGCGGTGAGGATGCGCCCGAGCCCGTCGGCGCCGAGCAAGCTCGGGGTGCCGCCGCCGATGAACACGGTGTCGGCTTGGGGCAGGCCGCGCGCGGCGGCGAGCTCGAGCTCGCGCTCCAGGGCATCTAAGTACTGGGCGTGGGAGGAATCCACCTCAGTTGGGGTGTAGGTGTTGAAGTCGCAGTACCCGCAGCGCGTGGCGCAAAACGGGACGTGGACGTAAACGCCGAATGAATCCATGGCCTTAAGGCTAGGCGCCGCGGCGGGAACGCTTGGCGGCGACCTTGGCCACGATCCGGTCGATGCGGGCGCGCTCCTCCAAAAACTCCGGCGGGTTGGACCCGCGCATGGTGCGCACGAACGCCGGGTGGTCCAGGCAGACGGTCTCCACCCAGCCCACCACGGCCTCCTCGACGATCTCGCCGACACGGGCGTACATCTGCGGCAGCGACACCACGCCGAGCTCGCGGGCGACCATGTCGGTCTGCTCCAGGCAGTAGGACACGATCTCGCCTAAGTGCTGCACCACCAAGTCAGTGCGGCCGGTCAGCGCGTCCTGCATGGTCTGCACCGAGAACGGGGCTTTCAGGGGGAAGAGGTCGTTCAAACCGGAGGCGTCGAGAAGCTCGGGCTCCGGAATGCGCTCCTCCGGTTTCGCACCTGCGGACAGGTGGCCGGCGGCGCGGCCCGAGGTCAGCGCCTGGCGCAAACCGATCAGCTCCGCCACCACGCGGCGGGCGTCCTGGCGCGCATCGTCGACGATCTCCACGAACTCGGCGAGGCAGTCTTCGGTGAGCTCGCCGTCGTAATCGGCGATGGCCTCAGCGAGGTGCTCGGTGTACTCCGCCACCTCGTCGCCGATGTTGTAAATCTCCTGCGTGAGCTCGCGGTGCCGCAGCACGGCGGCAGTCTTGTGCATCGCAAGCCCTCCTTGGAAACGCCTGTGGGAAGTGACAAATTGGCATGCTATGCCACAGGCTCAAAGGAGGAAGGAAGGCGCGCCGAACTAGCGCTGATACAGCTTGTCGATGTCGTCCTGGAAACGCTGGAACACCACGTTGCGCTTGACCTTCATCGTCGGGGTCATCTCGTCGTGCTGCTCGGACAGGTCGCGGTCTAAGATGCGGAACTTCTTAATCGCCTCGGCGCGCGAGACGGTGGCGTTGGCCAGGTTCACCGCGTCCTGAACCTCCGCGCGCAGCGCCGGGTCCTGGGCGAGCTCGGAGACCTTCTTGTTCGCCGGGATGTTGCGGTCGGCCTTCCAGCGCTTGAGCTCTGCCTCGTCCAGGGTGACCAGCACGCCGACGAACGGCTTGCCGTCGCCGACCACCAGCGCGTTCGCGATCAGCGGGTCCTGGCGGATGATCTCTTCCATCGGGCCGGGCGAGATGTTTTTGCCGCCGGCGGTGACGATCAGGTCCTTCTTGCGGCCGGTGATGGACACGTAGCCGTCGTCGTCCACCTCGCCGAGGTCGCCGGTGTTGAACCAGCCGTCCGTGAGCGTCTCCTCGGTGGCGGCCGGGTTGCCCCAGTATTTGTGAAACACGCCGGGGCCTTTGAACTCGATCTCGCCGTCGTCGTTGATGCGCACCGAGTAGCCGTTGACCGGCCGGCCCACCGTGCCGATCTTGTTGGCGTGGGCGTTGTTCACGCAGGCCGCCGCGCACGTTTCGGTCAGGCCGTAGCCCTCGTAGACCGGCACGCCCATGCCGCGGAAAAAGTGCGATAGATCCGCGCTCATGGCCGACCCGCCGGTGATGCCGTACCAGACGGAGCCACCCATGGCCTCCTTGATTTTGCCGTAGACGATCTTGTCGTAGACCGCCCGCTTCGCCTTCTGCAGCCGCGACGGGCCTTCAGCGGTGTCCAGCGCCTTCGAGTACTCGATGGCGGCCTTCTCGGCCTCCAAGAACATGCGCTTGCCAATCGCGGAGCCGTCGGCGGCCTTGTTGTAGGCGCCCTCGCGCACCTTCTCAAACACGCGCGGCACGCCCACGACCAGGTTCGGGCGCACGCGCTGCAGCTCCATTGTCAGCGTTGAGGTGTCGGACCAGTGCGACTGCGTCGCGCCCGAGATCGTCCACGCCAGCGACACCGCGCGCGCCAGCACGTGCGCCAGCGGCAAAAACGTCACCATGCGCTGGCCGGGGAAAGACACCGAGCCGATCTCGTTTTCCAGAAGCGCCCAGCACTGGTACGCCCAGTTGCCGTGGGAAATCTCCACGCCCTTCGGCCGGCCGGTGGTGCCGGAGGTGTAGACGATGGAGCCGAGGGTTTCGTGGCGGGTGGCGGCGACGCGTTCGTCGATAAGCGATTGCTCGACGTCGCGCCCCTCAAACTTCAGCGTCTCCACGCCCGCGGCGTTGAACTCGTAGATGCGCTCGAGCTTTGATGGGGAGTCCGCGAACTTCGGCTTGCCCGTCTCGTCCAGCAGAAACGGGCTCATCAGCTGGGTGTGGTCGCGCGTTTCTGTGAACGCGATTTTCGCGCCGGAATCCTCCAGGATCCACTGGATCTGGTGCATCGAACTCGACGGGTAGATCGGCACCGAGGCGGCACCGGCGGCCCAGATGGCGAAGTCCACCAGCGACCACTCGTAGCGCGTCGACGACAAAATGGCCACGCGGTCCCCCGGCTGGATCCCGGCGGCGACGAGCCCCTTGGCAACCTCGTAGACCTCCTCCAAAAACTCCGCAGCCGTGACCGAGACCCACTCGTAGTTGCGCGGCCGGTAGTACAGCACCAGGTGCGGGCTCTGCTCGCAGGTGCGAATCAGCCGGCTGAGGCACGTGTCCGTGTCTTTGAGCGTGAATCCAAGTTCCGTGGTGTGCGCGTTTGAAGGCATGGTGCCCAAGACTACCCCAGCGTGCGGGCCTGAGCTTTGGCACAATGCGTGGCGTGACCAACGCTCAATTGCTGCACGCCCTCGCCGAGTCCTATGGTTTCGGCACGTCCTACCGCGCCTCGAACGGGCTGGTCACCGAGCCGCCCGCCGAGTCCTTTATCAAGCTGCTGCGAGCCTTGGGGCTTTCGCTTAACGACGAACCTTCGGACGAGGAACTCCAATTCCACCTCGACGCCCGCAGCGAATTCTGGGCGACCAGGCCCATGCCGCCGTGCGTGGTGGCCACCGAGGGCACGGAGAAGCACTTCAACGTGCACGTCCACGACGGGCACTACGCGCACTGCTGGATCCGGCTGGAAGACGGCTCCTCGCGCGACGCCCACCAGGACGAGAACTGGGCGGCGTCGTTTACCGCCGCCGACGGTGTGGTGTGGGGCGAGGCCACGTTCCACGTGCCGGGCGACCTGCCCGCCGGCTACCACGAGCTGCACTTGGAGTCCGACAACTTGGACGAGGTCTGCCCGCTGATCGTGGTGCCGGAAACCTTGTCCACCACCGCCGAGGTTGTGCAGGACCCAGTGTGGGGTGTGATGGCGCAGCTGTACTCGGTGCGCTCGCTGGAGTCCTGGGGCATCGGCGACTTCAACGACTTGGGCGCGGTTGCCGAGGCGGTGGCGGCCGAGGGCGCGGACTACCTGTTGATCAACCCGGTGCACGCCGCCGAACCCGTCCCGCCGATCGAGGACTCGCCGTATCTGCCAACCTCCCGCCGGTTTGTGAACCCGATCTACATCGCGGTGGAGCAGGTGCCGGAGTATGCGCTGTTGGACGAGGGGGACCGGAGGGACGTCGAGAAGCTTGCTGCGGAATTCAAGGCGATGAACCACACCGCGCAGCCGTTGGAGCGCGACCGGATTTTCGCCGCGAAGCTCGCGGCGCTTCGCACCCTGTTTTACCTCTCGGCGGCGGACGAGGCGCGCACGCGGGACTTCGAGCTGTTCTGCCTGGACGAGGGCGAGGGGCTGCGCCAGTTCGCCGAGTGGTGCGCGGCGCAGGCCAGCGAGTCGGAGCACCACGGCGCGCCGAAGCACGCGGGGCGCGACCCGCAGGAGCTGGTGCAGTTCCACATGTGGCTGCAGTTCATCGCCGACGAGCAACGCCGCGTGGCGCAAGAGCGCGCGGTGGCGGCCGGGATGCGGCTGGGCATCATGACGGACCTGGCGGTGGGCATCCACCCCGGCGGGGCCGATGCGGCGACGTTGCACGAGGTGCTGGTTCCCGACGCCTCGGTGGGCGCGCCGCCGGACCAGTACTCGCAGCAGGGCCAGGACTGGTCGCAGCCGCCGTGGAACCCGCAGCAGCTGGCCGAGGCCGGCTACGGGCCGTGGCGCGACCTTTTGCGCACGGTGCTGCGCCACTCGGGTGGGATCAGAGTGGACCACGTGCTGGGTCTATTCCGCCTGTTCTGGCTGCCGCGCATGGACACCCCGATGCACGGCGCGTACATGAACTACGACTTCGAAGCCATGGTCGGCGTATTAGTGCTCGAGGCGCAGCGCGCCGGCGCCGTGGTGGTGGGCGAAGACCTGGGCACGTTCGAGCCGTGGGTGCAAGACGTGCTTCGCGACAAGGGCATCCTCGGCACCTCCGTGCTGTGGTTCGAGTCCGTGCCGCCAGAGGCACCGCGGCCGTCGCAGCAGTACCGCAACTTGGCGCTGACCGCGGTGGGCACCCACGACCTGCCGCCCACCGCCGGGTACCTGGAGGGCGCGCACAACGCGCTGCGCCACAAGCTCGGGCTGGTCAAAGAGTCGCTGGAGGAGCTCAACGCCACCGACGCGGTGTGGATCTCGCAGGTGCTCGCCGCCGCCCAGGCGGAGGGGGCGTTCGACAATTCCCCGCTCGCTGACGTGGACTTCCACGACCGGGACCTTGGCGAGTACGACGACGTGGACACCCTCGTCGAGGGGCTGACCCGCTTCATCGCCTCCACCCCGTCCGCAATGACATGCACGAACCTGGTGGACATGGTGGGCGACACCCGCATTCAAAACCAGCCGGGCACCAACCGCGAGATGTACCCGAACTGGTGCATCCCGCTTTGCGACGCCTCCGGCACCCCCGTCCTCATCGAAGACCTCCCCGACGTCGCGCTGTTTCAGCGCATCGCGGCCGCGAGCGCGCGTTAGAGCGCCCCGGCCAGCGCCGCGACGACGACGAGCGCGATGAGCACCCACATCACCTGGGTCACCCGCGACTGCGGGTACTTGCGCTGCGGCTTGGGCAGCTTTTGATCCTGCTTGCGCAGCTCTTCCGGGTTGGCCATGGTGTGTAAGCCTAGCGCCGCGAGCTAGCGGCGGGAAACCAGGCGGGCCGCGGCTCGCGCGACGCCGTCGATAACGCGCAGCAGCGCGTAGCCGGCCGCGGCAGACAAAGGCGCGGCGGCGGCGAGGAGCACGGGCACCTGCAGCCAGGGGCTTAAGCCCATCACCCAGCCGAGCAACACGCTGCTCATCAGATCAGGCCCATCATGTAGCCGATCGCCGGCACGAGCGCCGCCACGGCAGCCACGATGCCGAGGGTGATCAGCAGCGCATTGGCAACGCTGCGGTCGCGGGTCTCCTCCGCGGTGTCCTCGCTGCTTTGCGCCTCGTCCTCCGCTGGGGCCTCAGGCGTGACCACGGGCGCCTCACTCGGCACACTCGACGGCGTGGCCGCGCCGACCGGGATCGGCGCCTGCAACGTCGCGGCCGGGATCACCACCGACCGCTTCGTCGGCCCAGCAATGTGGATGGTGTTGCCCGATACGGAGGTCACGGCGGGCGACGGCTCGCGGGTGACCTCCGCAACGGGGGTCACCACCGTGCTGCGCACCGGGGACGGCGCCGCCGGCGTTTTCCTGCTCGGCGAGGGCGACGTTGTCGTCGCAGCGAGGTGGGAGCGGAGGAAGGTGTCGATGCGGGAGTCGTCGTAAAGCGCACCGCTTTGCAGCGAGCTGGCGCGCTCGAAGCCGACGATCTCCTCGCCACTCTCGTCCACGAGCGCGTTCGCCCCGGACATCACGCCGACGAGCCCGCGGCCCGGCGCGTAAACCGGCCCGCCGGAGTCGCCGTAGTCGGGCATGCCTGGGGCGTCGAAGTAGATGGTTTTCTCGATCATGCCCACAAATGGCCCGCACGAGGCTTCGGTGGTGCCGCCGTGGGAGGCGTAGCCGTGGTAGCACAGGGTCTCGCCGGGTTCGAGATCCTGGATGGGCACGTACTCGCCGCCGTAGGGGTTTGCGCCGACTTCCACGCCGTTGAACCAGTAGATAACCGCCCAGTCGTTGGCGTTGGAGGCGCCGTAGTAGGCGGCGGCCGGGTAGATCATGCCGGCAGGGGTGGACATTTCGCGGCCCTTGCTGTCGGCGAGGTAGACCAGCGAGCCGGTTTGCCACCCGTAGTCGCCGTTGTCGGCGCAGTGGCCCGCGGTGTAGCTGCGGCGCTGCTCAGGGTCGTTAAAGCCGATTGTGCAGGCGGTGAGGGTGTCGTTGTGCTGGTTGTCCACGAACATGCGGGCGCCTTGCTTGACCACGAGACGCTCCGCCGCCGGCGCCTCCGCCCCACCGACGAGACCAGAAGCTGCCAGCGCAACAGCCGCGGCCGACGCGGCAATACGTGCGCCCGCACGGGGGCGTCGCACTGTTGCGTCCGCCATACAGCTTTCCTTGTCTTTTAAAGGTGGTTCGACTCCGAGAACTGTACCGCACCAAACTGCGGAAACGGTAGACGAGCGCAGCTACACGGCGCTACGCATCGGTGCCGGCGAGCCCGCGGCGCTCGAGCAGCGGGCGGGTGTCCTTGTCGCGGCCGCGGAACGCTCGGTATGCCTCCGCGTAGTCGCGCGAGGAGCCCTTGGACAGGATCGTCTCGCGGAACGTCGCGCCGGTTTCTCGGTTGATGCCCTCCTCGGCGACGAGCTGGTAGCCGTCCGCGTCCAACGCCTCGGCCCACAGGTAGGAGTAGTAGCCCGCGGAGTAGCCGCCGGCGAAGATGTGGTTGAACCAGGTGGAGCGGTAGCGCGGCTCCAACCCTTCGACGTCCAGGCCGAGCTCGCGCAGGACGTCTGCTTCGAAGGCGTCGATGTCCGAAGGGACGTCGCCAGGCAGCGAGTGCCACGCAAGGTCGATCGCTGAGGCCGCGAGGTACTCGGCGGTGGTGAAGCCCTGGCCGAACTGGCGCGAGGCGTCCATCGCCTCCAGCAGCGGCGCTGGGATGACCTCGCCGGTGTCCACGTGGCGGGCGTAGTTGCGGGCGATCTCCGGGGCGAAGGCGTAGTTCTCGTTGATCTGGGAGGGAAACTCCACCCAGTCGCGCGGGACGTTGGTGCCGGAGTGCGAGGGGTAGCGCACGTCGGAGAGCAGGCCGTGCAGGGCGTGGCCGAACTCGTGGAACAGGGTGGTCACCTCGTCGATAGTGAGCAGGTTGGAGCTGATCGACATGACGTTGACCACAACCGGCTTCGTCCCGGCGAGGTGGGACTGGTCCACAAACGAGCTCATCCAGGCGCCGCCGCGCTTGGACGGGCGGGCGTTGTAGTCGGTGAGCAGCAGCCCGATGCCGGTGCCGTCTTCTTCCTTGACCTCCCAGACGTCCACGTCCTCGCGGTAGCCGGCCAAATCCTCGCGCTTTTGCACCGTGACGCCGTAGAGCAGGTTCGCGGCATAGAACACGCCGTCGGTGAGCACCTGCTCGAGCGGGAAGTACTTGCGCAGCTCCGCCTCGTCGATGCCCAGCTCCTCCTCGCGTCGCTTCGCCTGCCAGTACGGCCAGTCCGCGCCACCGAGCTCCTCGCCGGCCAGTTCGCCGGCGAGCTTGCGCTCGGCCTCGGCGTTCGCGGCCGCCGCCGGCGCCAGGTCGGCGATGAGCTGGCGCGCTGCCGCGGCTGTGCCGGCGGTCTCCTCCGCGATGACGTAGTCGGCGTGCGTGTCAAAGCCGAGCAGCTTCGCGCGCTCCTGGCGCAGCGCCACCGATTCCAGCACGATGTCCGGGTTGGTGTCCTTGCCGCGGGCACGGGAGGCGTCGAAAAGCTTGTGACGCGCGGCAGACTCTTCGAGCTCCGATTGCAGCGCCTGGGTGGTGGGCAGCTCGATCGGCACCACGTAGCGCCCGCCGTCCTCGTAGGCGGCGAGCTGGCCCTCGGAGAGCCCCGCGAGCTCGTCGCGGGTGAACTCCACCGCGAGCTTCTTCGTGTCTGCCAGCAGGTTGCGGCCGAAGCGCTCGGACAGCTCGCTCAAGCGCCGGTTGATCTCCTGCAGGCGCGACTTGCCCGCGGCGTCCAGGTCGGCGCCGCGGCGGGTGAAGCGGCGGAGCAGCTCGTCGTGAAGCCTGCGCGATTCGGCGTCTTCCGGCACATCGACGCCCTTAATGCGCTGGTAAAGCGCGTCGTTTTGGTAGATCGAGTCCACGTGCGCAGACAGCTTCGGCACGATGCGGTCCGCCACCGCGTCGAACTCGTCGGTGGAATCGGTGCCCTGCAGGTTGAAGAACCAGGACATCACCCGGTCCAAGTCTTGGCCGGCCAACTCGAAGGCTTCGACGGTGTTCGCCCACGTCGCTTCCGCCGCCGTGGTGATGTCGGCGATTTCGGCGGCGTGGCGTTTGAGTGCCTCTTCAAACGCCGGCTCCACGTGCTCCAGCCGGATCGCGGCGAAGTCCGGCAGGTTGTACGGCAGGGTCGAGGGGGTCAGAAGCGGGTTTGTCATGGCGGTCAGTGTATGCGGATACGATCTGGCGCATGGGTGAAACGGAAATCACATGCGCGGCCGGCACCATCGTGGGCACCACCCGCGGCGGCAAACGCGTCTTCGACGCCATCCCGTACCTCGCCGAGACCCGCCCCTTCGACGACCCGGCGCCCGTCGAGCAGGGATTGCTTATCGACGCCACCGCGCCGAACCCCAACGCCCTGGCCATCAGCACCCCGGCGAGCGCGCGGCCCGGCACGGACTGTCCCGTGATCGTGTGGCTCTCGCAGCCGGTGGAGCCGGGCGACGGCATCGTCCACGTGCACGTGCCCCACCGCCGAGGTTTCGAGGGCTTCCTCCCCTTCGCCGCGGACGCCATCGGGCACTTCCGCGGTGTGGCGGACGTCAAGCTCGCCCTGCGCTGGGTCCAGCAAAACATCGAGGCGTTCGGGGGTGATCCCACCAACGTCGCCGTCGTCGGCGCCGGCGAGGAGGCCGCGGTGGCGCTGTGGCTGTGTCGGCGCGACCACTACGCCGGCGAGTTCCGCCGCGTGTGGGCCGCGGATCCGGTGTTCCCGCGCGCGCCGTACGAGAAACGTAAGTGGATCGTGCGCTACCTACTGTCCGCGCCGCTGACGCGTGCGAAGCTCAACGAGTTGGCGGAAAATCGGCCGGCGCGGCTTGGGCGGAGCTATCGTCGATACGCAAAGTTCTTCGGACCCATGGGCCCGCAGCCTTACGACGCTGCCGAGCTCGCCGACCTCGCAACCGTGCGCGTCGAAGAAGCGCTGGACCCGCACGCGATCGCGGAATTTGCCCGCTAGTTGTTCAGGTTGCCCTTGAAGGTGACGTTGCCGATGGTGAACTCCGCGTCCCACAGGTTGCCGGTGGACACGTCGAAGGGGTACTTCGCGTTCACAGTCGCGCCCGGGCCCAGCGGGCGGTCCAGGCCCACGATGTCCACGCCGGCCTCCTCCGCGATGGGGACGAACTTCGCGTCCTTCATGTTCGGGTTCGAGGTGGAGTTGACGTTGTAGCGCAGCTTCGGCTCGAGGGCGTCCTCCGGCAGCGGGGCGTCCGACTCGTTGGTGATTGCCACCACCACGACCGAGCCGCCGTTCGGCGCGTACGAGGAGCCCTGCCACTTGTAGGACAGCTCCATCGCCGGGTCCTTCATCCGTTCGCCGGTGGTTTCGTCGCTGACCAGCGGCTCCGCCTCGTTGACCTCGAAGGGCTTGCGCTGCACACCGATGCGGTCGTCGGCCTGACCCTGCGGGGCATCCTCGGCGGCGGTGACCTGGGTGGAGCTGACGGTGTCCTCCCCCACCTCGGCGTCCGCGCAGGCAGAAAGCGCCAAGGCGGCTGCCAGGGCTGCGGAGGCCAGGGCGGCCTTGGGGCGGCGGGTGCGGTGGGACATGTGCGCCTCTTCTGTTGTCGCGGTGGTTTTGACAGTTCTGCCCCACTTTACAGCCCTAGTAGGGTGTCGAAATTATGCAGTCTTTGATGCGCGTTATCCGCAGCGCTTCCGCCCTCTGGCCTTTCTATATCGCCGTTGTGGCGGTCTCGACGCTGGTGGCGGGTTTGGGGTTGGTCTCGCCGTTTCTGATTCGGGAGGCGACGGACACCATCGTGGCCAAGCTTGGCGACGCCTCCCTGCCCGACCCCACCCGCACCGTCATCTGGCTCGCCGTGGCACTCTTCGCCGCCGAGGCGTTGGCCTCAGTGCTGCGCAACGTCTCCGGCTACTTGGGCGACGTGATGGTCGCCCGGATCCGCCAGATCCTGTCCACCCGGTATTTTGCCAAGCTGCTGGCGCTGCCGCAGCGCTACTACGACAACCAGGTCACCGGCACGATCATCGCCCGGCTGGACCGCTCAATCGCCAACGTCACGCAGTTCATCCAGTCCTTCACCAACAATTTCCTGCCCATGCTGATGCAGGTGGTGGCGATTTTGGTTATCACCGCCTACTACTACTGGCCGCTGACGGTGCTGCTGGCCCTGCTGTTCCCGCTCTACACCTGGCTCACCGCGCTGACGTCGAAGCGCTGGCAGGTGTTTGAGAAGAACAAAAACGCCAACATTGACCAAGGCAACGGCCGCTTCGCCGAGGTCGTGGGCCAGGTGAAGGTGACCAAGTCCTACGGCGCCGAGATGCGCGAGCTGGAGAAGTTCGGCCGCCACTACACCAACACCGTGGACATCACCCGCCCCCAGTCGCGCTGGTGGCACTCCATGGACACGCTGCGCGGCGTGGCCATGAACCTGATTTTCCTGGGCATCTACCTCATCTTGTTCACCCGCACCCTGGACGGGCACTTCACGGTCGGCGAGATGGTCATGCTCATCCAGATGGTCACCATGGCGCGCCAGCCGGTGACGATGATGAGCTGGATCGTGGATTCCGCGCAGCGCGCCATCGCCGGCTCGCGCGACTACTTCAAGGTGATGGACGAGCCGGTCGAGCCGACCGCGAACCGGCAGCTCGTCGAGGCGACGAAGGCGTCGGACATGCCGGAGGTCGTCGCTAAGCAGCAGGCTCCCCTGCAGGTGCGCGAGCCGGTCATCGCTTTCGAGGACGTCACCTTCGAATACATGGAGGGCGAGCCTGTGCTTCACAGCGTCAACTTCGCCGCCCACGAAGGCGAAACCATCGCGCTTGTCGGCGAATCCGGCGGCGGCAAATCCACCATCGTGAACCTGCTTTTGGGGCTCTACCCCATCACCCGCGGCCGGCTGCGCGTGTGCGGCGAGGAGCTGTCCGAGCTGGACGTCGAAAAACTGCGTGCCACCACCGGCGTGGTGTTCCAGGAGGCCGCGCTGTTTTCCGGCTCGGTGTTTGAAAACATCGCCTACGGCAAGCCGGACGCCACGCTCGAGGAAGTTGTGGAGGTGGCGAAGCGGGCCAACGCGCACGAGTTCATCATGAAGTTCACCGACGGCTACGACACCGTCATCGGCGAGCGCGGCCTGCGGCTTTCCGGCGGGCAGCGCCAGCGCGTGGCCGTCGCGCGCGCAATGCTCAAAGACGCGCCGATTCTGATCCTGGACGAGGCCACCTCCGCCCTGGACACCAAGGCCGAGCGCGCCGTGCAGGCCGGCCTGGACCAGCTGATGGAGGGCCGCACCACCATCATGATCGCGCACCGTTTGTCCACCATCGCTGGGGTGGACACGATCATCACACTTCGCGACGGACACGTGGACGAAATCGGCTCGCCTTCCGAGCTGGCCGTCTCCGGCGGCATCTACTCCGAGCTTTTGCGCCTGACCGCGTCGTCCTCCGCCGCGGACCGGGAACGCCTCAAGGCGTTCGGGTTCCACGTCGACGGCGCCGGTGGCGACGAGGACGAAGACGACGACGGTTCTATCGAGGCGTAGTCCTAGTCACGAGGATCGATCCTCTGGTCGACGTAGGCGTCTACATCTTCGCGGAACTGCTTGAAGTCCACCTTCGGCGACCCTTTAAGTGCGACAATCAGGTCTTCTTTCCGCGCGAACCGAGGTTTTCTCAATGGCCGGAGTTCCCCCACCGGCTGCGAATTGCTTGTAATCATCTCGGTCATACACCGAACGCAGCACCGCGTGCCACGCCTGAGGAAGACGAAGAGTAGGCACTAGCCCGCGGACGGCGCGCTTACCCCCTAATATGCCCATCTGTGCGAAAACTCATCCTTTCGGTGCCGATGATGGCGGTGGCGCTCATCCTGTGCCTGGCCAGCTTGCTGGTGGGCTGGTACCAGCACAGTTACGTGCCCTTCTACACCACGGACCGGCGCGATGTAGAGGATTTTTTGGTCTACTACCGCGGCGCGAAAGCGTTCTGGGACAGCCCGAACGTTTACGAGTCCCTGATCAACACCGGCGCGGCGGGAGAGCTGCCGTACTCCTACCCGCCGTCGTCGCTGCTGTTCTTTTCCCCGCTGACGCTGTTCGGGGAGACGGTGGGCCTGGTGTTGTTTTCGCTGGTGTCGCTGGCGGCACTCTGGTGGGTAATCACGCTCACGCTGCGCAGGTGCCGCATCGACGATGCCGGCAAGTGGGCGCTGGTGGCGCTGCCGCTCGCGTTCTGGATCGACCCGATCCACAACACCTTCCACCACGGCCAGGTCAACATCGTGCTCATGGCGCTGGTGCTCACGGACCTGTGGTGGGACTCGCCGAAGCGTAAGTACCTGCCCACGGGCGTGCTCACCGGCGTCGCCGCCGCGGTGAAGATGACGCCGGCCCTGTTCGGGCTGTACTTCATCTTTACCCGCAACTGGAAAGCGCTGGCCGCGACGTTTCTCACCGGCGTGATGTCGCTGGGGGTTGCGGGTGCGGTGAAACCGGCGGCGCTGGGGTACTACTTCACCACCCAGATCGGGCAGATGTCCGGTGTGCTGGGACTGAACCGCGCGCACAACCAGTCCGCCCGCGGCCTGGTCGCCCGCTTCGTGCCGGCAGACGCGCAGACGTACTTCACCGCGATCATGTTCGCCGGCATCCTCGCCCTTGCGCTTTTGGCGCTGCGCAGCCTGCTCGCCGCGCGCGCCAACGAGGCGGCGGTGCTATGCGTCGCGCTGCTGTCGCTGCTCGTCGCCCCGATTACCTGGCAGCACCACTACGTGTGGGTGGTTCCGCTGTGCATCGTCATGGCCGTCGGCGGCATCCGCAACGCCAACCCGTGGCCGCCGTTTCTGGTGGCGGTGTATTTGACCATCTCCACGATCTTCATCCCGCACAAGCAGATCCTGAACCCGATGGCCACCACGCCGGACTCGTACACCGTGCGCGACTTGGCGCAGTCCAGCCTGGTCGTGTGGGCGATTCTGGTGGTGTTTGTGATGTGGGTGCAGGCGCGGGGCTTCGTGCTCGTCGATAGGCAAAAGCCCCTGCGTTTTACCCAGTTCGTGGCCTTTCCGCCGCTGGTGGCCTACGCGGTGCTGAGTACCTTTGCCACGGCGTGGTGGCGCAAGATGGAATCGCCGATGCTGTCGGCCTACGAGGGCGTGTTCCACCCGCTGGAGCATCTGCAGATGCTGCGCGGGGCGGGCGACGGTTTCTTCGCCGAGCCGGACATCTACTCGGTGGCGTTTAGCTACCCCGACGGGCGGCAAGACTACTTCCTGCATCCCCCGGTGACCATGCTGTTTGGCAAGCTGCTCGGCGCCGGCGAGATGGGCACGTGGGAGGCGTTGCACACCATCGCGGGCACGCTGGCGGTGTGGTGGATCATCTACCTGCTGTTCAAGCGGTTCCGGTGGCCGTCGCCGGTCGCGTGCGCGACGGTGCTGCTGCCGGCGGTGCTGTGGCTGGACCCGGTGCGGTTCAACTTCTACTACGGCGAGCTGACTATCTTCGCCGTGGCGTTCATGGCGACGGACCTGTGGTGGACCCGCCCCGGGCAGTGGCAGCGCTGGGTGCCTGAAGGCCTACTCACCGGCATCGCCGCGGCGTTTACCCTGCGGCCTGCGGTCTTCGCGCTGTATTTCCTCTTCCGCAAGGACTACCGGGCGCTCGGCTGGATGGCGGGCGCGTTCGCGTCCTTCACCGCGCTCGGTGCGGTGGCGCGCCCGGGCATGACAGCCGCGTATTTCACCGACTACGTGCTGCACATCGGCGAGCGCTACGACCTTTCCCAGGCGCAGAACCTCACACTGTTCGGCGCGGCCCAGCGGTTCACGGGCGCAGACGGCGCGAGCGCGCTTTGGGTGCTCGCGGTCCTTGCCGCCGGCGGCGCGCTGATCTACGCCGCCCGCGTTTTTATTCAGCGCGGCGAGACACCGATGGCGGCACTCAGCCTCGCACTGGTGGCACTCACCGCATCCTCCTGGGCCCCGCCGTACGCGTGGGCGTGGATGCTGCCGGGCGCGTTGATCATCGGCGAGTTCGCGTGGCGCCGCCGCGACATCCCCGCGCTGCTGACCACCCTTGTCTACCTGGGGCTTTCCACCGTGTTCGTGCCGCATTCGCAGTTCAAGAACATGGACACGATCGACGGGCGCGACCGGGTCATCGGCGACTGGGTCATGTCGTCCGTGGTGTGGTGGACGCTGCTCGCCGCCGCGGTGTTCGCCGTGTGGACCTCCAAGCATGCCAAGAGCGATGATGGCTACCGTGGGCCCCATGCAATTCCCCGACCTTCACACCCTGCAAGCCCGCGGCACGAGGAAGTGGACGCAGTTCAACCCTGACGTGCTGCCGCTGTTTATCGCGGAGAGCGATTTTCCAACCGCGCCCGCTGTGAAGCAGGCGATCGTGGATGCGGCCGAGCGCGAGATGTTCGGCTACACGCCCGCCCCGCACGCGCACCGGCTGGGCGAGGCGGTCGCCGGCTTCTACGCGGACCGTTACGGCTGGCGCCCGGACGCGGAGGAGATCTTCCCGGTTGCGGACGTGGTGCGCGGCGTAATGCTGGCCATTCAGTACTTCACCGAGGGCGATGTCGTGGTCCCGGTCCCCGCCTACTTCCCGTTTTTGGACGTTGCGGAGGTCGCGGGGCGCAAGCGTATCGACGTCAACTCCGCCGGCGGCCTCAACCTGGCCGAGGTCGAGGCCGCGTTTGCCAACGGCGCGGGCAGCATCATCGTGACCAACCCGTTCAACCCGGGCGGCTACGTGTTCACCGAGAAGCAGCTCGACGAGGTCTGCGCCTTGGCGCGCAAGTACGGCGCCCGGGTGATCGTGGACGAGATTCACGCCCCGCTGGTCTACGACGGCACCCACGTCTGCGCCGCGGCGAACAACCCGGACGTGTGCATCACCGTCACCGCCACCTCCAAGGCGTGGAACGTCGCGGGGCTGAAGTGCGCGCAGATGATCTTCTCCAACGACGAGGACGCAAAGACCTGGAACGCGATGTCGGGCGTGGCCAAGGACGGCGTGGGCACCCTGGGCATCGTCGCGGCGGAGGCCTGCTACGACCACGGCCGCGAGTTCTTGGACGAGGAGATCGCCCAGCTCAAGGCCAACCGCGACTGGCTGGTAGAAAACCTGCCGAAGGCGGTGCCGGGCATCGAGATTGAGGTGCCGGCGGCGACCTACCTGATGTTTTTGAATTTCAAGAACACCAAGCTTGTCGACGAAAAACCTGCCGCGTGGCTGCGCCGCCACGCCAAGGTGGCCATGAACGAGGGAATGGACTTCGGCCCCGGCGGCAAGCACCGCGCGCGGATGAACTTCGCCACCTCCCCGGAGATCCTCGAAGAGGCGGTGCGGCGGATTGGCGGAGCCGTCGCAAAGCTTTAGCGTTTCACTTTATGGAACCCTATTCCCATCTAGCGGTCGGATGGTTTAGACTCTAGGGAACTTCAACCCAATTAGAGAGGACCAACCATGGGTTCCACAGTGGTGTCACAGCCTGAAGGTGGCTCGCAGCGCTCCGCCAGCGCGATCGTTGTCACCAGCCTCGCGCTGTTTTCGATGTTCTTCGGCGCGGGCAACCTCATCTTCCCGCCCATGCTGGCCGTGGAAGCCGGCGACAACTTCTGGCCGGCGCTCATCGGCTTCCTCGCCACCGCTTCCCTGCTTCCGGTGCTGGCCGTGATCGCCATCGCGCTGTCCGGCTCGAACCTCCGCGACCTGGCGCAGCGCGCCGGCTCCATCTTCGGCGTAGTCTTCCCGGTGCTGGCGTACCTGTCCATCGGCGCGTTTTACGCGCTGCCGCGCACCGGCGCCGTCTCCTTTGAAACGGCGATCACCCCGCTGTTCGGCCTCGAATCCTTCGCGGCCTCCGCCGTGTTCAACGTGGTGTTTTTCGGCATTGCCCTGGCGCTGAGCTGGAACCCCACCACCATCATGGAAAAACTGGGCAAATTCCTCACCCCGGCACTTCTAGTGCTGTTGGCCGTGATGATCTCGGTGTCCGCGTTCCGCTGGAGCGCCGAACCGGCCGCGCCGAACGAGCCGTACGACGACGGCCCGCTGTCCGCCGGCTTGCTCGAGGGCTACCTCACCATGGATTCCATCGCCGCACTGGCGTTTTCCATCGTGGTCATTTCCACCCTGCGCCACCGCGGCTTCAGCGAGGGCAAGCAGCTTGTCAACGGCACCATCACCGCCGGTGTGGGCGCCGGCCTGATGCTGGGCCTGGTCTACATCGGCTTGGGGCTGATCGGCCGCGTCATGCCGAACGCCAGCGAGTTCGACAACGGTGCCGGGCTGCTCGCTGAGGCCGCCAACCTGACCATGGGCGGCGCCGGCCAGGCCGTGTTCTCCGCCATCGTGCTGCTGGCCTGCCTGACCACCGCGGTGGGTCTGATCACCGCAACCGGAGAGTACTTCTCCGAGCAGTTCGCAGGCTCCTACCGCCTCTGGGCCGTGATCTTCGCGGTCGCCTCCATGGTGATCGCCACCCAGGGCCTGGAGTTCGTCATGGCCATCGCCGCACCGGTGATTGGCTTCCTCTACCCGCCGGCGATCACCTTGATCGTGCTCACCCTCATCGAGCCGGCCTTCCGCGGCCGCACCCGCTTCAGCTGGGCGTTCTTCCTGCCGCTGTGGACGGCCGTGGTGTGGTCAGCCATCGAGACGTTGATCTCTCTGGAGTGGGGTGCAGATGCCCTGACCCCGATTGTGCAGTGGGCGCCGATGTTCGACGCCGGGCTCGGCTGGGTTGTGCCGGTGGTCATCGCCTTCGCCATCGGCCTTGTCGTGGACGTCACCCGCCCCAAGCCCGCCATGATCCCGGGCACCATGGAATCCGTCGAGGGCGAAGACCTGTCCGCGGAGGGCGACGCTGTCCCCGTCCTGCAAGCCAAGGACTAGTACGGTGGGGCGCATGAACGCCCCACTTTCTCTCATTGATTTCTGCACCCGCTACCCCGGCGAATCCGTCGGCGAAGCGACGCAGCGCTCCGTGGCCTTCGCCCAGCAGGCGGAGGCCTTGGGGTATTCGCGCATCTGGTACGCGGAGCACCACAACATGTCCAGCATCGTCTCCTCGTCGCCGGCGGTGCTGATCAGCCACATCGGCGCGAAAACCAGCCGCATCCGCCTCGGCGCCGGCGGTGTGATGCTGCCGAACCACTCCCCGTACGTGATCGCCGAGCAGTTCGGCATGCTGGAGGAGCTCTACCCCGGCCGCATCGATCTGGGTCTCGGCCGCGCGCCCGGCACCGACCAGCAGACCCTGGGCAGGGCGCTGCGCCGCGACCCGCGCGCAGCCGAAAACTTCCCGCAGGACGTCCAGGAGCTGCAGGCGTGGCTGTCCAACACCTCGCCGCTTCCCGGTGTGACCGCGATGCCGGGCTTTAACACCAACGTGCCGCTGATCATCTTGGGCTCGTCCATGTTCGGCGCCTCCCTGGCCGCGCAGCTGGGTCTGCCGTACGCGTTCGCCTCCCACTTCGCCCCGCAGCACCTGGAGCAGGCCACCGCCTACTACCGCGACAACTACCAGCCGTCCGAGCGCCACCCGGAGCCGTACTGCATTGCGGCGGTCAACGTCACCGCCGCCGAGACCGAAGAGGACGCGAAGCGCCAGACGAAGGTGGTGCACCGCAACCGCGTGCGCGCGTTTATGGGCCGGCAGGGCAAGCAGCTTTCCGACGACCAGCTGGACACCGTGGTCAACTCCCACCAGGGCCGCCAGATCATCGACATGCTGCGCTACACCGCCGAGGGCACCGGCGAGCAGGTCGCCGAGTACCTGGAGGCGTTCCGGGAAACCGCCCAGGCCGACGAGCTGATGATCTCCCTGCAGTCCGGCAGCCACGACGAGGTGAGCCGGTCCATGGAAATCCTCGCCGAAGCCTGGGGCTAACCTGCGGAACACCCCGGGGTTTGTAGGACAGACCTCCAACTACTAGGAGTTACGCTGTGGCTGGTTTAGTATCAGGTGTCGTTACATTCCCGGTTGTCTACAAAGGACGTGATTCCGCCCATGGCGCAACTGCCTACCGGCCCGCTTCGCCGCCCGCAGCAGCACGAAGAGATCGCGGACTACCTGCGCGACGAGATCTTCGCGGGCCACATTCCGGCCGGCGAGTCGCTGCCCAGCGAAGTCGAGCTGTGCGAGCAGTTCAACACCTCCCGCGGGCCGGTGCGCCAGGCGGTGGCCACGTTGCGCGCCGAGGGGCTGTTGTCCTCCGGCCGCGGCCGCCGCTCGTTGGTGCTGTCCAACACGCGCACCGAGACGTTCGAGGAGATTTTGTCCAACACCTCCTGGCTGTTTCGCATGGGCAAAGACCCCAGCGAGGACGTGGAGCAGTTCGGCATGGACACCGCCAGTGAGGAATTGGCGGAGCACATGGGCATTAACCCGGGCGACGAGGTCTTCGTGGTCCGCCGCGTGCGCCGCGCCGACGGTGAGCCGGCGGTGATTGAGCGGATGGCATTTTTGCCGTCGCTGGCAGAGGTCATCGAAACGGTGGACACGTCCGAACAGTCAATCCACCGCGAGCTCATCCGCGCGGGCGCCGACTTCAACAACATCTCACGCGCCTTCACCATCGAGCAGGCGGACGCGGATACCGCCTCCAAGCTGGGCATTGCCGAAAATGCGCCGGTGCTGCGTGTGAAGATCAAGGCGTTGACCCACAACGGTGACGTGCTCGAAGCCGCCGAACACATCTTCCGCGTGGACAATCTCTCCTTCGGCCTGAACAACGTGCGCGGGCACTCCTCCCCGATCTGGTTCCAGACTGAATCCGAGATCCACTAACCTTTCCCTCATGCATCCAAAGACTCTGGTGGCCGCGGCTGCCTTGGCCCTCCCGTTGGCCGCGTGCGGTGATTCCGCACCGCGCGACAACGTGGTGGTGGCGGCGTCGGCGGCCCCTGCGGGGTTGGACTTCACCACCACCGGCGGCGCGGCCGCGCCCCAGGCGCTGGTGGGCAACGTGTATGAAACGCTGGTGCGTATCGACGCCTCCGGCACCCCCGTGCCCCACCTCGCCGAACGCGTCGAGCGAGACGGCGGCGTATTTACATTCCACCTGCGCGACGGCGTGACGTTTGCAGACGGCACACCGTTTACCGCCGACGACGCGGCGTATTCAATCCACTACGTACAAAACGAGTGGACCAACGGGCTGAAGGCCCAAATGGATCCGGTCACACACGTCGAGGTGGTAGACGAGCACACACTGCGCGTGGCCGTCGAAGGCGGCGAGGCTGCCGAAGATGCCTGGCTGTGGTCCATGGGCACCCTGACGGGGGCGATGATGACACCGGCAGGCGTCGATAAGCTTGCGACCGCTCCCCTGGGCACCGGGCCGTACACCGTGAAACGCTTCGATGTGGGCGAGGCCATCGAGTTCGACGCGCGCGAGGATTACTGGGGCGGCGACGTCGCGCGCGACGGGCTGATCCGCTACTTCGACGACCCGGTCTCCGCCGTCAACGCCCTGCGAGTGGGCGATGCGGACGTGGTGTGGGGCATGCAGGCGCCGCAACTGATCGACACCCTGCCGGAGAACATCCGCGTCGGGGTCGGCACCACCAACGGCGAGGTGCTGCTTTCCATGAACAACACCCGCGCGCCTTTCGACGACCCAGACGTGCGCCGCGCCGTGGCCTACGCGGTGGACCGGGCGGCGGTCAACGAGGTGGTCTACAACGGCCTGGGCACCGACACCGGAGGCGCGCCCGTGCCGCCGACGGACCCCTGGTACCCGGGCCGCGACTTCTACCCCTTCGACCCGGACAAAGCCCGCGAGCTGCTCGCCGGGCGCACTCCGGAGATCACCATCACCGTCCCCAACCGCCCCTACGCGCAAGAGGCGAGCGAGCTGTTGTACTCGCAGCTTCACGACGTCGGCTTCCGCGTGCGCCTCGAGACCGTCGAGTTCCCCGCAGTCTGGTTGAACCAGGTGCTCAAGGGCCACGACTACCAGGCCTCGCTGGTGTCCCACGTGGAGCCGCGCGACGTGCCCATGCTGTTTGGCAACCCGGAGTACTACCTGGGCTACGACAACGCGGTGGTGCGCGAGCGCATCGCCGCCGGCGACATGGCCGGGGCGGTGGAGCAGATCATGGACGACGCCGCGGCGCTGACCCTGACCAACGCGCCGAACATCGTGCTCTACGCCCCCGGGGTCTCCGGCCTGGACCCGAACGTGGTCACCGACTCGCTGCCGCTGAACGAGGTGGAGAAATGATCCGCACCATCGGCAAACACATCCTGCGCTTCGTCCTGCTGCTCGCGGCCGCCAGCGTGGTCATTTTCACCCTGCTGCGTTCGGTACCCGGCGACCCGGCGCGCGTGGCGCTGGGTGTCTCGGCCACCGAAGAGGCCGTCGCGGAGCTGTCGGCGCGCCTCGGGCTGGATCAGCCGCTGCCGGTGCAGTACTTCGACTGGGTTTCCGGTCTGCTCACCGGCGACTTCGGCATTTCCATGGCCTCGGGCAAAGACATCACCGACACGGTGCTCGAGCGCGCCGGGGTCTCGCTGACACTCACCCTTGTGGCCATGGCGGTCTCCCTTGCCGTGGCGGTGCCGGTGGGTGTGTACCTGGCGCGGCGCACCCACTCCCCTGACGGCGTGCTCGTCGGCGCGCTGTCGCAGGTGGGCATCATCGTGCCGTCGTTTTTGGTCGGCATCGCCCTTGTCGCCCTGTTTTCGGTGCGGCTGGGCTGGCTGCCCGCCAACGGCTGGGGCACACCTGCGCATGCGGTGCTGCCGGTGGCCTCGCTCGCACTCGTGCAGACATCGATCCTCACGCGCTACGTCGCAGCTTCCGTGCGCGAGGAGATGGGCACGGATTATGTGCGGACGGGCAGGGCCCTTGGTGCGTCGATAGGCAATGTGCTTTTCACCTCGGCGCTGCGAAACGCCGCGCTGCCGGTGTTCACGGTCGTCGGCGTGCAGCTGGCGTCGCTGGTGGTGGGCGCGGTGGTGATCGAGCGCGTGTTCACCATCCCCGGTTTGGGCACCATGCTCCTCGACGCGGTGGGCAACCGCGACCTGGCCACCGTCCAAACCGTGATGATGGTCATCGTCGCGTTCACCCTGGTGGTGAACCTGATCGTGGACCTGACGTACGCGGTGGTGGACCCGCGGATTCGGAGGCAGGCATGAGCTGGCAGCGCAAAGCAGGCGCGGTGATCGTCGCGCTAGTCGCCCTGGCGGCTGTGGTCTCGCTTGCGTGGACGCCCTACGACCCGCTGCAGACCGAAGTCGCCGCGCGGCTGCAAGATTCTTCCCCGGCGCACTGGATGGGCACCGACCAGTTCGGGCGCGACATCGCATCGCGCGTGATGGACGGCGCGCGGCTGACGCTGACGGTAGCCGTGGGCGCCGTCGCGCTGTCCGGGCTTGTCGGCGTGCCGCTGGGGATCTGGGCCGGCATGCGCCGCGGCGCCTCACGGGTGGTCATGGCCGGTGCCGACCTGCTTTTGGCCTTCCCCGCGCTGCTTCTCGCGATTGTGTTCACCGCCGTGTTCGGCGCCTCCATCTGGATTGTGGTGCTGGCCATCGGCATCGCCGGCATCCCCGCCTTCGTGCGCGTGGCGCGCGCCGGGACCATGCAGGTGATGCAGCGCGACTACATCCTGGCCGCGCGCATCGCCAAGGTTTCCGGCCCTGCGATCGCGTGGCGGCACGTGCTGCCGAACATCTGGCCGTTCGTGCTCACCCAGGTCTCCGTCGCCGTTGCGCTGGCCATCCTGGCGGAGGCCGGCCTGTCGTTCCTCGGCCTCGGCGCGCCGGCACCGTACGCCTCCTGGGGCCGCATGCTGCAGGCATCCCAGCCGCACCTGGCCACCTCCCCGCACCTGGCGCTGTGGCCCGGAGCCGCAATCGCCCTGACCATGCTGGGCTTCAACCTTTTGGGAAACGCTGATGATCGACGTTAACCACCTTTCCATCCCCGGCATCCTCGACGACATCACCTTCTCGGTCGCGCCGGGCGAACGCGTCGGCATCATCGGCGAGTCCGGCTCCGGCAAGTCCGTCACAGCGCTTTCCATCATGGGACTGAGCGACCTGCCGGCGGAAGGCTCCATCACCGTCGACGGCACCGAGATGGTGGGCACCCCGGACCGGATGCGCCGGCGCGTGCGCGGCACAAAGGTCGCGATGGTGTTCCAGGAGCCGATGACGGCGCTGGACCCGCTGAAAAAGATCGGCGCCCTCGTCTCCCCTGAGGCATTGCGCGAGGTCGGCGTGGACCGCCCGAACGCCTACCCGCACGAGCTGTCTGGCGGGCAGCGCCAGCGCGTGCTTATCGCGTTGGCCCTGAGCAAAAACCCGGACGTGCTGATCTGCGACGAGCCCACCACCGCCTTAGACGCCATCGTGCAGGCGGAAATCCTGGAGCTTTTGGACCTCCTCGTGCGCGAGCGCGGCATGGCGCTGTTGTTCATCTCCCACGACCTCGCCGTGGTGCGCCGCATGACCGACCGGGTGCTCGTGTTCAAAGGCGGGCGCATGATGGCGCCGGACTCCGACTACGCCCAAGCACTTACCGCGGCGGCGGTGCCCGGCCCGCCCGCCGAGCCCGCCTCGCTCGGCGAGCCGGTGGTCACACTCGACGGGGTCTCGTTGCGGCGCGGGCACACCCTCGCCGTCAACGACGTGGACCTCACCGTGCGCGCCGGCGAGCGCCTCGCCATCGTCGGCGGGTCCGGCTCCGGCAAAACGTCGCTGTTGCACCTCATCGCGGGCCTGCGCGAACCGACCGCCGGCACCGTGCGCGTGCAAGGCGACGTGCAGATGGTTTTCCAGGACCCGTACTCGTCGCTGGATCCGCGGATGGCCGTGAGGACGTCGATACGCGAGGCAGGCGTCGATGCCGCCCGCGCCGACGAAGTGCTCGCGCGCGTGGGGCTCGAAGGCACCGGCGACCGCACGCCACGGCAGTTTTCGGGCGGGCAGCGCCAGCGCATCTCGATCGCGCGCGCCGCGGCACCACACCCGAGCATTTTGCTTGCCGACGAGCCCGTCTCCGCCCTCGACGCCACCATCCAAGACCAGGTGCTGGACCTGCTGCGCGATACCGTCGGCAAGCACACGCTCATCTTTGTCACCCACGACCTGAAAGTCGCCCGCGAGCTGTGCCCCACTGTGGCGGTGATGCGGCACGGGCGCATCGTGGAACGCGGCGCGACCGAAAAGATCTGGGCGGCACCTGAGCACCCGTACACGCGCGAGCTACTCGACGCTGTGCTGTAACTGGGTGCTGTAAGTTAGCGCCCATGAGTATGTGCGTCGTCGGATCCATCAACGCCGACCTGACCGTCAACGTCGAACGCCACCCCACACCGGGCGAGACCCTACTGGGCGCAGGCGGCGGGATTACCGCCGGCGGCAAGGGCGCGAACCAGGCCGTCGCCGCGGCGAAGCTGGGCACCCCGGTCGCGCTCGTCGGCGCAACCGGCACCGACGCCAACGCCGACCCCGCCACCGCGATCCTTCGCGAGGCCGGGGTGGATCTACGCCACGTCGAAGAAGTCGAGGAAGTCACCGGCCTGGCCGTGATCACCGTTGCGGCCAACGGCGAGAACACCGTGCTCGTGGTGCCTGGGGCGAACGCGCTGGTGGACGCGGCATTCGTAGACAGCCACGCAGACGCCGTGGAGACCGCCGAGCTGGTGCTGCTGCAAGGCGAGATCCCCGCCGACGGGTTTGCGCGCGCCGTGGAGTTGGCGCGGGGGCGCGTGGTGGTCAACCTCGCGCCCGTCGTCGACGTGCAGCAGCAGGCGCTGCTTGCGGCCGATCCCCTCATGGCCAACGAGCACGAAGCAGGCCTGATCCTGGAGCAGCTCGGCCTCGACGGCGCGGGCACGCCAGAGGAGCTGGCGCGGCGCCTGCTGGACGCCGGGTTCGCCTCCGTGGTGCTCACCTTGGGCTCCGCGGGCGCGCTGGTGGCCACCGCCGAGGAGCTCACCCACATCGACTCGCCCAAGGTGGAGGCGGTGGACACCGTCGGCGCGGGCGACTCGTTCGCGGGCGCGTTCTGCCACCGCATCCTCGAGGGCGACAGTATGGCCGACGCCGCGGCGTTCGCCTGCCGCGTCGGCGCGTTCTCGGTCACCCGGCCCGGCGCGCAGCCGTCCTACCCGTCTGTGGGAGACGACCTGCCTGAGATCTAGACCGCAGTTTTGGGCCTCGGGTTCAGACCCCAGCCATGCGCCGGGGCCTGGGTCTCGCCCAGCACGCGGGCGAAGACGGTGAATCCGCCGCGGGCGATTTCGATCTCGCGCATCAGTCGAGCCGTTCAAACAGGCCGCGGGCAACTTCGGCGCCGTGCGCCCAGATGCCGTCGTGGAACCACTCGGAGTGCGTCCACACCTGCAAGTTCGGGGTCTTGCGGGCGGATTGGATGGTCAGCTCGTACGGGATGAACACGTCCTTTTCGTACAGGATCGCCGCGGCCGGAACCGTGTTTGCGGACATGTCCTGCGCCTGCGCCTTTAAGTCCGTGCGATGATGCACCTGGTCCACCGCCTCGTAGAAGGGGGTCAGCGCCGGGTCTTCGGCGAAGTGGGTGCGGAAGAAGTGGTTGCCAAGCAGGGGCAGATCATAGAACTCGTCGCGCCAGATGCGGTCCGCGGACCAGTTCACCGCGTGGCCCGGCCGCGCCATCACGGTCTCGTGGATCACGGCCCACAGCGGCATGGTCTCCAGCGAAATGATGCTGCCGAGCTGCGCCAGGAAATCTCCGCGCAGGCGCTTCTCCCCGCCACGGGTGGTAAACGGTGCCTCGAACAGGTTGGCCAGCTGGGCGAAGTCGTCGTCCTCGCCCAGCAGCACGCCGGCCATCTTCATCCTGGTTGCGGACAGGCGCTCCCCGGTGGGCATTCGCTCGTCGTGGTTGTCCAGGTGGTCGGCGACCTCTTCGACTCTGTCTTTCATCCACGGAATCGCGCGGAAAAGCTGCTGCTGCCTCTGCGCAAGCAATTGGAACGTCAGGCGGTTGAACGCGTCGACGTCCATCTCCGGCTCCGGCACCGCGCCCGCCAGATGCACGCGGCGCAAGCCTGACGGGAAATAGGACAGGTACGAGCTCGCGCACGCCGCACCGAAGGAATTGCCCAACAGGTCCCACTGCTCAAGGCCCAAATGTTGGCGCATCGCCTCGGCGTCCGCGGCCACATCCGGCGGGCGCAGGTGCGCGAGCATGTCCGCGGTGATGCGCTCGGGCGTGGTGCGGTCGATCTTGTGGGAGCGGCCCGTGCCGCGCTCGTCCATCAAAAACACGCGGTAGCGCTTCAGCGCCTCCGGAATCCACTCCATCAGCGTCCGGGGGCCGGGCTTGCCGGGCCCGCCCTGGAAATACGCGATGGCCGGCAGGGAGTCGTCGGTAGAAAGCTCGCGGCAAAAGACGCTGATATTGCCTAAGGACGCATCCTCTCGGCTCACCGGCACCTCAATCTCGTGCTCGCGCACGGCGACATCCGGCAAGAAAACGGTGGAGCCCATGGGATACCCTCCAACTATGAAAGTGCGTTCTTACCAGGACATCGGACACGATTTCCTCGTCCCGGAATCGTTCAGTGCAACGATGCTACCGGAGTGGCGGTTAGCGTCCTTTTCTCTGGTGCTTCCCATCCCGGAAGCCGCAAGCCTCACTGCGGACGGAAAACCGTTCGACCTCGGCGCACACGGCTGGGCCTACGGCCGCGACAAAGGCCTTCGCACCATTGAAAACCCCATGTGGGACCATTCGCGCGGCGTCTTCCGCAAACCCGACGAGCGCGAGGGCTACTACGGCGACATCATCGTTGAAGGCGGCCGGCCCTACTACAACGACGCGCGCAACCGGTTCTTGGAGCCGATGCACGACGCCGTGGGCGCAGGCTCCGTCGATGCGGACGTGAAGCGCACCGTGGATAACCGCCCGCACGCGAACCGGGAGGTGTTCGACCACTCGGAGCTGGAAAACGTGGTGGAGAAAAACCGGAGGCGTCGCCAAGCAAACGCCACCACCACCGAAGAGAAGGACCTGGCTGATACCGGCTGGGACCCGGCGATCGCCGCGCACCACTTCGCCTTCGACTCAGTCCCCAACGAAACTGCCTTCGAGCTGGTTAACTACGACCACCAGGTGGCGTGGGAGGACCAGGTGCGCGGCACACGCGGAAGCCACGGCACCGCGACGTTGCGTCTCATGTCGGCGGAGGTGCTGCAGTTCCACGACCTGCACCTGACCAACCTGGCCGCCAAAGTGCCGGAGCCGGCGCACGTGGTCAGCGAGTTTTTGGTGCTCAACGTTGTGGCGGAGAACCTCTCTTCGGCCACGCTAGGATTCTTGAGCGCCGCGCTGACCAAGCCGCGCAACTCGGTGCAGTTCTACGACCGCGCCGGCGACTACGACTACAGCCCGCCGCAGCTGTTCGCCCTGACCAAGTTCGTCAACATCGCCGTGCGCGAAATCGATTCCGCGCTCGGGCGCGAGACCTCGATGAAGCTGTCCACCAGCGGCGGGCTCGTGGCCACCTGCGAAGGCGAGTGCTCGAGCACATTCACGTTGCCCGCCCCGCAGCGCGTGGCCATGGCCATCCCCAACCCCGCGAAGCCGAAGTCGGTGCTGGAAACCTTGAGCGAGGGCAACAACGGCTCGGTGCCTTCGCGTATCGACGCTCCGTTGGTGCTCGACGACCCAGACAGCACCTGGAAGTGGCACGAGCAATGGGCCTGGCAGATCCTCACCGGGGCGGACTCCTACCCCGAGCAGGTGCCACTGCAAACACCCGAGGCGCTAAGCGGGTTCGTGGCGGCGAAGCTGTCGTCCTGGACCGTGATGACCTCCGAGTCCGGCGTGGGCCTGGTGCGCAGCAAATCCGCCAGCCGCGAAGGCATGCGCTACTGGTCTTTGGCCAACACCCGGTTCGTGGACCTAGTGATGCTGCAGATGCGCGCCCAGGCGGGCGAGACGCACCTGCGCAAGTCGCTGAAGATCATCGGCGACTCCGCGGCGCACACCAGCCGCGCAGATGGCGCCGCCGGTACCGAGCAGGTGCAACGCCAAGCGTTGCAGTCGGACCTGGAGCGTCTGGAGAAGCTGCAGCTGGACCACATTGAGATCCGCGACAAGCTGTGGTTTAGGCGCGTGCCGGGCCGCGACATCGACACCCGCGTGCTCAAAGGGCTGCAGCGCGCCACCGGTTTTGACCAGCTACGCGACGATTTCGACACCAAGGTCAAGTCCCGCCAAGGCGTGATCCGCACCCAGTTCGAGCAGGTCTCCGGCGAAATCGCCGAGGCGGAGGCGAAACGATCCGAAGCGATGAACCTGATTTTGGGTTTCGTCGCCGCGGCAATCGGTGCCCCGGACTGGGCCCAGGCCGCCGGCTGGGAGGGCCTGTGGGGCAACCTCGGCATGGGGCTGATCATCTTCGTGCTGATGTTCGCGCTGGTGTGGGCTCTGCAGGCGGTGTTCAGGAAGGCCACGAAGCAGGGACGCCACCTCCGCTTCGTGGAGGAGTAGCTACTCCTCGCCTTCGGTGGACAGCGCCGCCACGAACGCCTCCTGCGGCACGGTGACGGAGCCGATGTTCTTCATGCGCTTCTTACCGGCCTTCTGCTTCTCCAGCAGCTTGCGTTTGCGGGAGATATCGCCGCCGTAGCACTTGGACAGCACGTCCTTGCGCAGCGCGCGGATGTTTTCGCGGGCGATGATCTTCGAGCCGATGGCGGCCTGAACCGGAACCTCGAACTGTTGGCGCGGGATGAGCTCTTTGAGCTTTTTGGTCATCTTATTGCCGTACCACTGCGCCGAGTCCTTGTGCACGATGGCGGAGAAGGCGTCCACCGGCTCGCCTTGGAGCAGGATGTCCACCTTGACCAGGTCGGCGAGCTGCTCGCCGGCCTCCTCGTAGTTGAGCGAGGCGTAGCCTTTGGTGCGGGATTTCAGCATGTCGAAGAAGTCGAAGATGATCTCGCCGAGCGGCATGATGTAGCGCAGCTCCACGCGGTCCTCGGAGAGGTACTCCATGTTCTTCATCTGTCCGCGCTTGGACTGGCACAGCTCCATAGTGGAGCCGACGAACTCCTGGGGCACGATGATGGTCATGTTCACGATCGGCTCGTAGACCTCGGGGGTCTTGCCGCTGGGCCAGTCCGAGGGGTTGTGCACGAGCTGCTCGGTGCCGTCCTCGGAGACCACGCGGTAGGTCACGGAAGGCGCGGTCGAGATCAGGTCCAGGTCGAACTCGCGCTCCAGGCGGGTGCGGGTGATCTCCATGTGCAACAGGCCCAAGAATCCGCAGCGGAAGCCGAAGCCCAACGCGACGGAGGTTTCCGGCTCCCAGGTCAGGGAGGCGTCGTTAAGCTGCAGCTTCTCCAGGCTCTCGCGCAGCGTGGGAAAGTCCTCCTGGCTGACCGGGAACAGGCCCGAGTACACCATGGGCTTGACCTCTTCGAAGCCCTCGAGCGGTTCCTCAGCACCCTTGGAAGCCCAGGTGACGGTGTCGCCGACGCGGGTGTCGCGCACGTCTTTCACACCGGTGATGAGGTAGCCCACCTCGCCGGGGCCTAGCCCCTTGGTCTTTTTCATCGTGGGCGAGACAACGCCGATCTCGAGGATCTCGAGCGTCTTGCCGGTGTTCATCATCAGCACCTTCTGGTTCGGCTCGAGCGTGCCGTCCATCATGCGGATGTAGGTGACCACGCCGCGGTAGGTGTCGTAGACCGAGTCGAAAATCAGCGCGCGGGCCGGCGCGTCGGCGTCAGGCGCTGCCGCGCCCGCCGGGGACGTCGGCGCCGGGATGAGATCCACCACGCGGTCCAGCAGCTCCGGCACGCCCTCGCCGGTTTTGCCGGAGACGCGCAGCACATCCTCCGGCTCGCAGCCGATGATGTTGGCGATCTCCAGGGCGTATTTCTCCGGGTCCGCCGCCGGCAGGTCGATCTTGTTCAAAACCGGGATGATCTCGAGGTCGTTGTCGATGGCCATGTACAGGTTGGCCAGGGTTTGTGCCTCGATGCCCTGGGCTGCGTCGACAAGCAAAATTGCCCCCTCGCAGGCGTCCAAGCTGCGGGCGACCTCGTAGGAGAAGTCAACGTGGCCCGGGGTGTCGATCATCTGCAGCACCATTTGCTCGCCGACGTGATCGCCGGTCTTGGGCACCCACGGCAGGCGCACGTTTTGCGCCTTGATGGTGATGCCGCGTTCGCGCTCGATGTCCATGTTGTCGAGGTACTGGTCGCGCATCTCGCGCTCGGCGACGACGTTGGACAGCTGCAAGATGCGGTCTGCCAGCGTGGACTTGCCGTGGTCGATGTGCGCGATGATGCAGAAGTTGCGGATCCGGGCGGGATCCGTGAACGTTTCCTCTGCAAAATTTGTCGATTTGGCGGCCATAGTTGCCACATCCTACTTTGCGTCACCCCGCGCTACGGTACGCACCATGCCTTATCACCGTCTCGGACTCACTGATCGCACCCGACCCGCCGCGTGGTGGCGGGCGCTGATTGAACTTCTCGTGCTGGTGGGGTTGGTCATCGCCTTCGTGGCTATCTCCGCGATGCTCCTCGGGCTGGCGGCGGGCCTGAGCGGGCGGAACTATCTTGACCTGCTGGCGGGCACGGCGGATCCGCTTACCCCGCTGGTCCAGGTGCTGCTCATCGCCGCGATCCTGCCGGCGCCGTTTCTCGCAGCACTTATCGCCGGCCGCCGCCCGCGTGCGCTGCACAGCACCGCGTTGCGGCTGCGGTGGGGTGTGCTGGGGCGCTCGCTCGCTGTGGTGGGTGCGGTGTACGCAGTATCTTTGCTTATCGACGTCCTCCGGGGCGCCGCCGCCGATACCACCATCAACCCGTTCCGGTTGACCCTAATCGCGGCCCTGTTGATCGCCGTGCCGCTGCAGTCCGCGGCCGAGGAGTACGTCTTCCGTGGCGCGCTGCCGCAGATCCTCGGGCAGTGGCGCGCGCCGGCGTGGCTCGCCTACGCGCTACCGGGCGTGCTGTTTGTGGCCAGCCACACCTACAACTGGATCGGGCTGATCGATATCGCCGTATTCGCCGTGTGCACCGCGGTGCTGACGTGGCGCACCGGCGGGCTTGAGGCCGGGATCGCGCTGCACGCCGTCGGCAACACCGTGTTCTTCTGCTCCGGCGCGGTGGACATGCTCGACCCGAACGCCACGGAGATCGGGTGGCAGCAGATGCTCGGGGCCGCCCTGATGACGATCGTGTGCACCATCCTGCTGCTGTGGGCGCTCAAAGGAGTTTCAGCCGATCAGCAGAAACCCCTTGTCCCAGCAGGCGAGACAGCTTAAGGTTGCAGATAACTGCAATGTGGAGGTGCCAACGTGGCGTTCGAGCGATTTAAGCGCAAAAGTGCGCGACCCCGCACGGCATCGCTCGACCAGGGTCTGGCTCTGCTGCACGACCGGGTGGCCAACCAGATTGAGATGCGCCGCAAGCGCGCCTCGCGCATGGACGTGCGCCCCACCGGCTCGGTGCCCCGCAACGTCTACTACGCCCCCGACATGGACGGCGGCGCCGAACCCGGCGAGGTGGTGTGGGTGACCGTGCCGTCGCACCCGCCGAAAGAGCGCTCGATGCTGGTGGTGGGCCGGGAGCACAGCGACATCTTGGGCCTGCTGATCTCCCCGGAAGCAGGCCACGCGGAAGACGACCGCTGGTTTGAGATCGGCCCCGGCGACTGGGACGCATCCGGCCACCCCTGCTGGGTGCGCTTGGACAAGACCCTCATTGTGCCGGAGGCCGACGTGCACCGGCGCGGCACAACCGTGCCGCAGCGTCGCTTCGAGCGTGTGGCGAACACGCTGCGCGAGCGCTTCCAGTGGCTCTAAGGCCAGTTTGTCCCGGTAGAGACGGGCTGTTATCCTGCTCAAGTTGACCGTCTCCGGCCACTTTCGGGTGCGTGCTGCTACGCGGGCAGGACCTTGGGTTCGCGTTCATAGCCAAAGCAGTGCGCGTTTTTACCCGGCTGGGGCGACGACATCCGTGTTCGATTGAGAAACCAAGAGGTATTTCATAATGGCTAACATCAAGCAGCAGAAGAAGCGCGTTCTCACCAACGAGAAGCGTCGTCAGCGCAACAAGTCCGTCCGCTCCGCCACCCGCACGGAGATCCGCAAGTTCCGCGAGGCTGTGGAGTCCGGCGACAAGGCTGCCGCTGAGGCGCAGCTGCGCGTGGCTTCCCGCAAGCTGGACAAGGCTGTGACCAAGGGCGTGTTCCACCGCAACTCCGCGGCGAACAAGAAGTCCAACATGGCTCGCGCCCTGAACAAGATGGACTAATTCCATCGTGTTTCGCCCCGTGCATCGTTTAACCGGTGCACGGGGCGTTTCGTGTGTAAACCCCTTTGAACCAAGAATCGATGTACCCGCTGTGAAACACTCACGCCGCGCGCTCGCAGCTGCGCTTGCCACCTCCCTGTCGCTGTCGTCGCCGGTCGCGCCGGCCGAGGCGCAGCAGCTAAGTTCCTCCCCCGAGTTTGAGGCGCTATTGGCCCGCTACGCTCCGGGCGTGGACCCGGAGCAGGTGCGCGCGCTCGGGGTGCTGGCGGCGTTGTTGGCCAGCATCGCTATCGCGATTCCGATGGTGAAAAACGGCAAGGTCACCTCGCCTTCGCGCGAGCACACCCACTCGCTGCAGGTTGATGGGCGCACCCGCACCTACGACGTGGTGCTGCCGCGCGGCTTCGACGCGGAGAAGTCCTACCCGGTGGTGCTAGGCTTCGGCGGCTGGCACCACACCTCGGGCAACATGCACGACTACTCCAACCTGGAAAGCCAGTTCCCGGACGCGATCGTGGTCTACGGCCAGGGCGTCGACAACGCCTGGGGAGGCGCGCCGTACGCGGACACCAGCATCGACGAGGATGTCGCGTACACAAAAGCCGTGCTTAACGACGTTGCTTCGCGCTACAACGCCGACACCTCCCGCACCGTCGCCGTGGGGCTGTCCAACGGCGGCGGCATGGTCGCCGCGCTGGCCTGCCACGCCCCGGAGACGGTGCGCGGCGTGGCGTCGGTGGCGGGCGCGTTTTACTCCCCCACCGTCACCGGCTGCACGTCAGGCGAAGTGCCGACGATGATCATGCACGGCACCAAGGACGGCGTGGTGGGCTACAACGGCGGTTTCCGCCACGGCGCGCCTTTCGAGTCCGTGGAGAACGTGGCGCGCACCCTCGCCCGCAAAAACGATTGCACCATGGTGGCATCAACATCGCGCTCCGGCAGCATCACCACCTTCGACTTCGAGCTCTGCTCCGCACCTGTGCGCATCGAGCGCGTCGAGGGCGGCGGCCACACCTGGTTCGACTCGCCTAGCGCGACGCACCGGACGGCACAGTTTTTGCGCCGCTACCTCTAGACCACGCCGACCAGCCCGCGGGCGATGAGCACGGCGCCGACCACCATGAAAAACGCGCCCGCGGCAATGTCGATGTACGGCCCGGCGCGGAGGAACTTCCGGCGCACCCGTTCTGCCGAGGTGATCTGCGCGACCGCCCCGAACAGGGCGAATGAGCTGAGCCAGAGCGCGGCGATGACAATCACCGCGGTTGTCAGTGATGGGTTCGCGGGCAAAAGCGGCGCGATCATGGCGGTCAGCGCGACCACGATTTTGGGGTTGGCCAGGTTGGTGGCCACGCCTCGTCGATAGGCAGCTTGCACCGAGCCCAACCGCTGCACCGCTTCCTCCAGATCCGCGGGTGGATCGTGCCTGTCGCGCAGCCCGCCGCGCAGGTTGTGCTGGCCCATCCAGATCAGCGCCGCGCCGCCGACGACCTGTATGGCGGCGACGGCCTGCGGCACCGCGTGCAGCAGCGCCGCCGCGCCCACGACGGTGAGCGTGAACCACAACGCGGCGCCGGTGTGGATGCCCAGATTGGTCGCCCAGGCGTGCTTTCGCGATCGGGTCGCCGTGCGCATGAGCAGGACCATGTCCGGGCCGGGGGCGGCGGCACCGATCAGGTTGAGCCCGACGATGACCGCAAGATCGCCCGGCGCGATCATGCCAGCTCAGCGATGCGTCGCACCGCGTTTTCGAGGGCGAACTCCGGGTCGCCGCCTTGGCCTTTCACCTCGGCGTCCAAATCGGAGACGATGATCACGGCGTGGGAGACCGCGTCCCCGCTCCACTGGCGCGCCACCTGCATGGTCTTTTTCGCCACGTACGGATGCATGCCGACGGTGCGCGCCAGCTGGTCCGGGTTGCCGCGCACGCCGTGCAGTTTGGCGATGTCGCCGACCTTGCGTGCGAGCGCCGCCGCGATGGACACCGGGCTGGTGCCCAGCTGCAGCGCGCGACGGGTGGAGGCGAGCGCCCGGTCCGCGCGTCCCGCCACTGCCTGGTCCGCGATGTCGAAACCGGCGACCTCAGCCACGCCCACGTAGTAGGCACGCACGGCTTCGACCGTGAGCTCGCCCTCGGTGTCGCTGACCAGCTGGCTGACGGCGGAGGCGAGCTCGCGAAGGTCCGAGCCGACCGATTCCAGCACCGCGGCGGCCACGTCCGGGGTGGGGCGCACACCGTGGCTGCGGAACTCCTCCATCAGCCAGGAGCGGCGTTCGTTGTCTTTCAGCGCATCAGCCTTGTGCACCTCGGCGACCTTGGCAAACTTCTTCACCATCGCCTTTTGGCGTCCGCCGCCGGTGTGCTCGACGATCAGCGTGATGCCCGGCACGGGGTTCACACACGCCTGCAGGAGGATCTCGGTGGGTTCCTTGCCGGCAAGTTCCGCGTGCTTGACCACCACTACGCGGTCCTCCGCGAACAGCGACGGGCTGGTGGCCATCGCGATCTCACCCTCGGAGACGTCGCCGGCGCGCAGGGTGGTCACCTCCACGCCCTCGCCGGCTTGGGCGACGATGGCTTTGGTTGCGCGCTCGGCGAGGAAATCGTCCTCGCCGAGCACCAGGTGCACGGGGTTGAGCATGCGCGCCATCTTACGTCCCGAGCCGCTGCCGCACAGACTTCCATCGCACCGGGGTATTCCCCACAATCACACAGGGTTTTAGTCCCCGTAAAACCCTGGCAAATTCCGCAGTGTGGCTTCATACTTCTATTGGAGACTGCGCAAAGCGTCACCGCCCGTGAGCATCCGCCGGGCCCGTACCGGACCAGCACAACACAACGGAAGGATCCCCTTTGAGCACGCACCTGACCTCCCGCCGCCGCGGCACCTCCATCGCTGCCGCCGCACTTGCCCTTGCCACCGTTGCCCCGCTTACGCATGCGGTGGCCTCCCCCGACACCGCCCCAGAAGCTGAGGCTGTGACCAACAGCAGCCCGGCCGACTCGAAGTGGTCTGCCCCGGCTGGAACCATCGACGCAGACGCCATCAAAAACGGCTACGTCAACAGCGCTGCCGACCTCACTAACGCCGGGAGCCTGCTGTCCGGGCGCGTCGGCGTCATGGAGTCAACCGCGCCGTCGAGCATCAACGACTCCATGGGTCTCAACGGTGTCACCGTGTTCATGCAGTTCCGCGACTCCGACGGCACGCTTTCTCCCGTCTACGCAGCCCAGTCCCAGCCCCTTGCAGGGCAGGCCGCCGGCGCCTACGCCTTCGACCTGCGCATGCGCGACGCAAACGGCAACCTGGTCAAGGATAAAAAGGGCAACTACGTCTCCTTCTACGACGCCAACGGCAAACCGCACCTGTTCAACGCCTCCGGCGTGGGCAACGGCCAGCAGGCGTACCGCCTGTGGGTGGCGGAAAAAGACCTGGTCAACCCGGAAACGGGCAACCAGTACGTCTACACCCGCCAATCCGGCGGCATCGTGCCCAACTCCTGGGTCGGCGTGGCACCGGGCTCTGGCCAGTACCCCGCGGACGCGTCAGGCATGTTCCAGCTGGCTGGCCAGAATATCCAGCGCACCGGCATTTTCCTCACCGAGGTGGTAGACCCCGCCACAAGCTACATGTCCGCCCCCAGCGTCAAGGTTGATCCCCTCGGCCCGCTGAACAACCCGGCGACTACCCTGCAGGTGACCGATACGATCTCCGGCTTTGTGTGGATGGACACGCTCAAGGGCGACCGCCAGGTCGGCCCGCCCACCCGCAACACGGGCGACGGCGACACCAACCTCGAGGGTTACAACGTCTTCGCTTCGGTGCTGACCCCCGAAGCCCAAAAGCGCGTCGAGGCCATTGAAAAAGATTCCAAGATCACGCTGGCGCAGCGAGCGGGCGCTATCAAGGCCATGCTCGAGGAAATGCGGGCTGCCGGCAACGAACCGATCGCGGTGACCGTCACCGGAAAGACCGACGAAAACGGCCAGTACACCCTGCGCACCGACTACAAGGAACTCTCCGGCAACTCGCGCATGTACATGTGGGTCACGGACCAGAACGGCCAGCAGGTCAACGCGTACTCACCTTTCCCTACCCCGGTGTTCCAGAAGTACAACGACAACGCCGGCGAGGCTCCCCGCCCCGCCGCGGCCATCGTGCCGGGCATGAACCCCGCGCCGGACAACTTCTACAACTTCGGCTTCGCGGTCGTGCCCTACGGGCCGGTGAAGTTGGACATTCCCAACTACGACCAGCTGCTGAACCCGTCGCCGCTGGACGGCACGGCGCAGCTCAATGTCACGGGCACGCTGCCGCCGGTGCCGGGCAACCGCATCGTCTGGCGCAACGAAACCACTGGCAAGGTGGTCAAGGAGTGCCCGGTGTCCTCGCTTTCGGACGCGAACGCATGCACCTTCCCGGTGTCTGCGGACCCCTCTGCTGCCGCCGGAACCGTGTACTCGGCAACCCTTTACAGTGGCATCGGCGACCTGCTCGCGTCTGACTCCTTCATCGTGGCCAAGGGGCAAAACGCGGTGAGCCAGCCTGCCTACCCCGCCATGGAAACCTTCCCCGGCAAGGCCGTCACACTGAACCAGACGGACACGTCCGTTCCGGAGGGCACAAAATTCAGCTACGGCACGCCTGTCGACGCCTCCGGTGCCCCCGTTTCCGGCTGGACCACGCTGGCAGCCTCAGGCGCGGGCACCGGCGGGTTCACCGCCACCCCGCCCGCTGGCACCGCGCCCGGCGAGTACACGATCCCCGTGCAGGTGGTTTACCCGGACGGCTCGCAGGAGACGGTCTTCGCCAAAGTCACCGTCACACCGACCCCGCAGGCGGAGGAGTTCACCCCGCAGGGCCAAACCACCGAGGCCGTCGTGGGAACCTCTGTACCGGAGGCGCGCTCCGCCATCGCCAACGTGGTGGACCTGCCGGCGGACGCAACCTACAGCTGGGAAACGCCGCCGTCCACCGACAAGGAGGGCGACTTCCCCGCAGTGGTCCTGGTGACCTACCCCGACGGCTCGGTAGACCGCGTGGAGGTGACGGTGCGCATCACCCCGGCACCCACAAAGCCGCTGAACCAGACCAACGACCCGGCTGGTCAGGACCAGACGGTCAACCTGGGCGATACGCCGACCGCGCGCGCCTCTATCGCCAACGCCGACGACATGCCGGCCGGCACATTTTTCGCCTTCGAAACTCCGGTGGATACCTCAACGTCCGGCGCGAAGCCGGCCGTTGTTCTGGTCACCTACCCCGACGACACCGTGGACCGGGTAGAGGTGACGGTGCACGTGCGCACCCAGGCGGAGCAGTTCGACTCGTCCGGGCAGCCGCAGACGGTGGACAATGGTGCTGAGGTGGACCCGAAGGCGTCGATAAGCAACGCAAGCGAGCTGCCGGAAGGCACGACCTTCGAGTTCGAGGACACCCCGGATACCTCCACGCCGGGCACGAAGGACGCCGTGGTTGTTGTCACCTACCCGGACGGCACTGAGGACCGCGTCCAGGTGCAGGTGACGGTGACCCCGCAAAACGAGCAGTACGCGCCGCAGCCGGCGGTGCAGGTGGTGGATCAAGACACGACGCTCGACCCGGAGCTGTCCCTGCTGCCGAGCCAGCAGCTTCCCGACGGCACCCGCTTCGAGTGGGCCACCACTCCGGACACCTCCTCGCCAGGCACGAAGGACGGCGTGGTGCGCGTGACGTACCCGGACGGCACCACCGAGGACATCAAGGTGCAGGTGGAAGTGCGCACCCAGGCCGACCAGTACGCTCCGGTGGCGAAAACGCAGACCGTCGACAACGGTGCCACGCCGAAGGCGCAAGACTCCATCGCCGATACCGCATCGTTGCCGAAGGGCACCACGTTCGAATGGGAGGAAGCACCCGACACCTCCTCGCCGGGGTCGAAGGACGCCGTTGTGGTGGTCACCTACCCGGACGGCTCCACGGAGAAGGTGCCGGTGAGCGTTGTTGTGCGCTCGCAGGCCGACACGTTCTCCCCTGAAGGCCAGGATCAGACCGTGGACTACGGCACCGACGCCGACCCGAAGGACTCGATCGCAAACGCCGGCGACCTGCCGGAAGGGACAAAGTTCGCCTTCGAGGTGCCGCCGGCGGGCGCGCAGCCTGGCACCCACTCCACCAACGTCATCATCACCTACCCCGACGGCACCGTGGACACGGTTGCCGTGAAGGTGACCGTGCGGCCCTTGTCGGACTCGGCCGACCCGCAGGGCGCCGACGTCACCGCCGACATCGGAGACCACGTCACGGCAGAAGACCTGCTGGCCAACGAGGACACGCTGCCGGAAGGCACCACGCTCGCGCTGGAGAACCCGGTGGACACCTCGAAGCCAGGCAAGCAAGAGGTCACCGTGGTTGTCACCTACCCGGACGGCTCCACCGAAAAGGTCACCACAACCGTCACGGTGCGCCCGCAGGCGGACACCAACTCCCCCGCTGGCCAGGACATCGACGTGGTCGAAGGCGCCGAGGCGTACCCCGAGTCGGCGATCACCAACATCGGCGACCTGCCCGCCGGCACCACCTTTACCTGGGCCACCGAGCCGGACACCAGCGCAACCGGCACCCAGGACGCGGTCGTGCGCGTGACCTACCCGGACGGCTCCACCGATGACGTGCCGGTGCAGGTCAAGGTGACGCCAAAGCCGGCAGAGCCGATGAACACGACCAACGATCCGGCCGGCCAGGACGTCACCGTCCAGGCCACCAGCGCGCTGAACGCCCGCGATGCCGTGGCAGACGCGGACTCGCTGCCGACTGGCACGCACTTCGAGTTTGTCAACCCGCCGTCGACGGACAAGCCCGGCACGTTCGACAACGTCGAGGTACGCGTGGTGTACCCGGACGACACGGTCGACACCATCACCGTGACGGTCACCGTCACCCCGCTTGCGGACGACTACGCTCCCGCCGCCGCGGAACAGACCGTGGACAACGGCGCCACCCCGGACGCCGCCGCATCCATCGGCAACCTTTCGGACCTGCCGGCCGGCACGAAGGTGGAATGGGACAGCACGCCTGACACCTCCTCCCCCGGCGACAAGACCGGCACCGTGAAGGTGACCTACCCCGACGGCTCCACCGACACCGTCGAGGTCACCGTCACCGTGCGGCCGCAGGCCGACACCTCCACCCCCACGCCCAAGGTGCGCACCGTGGAAAACGGCGCCAAGGACCTGCGCCCGGAGGACTCCATCGCCAACACAGACGACCTGCCCGGCGCCACCTACACCTGGCAGACGCCACCGGACACCAGCCAGACCGGCGTCCAGGACGTCTCCATCACCGTCACCTACCCGGACGGCTCCTCCGAGGAGGTCACAACCCAGATCGTTGTGAGCCCGCTTGCGGACGCGAACGAGCCGACTGGCCAGCCGCAGACGGTGGATAGGGATGCTGCGGTGGACCCGAAGGCGTCGATAAGCAACGCAAACGACCTGCCCGAAGGCACCACCTTCACCTTCGAATCTCCCGTGGACACCGCGACCTCCGGTGCCAAGGACGCAGTGGTGCTGGTGACCTACCCGGACGGCTCCGTCGACCGCGTCAGCGTGCAGGTCGACGTACGCACCGACGAGCAGTACTACGCCCCCGCCGGCAGGACCCAGACCGTCAACATCGGCGAAGACCCCGCGCCCGCCGCCTCCATTGTGCACCCGGATTCGCTACCGGTGGGCACCAAGTTGACGTGGGAGAGCGCACCGGATACCTCGAGCAGCGGTGTGAAGGACGCCGTGGTGCGCGTGGAGTACCCCGACGGGACCAGCGAAACCGTGAGCGTGACCGTTAGCGTCCGCTCCAACGAGCAGCAGTACACCCCGCACGCGGGGCTGCAGGTGGTGGACAAGGGCGCGCAGCCGCAGGCCGCCGACTCCGTGGACAACGCCAACGAGCTGCCGGACGGCACCGAGTTCACCTGGGTGTCCACGCCCGACACCTCCTCGCCTGGACAGAAAACAGGCGAGGTGCTGGTGACCTATCCCGACGGCACCACGGAGACCCTCACGGTTGTGGTGCAGGTGCGCGACGACGCCGAGATGCACGATCCCACCGCCGCCGACCAGGTGGTGAACCAGGGCGAGGCCGCCGACCCGCGCGCGTCGGTGTCCGGCGACCTGCCGGACGGCACGAACCTCACCTGGGAGCAGCCGGTGGACACCTCCACATCCGGCGTCAAGGACGCCGTTGTCGTGGTGACCTACCCGGACGGCTCCGTCGACCGCGTGCCGGCGAAGGTCATCGTGCGCACCCACACCGACCAGCACGACGCTGCCGGCCAGGACATCACCGCTGTCGAGGGCGTCGACGCGCCGCCGGCGCGCACGGCCATCGCCAACGTGGCGGAGCTGCCGGCCGATGCCGTCTACACGTGGTCGGTCGCGCCGGATACCTCTGCAACCGGCGACGTCCCGGCCGTCGTGCTGGTGACCTACCCGGACGGCACGGTGGATCGCGTCCCGGTCACCGTCCACGTTGTCGCGGCACCGAAGACCCCGATGAACGAGCAGCACACCCCGAGCGCTGGCGAGCAGACCGTCAACGTCGGCGACAGCGTCGTGCCTCGCGCTTCCGTTGGCAACGTCGACGACCTGCCGGCCGGCACCCACTTCGAGTTCACCCAGCCAGTGGACACCTCTACCCCGGGCAATAAGGACGCCGAGGTCCTGGTGACCTACCCGGACGGCACGACCGACACTGTGAAGGTCACTGTTGCCGTGCGCTCCCAGGCCGACCAGTTCTCCCCGGAGGGCCAGCCGCAGAGCACCAACCACGGGCAAGTGCCGGCGGCCACCGGCTCGATTGCCAACGTCTCCGAGCTGCCTGCCGGCACCACGGTGACCTGGAAGACCGAGCCTGACGTCTCCGCCCCGGGCGACAAGGACGCCGAAGTGCTGGTGACCTACCCCGACGGTTCCACTGAGACCGTGAAGGTAAAAGTCAGCGTCCGCGAGCAGTCCCAGCAGTTCAACCCGGTCGGCCAAGACCAATCTGTTCAGCAGGGCGATGCCCCTGAGGCGTCCGCGTCTATTGCCAACCCGGAGCTGCTCCCCGAGGGCACCACGATTACTTGGGAGGACGCCCCGGACACCTCTACCCCGGGCACGAAGGACGCGACGGTGGTGGTGACCTACCCGGACGGCACCACGGACAAGGTCAACGTCCAAGTTGCCGTCGGTTCCATGGCCGACCAACACGACCCGGTTGGAAAGGATCAGAGCGTCACCAGCGACGATGTGCCGCAGGCCGGAAACTCCGTGGCGAACGTGGCCGACCTTCCCGCGGGGACCACATTCGGTTGGGAAACTGCCCCGGACACCTCTACTCCGGGCGCAAAGGAAGCCACGGTGGTGGTGACCTACCCGGACGGCTCCACGGACACCGTGGAGGTCACCGTTGACGTGGCGAGCCAGGCCGACACACACGACCCGCAGGGCCAGGGCATCCAGGCCGTGGAGGACACGCCTGCGCCGAACGCCGCCACCGCTATCGCCAACGCGTCCGACCTGCCGGCCGGCACCACCATCACCTGGGACAGCGAGCCCGACACCTCCAAACCTGGCACCACTGCCGCGACTGTGGTGGTGACCTACCCGGACAAGACCGAGGACCGGGTGCCGGTGGAGGTCACCGTCATCGAGGCCCCCGCGACCCCGATGAACGAGTCCCACCAGCCTGTCACCCGCCCGGTGTTTACGCAGCAGCTTGTCGACGCCCCTTCGGCCACCACCGCCGTCGTCAACGCCGACACCTTCCCGCCGGGCACCCACATCGAGTGGACCACCGAGCCGGACACCTCCGTGCCCGGCGAGCAGACAGCGTCGATCACCGTGACCTACCCGGACGGCACCAAGGACGTCGTGGAGACCACCCTGACCGTGGGTGAATCGCTGTCCACCACACACACCCCGTTCTGGGACCAGACCCACGCCCAGCCGGGCGCCAAGGTGACCCTGCCGCAGGTCGGCGACCACTCCATGCCGGAGGGCACCACCTTCACCGTGGATAACCCGGAGTTCGTCATCGCCGACGACGGCACCGCCTACGTCACTCTGCCTGCGGATGCGGCACCGGGCGATGTCTTTACCACCACCGTGACCATCCGCTACCCGGACGGCTCGTACGAGACGGAGGAGATCCGGGTCACCGCCGAGCTGCCCTACAACCCGGGCTACGGCGACCCCGTCACCGCCGCGCTCGGCGGTTCCGGCACGGCGCTTCTGACCTTCGATGTCGCTCCGGATGTCTCCGAGGCGCACATCACCGCAACGCACGACCACAACGGGCTATGGCAGATCTCCGACCCGGATGCCCGCGGCAACATCACCGCAGTGGGTCCGACGCTGGAGGCGCTGGCGAAGTTGTACACCGGCAAGGAGTCGGTCGCGGAGCTCGCGTCGCTTTTCGACGCCTCCGCCGACGTCACCGTCACCTACCGCCCAGGCGTGCCCGCTGACGAGGACGTCACCGCCCGGTTCACTCTCGTGGCGGTCGACGGCACGCCGATGGCGCAGGTGTCCGACTGGGACGGCGACGGTGTGTCCAACGAGGACGAGGTGAACAAGGGCACCAACCCGTTCGACCCGGCGTCTGTGCCGGCCGAGCCCGCTCCCGAAGCGCCCACCGACGTCTACCCGCCGGAGGTCAGCGTCACCCCGGGTGGCACCACTGAAATCCCGGCGCCGGCACTGCCGGATGATGCCACCGTCACTCCGGCGCCCAGCGTGCCCGACTGGGTCGAGGTCAAACCCGACGGCAACGTCATCGTCACCCCGCCGGAAGACGTCAAGCCGGGCACCTACCCCGTCGAGGTCGAAATCACCCGCCCCGACAAGGACCCGAGCAAGGCCACCATCGACGTCACCGTCACCGCTCCCGAAGCGCCCACCGACGTCTACCCGCCGGAGGTCAGCGTCACCCCGGGCGGCACCACCGAGATCCCGGCACCGGCACTGCCTGACGACGCCACCGTCACCCCGGCGCCCAGCGTGCCCGACTGGGTCGAGGTCAAACCCGACGGCAACGTCATCGTCACCCCGCCGCAAGACGTCACCCCGGGCACCTACCCCGTCGAGGTCGAAATCACCCGCCCCGACAAGGACCCGAGCAAGGCCACCATCGACGTCACCGTCACCGAGCCCGCTCCGGTGCCCGAAAAGCCCACCGACCCGGCCCCTGCGCCGTCTGGTTCCTCGGCGCTGACGGATGAGGAGCGCGGTCGCTGCATCGCCACCGGTGTCGGATTCGGGCTGCCGCTGCTCGCGCTGATCCCGATCGCGATTGGCTCGCAGGTCAACCTGCCGTGGGTCGACGAGTTCTCGCAGCAAGCGCACTCGGCACTGCAGGACTTCAACACCCAGCTGCAGCAGAAGACGGGCCTGTACAACCCGGATGTTGCGCAACAGGTGGACAGCATCAACCGCCAGTTGCAGGCGTTCGGCCGCGAGCACGGCACGTTGATCGGCGGCGCTGGCGCGGTTGCCGTGGCAGCACTCGTTGTCACGCTGCTGTGGAAGAACTGCACCCCGGGCGAGCAGCTGAGCTCTGACTCGAGCAGCGAGTAGGCCTCGCTGAGCCCAAAAGGCACCTGATCGGTGGCGTTTGCCCGCCGGTCAGGTGCCTTTTCGGTTGGGGAAGATCACGGGGATGCCGTCGCGGGTGGCTACAGGACGTTTCTTCGGCGGGCCGCTTTCAAGCACAACCACCAGCTGCGCCCACTGCGGCACCGGCTCAGCCTCCTCGGCGGTGTCCACCACATACGCGCGCAGCCCGGTGTAATCCACCGGTGCGGCGGGCTGATTCATCGCGGCGGCAACAATCACGCATGCGGCCGCGGCGCACACCGTCGCGCGCGGGCGGCCCGCCAGGAAACCGGCAACGACCCACCCGTAGGCCACCAAGGCCGTAAGCGGGGTTGCGCTCACCGTCGCGCTGGGCAGCCCCGCCCCCACCCGAGCCACCGTGTGCACCCACCACGCCAGTGGCTCCACGCACCACAGCACCGGCACCTCCAGGCAGCCGGGCAGCAGTGAGCAAACCGCGGCGACGAGGCCGAGCACCGTCACCGGCCCCACCACGGGTGCCACCAGCACGTTGGCACCGACAGAAACCAGCGAGACTCTGCCTGCCATCAGCGCCACAATCGGCATGGTGGCTAGGTCCGCCGCCACCGCCACGGCCAGTGCCCGCACAAGGATGTCCGGCCAGGCAGTCACCGCCAGCGCGCGGTACAGCAGCGGGTAGAGCGCCACGATGCCCGCCGTCGCCGCCACTGACAGGGCGAATCCGTAGTGCACCGCCAGGTCCGAATCCACCAGCACCAACCCGACGACGGACAGGCACAACGCGTGGACGGGCTCGGCTTGCCGGGAGGCAAGCACCGCCACCAGCCCCACCAGGCCGGATACTGAGGCGCGCAGCACGCTCGGCTCCGGCCCCACCAGCGCGGCGTAGACCAAAAGCGCCACCGCGGAGGCGGCGATCCTGCCGCGCAGCCCCGCGCCTATCGCAGCCGCCGCCACCGTGGCAAAGGTGGCCACAATGGCGATATTCGCCCCAGACACCGCCGACAAATGGGATAGG